>CAZLEQ010000087.1:0-4196 GCA_964558575.1 uncultured Acidimicrobiaceae bacterium | reverse complement strand
AGGACCTCGTCTCCACGCGGGGATGGGCTTCGATGAGGAGCGTCGGGTCCTGTTCGAGGATGCGCTGCTCCAACTCCTTGAGCTGGCGCGAAGGCTCGATCCCCAACTCCTCGCCGAGATAGCGGCTGGTCTTGGCGAAGGCGCGGAGCGCCTCGGCCTGACGGCTCGCCCGGTACAGGGCGAGCATGTGCTGGGCCCGAAAGCGCTCGCGGAACGGATACTCGGCGCAGAGGACCTCGAGCTCCGACACCAGTTCGACGTCGTAGCCGAGACCCAGCTCGGCGTCGATGGCGTCCTCCAATGCGCTGACACGCCTTTCGGTGAGCCGGCGGGCATCCTCCTCGAGACGGAGAGAAGGAGAGGCATCCGAGTAGGGATAGCCCCGCCACAAGGCGATAGAGTCACGGATCCGCTGCGAGGCTTCCAGCGGCTGGCTGTCGACGAGCTGGCGTGCCGTCTCCACCGATTCCTCGAACAGCCAGGAGTCGATCTGATCCGGCTCCAGGTTGAGCCGGTAACCCCCACCCTCCCACTCCAATGTGGAGCCCACCGCCGATCTGAGATTGGAGACGTAGGTCTGCAGGGTGCCCCGAGCCCCGGGGGTGGGCTCCCCACCCCAGACTCCCTCGATGAGCACGTCGGCGGGTATGACGCGGCCACGCTCGGCCGCCAGCAACGCCAACACCGTACGCTGCTTCGGTCCTCCGAGTGGGACGGTCCGCCCCGTGCCAACCACCTCTACAGGTCCGAGGACCCGCACCAGCATGCCGGAAACATACGCTTTGGGATGCCGGGGCGATCCGTCAAGACCTGCCTTGTGGCCCTCTTTTGGCTGGATTCCCAAGATCGCCCCATAATGGTGGCGGGCGCTCCAGACTCGCTCCAGGGCGTCGATTGCCCGAGGAGTCACCTCCGAAAGCGTCTGGCTGCGCCTCAGTTATCAGCCGGGAATACTCGACAGACCGCGCCTACTGCCAATCGACTTGCCGAATCATCATCGCCCTGGTGAAGGTGGGCATCCTCCAGGGGCCTTGACCCAGCCCGCATGGCGCAATCAAATGATCATCCTTCAAGTCATGCAAGAGGTAAGTGGTCAGGTGACCAGTCGGTTGAAGAACTTCAGCTCACCAACCGCTCCACTGCGGAGAGACAGCCGATCAGCGCATCCCTCTGGTCGAGGTGGAGCCGCACATAGGATCGGATCGGGGGCAGGGCGATGCTGACGAAGGAGGCGCCCATGAGCTCGACGGTCGCCAGACACCTTTCACCGTCGAGCCCGACATCGAACCGGGTGAAGTCCAGCGTTGAGGCGGCAGCGGCGAACCCGGGGTCGAAGGTCAGGGCAGCGGCCAGTAGCGCTGCCTCCTCGGATCCCTCGACCACCTCGACCCGGGCGCCCTGGCGTTTGAAACGGCCGGTGTGGTGCACCTCGAGCATGGCCGGCGCCCATCGTCGGGCCTCCGCCGCCATCTGGAATTGGGCGGTTTCGGTGCGTCCGAGGAAACGCCTCTTCACCCGTGCCCCGACCACCAGCACCGGGCCCACCCCGGATTCGGGGACGAATCGGACCAGACCGTTTTTGAGGTGGACCCGACGATGACCCGGGAGGTCGCCGGCGATCAGGTCGAGAAGTCGCCCGTTGGCCGGTTGGATCACGGCTGGATCACCTGTCGGTGACACCCTCCACGGCCTTGAGATGCTCCGGCTCCACCGGCTTCCACGGGTTGGCCTTCTGGACACCATAGGTCCAGGCCAGGGCGTAGACCGCGGCGATGCCCAGCATCACGAAGAACGGAGTGTAGATATCGGCCCGGTTCAGCCCGGGCGGAGCGATATACCAGGCCGCCACCAACAGCCCGACCGAGGCCACGATCTGGGGTACCGGGTAGAGCGGCGTCTTGTAGGGGCGCTCCAGGTCGGGTCGTCTTCGCCTCAGGAGCATCACCGAGATGTTGACCAGGATGTAACTGAAGATCCAGGCCATCACCGCGGCCAGGATCAGGTTGATGATCGAAGGCACGTTCCCATCGAGGTAGATGGCGCCGGAGATCCCGATCGCCGCCACCAGGAAAATCCCCACCCATGGCTCCCGGTAGCGCGGGTGGAGATAGGCGAAAATCCTGGGCAGGGTGCCGTCCTTGGCCATCCCGTAGAGAATGCGGGGGATCCCGGCGAGGAGGGTGTTCAAAGTGGCCGCCGAGGCCAGGACCACCGCGACCCCGAGCCAGAGTCTCCCGAATCGTCCCATCAAGGCCTCGGCGAACGCAGGGATGGCGAGAGGGGTGTCGAGGATGAAGGTCCCATCACCCAGGTCGACATTCTCCACCTGCCGGGCAACCGCCGCCCCGTAGAGGAACATCGCCGCGGCCACGGCCGTAACCCCCAGGTACATGGCCCGAGGGATGGTGCGGGCGGCGTCTCTGAGCTCGGAGGCGAGCGGAGTCACGTATTCGACACCGACGAAGAGGAACAGTGCCAGGCCGACCAGGGTCAGCACAGCAGTCAGGTCGGTGCCCACGAACGACTCACCGAACGGGCCGATGATGCTCGACTTCTTCTCGGCGAGAACGCCGGCAACCCCGAAGACGATCAGAGTGGCCCACATCACCGCGGTCATGGCGATCTCGGTCTTGCCATAAGGCCTGATGCCTAGGAGGTTGACGATTGCGAGCACCACCGTGATCGCGACACCGATCCACCACGAGCCCGTCTCCTGGAACCGAAAGAGCGGCCCGAAGTTGAACGAGGCAAAGACACCCGCCGTGGCGGTCTCGGCCACTCCGGCGAAGATGTGCACCCCGAGGTAGGCGGTCAAGCTGGCGGTGATCGCCCAGAAGCGCCCCAGTCCGGCAGCTACGTAGTCGTAAACCGAGCCGGCGGTGGGGAGGATGCCGGCGGCCTCGGCGAAGCTGGCCGACTGGGCCAGCATCAGCACGAAGGCGATCAGGATCGCCACGGCGAACACGCCCCCGCCGGCCCCGAACCCGGTCTGGGCGGTGAGCAGCACCGACCCGGCGATGATCAGACCTACTGCGGTGGCGAGGGCGGTGGGGAAGCCAATGGCGGCGGCTTCGAGCTTGACCCCGGAACTGTTGGTTGACGACAACGGATTCCTCCTCGTGGGTGCCGGCCAGGGAAGCTAGCAATCACCCCTGTGTCGCGTCGCCGAAACCCGCCTCTGAATAGCATCGTCGGCGTGAGAGTCACCGTCGACGACAGCGTGTGCGCCGCCACCGGCGAGTGCGAGCGGATCTGTCCCGATGTGTTCGAGGTCGGCGAGGTCTCCCGGGTGCTGATCGCCCAGCCCGGGCCGGAGCTTCACGACCTGGTGCTGGAGGCCGAGGCGGCCTGCCCCACGGGAGCGATCACCGTCACCGACTGAACCAGGCAGTCAGGGCGGACTAACTCCGAGCTCGACGCCGACCTGGTCACTCGCCACCAGCCTCTCGCCGGGTGTCACGGCTCTTTTCACGTGTGCCCAGGAAGGCCGAGGTCTTGCCGGCGGTAGCCCCGGCGGTGACCTCCACCGGACTGCTGCCGAAGCCACGCTTCTCCTCGTCAAAGACCACCCGGATCCCGTCGGCGGGTTCACCAGGGCGGGGTGAGGAAGTGCCATGGCGTCTTGCCTGAGGAGAGCCACAGGTCGGCGGTAGAAGTGCACGGTTTGAGTTGGGTCGTCGCCAACGACGATGTCAGTCGGCCTAGAACCCGAACACGAACGCCCCGGCCCAGTACGCCAAGACGACCCCTACGACACCCAGCCCGAGGGCGCCGCTCATGACGGCGAATGAGCGCCACCACCGGCTCTTGGTTGTAAGGCCAATGATCCAGCCGATCACCGGAGCAACGACTACCACCCAGAACAGGATCACCACTGCAACCACCTGCAGTCTGACGATTCCTTCTGGCGGACCCTCGGGAGGGGACAGGAGAAAGGGTACGACGAAGGTGAGCACCAGGACGATCGTTGGAGCCGCCGCCGCGACTCCTGCGCTGGCACTGCGAGACCCGTACCTTCTGTCCCACCACGAATCAGGTGCGGCCGCGGGGACCAGACCAAGCCCGAGTATCACCAGCCCGAACAGCCAGAGAAGATGCCACTGCGAATTGGCCCCACGTTCCTGGTCGAGGAGAACCGCCAGATACCCCACCTCGAAACTGGCCAGACCCAGCAAAGCAAGCCAAGGACGACGCCG
>CAZLEQ010000086.1:0-5058 GCA_964558575.1 uncultured Acidimicrobiaceae bacterium | reverse complement strand
ATCAGGGATGCGCTCTAACCGGGCTGAGCTATGGGCCCCGACTGGTAGTCAAGGAACGAGGATTGTACCGGGGTCCGCGTTCGGGGCGAAGCGGACGTCGCTATCCGGGTCTTCGGTGGATAGTCCAACCGTCCGCCCCCGGGCCTGCGACCGACGCGGCCTGGTCGATCAGGCCCACTACTGAGGAAGTAGCGCCGGGTGTTGAGCTGTCGCGGGTCATCGATCTGATCCTGACTTATGAAGAAATCGGGCGTGCGCTCAATCCCCAAGGATGCGTTCCACCGAAGCCGTGTCGGCTTCGATGAAGCCCGTATCGGCGAGCCGCCGAACCATGTCCCGCCAGGCAGGCACCATGTCGAAGACCTCGATGAACAATGAGTGGGCATCCTCCACGCGGCCGGCGTTCAACAGGCACGCCGCCTTCCAGAAGAGCATCTCGGGATTCTCCGGCATGAGTGAGACCGCCAACGAGTACCTGTCCAGTGCGGTCTCCTCGTCACCGGCGACGATGGCGTTGTCTCCCGCCTCCATCTCGAAGTAGGCACGTCGGAGTCGAACCAGCCGTCTCAGCTCATCCAGGGGCTGGTCGTGATCCTCGACCCGGACATCGAAGAGCCGATCTTCCCAGAACCTCCCCGTCGGCTCGCCGGTGACGACGAGCAGCGCGGCCGACTGTCGTCCCCGCAGGTCACCACCTTCCCTCTCTGCGGCATCCAGGGCATCCAGCATGCGCGCCGCCAGATCACCGGACGACGATCGGAAGGTCTCGGCCATCGCCTCCCAGACTGTGGGCCGGGCCATCATGTTGGCCTGAGTGCTGAACCCGTCGCCGTGGACGTGTCCCGCCTCGGCGACGCACCGCTCTCCGGTGTGAACCGCGACGACGCCGATGGCGTCGACAAACGCCACCTGACGAACCTCGGGCTCAACGTCGTCGGTGAGCAGAGATCGCAGTGCCTCCTCGGCATCAACGCCTCTCCGCATCAGCTCCAGACCTTGGGGACCGTACGACGGATCGGCGAATGCCTGGGTAGCCACGGCTCCCACACCGGCCTCAGCCCAGGGCACGACGGTCCCCACCGAGAACCAATGTGACTGCACCGCCACGCCGAGCTGACCGGTATCCGGGCAGCGGGCGACTATCGAGTAGGTGGAGACAGGACGGCGGAACGCCATCGGCGGAAGATAACCGAGACGATGATCGAGAACCTGGTTGGGGCGTGGCGGATCGTGTCGATCCGAGACTCGGTCAGCGCAGTGCCGGGGTCGCCATCCCCGATTCGACGTAGGCCTTGAGTGACCCCAGGACGAGGGCCCACGTGTAGCCGATCGCACCGAAGTCCTCATCCGGCTGGCCCTTGTCCCACCCGTCGTGACTGAACAGCACACGCCGCTGGTCCCCGTCGATCAACTCCCAGCGGATTCTGGTCCCCGTCCAATACGGCCAGGGGCCCTGGCAGTCCCACTCGACCACGCCGGCGGCGGCGTCGACGCTGCGGACCGCCACCTCCAGATCGACGGGAGCGGCCTCGAACCCGAACGAGACCTGGCCACCGGCCCCGGGGTCCCCGCCTACCTGGGGCGTCCAGAACGAGGCTAGACCCTCCCGCGTGGTCAACGCCTCGAGGATCTGCCCGGGCGAGCCCTCGGTGTCGACGGTGAGGATGATCGAGCGAGTCATTCGTGAACTCCATTGATTAGGTCCGCGCTTAAATGATGTTACCACCTTCCTTCACGAAATGCTTAAATGAACAGGGTGGACCCTGCTGTGTTGAGCGCCGTCGCCTCCGAGCCCCGTCGTCGCATCCTCCGCCTCGTCTTCAAGAAGGAGATGAGCGCCGGTGAGCTCGCCTCCCGCTTCGACATCAGCTGGCCGGCGGTGTCCCAGCATCTCTCTGTGCTCCGCCAAACCGGACTGATCGGAGAGCGCCGCCAAGGGAGGAGCCGTCTCTACTCGACGAACCGCGAGCGCCTGGGGCCGCTCTACGCCGTACTCGCCGCCATGTGGGAGAGCGACCTGGATCGTCTTGCCGAACTGGCAGAGTCGGAGGAGAGAGACCGCCGGTGATCGAGTTCGAGCGACGAATCGCGGCCAGCCCGGAGATTGTGTTCTCGTATTTCATCGACCCGGTCCGCTACACCGCCTGGATGGGTGTCGAGGCCGAATTGGATCCCCGCCCCGGAGGGATCTATCGGGTTCGGGTCCCCCAGGGGAATGTCGCTCGGGGCGAGTTCGTGTTCGTCGACCCGCCCCACAAGCTCAGCTTCACCTGGGGGTGGGAGGATCACCCCCTCATCCCCCCCGGCTCCTCGACGGTGACCGTAACGCTGTCCGAAGACGGTGACGACACCCTCATCCATGTGGTCCACGAGGGGCTACCCGACGACGCCTCGCGGTCGTTGCATCGGGAAGGGTGGGACCAGTATCTCGATCGGCTAACCCGAGTCGCCGCCGACCGCGACTGAGGGGCACCGCTACCCGAGCAAACGGCCCCCGGCTGGCGCCGTTGGCTTCTGCCTGTATCACCAACATTCGTGAAACGTTTGGGTGCCATGCGGGCTTGTATTGGACACGACCGCAGTGTTTTCAGATCATGGACCCCAAGCTGAGTCAGCCCATCCCAACACTCGGAGGGCGCGGAGCGTGTTCCAACGGCTCGGTTGTCCCTCGTCCTCCATGTGGAAGTGGACATCGCCCCGGTGGGTCCTGTCCAAGAGCCAGGTGCCGTCGTCGCCACGCTTCTCCTCCACCAAAGCGATGGCCTCGCCGACCCGCTCGTCGGGTTCGACACCGGCATAACGGAGGTGGTCGAGGGCACGCAGTACGTCGTAGCGCCAGCGCGGTGGGTGGGAGAACAGCGTCCACGCGTCGTCGATGACCTCGCCTGTGGACGCCCTGCGGAGCAGCCGCCGTTCCAGGAGGTACTCCTCGCCTCGATCTCGGGCCTCGGTGATCTCGGGTGAACCGCCGACGTGACGCTCGAAGTCGAGGAGGCCCTCGAGGACGTTGATGGTGGTATGGAACGACCCCCGGGTGGAGCCGTTCTCCTGCTCACAGTTCCAACCGCCGTCATCCATCTGCTCGTTGAGGAGCCGGTCGACGATTCCCGACACGTCCTCGCCGAAATAGGCGCCGACACCGACCGCGCGGCCGTTGATGCAGGGTTCGACCTCACCGTCGAAGAAACGCTGTCCGTCGTGCTCCCACTTGCTGTTCTCCCGAACCAGGGCCGCAGTCTCCAGGGCCTTGGGGTGGTCCGGATCCAATCCCAGGTCCTTCAGCTGCACCAGCGTGAACAGAGTGGCCGTCCAGGGCTGCCCGGGCCCCGACGGACCATCCTTGGGCCAGAAGGCGCCGCCCGCCCACTGTCCGTCGGAATCACGTAGGGACAGCAGCCGAGCTCCCCAGCCTTCATCTGCCACCTTCGCCCGCTCGACGGCGACCGCCTCATCCGGCTCGTCGAGCAGGTCGCGTCTCACCTGCCAGCGGATGCCCGGGTCGGCGTCGAGCAGCCAGTCCATCACTTCCATCGTCTTCGTCCTTTCTCGGTCCAGCCCTAGCTAACTGTGCCAGGAGTACCAGACGGTTTCTGTCCGTGATGGCTTTATTGTCGCCGGCGTGTACCGGTTCACTGCCGAGCTGTGGCTCTACCAGGGCGAGGCTCCCTGGCACTTCGTCACGCTGCCGGTAGAGCTGGGCGACGAGATTCGGACGGTCTACGAGTCGGAGAAGCGTGGCTTCGGCAGCATCCCGGTGGAGGTAACCATCGGCGCGAGCACCTGGTCGACGTCGATCTTCCCCGACACCGCCTCCGGCAGCTATGTGCTCCCGGTGAAGAAGGCAATCCGGACCAGCGAAAGGCTTGTCGTCGGCGACGAGGTGAGCGTCCAGTTCGAGGTTCGGGGCCAGTGACGGAGCTCAGTTGGTGACTGTGATCACACCGACGGGACATGCGGCCTCTACTTCGGGAAACATCGTGGGGTCGTGTCAGAACAGCTCGAGCGGTCAGGGTTGGGAGGTGCTCGGCGCGAGTTCGAGCCCCGGGTGGTGGGTGAAGGTCCCGGTGGCTCCGGTCTCGAAGTCGAGATAGGAGAGGTCTCCCCCCAGGTTCGAAAACACCAGATAACGACCGTCCCGTGTGATCGTTCCCAGAGTTCCGGCGGCGCCATCGATTCTCTCTGTCTCACCCGGCCTGCCGATCATGACGAACTCGGGGAGCACGATTCGTCGTGATGCCATGAGCCGTTGACTGTCGGGAAACCACACCGGCCTCAGATAACCGTCGCCACGGGCATCGTCGGTCAGCCGACGCAGACCGGAACCGTCGGGTCTGATGGTGTAGACCTCGAAGGGGCCACCCGTCTCGAAGTTGGAGACGAAAGCGATCCGACTCCCGTCGGGTGACCACGACGGCCAGAACGACGTTGTACCTGGTCCGAAGTCGGTGATCTGACGAGGGTTGGACCCATCCACTCCGATGACCCAGAGCTCATCGCTGCCCCCTGCCCGGTCGGAGGCGAACACGATGTGGCGGCCATCCGGAGACCAGCACGGCCAGGAGTCTCCACCATCGGTGAGCGGTGCGGTGAGTCGTCTCAGGTTCGACCCATCACGATCGATCAAGTAGAGCGAGTCGTTCCCCTGTCGACGCGACACAAAGACGATGGTCTCGCCGTCTGGGGAGAAGGACGGGAACTCGTCCCCGTTGGGGTGGTCGGTCAGCCTCCGAACTACACCATCGGGGGTCATCAAGAAGATGTCGAGGGTCCCCGCCATCCGGTCGGAGGTGAACACCACGCTGGTCCCTGGGGGTGGTGTGGAGAGAGATCCGGTTATCGCTGGCACCGCGATCTCGGAGTTGGCATCCGTCACCATGAAGGAGTAGTGCGTGCTGCTCGAACCGGAAGGCACATCGAAACCATTGCGTTGCAGTGCGCCGGTAGGGCCGCCAATAGTCGCCTCCCAGCCGACCAGCCAGCGCTCGTCCTCCGCAACCCATAGATCCATCTGATCGACCGTCAGCTCGCCCGTAAGTCTGTCCAGATAGTTCTGGTAGT
>CAZLEQ010000085.1:0-5394 GCA_964558575.1 uncultured Acidimicrobiaceae bacterium | reverse complement strand
AGATCGGCGGCGATGTCCGTCAAGCCGTGCCCCCATTTCTTCGAAACGGCACCTGGCGGTCGAGTCTATGTTGCACAGAGCTCTCCGCTGAGGCCGTAATCGACTTAGAAGGCGTTGCCCGAATCTTTGGCCGCTGAACGGGCATCGCTGATGTCAGCACAGCGCTTGTCCCAGAATCAGACGCTCAATCCAACTCAGCCTCGGACAAGATTTCCCGACGTGAACACACCACTGCTCGCCGCCCTCGACGACGAACTGTTGGTATCGGCCGGTTGCCGGCGCCCAACGAAGCCCTGACCCACTCCTGACGCTGCAGCGTCCTGTTCGCTGAGGGATTTCGACATGTCAGACATGCCTCGTGTCGGCCATCGGTCTGTAAAGTCCGGAGCAGATCGGAGGAAAGATGCTTGACCCGGTGTTGAGAGCCCAGTTGGAGCGTCACTGGGAGTACGCGGGCAAGGACGAGGACATCGCGCATGAGATCTACGCCGAGGACGCCGTTCTCGAGTTCCCCCAGGGTGGTGAACGTTATGAGGGCGTTGAGAACTTCCGCGAGTGGCGGCGAATCTACCCAGCCGAAATCGCCTTCAAGATCCGCCGACTCGACAGGTGGGGGGACCTGGTCGTAGCCGAGCTCTTTATCAGCTATGACGGTGGACCGCCCATGTACACAGTCAATCTGATCGAACTCAACGCTGACGATAAGATCGTCCACGAGCGCATCTACCTCGGGGAAGGCTGGGAGGCTCCTGAGTGGAGGGCTCCGTGGCGTTCCGATACTCCAGCCGACCCCGTCACATGGGATTACCTACCAATGCCTCATCATCTCCCGACGCAAAGCCAGCCCGCGGCTTGCGAGGTGGTTTAACCACCCTGGCAGCGGCGATCACCACAAGGACCCACCCACCGATCCTGTAGCTGACGAACCGGTACCAGAAGCCTCACTCGTCATGATTTCTCTTCTCCGTCCTACGAGGGGATCGACTCAACATGCTCGTCAGGATCTTGACGACCACGACCATGTGTGTCATAGTTGCGACATCAATGACATGGTTATGACATGACTAATCCGGCGAGCACTCGTCACACCAAAGCCACTCGCAGGGCAATCCTCGATGCAGCCGCCGCGCTCTTCCTGGAGCGACGCAGCGATGGCTTCTCGATCCAGGAGGTTGCCGACCGGGCCGGCCTCACCCACCGCACCGTCTACCGGTATTTCCCCACCCGCCAGGAGCTGATGGCGGTCGCCGCTCGTCATTTGGCGCCCGAGATCGCCGCAGAGCCCTTCCGTGAAGTCTCGTCGGTCGAAGAGTGGATCGAGGCGGTAGGGCCCTACTTCACAATCGCGGAGGCCAATTTCGACGTGGTCCGAAGCGTCCTCGCTGCGGTGCTCGCCGCGGACGACCTCGTTCTGTTCGGCGGCGAAATGGGCGACCGTAACGCTCATCGTTGGCAGGTGTTCCGGACACAGTTCCCCCATCTTGCTGAGGACGACGGACCGCGGACGTTCGCCGCGCTGCGCCATCTCATGTCATCGACCTCATACGTCCTGCTCCGTCTGCGGTTCGGGATGTCGCCGGCCGAGGCCACAGAGACCATTCAGGCCGCTGCCTCACAGATCGTCGAGCAGGCCGCCCGCAGGGATCGTGCAGCGGCGAGGAGGAAGGGAGGATGATGACCAACGGGCCAGCGGACCAGACGCCTGCGGTGGGCCTGGTCAGCCTCGACGACCCCGCCTGCGAATCTCCGGCCCTGGCCGGGAACAAGGCCGCCACGCTCGCCGTGCTTCGCCGTGACGGATTCGAAGTCCCCGCCGGGATGGTCGTGCCAGCCGGCCTCCTCGGCAGTGTCGACGACGACCTTCCCCCGAAAGTCGCTGCCACCCTATTCCGGCTACCGGACCTGCTCGGTCCCGGACCTTGGGCGGTTCGATCGTCGGGGATCTCCGAGGACGGCGAACAGGCATCCTTTGCCGGCCAGTTCGAGACCTTCCTCCACGTCGACATCGACGATCTCGCCGAAGCAGTGCTCCGTTGTGTGAGGTCGGGGCACGCCGATCGGGTCGAGGCGTACGCCGGCCGGCAGGGCACCGGTTCGGTGGCGGTGCTGATTCAGCCGATGATCCCGGCCGATTCCGCCGGAGTCGCCTTCACCATCGACCCGGTCAGTGGGCGACGCCGCACCGTCATCGAAGCGGTGAAAGGCGTGGGCGAACGACTCGTTTCCGGATCGATGACACCCGAGCGATGGACGGTCGAAAAGGACGGCTCGATCGGGATTCCCGCAGAAGCGACAGTGCTGGATACCGCTGAAGCCAGGGCAATCGCCGATCTCGGGAGACGGGTGGAGGATGCGCTGGGGAGCCCACAGGACATCGAGTGGGCGATTTCCGGCTCAACGCTCTTTCTGCTCCAGGCCCGGCCGATCACGGCCTTGCCTGGCGGTGAAACTGAGCCCGTTCCCATCGCTATAGACGTGCCGCCGGGCTACTGGAACCGAGATGCCTTCCATGAGCCGGTTCCCATCTCGCCGTTTGGTTGGGTCATCCTGAGCGAACAGGTCCTGAGGGTGCTACCGCGAGTCTTCGCCGAGTTCGGAGTGCTCATCGACCGCGCCGAAGCCGCCTCCATCGGCGGCTGGATGTACAACCGAACGGTCCCACTGGGGGCGCCTCCCGCCAGACGACGAGGAGGGCGCCGGCCTAGCCCAACTCCACCCCGCTGGCTGCTCAAGATCCTCTTTCGAGTCCATCCCGCCATCCGTCGCCGCACCGCCGCCGCCCGGGAGGCGATCGCCTCGGATCTCCCGATAACCGTCATCCGACGCTGGTTCGAGGAGTGGCGGCCCGAGCACCAGGAGGACATCGCACGGGCGCTGGCCCTCGACCTCGACTCGCTTTCCGACCAGGAGCTGGTCGCCCAACTCGACCACCGTCTCGAGGCGATAGCCCACCCCGCTCACGCCATGGTGGGGATGGCCTGGTGGATCGTCGTCTATGAGCTCGCCGAAGTTTGCCAGCAGCTGTTGGGGTGGGACACCGCCAGGATGCTCACCCTTCTCCAAGGGCTTTCCACTACCTCGACCGACCCGGCGCGGCAGCTGGCCAGGCTGGCCGGGCTCGTCCAGTCCAAACCGGCGGTCGCCGAGCTGCTGCAACATGTCGATGAGAACACGCCGGCGCGGCTCGCCCAGGCCGACGCCGAGTTCGCACAAGCCTTTTCGGACTACGTCGAAGCCACCGGACACCGCGCCGTCCGCTACGACGTCGTGGACCCCACCCTGGCCGAGAGACCGCAACTCCTGCTCGGCCTGGTCGCCGACCAGCTCGATGTCGGATTCTCGCCCGACGAGGTGGCGGAGGAGACCAGGCGGCGACGAAGCGAAGCGGCGGAAGAAGCCCGCTCCCTTCTGGCACCGCACCCCGCGGCTGACCGGGACCGATTCGAACGGGTCTTTGCCCGCGCTGCCGAAACGTACCCTGCTTGGGAGGACCGGGTGTGGTGGACGCAGAGTGTCCAGACCGCTCTCATGCGCTATCTCGGTCTCGCCATCGGGCGTCGCCTCGTCTCAGGGGGTCAACTCGCCACCGTCGAAGATGTGTTCTACCTGAATACCGAGGATGCTCGGTCGGCTCTATTCGATGGTGCCGACCGTCGGGGGATGGTCCGAGTCGCCAAAGGGCGGAAAGCTTGGGCCATGGCCCATCCCGGACCGTACACCTACGGAGAGCCACCCTCCGGTGAGCCTCCGTTTGATCTCTTGCCCCCACCGGCTCGCTTCGTAAACCAGGCGATCATGTGGGGACTGGCCCAATTCTTCGGAAACCCGGCGTCAAAGGATGGAGGGTTCGTGTCCGGCACACCGGCATCGGCCGGTCGATACACCGGCACGGTGCGAGTGGTGATGGGTGAGTACCAATTCGACAAGATACGGGCGGGCGACGTAGTGGTGTGCCCGACGACGTCGCCGGCTTGGTCGGTCGTTTTCCCCAGCATGGGGGCGCTGGTCACAGACGCTGGCGGGATCCTCTCCCATCCGGCGATCATCGCACGTGAGCACAGGATCCCGGCGGTGGTCGACACCGGAAACGCCACAACCCTACTGAGAGATGGCCTATGGGTGACCGTCGACGGCAACACCGGCGTAGTCATCCCGGCCACCAGCGCTAGTGGAGGGTAGGGGATGGACGTCTATCACAGTCTCGTGGATCGCCGTGGCTGGTCACATGAAGAGTGGATCGACTGGACGGTCTCGGTGGTGGCAGAACAGGTCTTCGGATACACCCTCCCGGAGAGCGACCAGCGATGAGACCAACTACCCGGGTTGGCCGACAACCATCCACCCAATACACCGCGCCCCACCTAGTACGATCGTCGCCTCAACCCAGCCCCGTTACAGCATCTGATTCTGGCGTTTACGCTCCGCTGTGACCTGGGAAAAGGCCGGATAGCACAGCGCTCATACAGGTCCTGATTCTTCCCCTCCGCGTCCTGGGTCGCTGTGGCCGGCACTGTTGAGGTCACGATTTCCTCGTCGGCTGCTCCGACCAAGACGCTCGGGTTCTCAGTCGCCCAAATCGCGTCGGCGCGAATGAGTGAAAGCCGCTCGACCCTGGGGCACGTGTAGACGGGTGACGGTTGCCGAGGCAACTCACGGGTATCGGCATCCTGGTGAATGGGTTTGGTGCAGGCACTGTTTCTCTAGTGGTCCGTAGCTGAAAGGGGTTCCCCATGATGTGGCTGTGGAGAACCGATCGAGTGGGATGCTGCGTATAGGACCTGAAGAGTCGTCGAGTGACGACGAGAGGAGCACCCATGGCAGAGAAGACCCTTTACGACAGGCTCGGCGGCGTTTTTGCTATCGCCGCGGTGATCGACCACTTCAGCGATGAGGTCGTCAAGAATCCCATTGTTGGCCAGGACTCAAAGAACCCCGCCCTACGGGAGTGGCACACCAACCAGCTGAGCAGGCTGCCGGGCTTGAAGTTCATGCGAACTCTGTGGGTCTGCAACGTCGCGGGTGGACCCTTCGAATATGGAGGCACCAAGCCGGGGATGACGACTCTCGGCTTAGAAGAAGCACATCGCGAGCTCCGAATCTCTCCCGAGGAATTCGACGAGGTAGCGGCCGAGCTCGGGCGCACCCTTGACTTCGTCGGCGTGCCCGAGCAGGAGAAGGGGGAGGTTCTAGCTGCGTTCGCGGCACACAAGGGCGAGGTGACTGAGGGATCCCAGGCCACGTAGGGCTATTGATCTTGGAGGGTTGGATGCGCCGGCAGGAGTGGACCGATCGCTCGAGGCACCGCCGTCGATGGTGAAGAGCGCCGCCAGCTCGGAGGGCCCCCGCCATTCGTCGGTGAACCGACTCGCCGGTATCCCGAGCTCGCTGAAAGAT
>CAZLEQ010000084.1:0-5440 GCA_964558575.1 uncultured Acidimicrobiaceae bacterium | reverse complement strand
CGGCCACGGTGCGGAGGGCGTCGATGTCGAGGCCGGAGTCGGTCTCGTCCATGATGGCCAGCTCCGGTTCGAGGACGGCCATCTGCAGCACCTCGTTGCGCTTGCGCTCACCGCCGGAGAACCCCTCGTTTAGGTAGCGGTCGGCGAACGACGACTCCATGCCGAGTTCCTTCATGGCGTCCATGACCTTGAGGCGAAGCTCGAGCACGGTGAGGTCGGTGCCGGTGCGGTTGGACAGGGCCTGGCGGAGGAACTGGATCACCGAGACCCCGGGGATCGCCTCGGGATGCTGGAAGGCGAGGAACATGCCGGCGGCGCCGCGGTCGGTGGGGGGGGCCGCGGTGATGTCGTCCCCCTTGTAGGTGATGGTCCCCTCGGTGACCGCGAACACGGGATTGCCCATCAGAACGCTGGCCAGGGTCGACTTGCCCGACCCGTTGGGGCCCATCAGGGCGTGGATCTCGCCCCGATCGACGGTGAGATCGACGCCCTTGAGGATCTCGGTGTCACCGGCAGAGGCGTGCAGGTTCTCGATCTGGAGGAGAGGGGTGGTGTCAGTCACCCTCCCATGGTATTTCCACTACCCCCGTAGGGGAAAATCAACCGTTCTGTGCGGGTTTACTATCAACAGGTGCAAGCCAACCCGCACAGAACGGTTCCGCGGGGCTCAGGTGACCGTGATCCACAACGGGGAGGCCAGGCGGTCGAGATCGGAGAGTGCGATCGGGAACACCGTGGTGGGGGTGCCGGCGGCGGCCCAGACGGGGTCGTTGCGTTTCAGGGCGAGGTCGGCGAACACCCGCAACTCGGTGGCGTGACCGAACGGGGGAGTGCCCCCGGCGGCGAAACCGGTGGCTTCGCGCACCTCTTCGAGACTGGCCCGCCGCACCTCACCACCCCCGGCGGCGGCGGACAGCTTGTCGATGTCGAGACGCAGGTCGCCCGGGACCAGGGCCACCACCGGCTCCTCGCCAACCATGAACACCAGGGACTTGACGATGGCCGAGACGTGACAGCCGATGGCGTTGGCTGCTTCCTCGGCGGTCTTGGTGCCCTCGGGGAACACATGCACCCGCGACTCCCAGTCGACCGACTCGAAAAGCCGCTTGCTTGCGTTGGGAAGCTCAGTCGCCACGGACGATCGACACCGTCTCCTTCATGCCGTCGGGGTCGGAGAGGTCGAGCCACTGGACGTAGATCCGCTCGACGCCCGCCTCCTCAAGGGCGGCCACGGTCTCCCGAGCCCGGTCGGGGGTGCCCACGATGTAACCGCGCTCGGTGAACCGCTGCTCGTAGTCCTCCGGTGACAGGTCACGTCCTGCCGCCGCCTTGGCGAGGCGTTCCCGGTAGTCGTCGTCGGTCCGGCCCACCAGAGCCGGTCCCATCACCGTGGACTCCACGGACCGGTCGCCGGCGGCCTCCCGCATAACCGCCACCTTCTCCCTGGCCTCGTCCGGGGGACAGAGGAAGAAGTTGTACTCGTCGGCGCGGGTGCCGGCGAGTGTCGGGGTTCGCTTGGGCCCGCTCCCGCCGATGATCGTCCTGATCCCGGTGGGCTTGGGCTTTACGTCGGCGTCGAGGGAGTAATGCTCGCCGTCGAAGGTGCCGTGACCGTCACCGAAGGCGGCGTCCAGGTAGTCGAGTGACTCCTCGAACCGACTCCACCGCTCCGGCCAGTCGGGGAAGGGGAGACCGAGTGCGGTGTGCTCCAACTCCATCCAGCCGGTGCCGATCCCGAGGTCGAGACGGCCACCCGACATCTGGTCGATGGTGACTGCGTTCTTGACGATCACCGCCGGATGGCGAAAGGTGATCGGCGTCACCAGCACGCAGAGTCTGACGGCGTTGGTATCCCTGGCCAGACCGGCGAGAACAGCGAAGGCGTCGGTGGCTTCGGGGGTCGGGTCCCCGTCCGACAGGTAGTGGTCACAGCGGGCGAACGAGGCCAGCCCTTCGGACTCGGACCATCGGGCCGCCTCCAACTGCTGGTCGTAGGTGCCGCCCAGGTGCGGTTCTGTCATCAAGCTGAATCTCATGGCTCTCCCAACCTAACGGCCCATGTAGGCGTCGAAGATGGTGTTGAACCGGGAGGGTTCGTCCTCGCTGAGGAACACCTGGGGGTAGAAGCGCTGACAACCCGCCTCTTCGAGAGCGGCGATCATCTCGGCGGGCTTCGATCCGGAGCCGTGGGGGTAGCCCCGCTCGTCCCAGGCCTTCTCGATGTGTTCGACGTCGTGACCCGTCCTCTCCGCCATCGCCTCCAGCATCTCCCGGTAGTCCGACTCGCTCTCGGCGGCGACCCCCGGCCCGGCCGAAGACCACAGGATCTCGTCGGGGTCTCGCCCCGCCTCTTTGGCTAGCTCCCGGGTGGCCTCCCGCTTCTCCGCATACTCCGCCGGCTTGCGGGCATAGAGGTTGTACTCGTCGGCGTAGAGCGCGGTGATGCGGCGCGCCTTGGGGCCACCGGCCCCGCCTCCCATTAGGCGGAGGCCGAGGGGGTGAGGGTGGGGATCGAACTCCTCCAACTGGAAGTGCTTGCCCTGGAACCCGTGGGCACCCGGGGTCGTGGCCGCCTTGATGTAGGCCATCGCCTCCTCGTACATCTCCATGCGGGTGGCGAGGTCGGGGAAGGGGAGACCGAACACCTCGAACTCCTCTTCCATCCAGCCGGCTCCGATGCCGAGGGTGAACCGTCCTGCGGAGATCTCGTCGATCGTGACAGCCATCTTGTAGAGGACTCCGGGATGGCGAAAGGTGACCGGTGACACGATCGAGGCCAGCCCGATCGTCGAGGTTTCCGCGGCCAGCCCGGCCAGGTGGACGAGATGGTCCCAGGCTGCCGTATCGGGTTGGCTGCCCCTCTCCAGATAGTGGTCGGGGAGGCCGATCACCTCGATGTCGCCGCGCTCCTCGGCCCATGCGGCCACCGACCGGATGTAGCCCCAGTCGCCACGAACCTGGATCCCGAAACGCATCAGACTCCGGCTAGGGCGTCGGTCAACAGGGCCCGGGCGTGCACGGCGACGTCGAACTCGGGGTCCATCACCCGATGGAGGGTGATCCCGTTGAGCGCGCTGACCAGGGTCTCGGCTCGCCGTTGCAGCTCCTCCTCGGAGAACTCGGGATGGGCCCGGCCCATTGCGGCGGCGAAGCGAGCGACCCGGGCCTCGTGGTGGCGCATGGTGCGCCCCTGGATCTCGGAGTTGTTGGCGCCACCGGAGAGGGCGAGACGGATGTAGACCCGGGCGAGGTCGCCCTGCTCGGTGACGAACCTGATGTAGGCGTCGACGAGGTCGCTGAGGGTGTCGGTCCCGGTTTGCTCGGGGTCGGGGTCGATGGCGTCGATGGCCTGACGGACCACCGAGAGGATGGCCTGCTCCTTGGAGTCGAAGAGGTTGTAGAAGCTCCCCGGCAGCACACCCGCCTGCTCACATATGGCCTTGATGGTGGTCCCGTCGAGACCTTCGGTGGCGATCAGCCGACGGGTGGCCTCGAGGATCTTGTCGCGGGTCTCGAGACCTGCCTTGTATCGCATTGGGCGCAACTTAGTGGCCGCCGACGTCGGCACAGAGTTCACGTGGGTATCCCCACCCTGTTTCTTGAGTGATGACTCAAATTAGAGTGTAGACTCAAATAGAGCAGGCGAATCACCCGGAGCAAGCGCGAAATGAGCCACTACAGGTCCAATCTCCGTGACATCGAGTTCAACCTCTTCGAGGTCAACCGCATCCAGGACTACATCGGAACCGGCGACTGGGCCGGTGTCGACCGGGAAACCGCCGGCGACATCCTCACCGAGATCGAGCGGTTGGCCCGGGAGGACTACGCCGCCTCCTATCAGGACCAGGACCGGATCCCCCTCGAGCTGGTCGACGGCGAGGTCGAGGTACCCGAGTCGGTCAAAGCCAGCGTTCGTGCCTTCAGGGAGGGCGGCTGGGACCGTCTCGGTCTCCCCAATGAGATGGGGGGCCTAGAAGTGCCGCCGTCGCTGGCCTGGGCGGCCTCGGAGATGCTGCTGGCGGCCAACACCACCGTCCAGTTCTACGCCGGAGGCAACCTCTTCGCCCGGGTCCTCTTCGAAGAGGGCACCGAGGAGCAGAAGGAGATGGCCAGGCTGTGGGCGGACAAGGGCTGGGCCGGCACCATGGTTCTCACCGAGCCCGATGCCGGGTCGGACGTCGGGGCCGGGACCACCAAGGCCGTCGACCAGGGTGACGGCACCTGGCACCTCGAAGGGGTGAAGCGGTTCATCACCGGAGGCGAGCACGACCTGACCGACAACATCATGCACCTCGTGCTGGCACGGCCCGAGGGGGCGGAGCCGGGCACCAAGGGCCTCTCCCTCTTCCTCGTCCCCAAGTATCTCTTCGACGAGGACGGCTCGCTCGTCGAGCGCAACGGAGTGTTCGCCACCAACATCGAGAAGAAGATGGGGCTCAAAGGCTCCACCACCTGCGAGCTCACCTTCGGGGCCGACGTCCCTGCGGTTGGATACTTGGTCGGCGACGAGCATGACGGGATCCGTCAGATGTTCCGGGTCATCGAGTACGCCCGCATGCTCATCGGCACCAAGGCGATGGGGACGCTGAGCACCGGCTACCTCAACGCCCTCGAGTACGCCAAGGAGCGCAAGCAGGGAGCCGATCTCACCGAGGCCACCGACAAGACGGCGCCCCGGGTGCCGATCATTCGCCACCCGGACGTGCGGCGGATGCTGATCACCCAGAAGGCCCACGTCGAGGGTCTCCGTGCCCTGGTGCTGTACACCGCCTGGGTGCAGGACCAGGCGAGGCTCCATCCCGAAGACGACAAGTGGGAGCGGCGCAACGACCTGCTGCTGCCTCTGGTCAAGGGTTACTCGTCGGAAAAGGCCTACGAGCTGTTGTCGATGTCGCTCCAGGTGTTCGGCGGCTCGGGGTACACGATGGACTACCCCATCGAGCAGTACATCCGCGACGCCCGCATCGACACCATCTACGAGGGCACCACCGGGATCCAGGCGATGGACCTCTTCTACCGCAAGATCGCCCGCGACCAGGGCGAGACCCTGGCCGCATTGGCCTCGGAGATCGTCGAGTTCGTCAAGGGCGGGGTCGACGGCGACCCTATCGCCGAGGAGCGTGAGCTGCTCGCCGGGATGCTCGACGACACCCAGGCCCATCTCGGCTCGATGGTGGAGTACCTGATGAGCTCGATCGGCGGTGAGCGGGAGGACATCTACAAGGTCGGCTTCCACACCAACCACCTGCTCGAGTCGATGGCCGAGACAGTGATCTCCTGGCTGATGCTCCGTCAGGCGGAGGTGGCGCTGGAGAAGGTCGACGAGGACCCGTTCTACCGGGGCAAGGTGGAGGCGGCCCGCTGGCTGGTCCGCCACGTCGCCCCCAAGGCCGGCGTCCGCCGCGCCGCCGCCGCCGCCGAGGACGGCTCCCTCGTGGAC
>CAZLEQ010000083.1:0-5799 GCA_964558575.1 uncultured Acidimicrobiaceae bacterium | reverse complement strand
GCGGTCCGTTGCCGCCGCCGACCCACCCCGGTGCAGGCTCAGGCCTGTTCCGCTTCATCCGCGTCGTGGGTGTCGAGCGGCTCCGATTTGTCCGCTCGGCGGGGCCGTCTGATGGTGCGGGCGCCGGCCACCTCGATCATGCCCGCTGACGCCTCTTCCCACGACTGACCCAGCACCCGGGTCTTCCAGAGGTGTCCGACGACGATGCGAACCGCCACGGAGAAAGGAATGGCGATGAGCACGCCCACGAGACCGGCCAGAACCCCGCCGACGATGATGGCGAGCAGCACCACGACCGGGGCCATCTTCACCATCGTGCGCTGCACCACCGGGGTCAGGATCTGACTCTCGATCTGCTGGATGACCACGAAGATCACCAGAGCGAGGAGTGCCTGGGTGAGGCTCCCGTTGAGCAGGGCGATCAGTACGCCCAGCGCCGAGCCCAGGATCGGACCGACGAATGGGACCAGGTTGGTGACTCCGGCGACGATTCCCACCAGCAGCCAGAAGGGCAGGTCGATGGCCCACATTCCGATGCTGGACATGATCGCCACCAGGACCGCGATCACCAGCTGGCCCCTGACGAATGCCCCCATGGCCGTGCCCACCTCGCCTCCAACGAAGGCCACCTCGGCGCGGTGGTCGGGCGGCGTCAACTCCAGTGCCGTCACCCGGTATCGGGAGAGGTCGACGAGGAGGTAGAACGCCAGAACCGGCGCCAGGAGCAGTGCCAGGGCGAATCCGGTCACCCCGAAGATCAGCCGGCCGGCCCCGGCTCCCACCGTCGCCAACAGTCCTTGGACGGTCTGCTGGTTCTCCGAGTCGGCGAGCCACTCGGTCATCGCGTCCTCGTTCCAGATCGCACCGATGTCGAACCCGAACGACTCCGCCGTACCCTCGATCCAGGTGATCACTGCCGCAAACAGATCAGGGAGATCGGAGCTGAAGTCGGCCGCCTGCTCGCCGATCGTGGGGAGCACGAGGGCTCCGATCCCGACCAGGACGGCTCCGGACGACCCGAAGGTGGCGAACGTGGCCAGGACGCGGGGCCAGCCACGGTTGGCGAGCCATTGGACGAACGGTGCAAGGACGATGGTCATACCCACCGCGAGGGCGATGGGGAGCCAGATGACGCGGATCCGCACCGCCACATAGATCGAGGCGGCGACGAGCGCTACCACCCCGATCGATATCCAGAGGATCAGGGCGAGCTTGCGGAGTCGTTCTGGTTGCATCGGGTTTGATCAGTCCCACGGAGAGGCCCAGCCAGGGTATCCGGGTCGGCCCGACACGCCGACATGAGGACACGCAGGTGCTGTACTTGTTGGCCTATGGCGTGCTCAGCGATCCCCCTACTGCGACGGACGGTCCTGGCCGCGCTCACAGCCGGCTTCGTCCTCGCCGCGGTCCTCGTGCTGAGCCGGGAGGTCTTCGGCGGGCGCGCCGGACCCTTCTGGTTGGAGAACACCGGCGGGGTGTGGTTGCTCAGCGCATTCATGGCAGGCTGGCTAGCCGGACGCGCCATCCCGGGCTCGGTGGCCGGCCTCGGAGCACTGTTTCTGGCGCTCTTCTTCTACGAGTCGGTCTCCTTCGCCACCAACGACAGATTCTCGGTTCAGTTCATACCCCTGTTCCGGCCCGTCTGGCTGGCAGCGAGTGCAGTGGCGGGAGCCGGACTTGGCTTTCTCGGTGGATGGTCCGCCGAGGACGACGAGTGGCGATGGTTGGGTACCAGTCTCCTCGGAGCGCTCCTGGTCGCAGAGGCGGTGGGGCTATTCGTCGACGGCCCTCCCCACCCAGCCTTCGACTCTGGTGCGGCCGCCACCCAGATCTTCGTCGGCACCGGCGTCATGCTGCTCGGAGTGAAGGGCAGGGTGCGCTTCCGGGCGCTTGCGCTCTTCTTGGGCCTCACCCTCCTGCTACTGGCAGCGGAGGCGATGACAGGCCTGATCACCGTCTCTGTCTGGGGTTGATTCCAGCGATCAGTCGACGTGCCCCGGCCACGGCCTGTTACCCCCCGTGTTTGTTGGTCTACTCCTTTTCGCGCGTTTCATCCGGCGCGTACGCGGCCGTACCCGGAGCACCTCGAGGAGATCCGTCCTCTGCCGACGGCTGTCGCTCAGATGTGTCCCAGGTTTCGCGCGCCGCCTCGATTCCCTGATCAATGGCCTCGCCCAACCGGGCTGCGGCCTCTCTGGCCGCCTCCAGGGTTGCCATCCGCGCGTCCTTGGTTTCGTTCCAGGCAGTCCTCAAGGCTTCACCGGTGCGACTCAACGCCTCCTCGGCTTCGTTGATCCATCTCCTTACATCCTGTCTCTGATCGTCACTCATGTCCTCACCACCTCTCCAGTCTCTCGGCGATCACGTTCCCTTTCGTTGCACCTCGCTCGAGACCAGCTTGATCACTTCTGCGAGTACCCCAAACCCCGCCCCCAACATCGCCAGGACCAGGACAACCCGGACGACGACCTCCCAGGCGAATGTGGTGCCGGAGAAGTCGAAGGGAAAGATCCGCAAGACCTGATAAGTGACCGAGATGCTGATCAGGTTGACGACGATCTGGCCGGTCGACTTGACCCGGGCCCCGTCGTCGAACGTGTAGACGAGATTGGCAGCGATCGTGACGAGAAGCCCGAAGCTGATCCATGGAACCAGCCTGGCGAACTGGTCGGTCAGAAAGGGGAGCCAGCCCCAGTCGAGGATGTGCTGGACGGCAACGAGCATCACCACGTTGATCGCGACCGCAACGCCATACCCGAATCGTCTTCCCCCACGCTTCAGAGCGGGCGGGACCTCAATGTGCGCAGTCGACATCGCATCTCCTGACGTCGATTGGACGGGATCGGGGCGAACATCGACAGGGCCATTCGTCACCTCCCGGCAGGCATTGTGTCGGTGGGAAGGATGAAGAGGCGCCAATTCGTCACCTTCAAGGTCGAGACCACCTATCTCGACCAATGCGGATTTCCAGGCGGGGTATCAAGCGGTGGGCACGGACCAGCCGATCGAATCGCGGAGGGCCTACCTGCCCTACCACCTGGAAGTCGTGACAGGGATGAGTCCGACGAACGCCGAACTCGCGGCATCGAGGAGACCCTCACCACCGTCTCCCAACCCGAGCACAACATCGGCTGATGGCCATCAGGTTTCGGCATGGCTGCGCCGCAACGGGACTCGGTTAGGCGGGGTCCATCTCCTGTCAGTCAGCTGCGAAATCCGAGCGTTCCCAGATCCACGGCTGAGCCGCCACCGTCAGCCACGAGCACCGCACCGGTCACGAACGAGGCTCCGGGTCCGGCGAGGAACTCGATGCAGGCTGCGATCTCCTCTGGATCCGCGGCGCGCCCGAGGGGTAGAGGCTCCACCAGCCTGCTCCAGAGCTGCTCCGCGGTTGTTCCCTCTTCTGCCGCCATCAGCTCTGTCTCGCGCTCGCTCATCTCGGTTCGTGTCCATCCCGGGCAGACCGCGTTGACCCGGATACGGTCAGGTCCAAGATCGACGGAGGCCGATCGGACCAGGCCGAGGACGGCCGTCTTCGACGTGACGTAGGCGGCGTACTCAGGCCCGGAGGTGAGCCCGGCCACCGACGAGACGACCACGATGCTCCCACCATTCCTCCGCCGCATCGACGGCACGACGGCTCGGATGCCGAGAAGGACACCGTCGACGTTGGTCCGCTGGACTGTCCGCCACTCGTCCAACGCCACCGTCTCCACGGAACCGAACGCCTCGATGCCGGCGTTGGCGACGAGAACGTCGACTCCGCCAAACTCTTCCTCGGCCACCGCGACCACTCGATCCCAATCGTCTTCACTGGTGACGTCGGCGACGATGGCCACACCACCGATTCCATCCGCCACGTCTCCTAGCGGCTCCGCCCTCCGACCGGTGATGATGACACTCACCCCCCTGGCGGCCAGCACACGGGCCGTGGCTGCCCCGATACCGGTTCCACCACCGGTGACGATGGCGGCACGATCCGCAGCCTTCGCCATCACGCCACCATCTCCGTGGACCGCCGCACCACGTGCTCGCAGAAACGTGCCAGCTCGGCGCTGGTGTCGATGAATTGTGATGGTTTGATGCAGATCGACCCGAAGCCGCGGCTCATCTGGAGTGGAATCTGTTCCAGAGCCTCGTCGAGGTCGGCCGGAGAGCGATCATCGGAGAGCGTGCCCCGCACGCCGCCCACCCACTCCAGCTCGCCGGGATCGCGCCCGGCGTCCCGGAGACTGTCGTGGAGACGTGTGAGCTCGTCTTCGCTTGGCTGTCCGAGCGGGTGAAAACCGCTACCGTGCTCGACGAGGCGACGAACCACCGCCGGGTGCGCCGTGCTCCCACCGATCCAGATCGGCGGTCCTTTCGGATTCATGGGCTTCGGCTCGAGATAGACCTCCTCGAACTGGTAGTGCCGCCCGTAGAAGGAAGCCGGCGACTCGGCCCAGACCCGACTCCAGGCCACAAGATGCTCGTCGAGACGTTTCCCCCGCTCCCGGAAGGGCACGTCGAGGGCCCGGTACTCGTCCTGATGCCAGCCGACCGTCGGCTGGACCACGAGACGACCCCGACTCAGCAGATCGAGCGTGGCCAGCTGCTTGGCGAGAAGCAGCGGATGACGCAGTGGCGCGATGACGGCGGCCAGAGCGATCCTGATCGTCGTTGTGACGGCTGCGATCGCGGCAGCGAGGCCAAGTGAGTCCGGCCACGGCATGTACGGATCCTGATTCCCCGGCATCGCGTAGTCACGCGGGTTGCCCATCACCCCGTCACCTCCAGCCGACGGCCCGAGAACGATGTGCTCTGACAGCATGACCGTGTCTATGCCGGTATCCTCCGCGATACGGGCCAGTTCCACCAGTCGATCGGGGCGTCTCGGGTCGATCATGGTCCAGTTCTCGCTGAGGACGAGCACGATGCGTGGCGGGCGGCTCATACCCGCCGGAAGCGGGCCGATTCGACGTGTCTCATCCCCAAATCCGCTCCGCCACCCGACCGACCGATGCCAGCTTCTCCCATTGGGCAGCTTCGGGAATGTCATTGCCATCGATCACCGAGGCGAAGCCGCATTGGGGGGAGATGGCGAGCTGATTCAGGTCGAGATAGCGGGAGGCATCCTCGAGACGCGCTGCCAGCTCGTGGTCCGTTTGAACCTGCGGCGTCTTGGTGCCGACCACACCCAGCACCAGCGTCTTGCCGGGTGGGACGAATCGGATCGGGGAGACGTCACCCATCCGCTCGGGGTCCTCCCACTCGACGAGAAACACGTCGTAGTCCAGCTGGTTGAAGATCCTCTCCGCGAGCGGCTCGAGGGAGCCCTCGCAGAGGTATCGCGATCGGTAGTTGCCCCGGCAGATGTGGAGACCGGTGGTCACGCCCTCCGGGATCCCCTCGAGAACGGCCCGGTCGGCGGCGATCGCCTCCTCCATGACGACGTCTAGGTCGAATCCGTCCTCGACCATCTGGCCCCGCCAACGGTCGTCGACCAGGAACGGATACATCGGAAAGTCGAATTGCACATATCCCGCCCCCTCCGCCACGGCATCGGCCACCAGTTCGCGCTCGATGGCGACCGCATGATCGGTCAGCTCCTGTCTCGTGGAGTAGACGTGGTCGTTCACCCCCGGCTTCCACGTGTATGGGTTGGAGAAGATCGACCCTGCCGGCAGGGTGACCTTGAACGGGTGATCGGTGATCCCGGACATGAAGGCAGCCTCCCGGGAGACGGGGCTGTCCACCTTCTCCAGCCGGTCCACCACCTTGTGGACATGCCAGACGACCGTGTCCCCGCGGTCGTTGCGG
>CAZLEQ010000082.1:0-6183 GCA_964558575.1 uncultured Acidimicrobiaceae bacterium | reverse complement strand
GTACTCCCGGGCCCGCTTCGGAGCGGCCGAGGTCGGGTTCCTGCGATCGAGGGGATCGTCCTGTGGAGGAACGGGGGAGGAAGACGTGGCCGGACTGGAAGATGCCATCCGCCAGTTCGAGGAGCTGATCGACCTCCCTGCACCGCCTCTCGCCTTTCTGCCCGAACGTGCCCGGCTGGAGATCGGACGGATCTACGTGTGTCTCATCCGGTACGGCGTCGACCGTCGTGACGAGGCCAGAGAGATCATCGAAGCCGTCATTACCGACATCTCCGGAGAAACCAGACTGCGCGACTTGGAAGCCGAGGCCCACTTCGCCCTCGGCGCCTACCACCTACTGAACCGGGATCAGCCGGCGGCCCTCGCCGAGTTCAACACCGCGGTCGAAACCACGGTGAATCCCATCCGCAAACGCGGCTTCTATCTCTCCCTGGCCGCCATCCATCTTTGTCTGCTCGGCCAGCCCGACCTGGCCGAGACCTACCTCCAGGCGGCCGAAGACCTGGCCGGGGAGCCCGTGGAACCGATCGAATGCGCCGCACCGTGACAAGGCGTATGGTTGATGGCCAATCGGCGAGGAGAGTCGGGGATGAACCATTCCGCCGCAGCCACAGCGATCGCGCTCTTGGCGGTTGTCGCCTGCGGTGGTGACGCCGGGTCCACCACCACCACCACCTTGGCGACCACCTCGACCAGCGTTCCCGGGACGTCCACTTCGACTCAGGCCGGTTCGACGACACAGCCGCCGACCACGCTCGACGGGACGGACACCACCGGCACCACCGGCACCACCGGGACCACCCCAGACACATTGCCGCCCATAATCGCCCAGGTCGGCTTCGCCTTCGCAGCGGGTGATGATCCGCGCCTGCTGGTTCGGGTGTCGGTGGGAGAGACTCGTGACGGTCCGTGGTTCCCGGCCGGTAACTTCGATCCGCCCCCGACGCTCACCGGGCCGTCCTATTGGGTCCGGTTCGACATCACAAATGTCGACCGACTCAATGCGGTGCTGACGGATCTCGACATCACCGGTTTCGAGGTCGGCTCGCCCCTCGGCGGAGATGTGTGTGAGCTGGATGCCCCGCTTGCGAAGGACGGCGAGGCGATATGCATTGTTGGCGGGTCTGATGGATTCCCGGTGCAGCCGGGACGCAATGACGTCGCCTTCAACGTGTCAGGCGTCGGTCCTAGGCAGGGCGAGCCCGAGCGGTGGTTCGACCCGCCGGTCCCGACGAGTCTGGAGTTCACCGGCGCCAGGAACAGCTTCGTGCTGGTGTTCGACACGACCGAAGGAATCCGGGTCGAAGGGACTGCCGACGCCTCTCAGTTCGAGATCGACATCGCAGGCCTGTCCGGAACCGTGAGAGTGGATTGCTCTGGTGGGAGCCCCTTCGGCGGGGCGCCCGGGCTGAAGGCGTATGTGATCGAGAACTACTCGGCCGCAGGGGACCGGGTAGGGGGATGCTCGGAGATACCCAGCGCGGTACTCGACTTCTTTGCCGATTTCGACAGCGACGAGGTCTATTCCTACGAAGGCGCGGTCGACACCTCGGGCGGCTGAGACATCACGCCGGGGTCTCGACCGCGTAGCCTCGGCACCGGAAAGGGGACTCGATGGGCCACATCACTTTCGTTCACGGCATCATGAACCAACCGTCGACGGATCGGCTGCTCGCCATCTGGAGGAGGGACCTGGCGGACGGGGGCGACGGTGTCGATCTCGACGTCTACGGAGTCACCTCGTCGATGGTCTACTGGGCCGACGTGATGTACCCCGCCGCCACCGACGCCGGTGGCTCGGGCCAGGAGTCGATCCAATACGAGGGGATCGAGCCCGGCGCTCTCACCGAGGTCGACGAGTCCTACATCGACGAGGCCGGCGGTGCGGAGAAAGAATTCCTCGAGGCGATGATCGAGAACTACGACCTCGATCACCCCGACGAGTCCCAAGGACCCGAGGCGGGCCCTCCCGATCAGGCGGTCTCACCGTCTCCGGGCGCCGAGGCCAGGATGGCTGCAGCATCAGCCCTCGAGGCGGTCCCGCTCCCGTGGTTCATCAAACGGCCCCTGATGCGGGTCCTGCTCCGCGACGTCCACCATTATCTGTTCAACACCAGTCACTCTCCGCGATCCGGCTCCTCCTACAAGGTGCGCGACGAGGTGAGAAACCGGTTCGTTGGCGACCTGGCCGCGGTCGACGACGAACCTCACATCGTGGTGGCCCACAGTCTCGGCACAGTGGTCGCCTACGACTGCCTCAAACGGGTGGCGGATACCAAGAAAGTCGACATGCTCATCACCCTCGGCACCCCCCTTGGCATGTCCGAGATCCAGCACAATATGCGCCCAGAGTGGTCGAAGGACGATGGATATCCCGACGGTCTGCCCCACTGGGTGAACGTGGCCGACACCATCGACCCGGTCTGTGTCGCCGACCCGTTCATCGCCAACGACTACAAACGCAAGAAGGCCAGTGCGGTGAAAGACGAGACCGTGAACAACGGCGGGCTGTTCCGCCATCCGTCCGGCAAGTACTTCCGCCAGCCGGTGGTCCAGGAGGCGGTGCGAAGAGGGCTCGGTCTTTGAGGGATGTCGTTTCTCGACTCCCCACTTGGTGAGCGGCTGACCGCAAGCCTCGACGCCGGCAAGCCCGACGACATCACCGGCGCCGTCGCCGAGATAGAGGCCAAGATCTGGGGCGGTGCGCTCGACTCGGCCCAGATCGACGAAGTGCTGGACACGTTGCAGCGACACCGCCTATTCCCCTCCGTGATCACCATCGCCGACGCCGCAACCGCGGTGGATTCCATCACCAGCGCCGGTCGTCGTCGTTATTGCCAGGTCCTCATCGAATCCGGCGCCCTGCATGCGGCCGAGCTCGCCTGCAGGGAGCTGATCGAAGTGGCCGACACCGCCAGGGAGCGGGGGGAGGCGCTTGGGCTACTGGGGCGAATCTGCAAGCAACGGTTCGTCCTCGGTGGCAGACCCAAGGACCTGTTGGCCGCCATCGACGCCTACCGCTTCGCTTACGAGGGCGGCACCGACCTGCCCTGGCACGGGATCAATCTGCTTGCACTCACCTGCCGCGCCACCCGGGAGGGAATCTCGGTCCCCGACGAGGTCGACACTCGCTCCCTCACCACGACGATTCTCGAGGAGGTGAGAAAGACCGACCCCGAGGTGCGTCAGGTCTGGCACCGCACCACCGAGATCGAGGCACTGCTCGCCTCGGGAGAGGATCCAGATGCGCTGGACGAAGCGGTTGCGGCCGCAGGACAATTGGCCGCCAGCCGGAGTGTCCGCGCCTTCGAATTGGAGAGCCTGCGCCGGCAGTTGACCGACATATGGCAACTGGAGCCGCATCACCCTCTTCTCGTCGCCATCGCAGATCAGAAGCTCCATCTCGGTGCAAGGGCAGATGTCGAGCTTCCCGAGTCGCCCCAGCAACTGGAGAAGATCTTCGGGACCGCGCTGCCCGTGGGATACAACCATCTGATGCGGGGTCTGCACTGTGCCGAGTCGGTGGCCAAGATCACCGATGCATCGGGTGAGCCCTGGGGCACCGGATTCCTGGTGAAAGGCAGTCTGATCCACCCCGACTTCGGAGAGGCACCCGTGCTTGTGACCAATGCCCATGTCTGCAGCCCCGAGCCGGGAATGGGAAAGCTCCTTCCCGGCGAGGCCCGTGCCGTGTTCGACGTGACCAAGGCGGTCGACGGGTCGGGTCTGGTCCTCACCGGCTTCGAGTGTATTTGGAGCTCGCCTCCGGGCACCTGCGACGTGACGTTTCTCCGCTTCGCCGGGCCCGAGGCGGTCATCACCCAGCCGATCGAGGTCGCCCAGATACCCCAGCCCGTCAGCGAGGGCGCCTATGTGTACGTCATCGGACATCCGGCGGGTGGGGGTCTCAAGTTCTCGATCCGGGGCAACGACCTTCTCGCCTACGACACCGAGATGGTCAAGGTTCACTACACCGCCCCCACCGAGGGAGGCAGCTCAGGAAGCCCGGTGCTCAACCAGGCATGGCAGCTGATGGCGGTGCATCATGCCGGAGACTCCAAGATGCGCCGTCTCGATGACCCCTCGGCCACATATCAGGCCAACGAGGGGATCACGATCAAGGCGATCAGAGAGGAGTACGAGCGCAGTGGACGTTGACGCCTTGCCCGCCGCGCTCCTCGCGACTCACGCCGAGTAGAGAAAGGACGCCTGCGATCCGGGTCTTCGTGTGCTACCGGAGGGACGACACGGCGGGACGTGCCGGCCGGCTTCACGATGCGCTGGTGGCACGTCTGGGAGCGCGCAACGTGTTCATGGACGTCGCGACCATCGCTGTCGGCACCGACTTCGCCGACCAGGTGAATCGGGCGATCGACAACAGCGACGCGTCGCTGATAGTGATCGGGCGGAATTGGCTTCGGCTCCAAGATGCCGCTGGAGACCGGCGTCTCGACGACCCGAGAGACCACGTCAGGTCCGAGGTGCGCACTGCCCTGAAGTCGAACCACCCGGTGGTGCCGGTCCTGGTGGACGAGGCAGCGCTGCCATCCGAAGCGGAGCTTCCAGAGGATCTTGTCTCGTTGGCACGCCGACAGGCCGTCGAGCTGCACGACGAGACATGGGCTCAGGACGTGGAGATGCTGATCCGTCGTCTCGAAGGCAAGGACGTGGTCACTTCGCGCCGTCGTCTCATCCCCTGGGCCATCGGGTTCGTTGTGTTGGCCGTCGCCGGCGTGGCTACCTGGCGTGGGCTGGCAGGCACAGACGGCGCAACGCCGACATGCGAGTCGGACCCAAACGTGTCGCTGACCACACTGGAGGTCGGGCCCGAAGCCACCGCGGTCGACAACTCCGGCGACAGATCGATCCGCTACACCGTGTCAGGAGCAAACCTCACAGCTTCGGGATCGCATTGGCTGGTGGTCCTCGAGGTCGAGGCCTCCAACGAGACTACGGCGAGCGGCAACCAGCAGGGCCTCTACTTCAGCACGTCGTCATTCCAGGCGTTGCTGGTGGATGGCTTTGCCGCCGAGCCCGGGTGCTTCACCCCGATCGCAGGCAATCGCGACAGTGTCGACCCCGGTCAAACAGCGAGCGGTCTGGTGGGATTCGAGACGACCAGAGACCCAACCGACTCAGTTCTGATTCTGGGGACGGAGGGCGGCCAGCTGATCGAAGTCACCGGTGGCTCGTGACCAATCACCCGCTCCTCGTCATCGCCGGCGTGGAGAATGGCGCGGTAGGCTCGTGCGGTGGCGGCCGTCTTGTTCTCGGGGCACATGGTTGATGCCCCCGATCGCACCGAGCCACGCTTCCCACCAGAGCGGGTCCCGCTGGTGCGGCGGGACATCGCCGAAGTCATCTGGCTGATCGATGACCCGGAGGTAGGCGCGGTGTCCGGACTGGCCTGTGGGGGGGATCTCCTGTTTGCCGAGGAGTGGCTGAAGACCGGCCGAGCACTACAGGCTTACCTTCCGCGCCCGGTCGAAGAGTTCCTGGACGAGTCGGTGCGTTTTGCGGGCGAGGAGTGGGTCGCGTCGTTCCACCGGGTGATCACCGACGTGATGGTGAGTGTGGTCGGCCCCGACGACGAAATGCTCCGCCTTGAAGACCCACATACCACCAACAACTTTCGAATGCTCGAGGCCGCCCGCCGGCAGGGCGGAACGATTCACGGCGTGTTCCTCTGGGACGGTCGCGGTGGTGACGGACCCGGTGGCACTCAGCACCTGGCCCTTGCAGTCCTCGAGGCCGGGGGGAGCGTCACCGTGTTGCGTCCCTGAGCGGCTGCCAGTCACCATTCTCGATCCCAACACCTAATGGGGGTCTGAGATGTGGGATCAGGTGGCTGGCCATCCAGCGCTGTCCGTCCCGTTTCCCTGTGCGCCGGCTTGCTCGAACGGCGGGTGGCTGTTCACACGGCTGGCGTGCCCCTTGAGCGGACCGCAGGTTACCGATAGTCAAGTCGGCTAGGCCCTCGCGCCCTGTGCCGCAGTATATGATCAGGGTCTTATCAGGATCTATATTGTGCTGCCTCACGATCTCCCTAAGCTCGGTATCGGACTTGAGGCTCCGGGGATTCTCTTTGTTCATCAGGCTCCTCCAGGGAAGGCTGATAGCTCCTGGTATATGGCCCGACTTCGGCCAGAGCTTTCCCCCTTCGTATATATCTGAAGGTCTGGC
>CAZLEQ010000081.1:0-6359 GCA_964558575.1 uncultured Acidimicrobiaceae bacterium | reverse complement strand
ATCCCTCTGCAGATCGCCGTTGTCAGCGCGGCGGCTGCAGCCCTGCGAGGGTGACTTCGACGAGTCGGCGGACGGCGGAGGTGGACGGCATCCGGCGGGCTGCCGAGAGGGCATGGAGGCAGTAGGAGGCGAGCTCGGCCGAGGCGACATCGTCCCGAATGTGGCCCGCGGTGGCGGCCTCGGTGAGCAGGTCTCGGATGAAGTCGTTGAGCTGCTGCTCGACTCGTGCGACGTGTTCGCCCTGATGGACTAGGGCGGCCAGCTCGGTGCCGTGGTGTCCCCGAGCCTCGTACGAGTGGAGGGCGTACGCCTCGAGAACCGCTTTGAGCCTCTCTCCCGGGTCGGCGTGGTCTCGGACCGAGATCAGGTGTTGGAGGTGGCGGGTGATGTGACGTTCGTGCCAGGCGAACAGGATCGCCTCGACCTCGGGGAAGTACTTGTACAAGGTGGCACGACCGATCCCCGTCTTCTCTGCGATCTCCGACATGGTCACCGAGAGCAGCCCCTGTTCGGCGACCAGCCCGGCGGTGGTGTCCATGACGGCGTGGCGGACATCGTTGCGGTGTGTCTCGACTGCTTCGGTCCATCGGCTTGGCACGACCCCAGTATACACAACGACGCGCTAGCGACATGGCGTCTTGACAGAGACATTATGTCTTGCTTAGAGTCACTCAGGCAAGCAGGGAGCGGCGATGGGTCACACGTTGATGGGTCGGCTGCGGGCGGTGTTGATGCTGATCGGAGCGGCCGCTGCCATTGCCGTCACGAGACACGGCTTGCGCGCCGCCGGAGGACACCGCGCGCCGGGCGGGGCCCTCGTGAGGGATGCCCGCGCCTACAACGCTTTCAGCCGGCGCCTGCTCGGCTCGTTCTACGAGCAGATAGCCGACGACGTCGCCGAAACCGCACCGGCGAAGGCTCGGATCCTCGAGGTGGGGTGCGGGCCTGGTCACCTGTCGATCCAACTGGCACGCCGGCACGTTCTCGAGGTAACCGGAATCGACCTCGACCCAGCCATGATCGGGCAGGCCCACGCCAACGCAACCCGCTCGGGCGGAATCCAGGAGAGTCGACCACGCTTCGAGGTGGGTGATGTCGCCCACCTTGTCTTTCCCGACAGGTCGTTCGATCTGGTGATCAGCACCCTCTCGATGCACCACTGGAACGACCCTACGGCTGGCCTGTCCGAGATCGGACGGGTCCTGCGACCCGGCGGCCGCGTGCTCATCTGGGATTTGCGGCAGGGAATCTGGCCCCTTCACCGGCACACGTCCGACCCGGTCAGACATGCCCAAGGCTCTCGACTCCAGATCGTGCAAGCCACACCCTGGCGCTGGCCATGGAAGCTCACCCTCACCCAGAGGGTCGAGCTGGCGCACCCCGAAGCGACGTCCCGTCACCCGGAGACTCGAACCGGTGAGACCCGTCGCGACGAAGGAGACGCGGATGGCTGACTCACGACGCGATGTCGACGCGAGCGATGAGAGCGAGGTGGGAGTGGGATCCGACCGGGGCAGGAACACCGGCCTAGCACCTTGGCAGAAGGTGGTTGGGATCATCGGTCTCTTGGTGATCCTGGTGGTTCTCATCGCATTGCTCGTCGGTGGTGGACACGCACCGCCCGTACAACACGGGATGGGGAGCTGACATGACCCTGTCAATCCAACTCCCCGCCTTCGGGTTCGTATCCCCGAGCACATGGACGAAGGCTTCGCTCGGCACGACCGAACGGGATCTGATCCCCCCGATGCGGGTCTCAATTGCTGCGGTAAGGTTCAACCGGTCTCCGGGTTCGCGGTGATGGACGCGCACGTTGTTCGCTCGCTCCGAACGTCGCCTCTGTTCACACTCGCCCTACTGCTCACTCTCCTGGCAGCCGGGTTCAACGGTCTGATGGTCTTCTTGATGATCCTGGAGGTCGACCTGCCAGGGGCATTCGGCCAAATGACCCACTTCCAGGAACCCGGCCACCGTATCCACGATCTCACCTTCGGTTTCCTCTTCATCCCGGCGATACTCGGGACACTCGCCCAGTTCCGCAGACCGGCGAAAAGCGTCGCCGGCCAGCTGATGGCGCTAATCCCTGCGGTCTCGCTGCTCCTCACGCTGCTCTTGACGATGATGTTCGCCGGCAACACGAGGGTCCTGCAGCCTCCGTGGGTCACTGTCGGCGCGGCCGCGCTCATCTCGTGGGGTCTGCACCCGGCGGGTCGTGACTTCTTCCGCTCATTCCAGGTCGCGCGGGCAAACCCCGTGATGGTCGCACTGGCAGTGGTGGCGGCCGTGCCGCTGCTCCGGTTCGCCGCCACCAACATCGGGCTGCAGGGCTCCATCGTCGACGACCATGCCGGGGCCGGTCACTACGGGTTCATGGCCGCCTTCAGTTTGACCGTTGTCGGGCTGGGTTTGTTGGCGAGCCTGCGGCCCGACGGCTGGAGGCTCACGGCCTGGATCGCCGGTCTCTTGCCGATCCTCCTCGGGCTCGCCTCGCTCGTCTACCCGGTCAGCTCCAGTCTCAGCTTGCCCTGGGCGTTGGCGGCGATTCCGTGGGGTGCCAGCTTCGTGGTGACGGCCGAACGCACCCGGCACCCCGAAGGCCCAGAGCCGTTCGGCGCCAGGGTGGGGCGGGCAACCAAGGGCGGTCAATGGCTGAGCTGATCATCGAGGAGGCTCCCGCAAGCGAGACGAGCACGATGGAGAACCAAGGTGACGTACGGCGCCCCGGGTTGTGCCGGGGCCCGATGCCGAGCGCCCGAACGGGCTGGTCAACCTCCTAGGACAGGACGTCGGTCGGGTCCGGTCCAGGTCGAGGATTTGCGCCTTCACCCGTCCACACCGAGCCGGGTGCGCAGCTCGGTGGTCGACGCCTCGGGGTCGGTGACGAGGAAGAGGTATCCCTGCATCCCCACCGCCTCGGCGCCACGGACGTTGACCGGCATGTCGTCGATGAAGAGGCACTCTTCCGGCGGTCCACCCAGCGCCTCGGCCACCGCCAAGTAAGGCTCGGGTGCGGGCTTGCGCACCCCGACCGTCGCCACGTCGACCATCGCGTCGAAGTGGGTCGCGTACTGCCAGGTGTCCCACCAGTTGGGCCCGAGCCAGCGGGTGGCGTCGTTGGTCAGGATGGCCTGGCGGTGACCCGCCGACCCGAGGTCGGTGATCAGGCGCATCGTCTCCGGACGGACCCGACCGTCCCAGGCGATGTCGGCCACCGGGTCGAACCGGATCCCCACTCGCCTCAACCGGTCCCTCACGATCTCGAGGTACTCCGGCTCGTCGAGCCCACCCTCCAGCATCCGCTCGTAGTCGTGGTCCGGCGCCGAACCGGTCGGGCCGAGCGGCAGCGAGTCGAGCGGCCAACCCTCTCGCTCGCCCAACTCCACCATGAGCTCGGTGAAGTACCGGTAGACGATCCCACCCATGTCCCAGATCACATGGGGCAGCCTCATCGCCGACCTTCCCACTCCCGGGCGAGCTCCAAGAGCCGCTGTCGGAGCGTGACGGGTGCTTCCAGCGGCTCGGGCACCTCGACCACCACCATCCCGTCTCGGATCGTCACCGGGTGCGTGGAGACGGCGATCGTCTCGGAGCCGAGACGTCGACCGGTGCTCAGCTCGTAACGCCACCAGTGCCACGGACAGGTCACCACTCCCCGGTCCACCCACCCCTCGCCCAAGGGCCCACGCTTGTGGGCACAGGCACTGTCGAGCGCATACAGGCCCTCGGCCGTGGAGAACACCGCGACCTGACGGTCTCCGTCGGTGACCACCCGGACCGACCCGGGACGCAGCTCGGAGACGGGGCCTACCTCGATCTCCACACCATTCCAAGGGTCATAGCCTCATCACCACGGCCTTGGCCTCGGTGAAGAACGCGTAGGAGTAGTTGCCCCCCTCCCGGCCCATGCCGGAGTCCTTGTAGCCGCCGAACGGGTTCCTCAGGTCGCGAACGAAGAAGCAGTTGACCCACATCGTCCCGGTCTTCACGCCGCGGGCGACCCGGTGCGCCGTCTCCAGGTCGGTGGTCCACACCATCCCGGCAAGCCCGTAGCGGGACTGGTTGGCGATGGCGATCGCCTCTTCGACCTCGTCGAAGGGCATCATCATCTCAACGGGGCCGAAGATCTCCTCCTGACAGACCCGCATCGTGTTGTCGACGTCGGCGAAGATGGTCGGCGCCATGTAGTTGCCCCGACCCAGGTCTCCCTCGGTGAGACGGTGGCCGCCCGTCACGAGCTTGGCTCCCTCGTCCTGGGCCAGCTCGATGTAGGACATGACCTTGTCGATGTGCTCGGTCGAGACGAGCGGGCCCATCTGGGTCGACTCATGAAGGGGATCGCCCACCCTCCACGACTCGGCGCCCTCCACCAGCCGGGCGAGGTACTCGTCGTAGATCGGCCGTTGCACCAGGAGCCGGGACCCGGCCAGGCACACCTCCCCCTGATTGGTGAAGATCCCCCGCAGCGATCCCTCCACCGCCGCGTCGAGGTCGGCGTCGGCCATGACGATGTTGGCCGACTTGCCCCCCATCTCGAAGGAGAGCTTCTTCAGGGTGGCCGATGCCGCCTCCATGATCCTCCGGCCCGTCGCCGACTCCCCGGTGAAGGTGATGGCGTCGACGTCGTCATGGCGGGTCAGTGCCTCCCCGGCCGACTCGGGCCCGAACCCGTGGACCACGTTGAACACTCCCGGGGGGATCCCGGCCTCGCGGGTGATCTCGGCGAGGATCGAGGCGGTGATCGGCGATTGCTCCGCCGGTTTGGCCACCACCGTGCAGCCGAAGGCCAGCGCGGGAGCCACCTTCCAGGTGAGCAGCATGAGGGGGAAGTTCCATGGGGAGATGGCGCCGACCACGCCCAGCGGCTCCCGGAGCTCGAAGCTGAAGATCCCCTTGGCCGGCTGGTCCCAGGCCGAGGTCCCGACCTGGGCGGCCCAGTCGGCGAAGAACCGGAAGTTGTGCGCCGAACGGGGAACGTCCTTGCCCCGGGCGTCCTTGATCGGCTTGCCCATGTCCCGGGTCTCCCATTCGGCCAGCTCGTCGAGACGGGTCTCGATCCCGTCGGCGACGCGATGGAGAACGGCAGCCCGATCCCCGGGGGCCATAGCCGCCCACCCGTCGAAGGCCCGTCGCGCTGCCGCGACGGCCCCGTCGACGTCAGAAGCGGAGCCTTCCGCCACGGTGGCGATCGGTGTGTTGTCGATCGGGGTGATCGACTCGAAGGTGGCCCCGTCGACCGAGTCGATGAACTCGCCGTCGATGAAGTGGCGGACCTGCCTCATGTCGCCCCCTCCTTCCGCTCCTCCATGGTCACCCGGTAGGGCTTGCCTCCGATCCCGTACTGGTGGGGCTGCATCTCGTAGACGATGACGCGCACCGTCTCGATCGGTGCCTCGAGGCTGGCGGCCACCGCCTCGGACACGGCGGTGACCATCTTCTCGATCTTCTCCTCCGGTCTTCCCTCCATCAGGCTGACTTGAACGATGGGCATCCTGCCTCCTCACACTGTGCGAAACGATGCGGAACCGATGTGGTCGATGTCGACCCGAACCGTGGTCCCTTTCCGCAGGTCGACGGGTGAGGTGAGACCACCCGAGATGACGATGTCCCCCTCCGCCAGCCCGCGACCCGCGGCAACGGCGCGGGCCATCCAGGCCACTGCCTCGGCGGGATGGTCGAGGGCGGCGGCGCCGGCGGCGGTGTTGGCCGACTCCCCGTTCACGGTGAGTACCACCCCGCACGTGCGGAGATCGAACCCGGTAGGTGGCACGGCGGCGTCGCCGAGGACGACGAGGGACGCCGAGGAGTTGTCGGCGATGTTGTCCTCCAGTTCGAAGCGGAAGTCGAGGAACCGGGAGTCGACCACCTCGAGACAGGGGACCACCGCGGCCGTGGCGGCGAGCACATCGGCGGCGGTGGCGTCGGCGTCCAGCTCGGTGGCGAGGAGGAAGGCGATCTCCGGCTCCACCTTGGGATGGATCAGGCTGTCCATCGTCACCACCCGCTCGTGGACCAGCATGACGTCGGTGAGCCAGCCGTAGTTGGGCCGGTCGACTCCCATCGCCCTCTGCATGGCGAGTGAGGTGAATCCGAGCTTGCCGCCGACGATGGTCTCCCCGTCCTCCACCCGCAGCTCGATCCCGGAAGCTTGGACCGCGTAGGCGTCGTCCACGTCGAACCCGGCGTGCCGCCCGGTGATCGTGGCGAGCTCGGTGCGGTCGAGTCGGGCCCGGTGCAGCTCGTGGGCCAGATCGAGCAGCGGGATCGACTCCGTCACCGACACGACAGCTCCACCGACCCGATCCGGTCGAAGGCGGCCCGCACCGTATCGCCCGGCTCCAGTGGGATCGCCGCGGTCCAAG
>CAZLEQ010000080.1:0-6645 GCA_964558575.1 uncultured Acidimicrobiaceae bacterium | reverse complement strand
TTTGCAACCCCGAGGTGGTGCGTCACGACTGGGAGCTGGCCAAGGAGCTCGGCATCAACATCACGGTTCACGTCGCCATGGACCGGTTCGGCTACACGAAGGGCCAGATCACTGCGCTGCGCGATATGGACCTTCTCTATCCCAGCACGACCTACGTGCACGCCTCGCACTTCACCGACGAGGAGTGGCAGCTGGTCCGCGACTCCGGAGGGAACGTCAGCTTCGCCCCGCAGATCGAGATCCAGATGGGACACGGGTGGGCGCCGGCGGTCACCGCAGTCGAGTACAACGTCCCGATCGGGCTCTCCTCGGACGTGGCGACGACCGCATCGGCCGACCAGTTCACACAGATGCATGCCGTGTTCGGCTCCGAGCGGGGGCGCAAGCATCAGGAGGCCTGGGACAACGACCTCGACGGCCTCGAAGCCTCGCCCGGTCTCATCACCTCGCGTGACGCCCTGTCGTGGGCCACCATCGGTGGAGCCGAGGTGGCAGGGATCGCCGACCGCACCGGGTCGTTGACACCCGGGAAGAAGGCGGACGTGGTGATCATCGACGGGTCGGCGGTGAACGTGGCGCCGATCATCGACCCGGTGGGTGCGGTCGTCTGCGCGGCGGATATCTCGAATGTGAAGACTGTCCTCGTCGACGGTGAGATCCTCAAGGAGGACTTCAAGCTCAAGACGTCGCTCGATGCGCCCCGCCGGGCGGTGGAGGCGTCGCGTGACTATCTGCTCGAGATGTTCGGCGAACCCGAGGCGGGCTGGATGTCAGTCGGCCGCTGATCGCTAACTCGCGGCTGAATAACCCGCTCTCGAAGCCATCCCGCCATCCAGGCCTGGTCGACCTCATGTGCGGCTACGAGATCCAACCTTGCCGTCTTGGCAAGCAAGGCGGGCGGAACCCTGGGGTGTGGAGTGGGGTATGGTTGGAGCATTGGGGCTGGAGGATGCCGCATTTCGTCGGCTGGCTTCTGGTGTGTCGGATCTCTTGGGAGGCATGATGAGACGTCGGCGTTGGTTAGTGGTTGGTTTGCTCGCGGTGGTGACAGCGCTGTCGCTGTCCATGATCCCGGCATTGGGCCAGGGTCCGATCATCGAAGAGGTAGGTGTGCTTCGCCTGCATCTCGCCTCCGACGGCGACAGGTTCATCTTCGACCCTGCCGCGCCCGGAGCCGATCAGGTGCAGACACTCTCCGAGACCAACTGCCGGCTGTCGTCCAGCGGTGCCACGTTGGTCAGCGTCGTCGGCTCCGGGGCGGACAGCAACAAGCGTCCATACGCCGGCCTCAAATCTCACCGGCTCGGCGTCGGTCAGAACGGTGAGGGGAACGGCGAGCCCTGCGCCCGGATCAACAGAGACCTGGGTCAAGCCCTCACCCTGAGCCTCACCGGTGCCCTCCAAGGCCAGAGCGTCGCCTACGCCGAGATCGATCTGGGATTCAAGTTCAACGGTGATGCGGCTCTCGAGCTTCGTCGTGGCGGCGTTCTGGTCGACACCGTCGTCGTGCCCTGCTCCGGCACCTCCGATTGCGGGCCTGACTCGGGAGGCAACGACAACGAACGGGTCATCCTTTGGCTCGACCCGACTGACGCTCCAGCCGCCGGTCACTGGCAATCATTCGAGATCGCCGGCGTCTTCGACACCATCGTGGTCAAGCCTGGTGCGGCCGCCGTCTCCGGGGCGGTCTCCCTCGAAGGAGGTCACGACGGCTCTCCTCCCGGCCCACTCGGTGCGAGCCTGGGCACCCCCGACACGCTGTTCGGGCTGGTCGAGGCGTTCGACGGTGAGATCGACTGCACCGAGACCGAGATCCTGATCGAGAGCCAGGATGCTTCGTTCAGCATCACCCGAGGCTTCGACCTCGACGGTGGCTGCAAGGGTCCCGACGACGGCCTGTTGTACAGCTTCGAGGCGGGAGCCGAAGGCGATGAGCTGTTCGTCGATTTTGTCACAGAGCCGGTCGACGCCGACCCGGACACTGTCGCCCAGTTCCTCGAAGTGATCACCTGGCGTTTCGACGGGCCGCCAGACGTGCCCGGTGGGGAGGAGCAGCTCCGCACCCTCAGCTACGACGACCATGTCGGCGCCGGAAAACGTTTGATGCCCTGGTGTCTGAAGGATCCCCGTGACGGGGCGGGCGACCTTCCGGTGGGCACCGTGTTGTCTCCGGTGAACCCTGCGGGGATAGTGCCCGCCGGTCACACCTCGTGTCTCATCGAGTCGAGGAGCTATGTCACCGGGTTGGCCCACCTCCTGAACCATCCTCTAGGGACGTTCCTCAAGGTCGACATCGTCTACAACATCGGCGATGGGAAGCGGTACACGTAAGGCTCTATGGCTCCGAGGTCGGCGAGGAGGCGGGTCCCCTGCTCGACGTCGGACTCGGAGCCCCGTGCCTCGCCGGTGACCAGCAGGAGCAACGCCTCCTCGTAACCAAGACGCTGCGTGCGTGCGCTCTCCAGGGCATGCTCGGCCCGTTCCGCCGCCTCGTCGGACTGGCCCAGCGCTAGCAGGGCGGTGGCCCGCACCCTCTCCAAAGGGACCTCGTACAGGGCAGCGTCTTCACCGGCCATGTCCCGTCCCAGGTCGATGACCCTCACGGCGGCGTCCGGCCCGTTGTTGCGGATATGGGCGTCGGCGAGATGGACCGAGGCGTCGACAGCGATGAACGACTGCCCCGATTGGATCGCCTCATCGACGACCCGGGTAAGGGCGGCAATGGCCGATTCGTGCTCACCCCGCTCCATCGCAAGCCGGCCTAGCTGGGTCTCGGCGAACAAGGCGAAGAGGACGTCCTTTTGTGCCCTCAGCACCCGCCTCGCCTCGTGGAGGACAGTCTCCGCCTCGTCGAGTTGGCCCCTGCTGATCAGTACCTCACCGAGGTTGGCCGCGGCAGCCCCGGCAGCATGATCGTTGCCGCTACGAAGGCTCACCTCCTGCGCCCGTGAGTAAAAGGCCACGGCGTCGTCCCACTCACCGTCGGCGTAGGCCTGAACGCCGAGGTTGATGGCGATGAGCGAGATCCCGGAGAGGTCGCCCAGCTGCTCGAAGATCTCGAGGGCCAGCTGCTCGTGGGTGGCCATGTCACGTAGCCCAAGAGTCTGGTAGGCCTCGTCGATGTAGGTGTAGGCCCGGGCCAGGGCATCCAACTCCCCGCTCTCGTTCGCCTCCGCCACCGCCTGAAGACCGACCTGCAGCGTCATCCTTGGCCGGAGCAGATCGGAGAGGATCCCGGCCCGGAGCGCTCTGAGCCGGGCCCGGGCTCGTCTCGCCTCCTCGGTGTCGACGGTGGCGAGGAGCCCCAGGCCAATGGCGGTCTCACGTAGACCCTGGGAGAATTTGCCCAGCTTCTGGTAGGCCCGCGCCAACCGCTGGCGGAGACCGGCGCTGAGGACGGGGTCTTCACGACCGAGCTTGGTCGCCTCCCGCAGGTCGTGGATCGCCTCGTCGAACCGACCGGCCTCATAGAGGACGGCGGCCCGGCTGGTCAGCACCTCGACCCTCTCCTGGGGGGTGACAAAGTCGAGACGGCGGGCCGCGTCGAGAGCACGCTGGTAGAAGGCAGCCGCCTCGTGATTGGCATAGATCTCACGGGCCCGGTCGCCCGCCATCCGGGAGAAGCGCCACGCCCGGCTCCAACGCTTGGCATGGAAGTAGTGAAGCGAGAGCAACTCGGAGAACTCCTCGGGATGTCCGGTGCAGGTGGCGAAGATCGAATCGCCCACCCGGGCGTGCAGCTCTTCTCGGATCCTGTAGGGAAGGCCGGCGTACGCCACGTCCCGGATCAGGGAGTGGTGGAACTGGACCCACCCCGAATCGTCCATCGAGATGAACTCGGACAGACGGCGGATCTGACGGGTCTGCCATTGCGGATCGGTCTCGTCCTCGCCGATCACGGTCGGCATGTGCTCGATTCGAAACCCGGCTCCGAGGACTGCCAACCGGCGGAGCACGTTCCGCTCGGCCAACGGCAGGGTGTCGATGCGGGCGGCGATCATCGCCTCCACCGATTGTGGAATCTCCTCCAGAGAGCCGGTGCGTCGCAGGGCCTGCAGCAACTCGATCAGGAAGAGTGGGCGTCCGTCGGCCTGGAGGGCGAGACGCTCCACCTGCTGGGGAGACAGAGGGGCCTCCTCGGTGGCGCGGAAGATCAGTTGCTTCGCCTGTTCGATTCCCAGCGGCTCGAGTTCGATCCGGGACACGGCCGGCAGGTCAGGAGCGACGAATCCGTCTTGTCCGGGACGCCGGGTCAGGACGATCAACCAGGGGTGGCGGGCCAACCCGACGAGAAGCCCCGCCACCAGCTCCCGGGACGGCTCGTCCATCCAGTGTGTGTCCTCGATGACGAATACGGTTGGGTCGAGGATGGTCGCCTCGAGCAGGGCGTCCACCGCCGCCATGGTGCGGGCAGGTCGGAACTGGTCCTCGAGCTGGGCCGCCTCGACCGAAGGGGGAAGGTCTATGCCCAGGACCATGCCGATCAGTGACACCCAGGGCGCCAGTTCCGGCGCCGCCTCGTCGACCATCTCGATCAGCGCCTTGGCCAGGGCCTCGCCCTCCAGGTCTTCAAAGCCCCATGCCTCACGGAGCAAAGCCCGGAACGGGAAGTAGGGGGTGGCCGCCTGGTAGAGACGGCACTCCGCTCGAATCACCGTCTCCGGCCCGTCGCCGAGGAACTCTTCGAGGAGACGGCTCTTTCCCATCCCGGCCTCCGCCGACAGCTCAACCACCTGGCCCTTTCGCCGCCCGGCTTCCTCCCAGGCGGTGCCGAGCCGGCTCAGCTCGTCGTCGCGGCCGATGAGGGGAAGCCCGTGTAACCCGGTCTGGGTGCCCTTTGGCTCCATCACCGAGACCGCCTCGACGGGACGTTTCTTGCCCTTGACCTGGAACGGCTCGATCGGGGTCATCTCGAAAGTGGTCCGCGATCCCTCCATGACCTCGGCAGTGGCGTAGATCTCCCCTGCCGGCGCCTTGGCCATCAGCCGGGCGGCGAGATTCACCGTGTCGCCCATGACCGTGTAGGTGCGCCGGAATGGGGTGCCCACCTCCCCGGCGAAGACCGGGCCCCAGGAGACCCCGACCGAGATGGGAAGGGCGGGACCTGCCGAGATCACCTGGCGCAGAGCGAGCAACATACGCTCTTCGTCGTGACCGGTGGTGGAGGGGACCCCGGCGGTGAGGATGATCTTGCCTCCGTCGGCGGCGATGTCGGTTGCCAGGAATGTGACACCCCGATGGTCCACGGCCTCCTGGACCGCTCGCACCAGCTCGTCGAGCCGACGGGCGACGGCATCGGCGCCGTCTAGGTCGATGACGGTGTCGAGCTGTTTGAAGTTGATGAAGGCCACGGTCGCCGGACGGTGCTCGGGCTCCACCTGTCCACCCAGGAGCAGCTGACAGAGGCTCACCGGGACGAATTGGTTCAGCTCCTCGAGGACAGAATCGGGCGGCCGGGGCTCGGTTCGCTCGGCATCGACCTCAGCCTTGAGCAGGATGCCAGGGCCGCGGGCCTTGCCCCGGTTGACCGGTGTGAGGGCCGAAGCAGTTTCCGGGCTGAGCAGTATCCGACCCGCACCGGCGGCCGACTCCATCTCCACCGTGCGGCTGGCTCCCCGACCGGCGACGATCAGTTCGCGATGCGAGCCACCGACCAGAAAGAAGTCGAACTCGCCGCTGTGCACTCCGATTGACATCCGCAACGTGACCTTGCCGGCGCTGGTGTAACAGACCCCCACCTCGGCCAGAGTCTGGCGCATGGCCCAGGCGGCGGCACAGGCTCGTCGTTCGTGGTCCTCCTTGGTGAAGAAGAGGAGGAGAGCGTCGCCACCGAACTTGAGGAGGCTGGCCCCGTAGGAGTAGGCAGCGGAGAGCAGCTCGCTGAAAGTGGTCCCGATGACCGCTGTCAACTCTTCGGCGCCCACTCGGCCGTTCTTGGCCAGCCGCTCCGACATCGCGGTGAAGCCGGAGATGTCGACGAAGACCATCGTTCCCTGGATGGACTGGTGCAGCTCACCCGGGGCGTCTCGATCCCAGTAGCGCACGACGCGTGGCAAGTACGGGCGTGGTGAGACGCTCATTCGCTGAGGATAGGGGCTCGTCGCCTCGCTCAGGAGGAGTATCGGCTAGGAGCGAACCAGGTCAGGCCTGGAGCGCCCTGATGGCGCGGTTGGCGTGACTCACCCTCCCGGCGAGGGTTCGCACTACGAAGGCATGGAAGTCGGCAGCGGCGGCCGGATCGGTGCGGCAGAGCACGTCGAATGATTCAGGGGTGAGATGAAGGACCTGGCATTCGGTATCGGTTACGACAGTGGCGGTGCATGGCTCGTTTCGATAGAGGCTGATCTCACCGAGCACAGTTCCCTCGAGGAGGGTCCGGAGCCGAACTGGGCCCGGTCTTCCCCTTCGAGGAACACGGTCGCCCGCCCGGACATGATCCTCGTCAACCTCGCCGGTGCCGGCTGTCTCGGTGTGGTTTCTCAGGGGTCAGGTCGCCTTCAATCGCCTCGAGCGATGGCAAACCTCCGACCTGCCCATCTTCGCCCTCTCGGCAGCGACCGTCGTCGCCATTTTCCCCTTGCTCTTCGCCTTCATCTAGTGGCCCGTCGCACTAATACTGACGGGGTCTCTCCGGCCCTCGACTCC
>CAZLEQ010000079.1:0-6887 GCA_964558575.1 uncultured Acidimicrobiaceae bacterium | reverse complement strand
CTTCTTCACCGTCCTGGTGCTCGGTGCCTCCATCTACGCCATGACCCAGTCGGAGGTGCGTCTGGGGCTCGACCTGCGCGGTGGCACCCAGGTCCTCCTCGAGGCCCAGGACACCCCGGAGGTCACCGTCGACGCCGATGTCACCGCCCGCACCCTCGAAGTCCTCCGACGCCGTGTCGACGCCCTCGGTGTCACCGAGCCCACCCTCCAGGTCTCCGGCGAGAACCGGATCATCGTCGAGCTTCCCGGCGTCGAAGACCCCGAGGAGGCGGTGGAAGCCATCGGGCGTACCGCCCAGCTCAACTTCTATCCGGTTCTCGACTCCTATCCCGCGGGCGAAGTACCCGACGATGTGGAAGGGACCGTCCTCCCCGGTGAGCCTGGAGAGGACCTGGTTCTCGGTCCGGTGGCCGTATCCGGGGAGCAGGTCGAGCTCGCCGCCCCGTTCTTCGACAGCCAGGGGTCGGCCCAATGGGTGGTCACCATCAACTTCTACTCCGACGGCGGCCGAGCATGGGCTGACCTGACGTCCGACGCGGCCTGTGCCGACCCGGTGTCTCCACAGCGGCGGGTCGCCATCGTCCTCGACGACGAGGTGATCTCCAGTCCCGGCGTCGCCTTGAACGTGGCGTGCGGCGTGGGGATCACCGGAGGCAGCACGCTGATCACCGGAGGGTTCGACGAGTCGGAGGCTGCCGAGCTGGCAGCCTTGATCCAGGCCGGTGCCCTCCCCGTGCCGGTCGAGGTGATCGAGCGAGGCACCATCGGGCCCACTCTCGGCGAGGCGGCCATCTCCGCCAGCATCCAGGCGGCGATCATCGGTGCCGGGCTCACCATCATCTACATGATCTTCTTCTACCGGCTGATGGGGGTCGTCGCCGCTCTCTCATTGGCGGGGTATGCAGTCGCCACCTACGCCTTCCTCATCTGGATCGGAGCCACCCTCACCCTCCCCGGCATCGCCGGGTTCGTGCTCGCCATCGGCATGGCCATCGACGCCAACGTCCTCGTCTACGAGAGGGCGAAAGAGGAGTACATCGAGACCAAGAACATTGGCGGGTCGATCGTCGCCGGGTTCTCCCGCGCCCTGTCGGCGATCGCCGACGCCAACGTGACCACCCTGCTCGCCGCGGGGCTGCTCTATGCGTTCGCCTCGGGAGCGGTGCGCGGATTCGGGATCACGCTCAGCATCGGTGTCATCGTCTCGATGTTCTCCGCTCTCGTGGTCACCCGAGCCCTCCTCGAGATCCTGCTCAGGCTCCCCGGCATGGACAATCGGCCCCGCCTCATGGGCCTGACCTTCGGTCGCCGTTTCCAGGACTGGATCAGGACGACGCGTCCCAACTTGCTCGGCAACTGGCGTCGATGGATCCTGGTGTCGGCGATCGCCATGGTTCTCGCCCTCTCCGGATTGGTGATCTCGGGCGTCAATCTCGGCCTCGAGTTCGTCGGGGGAAGACTGTTCGAGCTGTCGACGACGAGCGAGGTCGACATCGACGAGCTCCGCACCACCTTCGCCCAGGGCGGGTTCCCGCGTGCCGGGATCCAGGAGTCCGGCTCCGGCAACCTCATCATCCGCACCGAAGAGCTCACCGACGCCCAGGAGGAGTTCATCCTCGGCTCGGTGCGCGAGGTCGGGGGTGAGATCGACATCGTCCGCGACCAGTTCGTGGGTCCGACGCTGGGCGACGAGCTGCGCAACAGGGCCCTCACTGCCCTCGGTATCGCCCTGGTGGTTCAGCTCATCTATCTCGCCTTTCGATTCCGTTGGACGTTCGCCCTCTCCTCGGTTTTGGCCATGGCCCATGACGTCGCCATCCTCATCGGGGTCTTCGCCTGGCTGGGCAAGACGTTCGACGGGGTGTTCCTCGCCTCTCTCCTCACCGTGATCGGCTATTCGGTCAACGACTCGGTGGTCATCTTCGACCGGGTCCGGGAGCGCATGGGACTCCGACCCGACGACCCGATCGACGAAGTGGCCAACGACGCGTGTCTGCAGACCCTGCCCCGGACGATCAACACCGGGATGGGAGCGATGCTCATCCTCTTCAGCCTCTACTTCCTGGGAGGAGACACCCTCTCCGACTTCGCCCTCGCCCTGTTGATCGGGACCTTCATCGGCAGCTACTCGTCGATCTTCACAGCCTCGCCTCTCGCCATCTTCTTCGAGCAGCGTTTTCCCCCACCGCCACCCGAGCCAGAGTCGCGTGGCCCGGCAAGGGAGCGCGCCGTCCGGCGCTGACCAGCGGCCCCCGTTCGAAACCAAGTGTGCACCCACGCGCGGTGAGCGCGACTCACGGCACACTCGATTTCGCTATGTGGACCAGTGTGCATCCGGGCGCGATGAGCGCGCCTGGCGGCACACTCGATGAAGAGGAGAGGGTCCGAGGGTGCTGGGCAGGAACACCCGCTACCACCGGTACAGTCGCCACGTGACCCTCGGACTGCCGGTCGACAGCGTCATCTTCTTCGCCGCGGCACTGCTCGTGATCGGTGTCCTGGTGGTCGGCCTCTCCGACCGGCTCCGACTTCCCGCAGCCCTCCTCTCCCTTGGTATCGGCATGGTCTTCGGGACCGACGGGCTGGGCTGGGTCGACGTCGCCGACTTCGAGATGGTGCGCAATCTCAGCATCGTGGCGCTGATCATCATCCTCTTCGAAGGGGGTCTGACTACCAAGCCCACCGCGCTACGGGAATCGGGACTTCCGGGCTTCACCCTCTCCACGTTGGGCGTCCTGATCACCGGTGGGGTCACCGCGGTTGGTGCCGAGTTGGTCTTTGGGCTCGGTTGGCAGACATCGTTCCTGATCGGGGCGGTGGTCGCCTCCACCGATGCCGCGGTGGTCTTCGACCTGGTTCGCCGTGCCCCGCTGCCCAGGCGGATCGCGGGCATCCTGGAGGTCGAGTCGGGTGCGAACGATCCCGTCGCCATCGTTCTCACCATCGGTCTCCTCAGTGGTGCATCCGGTGTCGCAGCCGGGGTGACCGACTGGGTGCGGTTCGGCTTCTGGCAACTCTTCGGTGGGATCGTGGTGGGCCTTGGCTTCGGCGTGTTGGCGCGCTGGATCCTCAATATGAGACTGCGCTCGGAGGGTCTGTACCCGATCGTCGCCGCCGGCATGGCCGGGCTCGCCTACGGGACTGCGGCCCTCGTCTCGGCCTCGGGCTTCCTCGCCGTCTACATCATCGGTCTCGTCATCGGGGCCACCGTTCCCCGGCGTCGGCGGGTAATCCGCAGCTTCCACGCCAGCCTGGCCAACGGTGCCGACATCGGCCTCTTCCTCCTCCTCGGGCTCCTCGTGTTCCCCTCACAGCTCCCCGGTGTGGCCTGGCAGAGCCTGGCGGTGGCAGCCGTCCTCATCCTGGCGGCGAGGCCCATCGCCGTGGTGTTGTCGATGCTCCCGTTCCGGACGTCGTGGCGGGAGAACGCAGTCCTTTCGTGGACCGGGCTGAGGGGTGCGGTACCGATCGTGCTGGCCACCTTCCCGGCCACTGCGGGGATCCCCGAGGGTCAGACCATCTTCAACGTCGTGTTCTTCGTGGTGCTCACCTCGACCCTGATCCAGGGCACGACCACCGTGCCCCTGGTCCGTCGATTGGGGCTGGAGGCGGAGACTCCCGCCTGGCAGTCGATCGCCGAGGCCCTCCCGATCGACGAATCTGACATCGACCTGGTCGAGATCAAGGTGACCCCCGACCTGGGGATCGCCGGCCAGACGCTGGCACAGAGCCCGTTGCGAGCGGGGATGCTCGTGATAGCGGTGCTCCGCAAAGGCGACACCGTCATCCCCACGGGCGAGACCTCGATTCTTCCCGACGACATCCTCGTCCTGAGCATCGACGAGCGAACAGTCGACTTCACCGACGTCACAGCCTGGGCACGGGGAGAGTGGCAGTCGGCGGGAAACGACGCTACCGACGCTGACGGGCTAGCGCTCTAACCCGTATAGGACCAGTAGTAATGGGTATTGCCTGACGGATCGATGAGGAAGGCGGTGTCGCCGTCGTTGTTCCAGATCGCCGAACCCACCGAGCACCAGTACAGCGCGGTTTCGGAGTCGTCGCCACATCCGGAGTGAATCGTGACGGTCTCCCCAGGCTCGAGGGTAAATCCGCGTGGGAATGAATAGCGGTTAGTCGCCGACTCGTCCCTGATCCTCCAGTCGGTTAACTCGACGGGATCGGCGCTCTCGTTGCGGATCCTCACCCACTCGTCGTTGAGGTTCTGGCTGTCGTCGCCTTCTGCGTCGTAGCGAAGCTCGACGATGCGCAGCTCTGCGGTTGCTTCGCCGCAGGCGTCCAATGCCCAGAGCCCGGCCCCGGCTGCCCGGGCCGCCTCTTGGGCGGCATCGAGGCGGGCGGACATGGCGGTGTCGGGTGGATAGCGTCGACTTATCGCCGCTCCCTGTCGCACCAGTTCCTCGTTTACAAACATCGACCTCACCCAGAGATAACGAAGCAGACGGCCGAACTGATCGCGATCCGACCGGTCCGACGTCATCCCGATTTCGCTCCCCACCGGAATCAGACTCTCCAGTTCCGCAGTGGCTTCGATGGCCCAGCACTCGCCACGCTCCGGGGCGTCGATCCCGATCAGCCTCACCGGCTCCCGACTTCCGTCGTCGCGGATCACCTCGATGGTGTCGCCGTCAGTGATGGCAGCCACGGTCACCGACTCCGCCAGCTCGGGCGTGGACGTCGGGGGCGAGATCGAGCCGGCTTCATCTATCGAGGTGGTGGTCTCGACGATGACCTCAGTCGTGGTGAGGCGCTGGCCCTCCAGGTTCGGCAGCGGTTCGGCGTCGGAACCGACCGCACAGCCAGCGACAGCAACGGCAAGCGTCGCTCCCACCAGAGTCCCCAGCCGGCCCAGCGGACGAACCGGGTTGACCACACGGAAGATGAGTCCGCCGGGAGCGATGAGTGCGAGCAATGTCCCCATACCGAGGCCCACGACGTTATCGCCCACCCCTGACTCCACCCATCCAACTCTCTTCTCGCGCATGGATTTCGCTGCAAACGCCGATTCCATGTGCGAAAGCGAGGTGACGTTGTCTAGGTTCCCCGCCGATGAGCGACTCTCTCCACGACATGCTCGACCGGGTGGCCACGGCGGATCTGGTCGACGCGATGGGGCGGCTCCACCGCCACCGCGCCCACATACTCGACCTGGTGACACCGACCCCGGAGCGACGCCTCTTTGGCCCGGCGGTCACGATCTCCTACTTCCCCACCTGCGAGGTGACCCTCGACCCGAAGCAGTACAACTTCGGCCGGGTGTTTCTCGAGGCAGTCGGAGAAGAGCCACAGGGACAGGTGCTGGTGCTCGCCGGAAACGGGCATCCCAACACCTCCCTCGGAGGCGGCACCAAGCTCTCCCGCCTACACAACATGAAGCTAGCCGGGATCCTCGCCGACGGCCGGCTCCGTGACTTCGACCGCCTCGCCGGGTTCGACTTCGCCACCTACTGCCGGGGCGAAGCGACGAAATGGGGGGGCGACGTGGTGACCCCCTTCCAGGCCAATGTGCCGGTGATCGTCCAGGGTGTGGGCATCTGGCCGGGGGACTACATCCACGCCGACTCATCGGGTGCGGTGGTGATCCCCGCCGGCCAGGTGCGAGAGGTCCTGGAAGGGGCCGTCGCAGTGGTGAACGAAGACGCCGGCTACCTGGAGGAGATCGAGAAGGAGGTTCCGGGCCTCTCCCCGCGGGACGAGCGCTGATCGTCTCGATCGCATCGATCGCATCGACCTCCCCCTCGCCCACCACCCTTTTCGGCCAATTACGGCCGCACCGTGACCGGAGGGGTTCGTCGGATCGTTCGGGCGGAGGTCCGACCGACCGTTTGCCCCTCACCGGGACGGGGTACGCGACTCACCCATCCAACGAAAGGAACCTTTCATGAGAACCGCCCGCATACTGATCGTGGCGTTGGCCGGGGCGATAGCCGTGGCGGCCTGCTCCGACACGCCGGAGGGCTTGGACGACGTCCCCACCTCCCTACCCGGCCAAGACGACGTCGTCGCGCTCGTCGCCGAAGTCCAAGCGGACATCGAGGAAGTGAGCACCGAGCTCGCCAACTCGGAGGCGGCTGATGAGCTTGGTACCGCTTGGTCGGAGCTGAACGCCGAGCTCAACACGACTATCCAGTCCATCACGTCCAATCAGGCCGTGGACACGGATGCCGTGCGAAACCAACTGGACGAGTTCCAGAGTAAGGTCGAAGCGGCCGGGGACGAGGTGAGCGACGAGCTGCGCTCGGCATGGATCGAGTTGCGCTCGAAGTTCGAGAGACTGCTCGGGTAACGAGTTCCCGACGAGAAACACATCTGGAGAGGGGCGCCGTTGCAACGGCGCCCCTCTTCTTCCTCATCGTTGGCTCGCATCAGCGGACCAGCGTCACATCCCTTCTCATCACGAACCAGGCCGCGACTGCCATGACCGCCGCATAGAGGGCAAGTCCCACCAGGATCAGGGGATCTGGTATCGACCCCCGGAACACGATGTCGTGCAAGCCCTGGATCCCGTAGGTGGCGGGGATCAGGTAGGACACCACCTGTACCGGCTCGGCCAGCTGCTCCAGGGGGAGCACGAAACCGGTAAAGAAGATCGACACGAGCAGGACCATCATCGAATACTGAACAGCCTGGGAGTCGGTATTCGACACCCCAGAGAGAACGAATCCGAGCCCCAAGGATGCCAGGATCAGCAGCCCGAGCCCACCGGCATACATCAGGTAGGAGCCACTGAACCTCATACCGAAGGCAAACATCGCTCCGGTGAGAGCCGCGGCCACGACGAGGGCGAGGGCGCCGAATCCGAGGTATTTCCCCGCAATCGCCTCACCGGGGCTCAATGGTGAGGCCCTGAACACGTTGGTCAGCCC
>CAZLEQ010000078.1:0-7036 GCA_964558575.1 uncultured Acidimicrobiaceae bacterium | reverse complement strand
CCATCGTCCCCACATTCACATGAGGCTTCGTACGCTCAAACCTTGCCTTGGCCATGGTCCTTTTCTCCTAGTTCCTTTGCCTCAGGCCTCACCGCGACGATGCGCCACGATTTCGTCGGCGATCGAGTCGGGGACGTCCTGATATGAGTTGAAATGCATCGAGTAAGTGGCGCGTCCTTGCGTCTTGGACCGCAAGTCGGTGGCATACCCGAACATCTCCGACATGGGGACTTGCGCCCGGATCACCTGGCTGTTGCCACGCTGGTTCATCCCTTCGACCTTGCCCCGTCGTGAGTTCAGGTCGCCGATGACATCCCCCATGTACTCCTCAGGGGTGGTCACCTCGACGTCCATCACCGGCTCGAGCAGCTTGACACCTGCCTTGCGCGCCGCTTCCTGCAGCGCCATGGATCCGGCGATCTTGAACGCCATCTCCGACGAGTCGACATCGTGGGAGGAGCCGTCCACGAGGATGGCGCGCACGTCGACCAGGGGGTAGCCGGCGAGGATGCCCTGATCCAGCGCCTCCTCGATGCCGGCATCGACCGAGGGAATGAACTCCCGGGGCACCGAGCCACCCTTGATCTGGTCGATGAACTCGTAACCGCCACCGGGCCCGGTGGGCTCGAGGTTGATCACCACGTCGGCGTACTGACCCTTGCCACCCGTCTGTTTGACATGCTTGTACTGCACCTTCTCGATGCCCTTGCGGATGGTCTCCCGATAAGCCACCTGGGGCTTGCCCACCGTGGCGTCGACTTTGAACTCGCGGAGCAGACGGTCCACCAGGATCTCCAGGTGGAGCTCGCCCATCCCGGAGATGATGGTCTGACCGGTCTCCTCGTCTCCGCGAACCAGGAAGGTCGGATCCTCCTCGGCGAGTCGGTGGAGCGAAGAGGACAACTTCTCGTCGTCCGACTTGGTCTTCGGCTCGATGGCGACCGAGATCACCGGAGCGGGGAACTCCATCGACTCGAGCTGGATCGGGGCGTGCTCGGCGCAGAGAGTGTCGCCGGTCGTGGTGTTCTTGAATCCGATTCCCGCCACGATGTCACCGGCGAAGATGTCGTCGACGTCCTCACGGTGGTTGGCATGCATCCGGAGGATGCGCCCTACACGCTCCTTCTGACCGGTGACTGTGTTGAGGACGGTGTCGCCCTTGGCCAGGTGCCCGGAGTAGACCCGGAAGTAGGTGAGCTTCCCGACGTGTGGGTCGCTCATGATCTTGAAGGCGAGGGCGGCGAACGGGTCGGAGTCGTTGTTCTCACGCTCCATCTGGACCTCCTCGTCCCCGGGCTTGAAGCCTTTGACCGGAGGCAGGTCCGCCGGGCTGGGCAGATAGGCCACGATGGCGTCGAGCAGCAGTTGGACTCCCTTGTTCTTGAAAGCGGATCCGCAGAAGACCGGGGTGAAGTCGTTGGCTATGGTGCCGATCCGCACTCCCTCGTGGATCTCCTTAGGGGTGAGGTCGCCGGTCTCGAGGTACGAGTCGAGGAGCTCCTCGGAGGTCTCGGCCACGGTCTCGAGCAGCTTCTCGCGGTAGGCGGCAGCCTGGTCGGTGAGCACGTCGGGAATGTCCACGGTCTCCCAGACCTTGCCGTCGTCTCCCTTCCAGATGTGCCCCTTCATCTCGACGAGATCGACCACACCCATGAAGTCGGCCTCGCTGCCGATAGGGATCTGCATGACCAGCGGCTTGGCGCCGAGACGTTCGACGATGGAGTCGACGTCGTAGTAGAAGTCGGCCCCGGTGCGGTCGAGCTTGTTGATGAAACAGATACGGGGGACGCCATAGCGGTCGGCCTGACGCCAGACCGTCTCGGACTGTGGCTCGACGCCGGCGACACCGTCGAACACGGCTACCGCGCCGTCGAGGACCCGGAGGGCACGCTCGACCTCCACGGTGAAGTCGACGTGGCCCGGAGTGTCGATGATGTTGATCAGGTGCTCGTGCCAGATGCAGGTGGTGGCTGCGGAGGTGATGGTGATGCCGCGCTCTTGCTCCTGCTCCATCCAGTCCATCGTGGCGGAGCCCTCGTGAACCTCACCGATCTTGTAATTACGGCCGGTGTAGTAGAGGATGCGCTCGGTGAGGGTGGTTTTGCCCGCGTCGATATGAGCCATGATCCCGATATTTCGGGTCCGGCTCAGCGGCACCTCTCGAAGGTGATGCAGCGCGTGCTCCTTGCTCATTTCTCTTCTACTACTCCAGCTCGTTATGAAGTTGTGAACGTCCCTCGTCCGGCGGTTCGGGCCTCTGGATTTCGAGCCCGCCTGCTGGAACGTTCGGGTAGGTCTTGTCAGTTGGCCGCCGGGGTCACCAGCGGTAGTGGGCGAATGCCTTGTTGGATTCCGCCATCTTGTGGACGTCTTCCTTACGCTTCACCGCCGCCCCGGTGTTGTTCGAGGCATCGAGGATCTCGTTGGCCAGACGGAGCGACATCGTCGGCTCCCGGCGCTGGCGGGCGTAGTTGACCAGCCAGCGGATGGCCAGGCTGTTCTGGCGTCGGGGGGTGACTTCCACGGGAACCTGGTAGGAGCTTCCGCCGACACGACGACTTCTGACCTCGACGGACGGCCTGATGTTGTCGACCGCCCTCTTGAGGACGACGGTCGGATCCTGGCTCGTCCGCTGCTCGATGGTCTCCAGCGCGTCGTAGACGATGGTGCGCGCCAGGTCCTTCTTCCCCTTCCACAGGACCTTGTTGATGACCTGGCTCACGAGCACGCTCCGGAATACCGGATCGGGCCCGATGCTCCTCTTCTGGGCGGGGGCGCGTCGCATCAGGACTCTTTCTTGGATCCGTATTGGCTGCGGGCCTGCTTCCGCTCACTGACACCGGCGGCATCGAGAGCGCCGCGGACCACCTTGTAGCGGACTCCGGGGAGGTCGCGCACGCGTCCCCCGCGGACCAGGACCATGCTGTGCTCCTGAAGGTTGTGCCCTTCACCAGGGATGTATGCAGTGACCTCGACTCCAGAGGAGAGTCGGACACGGCACACCTTGCGAAGCGCCGAGTTCGGCTTCTTCGGGGTGACGGTGTAGACGCGCGTGCAGACACCACGACGTTGCGGTGCTCCTGCGAGACCCGCGGTCTTGACCTTCTTCTTCTTCGGCTTCCTGCCCTCGCGGACAAGTTGCTCCATAGTCGGCATTTTTCCTCCGGCAGGTAATGGCATCGGGCACACACCTAGTGCCATTCCTGTTGTGAAAACTTGCGTACCGGACACAGCGAGTGCGTCCGACTGGCCCCTGGAGCGACCAGTCGAGTGTCCGGTCGTGGAGGCCAAGACGGATTCTACGTATCCGTCTGCGCGCGTACCAAATCGACCGGTCTCACCGGCCGACCGGCCCAGGATATCACCTCGCGGCCACTACTGCCAGGGAGTTCAGCAGTTGCCGTTACCCCGACCTCTGTTGCCACACGTGGTCGTCGCTGTGGGCACGGTGGTCGTGGTCGTCGGCTGCATCGTGGTGGTCGTGGAGGGCGGGGTGGTGGTGGTCGGTGGAGGGGTGGTCGTGGGCGGCGGCGGCGTGGTCGTGGTGCTGGCGGGGGGTTGGCTCGTGGAACCGGTTGCCAAGGTCGCCGTGGTCGCCGGGGAAGAAGCTGGGCCGGCATCGCCCGGATCGGTGTTAGTCGCCGTCGGTGGCGGCAGGGTTATCGAAGTCGAGCTTCCGGAATCGTCGGGGACGATCACCGGCACCAGATCGACGAACGTAGTCGTGGTCTGCTCTGAGAGCACCGACGGCACACTCCCGTCGGAGCGTCCCTCAGAAGCCTCCTCTGTCGGCTGTGGGGTGGCCTCGACGTTGGCCGACAGGACCTCCGGCTCTACCTCACCGACGCCGGCTCGCAGCCAGGTGACCCCGGCCAACACGACCCCCACGACCGTTACCGCCAAGACCACCACGATCGAGCCCGAGATGAGACGGCCAACGATGATGCTGTTGCGCCAGGAGAAACCGGGCTCGGGTGGGGGTGGGCTCTCGGAGAGACGCTGCGCGATCTGCTTGGCGAGCTCGTCCGGGCTGGGATGTCGTCGGCCGCGTGGATGGGGCAATTGGGGAATCCCTTCCTTCCCACCGCCCGGCACGAGGAAGTTACGACTTGGGGACCCCCAAGTCAACGACCTACCTGATCGTCGAGCGACTTCGGGTGTCTGTCTCCCGGAACGTCGGCCTGGCCCGTGTGCCGGAAGGTCAACGCCGGGTCGGCTGGAGCTGCCGCGCCCTCAGGAACCACCAAAAGAAGAAGGGACCGCCCCGACAGGCGGCCCCTTCCTAGTACCTGATACCTGATACTCACTCTTCCTCGTCACCATCGCTGGAGTTGCCCAGCGAGGCGAGCCACTCGGCGGGATCCTCCGGCAGACCCTCGTCCTCGGAAGTGGTGGGCTCCCCGTCGCCGAGGATTCCCAGGCTGGCCACCGTGGTGGCCCCGGGCAGCGACGGTTGCAGAACCTGGTACTGCTCCGCACCCGTGCCCGCGGGGATCAGCTTGCCGATGATGACGTTCTCCTTCAGCCCCCGCATGAAGTCGGAGCGACTCTGGATGGCGGCATCGGTGAGCACCTTGGTGGTCTCCTGGAAGGAGGCGGCCGACAGCCACGAATCCGTGGCCAACGACGCCTTGGTGATACCCATCAGCTCCGGACGACCCTCCGCCGGCTTCTTGCCCTCGGCGACCAGTTCCTTGTTGGCATCCCGGAACGTCTGGTCGTCGATCAGCGAGGCGGGCAGGAAGTCCGAGTCGTTCGGAGATACGACCCTGACCCGTCGCAGCATCTGACGGACGATCATCTCGATGTGCTTGTCGTGGATCTCCACACCCTGGGAGCGGTAGACCTCCTGGACCTGATCGACGAGGTACTGCTGGGTGGCGCGGACGCCCCGGATCACCAGGACCTCTTTCGGGTCCAGCGGTCCTTCGGTCAGCTGGGTGCCGGCCTCCACTTCGGCTTCGTCCTGGAAGCGCAGCTTGGCGAAGCGGGAGATCGGATAGACCACCTCGTCGTCGCCCTTGGTCACCACGATTCGGCGACCCTCCTCGTCGTCGAAGATCCGGGCCACACCCGACATCTCGCTCAGGACCGCCTTCCCCTTGGGGGTGCGGGCCTCGAAGAGCTCCACCACTCGAGGGAGACCATGGGTGATGTCCTCCCCGGCGACACCGCCGGTGTGGAAGGTGCGCATGGTCAGCTGGGTGCCGGGCTCGCCGATCGACTGCGCCGCCATGATCCCGACCGCCTCTGCGGCCTCGACCATGCGACCAGTGGCGAGCGACAGCCCGTAGCATGCCTGGCAGACACCACCACGGGTGTCGCAGGTGAGCGGAGACCGAACCCGGACCGACTCGACGTCGGCGGCTTCGATGGCATGTAGCTCCTTGGTCCCGATGATGGTTCCGGCGCGGAGCTTCTCATCGTCTTCGGTGGCCACCAGCGAGCGACCTTCCTTGAGGTCGTCGGCGAGCATGCGACCATAGATGCGGGAACGCAGGTTCCTGATCTTGTTGCCGCGATCGTCGAGCACGCTGATGACGATGCCGCGATCGGTCTCACAGTCCTCGTCGATGACGATCATCTCCTGAGAGACGTCGACCAGGCGCCGGGTGAGATAACCCGAGTCAGCGGTGCGAAGAGCGGTGTCGGCCAGACCTTTACGGGCGCCGTGAGTCGAGATGAAGTACTCGAGGACGGAGAGCCCCTCGCGGAAATTGGAGATGATCGGTCGGGGGATGATGTCTCCACGTGGGTTGGCCACCAGGCCGCGCATGCCTGCGATCTGACGGACCTGCATCATGTTCCCTCGGGCCCCCGAACCCACCATCATGTCGAGCGAGTTGAATCGCTCGTTCTTGAGCCCGGCCTTCATGGCGTCGGTCACCCTCTCGGTGGCCTCGGTCCAAATCTCGATCAGCTCCTGACGACGCTCGTCGTCGGTGACCACTCCCTTGGCAAACAGGTTCTGCACCTTCTCGGCGCGCTCCTCGTACTCGGCGAGGATCCCCGCCTTGTCCGCCGGAGTGCGGACGTCGTCGAGACCGATGGTGACACCGGCCTTGGTGGCGAATTGGAAACCGAGATCCTTGACTCCGTCGAGGGTCGTCGCCACCGCGGAACGCGGGTAACGCTCGATCAGGGTCTCGATGAGCAGCCTGAGGTCGCTCTTGATGACCACCGAGTTGATGTAGGGGAAGTCCTCCGGGAACACCGTGTTGAGCAGCGCCCGGCCCAGCGTGGTCTCGGTGAGGGCGCTGGAGTCGATCGGCTCATCGCTGATCAGCTTCTTCAGTGTCTGACGCAGCTCGCCATGGACATCAGCATCACCAGCGAGGTCGCCGAGCCGGAGTTTGATCGGAGCGTGGAGTGACAGCTCGTCGATCTCATAGGCCATCGTGGCCTCGTCGAGGTCGGCGAAAGTGCGGCCGGCTCCCTTGGCATCCTCCACGAGCTCGGACAGATAGTAGATCCCGATGACCATGTCCTGGGAGGGGGTCACGATCGGTCGCCCCGACGCCGGGGAGAGCACATTGTTGCTCGAGAGCATCAGAACGCGTGCCTCCGCCTGGGCCTCTGCCGACAACGGGAGGTGGACTGCCATCTGGTCGCCGTCGAAGTCGGCGTTGAACGCCTCACAGACCAGCGGGTGGATCTGAACCGCCTTGCCCTCGACGAGGACCGGCTCGAACGCCTGGATGCCGAGACGGTGCAGGGTGGGAGCGCGGTTGAGGAGCACCGGATGCTCCTGGATGACGTCGGAGAGGACGTCCCAGACCTGGGGGCGCTGACGCTCGACCATCCGCTTCGCCGCCTTGATGTTCTGAGCCAGGTCCAGGTCGACCAGGCGCTTCATCACGAAGGGCTTGAACAACTCCAGGGCCATGATCTTGGGCAGGCCGCACTGATGCAGTTTGAGTTGGGGACCGACGACGATCACGGAACGACCCGAGTAGTCGACGCGCTTTCCCAGCAGGTTCTGACGGAACCGGCCCTGCTTGCCCTTGAGCATGTCGGATAGGGACTTGAGCGCCCG
>CAZLEQ010000077.1:0-7138 GCA_964558575.1 uncultured Acidimicrobiaceae bacterium | reverse complement strand
ACCGTCTACCTCGCCTCCGACCACGTCGACTCGATGCAACAGATCGCTCCTGAGCTGCCCGCCCTCGACCTGGAGACGGCGAGCGATTCACTCGATCGCTTCGACGTCGTCATCGCCGGTCCTGGTCTCGGCACCGGCGATGCGGTCAGCGTACGGCCCATCCTCCACCGTGCGGCGAACGTCGTCCTCGACGCCGGCGGTCTCACCCCGGCGACTCTCCAGGCGGCGAAGGAAGGCGATGCAACAGTGATCGTCACCCCGCACGATGCCGAGTTCGTCCGAATCGCCGGAGTCGGAGCGGGCGTCTACGCGGTCCGGTCTTTCGCCGAGCAGGAGGGCATCGTGGCGTTGAGGAAGGGCAACCCCACGATGATCAGCGATGGGGGTCTCCCGGTCCTGGTGAACATCGGAGGACCGGAGCTGGCCTCCATCGGCACCGGCGACGTCCTCGCCGGCATGATTGGTGCCCTCTGGGCCCGCGGGCTCGAACCCATGGAGGCCGCAGTATCCGGCGCCTACTGGCACGGAGTCGCCGGAGCCGACCTCGCATCCCGCGAGACCGTCACCGCCGACATGCTCGCCGACTACATATCCCGGTACGCATGGTGAGACCCACCTATGTCGAGGTCGACCTCGACGCCATTGCCCACAACGTCCGTGCCTTCGCACGCCTCATCGCTCCGTCGAGGGTATGCACGGTGGTGAAGGCCGACGCCTACGGCCACGGTGACGTCCCGGTCGCCAACGCCGCCATCGACGCCGGTGCCGATCTCCTCGCCGTGGCCCTGGTCGAGGAGGGTGCCCGGCTCCGGGAGGCCGGAGTCGAGGCGCCGATCCTCCTCCTCAGCGAGCCCGAGCCCCACTCCGCCAACGAGGTGGCGGAGTGGGAACTGACTCCGACCGTCTACACGATTCGATTCACCGAAGCCCTCGCCGCCACGGGCAAGAGCCACGACGTCCATCTCAAACTCGACACCGGTATGCATCGCGTCGGCGCGGCACCCGAAACCGTCGACCGGCTGGTCGCCGCCATCCAAGATGCCTCCAATCTCGATTTGGTCGCCATCTGGACCCACTTCTCCGTGGCCGACGAGGACCCTGACTACACACGCCGCCAAATCGAGCTGTTCGATCGAGTCGCCTCCCGACATGACCTGCCGATCACCCATCTCGCCAACACCGCCGGTGCCGTCCTCTTCCCTGAGGCCCGTCGCAGTCTGTGTCGCATCGGCCTCGGTACCTACGGCCTGCACCCGTGCCCCGCCACCCGCGACCTGATCGACCTGCGTCCCGCCATGCGTCTGGTCACCCACATCTCCCACGTGCAACGAGTCCGCGCCGGTGAGCGTCCCAGCTACGGGCGGGTCAAAGGCATCGAGTTCGACTCCAACGTCGTCACCGCCCCGGTCGGCTACGCCGACGGCGTGCCCCGCGCCCTCACCCGGAACGGGTCCGCCTTGATCGGCGGCAAGCGCTACCCACTCGCCGGGATGGTGACCATGGATCAGATCGTCATCGACGTCGGAGACGACGAGCATGTGGTGGGCGAGGAGGTGGTGATGCTCGGCGCACAGGGCGAGGATGAGATCACCGCCGACGAGTGGGCAGCCGAGCTGGGGACCATCTCCTACGAGGTGGTGTGCTCGATAGGGCCCCGGGTACCGAGGAGATACGGATGAACGACAGCATCACCGCCATCCCGGGTGTCCGGGTCGGTCACTGGAGCGACGACGAGGCGATGACCGGGTGCACGGTGGTGGTGCTGCCCGAACCGAACGTGGTCGCCGGGGAGGCCAGGGGTGCCGCCCCCGGCACTCGGGAGTACGCCCTCCTTCAGCCCGGGATGAGAGTGGAACAAGCCCAGGCTTTCCTTCTCACCGGGGGAAGCGCCTTCGGTCTTGCGGCCGCCGAGGGTGTGGTCCGCGGTCTGGAGGAGGACGGGCGCGGACACGAGACCCCGGTGGGGAGGGTGCCGATAGTCCCCGCAGCTGTGCTCTTCGACTTGTTCCCCGACTTCGGGGCCCGACCCGGGCCGGCAGAGGGGGAGGCTGCCTACCGGGCGGCGTCTTCAGATCCGGTGAGGTCGGGTCTCTTCGGAGCCGGAAGGGGCGCCACGGTGTCGAAATGGCGGGGGTTCGAGTTCCGACGGCCCGGCGGTCTGGGCACGGCCTTGAAGTCGGCGGGTGACGCCTTGGTCGGCGCACTGGTGGTGGTCAACGCGGTGGGAGACGTCTTCTCCATCGAAGGCGAGTCACTGACCGGCGGTTCGGCGGAGCCGGGACCGCCCAACCTCACCCCGGAGGCGTTCACCAACACCACCCTCGTCGTGCTGGCCACCGACGCGCGTCTCAGCCGACTCCAGCTCTTCCGGCTCGTGGTGCGGGCTCATGATGCCCTCGCCGCCTGCCTCCGTCCGGTGCACACCGACTTCGACGGCGACGTCGTCTTCGCCGCCTCGGTCGGCTCGGTGGAGGCCGAGGTGCACACACTCGCCGAGGCGGCCTTTGGAGCCACCGGCCGAGCCATCGAGAATGCGGTCCGGGCCTCCACCGACTGAGCCCCGCATTTGCCACAATGAGAGACCGTTGACCCCACCCGCACCCGCCTTCCTCGAACTGCACGACCGGGCCGTGACCTGCACGGCATGCCGTCTCGCCGAGACCCGCACCAACGTGGTGTTCGGCGTGGGGGACTCCGATGCCCGGATGATGTTGGTCGGGGAGGCGCCCGGGAAGAGCGAGGATCTCCGAGGTGAGCCCTTCGTGGGTGCCGCCGGCCGGCTCCTCGACGAGCTGCTCGCCGGCATCGGCATCCAACGACGCCAGGTGTACATCGCCAACGTCCTCAAGTGCCGTCCTCCCGGCAATCGTGACCCGAAGCCGGACGAGATCGACGCCTGCAAGGGCTATCTCCGGGAGCAGATCAGGATGATCCATCCCGAGGTGGTGTTGACGCTGGGAAACTTCGCCACCAAGCTGCTGCTTCCCACCGAGATGGGGATAACCCGGATCCGGGGCCAACGTTTCGACTGGTGGTTGGGTGCCACACTGATCCCCACCTTTCACCCGGCGGCTGCGCTGCGGGGACGACCGCAGGTGAGAGAGCAGATGCAACAGGACTTCGATCTCGCCAGAACGGTGCTCACCGAGAGAGATTCGGTTGGCGAGCCAGACGAAGTGGTCCAGCCCAGACTGGAACTGTGATGATCGAAGTCCTCTGTCCGTCCAGCAACGACACCGAGGCCCTGGGTGGCCGGCTCGCCTCCAGTCTCAGACCAGGTGACGTGGTGGTTCTCGCCGGTGGGCTCGGTGCCGGGAAGACCCTCTTCACCAGGGGGCTGGCTACCGGTCTCGGCGTAGACGAGCCGGTGGTGAGCCCCTCGTTCGTCCTGGTTCGGGAGTACCGAAGCGGGTTCCTGCCCGTGATCCACGTCGACGTGTATCGGCTCGGGTCGATGAACGAGTTCGACGATCTCGACGTGTTGGAGATGTCACAAGAAGGGGTCCTCGTCATCGAGTGGGGCGCGGCGGTCGAGTCGGCCCTGCCCGCCGACCACCTCAAGGTCGAGTTCGACGTGTTGGAAGACCAGTCGCGGCGGCTCCGCTTCAAGGGAGAGGGGTCGTGGGCCGAGCGCGATCTGGGAGGGTTGTCGTGAAACTGCTCGCCATCGAGACGGCCACTCCGGGCTCGTCGGTTGCGGTGGTCGAGGACCGCCGCACCCTCGCCGCCGCGTCGAGGATCGACCGGGTGGGTCACGCCGGATTCCTGGTCCCGGCCATCGACTTCTGTTTCGATCAGGTCGGGTGGTCGCCCAACGACCTGGATGCCATCGCCGTCGACATCGGCCCCGGCCTCTACACCGGCATACGCGTCGGGCTGGCGACGGCGCAGGGCCTGGCCGCCGCCTTCGGCATCCCACTGGTACCGGCGGTGTCGGTCGATGCCCTGGCTCTCGAGGCGAGGACCGGGCACCGGATGATCTGGGCAGTGGTCGACGCCCGGCGCGGAGAGTTCGCCGTGGCCCGCTATCGACCGGTTCCCGGCGGCGTGGTGAGAGAGTCGGCCACCGAACTGATGGATCCCGAAGAGCTCAAGGCCACCCTCCTGTCGACGGCGGATGACAGCCTGCTCGTCGGTGACGCCGCCGAACTGCCCGAAGGCTTCTTCCGGGGAATGCACCATGTCAAGGTGGGCAAGCCCCGTTACCCGTATGCGGTTGCTCTCGCCGAGATCGGGGCCGGCAAGTACGAGCGCGACGAATACCCGTCCCCCGAGGACATCAGGCCGATGTACATGAGAGACCCGGATGTGACCATCAACTGGGGAAAGCTGCGACAGGAGGGCCCGTGGGGACAGCAATCGACGTGATCCGGCCGATGGTCACCGACGACGTGGTGGATGTAGCAGCCTTGGAGGAGGCCCACCAGCCCCGGCCCTGGTCGGAGACCACACTCCGAGATGAGCTGGCAGCAGAGAATCGGTGCTACGTGATCGCCGAATCGGAAGGCGAGATCGTCGGGTTCGCTGGGGTCATGGTGATCGGAGACCAGGCCCACGTCACCAATCTGCTCGTCGCCGAAGAGCACCGGGGGCGAGGCTTCGGCACCCGCCTGATGTCGTCACTGATCGAGTCTGCGGTGGAGCGTGGTGCCCGGCATCTGACCCTCGAGGTGAGGGTCGAGAACGAGGCGGCCCGGGGTCTCTACGGCCGGCTTGGACTGGCACCGGTCGGTGTCCGCCCCCGCTACTACGGGGACGACGACGCCCTGATCATGTGGGCTCACGACATAGACCGCTCCGAGTACCTGGAGAGACTGAGATGAACCCCATGATCCTCGCCTTCGAGACCAGCTGCGACGAGACCGCGGTGGCGGTAGTGCGCGGCAATGAGGCCCTCTCCAATGTGCTCTCCTCACAGGTCGACCTCCATGCCCGTTTCGGCGGCGTCGTCCCGGAGGTCGCGGCCCGTGCCCACGTGGAGGCGATCCGTTCCCTCACCCACAAGGCCCTCACCGAAGCCGGCGTGCATCCGTCCGACCTCGATGGGGTGGCGGCAACGGCAGGGCCGGGGCTGGTGGGTGCGCTCCTGGTGGGACATTCCTTCGCCAAGGCAACGGCCTGGGCGCGCCAGCTCCCGTTCGTCGGCGTCGATCACATGGAGGGCCACCTCATGGCGCCCCGTATCCAGTTCGAGGAGTTCACGCCCCCGGCGGTGGTGTTGCTCGCCTCCGGTGGCCACTCCCAGATCGTCCATGTCTCCGACTGGGGTGAGTACGAGACGCTGGGTCACACCATCGACGACGCCGCCGGGGAGGCCTTCGACAAACTCGCCCGGGTGATGGGTCTCGGCTTTCCGGGTGGTCCTGCCATCGACGCAGCTTCGGACGGTGGTGACCCGGCCGCGGTGGACTTCCCTCGCGCTCTCCCGGAGCGGCCCTACCACTTCTCGTTCTCGGGTCTGAAGACATCGGTGGTCACCTTCATCGAGAAAGCAGTGAAGACGGGCGAGCTGCCTCCTCTGGCCGACGTCGCCGCCTCGGTGCAGGAGGCGATCGTCGAGGTCCTCGTCGACAAGACCTTCAATGCAGTCGATGAGACCGGGGCTGGCGTGGTTGCAGGAGGTGGCGGGGTGCTCGCCAACCGCAGGCTGCGACACAGATTCGCCGAGGAGGCCGAAAAGCGCGGGCTGACGCTTGCCCTGCCCGATCCCATCCTGTGTACCGACAACGCCGCCATGATCGGGGTGGCCGGCGCCCACTGGTTGTCCCAGGGTCGGCTCACCGATTGGACGGAGAACGTCGACCCGTCGATGGTGTTGTGACCACGGTCACAGACGGCCTGTATCACCAAACTTGAGCCAGAGCTACTCAGGTCTGATTTAGCACTCTCCTCTACAGAGTGCTACATTTTTCTGGCACTCACAAAGAGAGAGTGCTAATAGACGGGTAACTCCTGTGTCGCCGGTGGGTCATCTCCCGGCGCCAGGCTCCCGCATGTAAGCACACGTAGATGCTCAAGGAGGAGCTACGTATGAAGCTTCAACCGCTCGGCGATCGAGTGGTGGTCACCCCGACAGAGGAAGCGGAAGCCCGCACCCCCTCGGGTCTGGTCATCCCCGACACCGCCAAGGAGAAGCCGCAAATCGGAGAAGTCGTCGCCGTTGGCCCGGGTGCCCGGGACGACGACGGCGAGCGTATCGCCATGGACGTATCGGTGGGGGACAAAGTCCTCTACTCGAAGTTCGCCGGGACCGAGATCAAGCTCGATTCGGGCGAATATCTGGTCCTGAGCGAGCGCGACATTCTGGCAATCGTCAACTAGAGGAGTTCGAGAGTTATGGCAGCGAAGGATCTTCGCTTCAGTGAGGAGGCCCGCAAGGGGCTCCAGGCGGGTGTCGACAAGCTCGCCGACGTAGTAAAGGTGACCCTCGGCCCCAAGGGCCGCAACGTGGTCCTCGAGAAGAAGTGGGGTGCCCCCACCATCACCAACGATGGTGTCACCATCGCCAAGGAGATCGAGCTCGAGGACGCCTGGGAGAACATGGGCGCCAAGCTCGCCTACGAGGTCGCCAACAAGACCGACAACGTCGCCGGTGACGGGACTACCACCGCCACGGTGCTGGCCCAGGCGATGGTCAAAGAGGGCCTCCGTCAGGTCGCCGCAGGCGCCAACCCGATGGAGCTCAAGCGGGGCATCGAGGGTGCGGTCGAGGCCGCGGTCAAGGCGATCGGAGAGATGGCTCGTGACATCGAGACCACCGAGGAGATCGCCCATGTCGCCTCCATCTCAGCCAACAACGACAACTCCATTGGCGAGGTGATCGCCGATGCCATGGATCGTGTTGGCAAAGACGGTGTCATCACCGTCGAGGAAGGACAGACCTTCGGGCTCGAGTTGGAGTTCACCGAGGGAATGCAGTTCGACAAGGGCTACATCTCCCCGTACTTCATCACCGACCCGGACCGTCAAGAAGCGGTTCTCGACGATCCGTACATCCTGATCGCCAACCAGAAGATCAGCTCGGTCAACGACCTGGTCCCCGTGCTCGAGAAGGTGATGCAGACCGGCAAGGGCGTGCTCGTGATCTCCGAGGACGTCGAGGGCGAGGCTCTCGCGACCCTGGTGGTCAACAAGATCC
>CAZLEQ010000076.1:0-7257 GCA_964558575.1 uncultured Acidimicrobiaceae bacterium | reverse complement strand
TCGGCTTTTGGATGTGGCGGGTCGGAGCCATCGATGGGCCACCCGATGGAGCCGCCGAGCCGTACGCGCTCCAGATGGAGGGCGATTGGGAGGCCGCGGCCGGCGACTGGGAGAACATCGGCTGTCCCTACGAGGTGGCGATGGCCCTGGCCGACGGACCGGAACAGGCAAAACTGGAGGCACTCGAGATCCTCGACCAGCTCGGCGGCCGACCCCTGGCAGATCGGTTGAGGAGCGAGTTGCGCGAGCAGGGGGTGGAGAGCATCCCCCGCGGCCCGACGAGACAGACCTTGTCCAACCCCGCCGGTCTCACCACCCGCCAACTCGAGGTGCTCCGCCTCATCGCCGATGGCTCGAGCAATGGAGAGATCGCCGACCGGCTCTACATCTCGAAGAAGACCGTCGAACACCACGTCTCGGCCATATACACCAAACTCGGAGTCGACTCCCGCCGAGATGCAATCCGGTCCGCCGTCGAGCTCGGAGCCGTCGAGACATAGGGGTGGTCGGATCCCGATTTAGGGGTGACCCCCGATGTGTCCGGACCGGCCTCTCCATACCTTTGCAGGGGCCGGAGGTTCCGGCCGAAAGGAGTGAGGAATGCCTCGATACATGGTGGAACGCGAGTTCCCGGCCACTCTCGAGATCCCCACGACCCAGGACGGTCTGAAGACCTGTCTCGGTGTCGTGGACAACAACGCCACCGAGCAGGTGACCTGGGTGCAGTCGTTCGTCACCGACGACCATCGCAAGACGTTCTGCATCTACGACGGGCCTTCCCCGGAGGCGATCCGTCGGGCGGCGGGTCTAAACGAACTGCCGGTGACCCGGATCTCGGAGATCTCGGTACTCGACCCGTACTTCTACCTGGGAGCGGCGTCATGAGGAGATCGATCACTCTCCTCGTGGTGGCGGCCATGATGCTGACCGCGACTCACGCGATGGCCCGGGGGCAGTCCGGGCTAGCGGAAGCCCGACAGGGAACGGCCAAGTTTCACAACGTAAGTCACGCCGAAGCGGCCGGGTACGGGAGCACTCTCGACACCCTGGGCTGTTTCGAGAAGCCGGGTGTCGGGGGTATGGGAGTTCACTACGTCAACTTCGAGCTCCTGGACGGCACCGTGGATGCGGCCAACCCCGAGGCCCTCGTGTACGAGATGCGGGACAATGGCCAGCTGAAGCTGGTGGCTCTGGAGTACCTGGTCCCCGAGGAGCTGGTCGATCCGACCAACCCACCGGAGTTGTTCGGTCAGCACTTCCATCCCCATGGCGTGTTGCCCTTCTGGATCCTGCATGCCTGGATCTGGAAGCCGAACCCGAGCGGGATGTTCGAGGACTGGAATCCCAGAGTGAGCATGTGCCCCGACGATGTCCCGATCTTCGGCATCGATCTGCCCTGAACCACTCAATGGGGAGGGGTGAAGGAGCCGGCCACACGGCCGGCTCCTTCACTGATTGAAACCAACAGGTCCCACGCGTCGTTTCTATGGCGTGTCCGCGCGGAGACCCTCGTCTTTCGGAGCCGCCCTGCGCTCCACCCTCCTGCCCGGATGGGGTCAGTTGGCCAGCGACCGCCCCGTCGTGGGGAGAATCCTCGTCTTCGTCACCGGTCTCCTGGTCATCGCTGCCCTGACGGCCTTCCTCTTCGTCGAGCCCATAGAGGTGTATGCCTGGCTGGCGAACCCTGATGTGCTGCTCGCCGTGGTCCTGGGGAACATCGCCCTGGCCGCGATGCGTCTGTTCGCCACCGGGCATGCCTGGGTGGTCTCGGGTGGCCGCCGCTGGTTCGCCGCGGTCTTCCTCGCCTTCTTCGTCGGGATCCCGCACATCGCCGTCGCCTGGGTGGGACTGGAGACCAGAGACTCGCTGATGAAGGTCTTCCCGGAGACGCCTCCGGTCGCCGCACCAACCACCACCGTCCCCATCCCATCCACCACGACCACGGTCCCGGCCACCACGACCACCTCGCTCGGCCCGATCACGGTGGCTCCGGCCGCCCCCGGCGAGTACGGAGAGGACGACATCGACCTGGCTGGGGTGCCGCTGTGGCGTCCCTTCGGGGAGGACCGCCTCAACATCCTCCTCCTCGGTGGTGACGCCGGACCGGGCCGGAGCGGGCTCCGAACCGACACGATGATCGTGGCCTCGATCGACCCCATCTCGGGCGACACCGCATTGATCGGCGTCCCGCGCAACTTCGGTGGGGTCACGCTCAAGGATGGGACACAGGTCCCGGTCCGGATCCTCAATGCGGTGTACGGCTGGGGAAGGGCCAATCCGGAAGGCTTCGACGGGCCCGATCCAGGTGCGGCAGCGACGCAGGAAGTCATCGAGAACATCACCGGCCTCGAGATCGACCACTTCATGCTCGCCGACCTCACCGGGTTCGCCGACCTGGTCGATGCCTTCGGCGGGGTTCGCCTCGACGTCCCCCGGGCCGTCGACGGGCCGCTTTACGACCCGGTCGGAGGCGGCTACGAGATGGTCCGGATCCCGGCCGGGGACCAGACCCTCGACGGTAGCCATGCCCTGGCCTATGCCCGGGCACGGTACGGCACGTCCGACTATGCCCGCATGGGACGGCAGAGGTGTCTGCTCGCCTCGATTGCCCGTGATGCCGACGTCTTTGGATTGGTGGCGCGCTTGTCCGACCTGCTCAACGTCGTCGAGACCCACATGACCACCGACTTCCCCATGGAGCAGGTCCCTGACTTGATCCGAATCGCCCCACGGGTCGACAGCCAGAGGATTCGTGTCATCGGCTTCGACTCCAGCTGGACCGTGGGCTGGACCGTCGACGGATACCGGATACCGGACATCTTGCGGATCAGGGAGACGGTTCGGGAGGCGATCGAGAACCCAGCCGGTGCCGCCGATTTGGGGGTGACCACGGTGGAGTCCGCCTGCGGTTGACCTAGCCTCTCACCGGTGACCACCCGGGACGAGACTCTCAGAGCCGACATCCGGAGACTGGGCAACCAGCTCGGACAAGCCCTGGTGCGCCAGCACGGACAAGACCTGCTCGACCTGGTCGAGGAGGTCAGGTCACTGGGAAAGTCAGCCCGCCGGGGTGGTAGTGCCAAGGCGGCACAGCGCCTGAACGCCCTACTCGGCGATCTGGACACCGCCGAGGTGATCCCGCTGGTTCGGGCCTTCACCACCTACTTCTACCTGGCCAACATGGCGGAGCAGGTCCATCGCATCGAGGAGATGGCCAGCGACGACCGCTATCTCCGCCAGACCGTGGATCGGATACTCGCCTCGAATCTCGACCAGTCGCTGCTCGACGACATCGTGTCCCGCTTCGAGGTGAGACCGGTGTTCACGGCACACCCCACCGAGGCGGCGCGTCGCAGCATCCTCACCAAGCGGGGAGAAGTGGCCGAGTTGATAGACCGTCGTCTCCGGGCCGCCAACCAGGACCAGGTCGACCTGGTGGATCGTCGTTCTGCAGAGCTCATCGACCAGATCTGGCAGACCGACGAACTGCGCACGGAACGGCCAACGGTGGTGGACGAGACACGCTCAGCCCTCTACTACCTGGTGGCCCTGGCAGAAGAGGTGCTGCCCCGACTCACCGAGACCATCGACGCCCAACTCCACCGGATCTCGCCGGGAGCGAGTACCGCGCCGCTCCGGTTTGGCACCTGGGTGGGCGGCGACCGCGACGGGAACCTCGGAGTGACTTCGGAGACCACGCTCGAGGCGCTTGCGCTCCAGCACGACCGGGGGCTGACCCTGCTCATCGACTCGATCGAGGAGCTGAGCGAAGAGCTCTCGATGTCGAGCGAGCTGACCGTGCCCAGCGCGAGTCTGATGGAGTCTCTCGGCGCCGACCGTCAGCTTCTCCCCGACGTGTGGCAACGAGAGGCGGACCGGACCGCGGATGCTCCCTATCGGCTCAAGTGCTCGTTCATCCACGCTCGCCTCATCAACACCCGCATCCGAACCAAGGTTGGGGCCGCTCACACGCCGGGGCTCGACTACGCCCATCCCGACCAGTTGATCGACGAGCTCGACCTGATCGCCGATTCCCTCCGCCAGTCCCGGGGTCAGCTCATCGCCGAAGGGGCCGTCGCCCGGGTGAAGCGAGCGGCGGTATTGCTCGGGTTCCAGATGGCCATCCTCGACGTCAGGCAACACTCGGCACGTCACACCAGCGCGGCCGGCGAGTTGTTCGACAAAGTGGGTATCGAACTCGCCTCGATGAGCGACGATGAGAGGTTGAAGACTCTCTCCAGTGAGCTCACCGGAACCCGCCCGTTGACGGGCCCGACCACCACGCTGAGCGACGAGAGCGCGGAGACACTGGCCACGTTTCACGCCATCAAGGAGGCTCAACGGCGGTACGGGAAACAGGTGATCGAGAGCTACATCATCTCGATGACCGAGTCAGCCGGTCATGTCCTCGAGGCGACGGTGCTCGCCCGGGAGGCCGGGTTGGTCGATCTGAGCCAGGACATCGCCGATATCGGGTTCGTGCCCCTGGTGGAGACCATCGACGACCTGCGTGGCTCGGGTGATTTGCTCGACACCCTGCTGAGCGATCCCAACTACCGGCGGATCGTGGCGTTGCGCGGCGACCTCCAGGAGGTGATGCTGGGGTATTCCGACTCCAACAAGGTCGGGGGGATCACCGCCTCGCAGTGGGAGATCTACAAGGCCCAGCGGGTGATGAGGAACGTCGCCGAGAGCCACGGCATCCGTCTCCGCCTCTTCCATGGCCGAGGCGGAACCATCGGCCGCGGCGGAGGGCCGACACACGCCGCCATCCTGGCCCAGCCCTTCGGGACAGTGGGCGGGACCTTGAAGGTGACGGAGCAGGGTGAGGTGATCTCGGAGAAGTACGGCAACCCCGAGATCGCAGCCCGGAACCTGGAGCTGATGGTGGCCTCGGTCTTGGAGAGCTCGCTTCTCCATCGCCGGTCCCGCCGCTCGAAGGGGACCCTCGACGCCTGGACCGAGGCCATGGACTGTTTCGCCGACAACGCCTACGACTCATATCGGGCCCTGGCCACCGATCCCAGCCTGGTCCCGTACTTCCTCTCTTCGACGCCGGTGGAGGAGCTGGGGAAGATGAACATCGGGAGCAGGCCATCGCGCCGTCCCGGAGGTGTCGGCGGCGTCGACGATATGCGGGCGATACCATGGGTCTTCGGCTGGACTCAGACCCGCCAGATCGTGCCGGGATGGTTCGGAGTCGGCTCCGGGCTGCGTGCGGCGCGCTCCGCAGGGTACGGCGAGCTACTCGCCGAGATGGCCGAGGAGTGGAGCTTCATGCGCACCTTCATCTCCAACGTCGAGATGACCCTCTCGAAGACCGACCTCGACATCTCGGCGTCGTATGTCAGCGAGCTGGTCGAACCGGAACATCGCCGCCTGCTCGACCTGATCCGGGCCGAATACGAGATGTCGATAGACGAGGTCCTCGGGCTGAGGGGCACCGGCGAACTGCTCGAAGACTCACCCCTCCTCCGGCGAACACTTGCGGTGCGCGACATCTATCTCGACCCGATCAACTACTTGCAGGTGTCGCTATTGGGCCGAAGCCGTGCCGGTGAGGAATCGGCACAGCTCGACCGGGCCATTTTGCTCACCGTCAACGGGATAGCCGCCGGGATGCGCAACACCGGCTGAGATCAGCCGAGGTTGTCGAAAGCGGTACGGCGGCGGATGTCGGTGAGCTCGGCCGCGTACCAGAGGTAGGCGACGAGGAACATGCCTCGTTGCAGCAGGCCACTGATGCCCGCCGTTGCCATCATGGTGATCGGTATGGCTGTCGCCGCCACCAACGCCACCGCGTCGGCGATCTTCCACCGAGGGATTCGTCGCCACCCCACGACCAGCACCCCGAAGGCGAAGGCAAACCCCATCCCCGTGGCCGCCACCGAGTGAAGCATGTCCTCGACACGGTCGTAGTCGACACCCTCGATGAAGGGCCGGTGTGAGTAGACCGCAGCGACCATCAGGAGGAAACCGAAGAGGCCGTGGAGCACCCGGGCCGAACTCGGCCATCCTCGTTTGGCCGCGCTCAGGCAGAACACACCCAAACCGAAGAGGTAGAACCCGGTTCGGGTCAGCCAGGCACCGGCCGTTGCCTGCGCCGCCGCCTCGCTCGTAGTGTGCTCGACAACCGAGTACCCGCTGGGGACCAGAAGTGGTCCGAGAGCGAGACAGATCAGCGATGCAAACAGCGCGACGAAGATGACCGGCCGAGCTCGGGAAAGTTCCACCCCGTCATGATGTCACCTCTCCACTGCAGGCGACGGCCAGACAGCCGTTGGTGTCGTAGGCTCGCACATCATGTCGATCACGATCCTCGATCATCCGCTCGCCGTAGATCTGCTGACGATCCTGCGCAACAAGGAAACCCAGCCGCCCGAGTTCCGCCAGATCGCCGAGCGCCTCGGGTACCTCCTGGTCGCCGAGGCGTTGTCGGACATGTCGACCGACGAGGTGGACATCGTGACTCCGCTGGAGCCGACCATTGGCATGCGGCTCCGACGACCCGTCGTGGCAGTCGCTGTGCTGCGGGCCGGGCTGGGGCTCCTGCACTCGGTGCTCACCCTCGTCCCTGACGCCACCATCGGCTTCGCCGGCGTGCAACGCAACGAAGAGACGGCCGAGCCGATGGAGTACTACACCAAATTCCCGGAGCTGTCGTCGGCACGGGTGCTGGTTCTCGAGCCGATGCTGGCCACCGGGGGCTCACTGTCGTGGGCCATCGACAAGGTGAAGGAGAACGGCGCCAGGGACATCGTGGCGGTCTGCGTGGTCGCCGCTCCGGAGGGAGTGAAGGTGATCGAGGAGAGCCATCCGGACGTGCGTGTGGTCGCAGCCTCACTCGATCGCGAGCTGAGCCCGAGCTTCTACATCGCCCCCGGGCTCGGCGACATGGGAGACCGTCTCTTCGGAACCCTGTGACCGACTTCGGGGAAGCGGTGGTCGCGGTCATCTCCTCGCTCGAGCCGGGAGACGTCGTCACCTATGGGGAGGTGGCGGCCGAAGCCGGATTCCCCGGTGCGGCCCGGGCGGTGGGAACGCTGCTGAGCAAGAGCGAGGGTCTCCCCTGGTGGCGCGTCGTGGGCAGTGGAGGTCGGATTCGGACCCCGGTGGAAGCGGGTCAGGCCCGCCGACTGGCCGACGAAGGGGTGCTGATCATTGACGGACGGGTGGCGACGTCTCCGGGCTAGACCGGACGATCACTCGCCCGGTGGGCCTGGTTTCTTGATGTAGGTGTGGCCGAGGGGGCTGGTC
>CAZLEQ010000075.1:0-7638 GCA_964558575.1 uncultured Acidimicrobiaceae bacterium | reverse complement strand
CGCGTCAGCGAACCCTGGGTTGCAGGCCCCGCTCAGCGAAGTCCAGCGCCCCGAGATGGCGATCGGTGTGCCGCGTCAGCCCCGAGGTGGCCGAGACCGCGACCGGGGAGTAAACCTCGGGTCAGACCAGGCCTTTGAGGTCGATCTCGCACGAAGGGTGGCGCAACTTGGCCAGACCACGAGCCTCGATCTGACGGACCCGCTCCCGGGTGGCGTTGACCACCTTGCCCACGTCGGAGAGGGTCCACGGCTCATCACCGTCGAGGCCGAAGCGGAGCCAGAGCACCTGCTGCTCCTCGTGGTCGAGGTAGTTGAGGGCCTCGATCAGCCGGTCCCGTCGCCAAGCCGAGGCGGCACGGTCCTCGGGGTCGACCGCCTCCTCGTCCATGACGAAGTCCTGGAGGGCGGCGTCGCCGTCCTCACCGACGGGGCGGTCCAACGACACCGTCTCGGCGGGAGCCTCGAGGGCGGCGAGAACCCGATCCGGGTCGAGCCCCGACGCCTCGGAGATCTCCTCGAGGGTGGGGGTGCGGTGGTACTGGTCGTGGAGACTCTGCTTGGTGTCGTGGACGGTGCGCACCACGTCGACCATGTGAACCGGCAACCTGATGGTGCGACCGTTGTTGCCCAGTCCGCGGGTGATGGCCTGACGGATCCACCAGGTGGCGTAGGTGGAGAACTTGAAGCCCTTGCGCCAGTCGAACTTCTCGACCGCCCTGATCAACCCGAGGTTGCCCTCCTGGATCAGGTCGAGCAGGTCGAGACCCCGGCCGGTGTATCGCTTGGCGATCGATATGACCAGGCGCAGGTTCGACCGGATGAAGCTCATCTTGGCGTCCTCGCCGGCGGCAACGGCGCGCATCAGCTTGGCGCGTTCGGACTGGTCGTAGTCTCCAGAGTCGAGGACCGCCTGAGCCTTCTTCCCCTGCTCCATGGCTCGGGCGAGATGGACCTCGTCCTCGGCGGTGAGCAGCTCGTGCTCGGAGACTTCGTCGAGATAGAGACCAACCGTGTCGGAGGGGCTGGTGCCTCTCTCGATTCTCGGTTGTCGGGCCTTCATGGCCTTACCCAAAGCGGCCTCCAGGTCAACCCCCTGTGGAAAACCTAACCAGCCTGGGGGAATCTGGCAACCCGTGACCTGCGAGTACTCGTTTACACCCGGTACGCTGAACTGACCGTGGCCCGCCGAACCCAGTTTCGACTGCTGGTTGCGTTCACCATCGTCTGGATCTCGTGGGCGAGCTGGTCCCTGCTCGGGCAGTCCCATCCCTATCAGCTGCGGGTGCTCGATGACATGGGAACGCCGGTTTCGTCCGCCGTGATCGATATCGGAGGGTCCCAGGCGGGCACCACCGCGGCCGACGGCCGGGTCGACCTGGTGTGGTCCAGTTCCACCAAGGTGCTCGAGATCAGTGCCCCCGGCCACGTCCCGCGACGGCTGACGCTCAGCGACCAGCCCGGGGAGCGTTTCGAGGTGGTGATCAAGGCGCGCGTGTTGCGCGGGCGGATCGTCGACGACGAGGGAGAGGGTCTCCATGGAGCCACGGTCACCGCAGGTGGCGCCTCCGATGTCACCGATACCGACGGCTACTTCCAGATTCGGGGTGCCGAGGAAGGAGAGGTGGTGGTCGAGCGTCCGGCATGGCAGTCGACCACGTTCACCTGGCAAGGCCAGACCGGGGAGTCGATCGTCGAGCTGGAACCGTTCATCGCCCGAGCCGTCCACATCAACGGGGCGAGCATGCGCGACGACTTCGATCGATTCGTCGACATGGCCATGGATACCGAGCTCAACGCGCTCATGATCGACCTCAAGGACGAGACCGGGAAGGTCTGGTACGACAGTGAGAACCCGGTGGCGGTCGAAGTGGGGGCCGTCCAGGCGGCCTTCGACCTCGACCGGGTGGTGGCACGGTCCCACGACCTCGGGCTCTACGTCATCGGGCGGATAGTGCTCTTCAACGACCCGATCGCCGCCGCCCACAGTCCAGAGATGGCGGTGTTGGACTCCCGCACCAACACCCCGTACGAGTCCCGGGGCCAGTTCTTCCTCGACCCCACCGACCCCGCCGCCCGACAGTACGGGCTCGATCTGGCGGTCGAAGCCTGTGCGGCGGGACTCGACGAGATCCAATTCGACTATGTGAGGTTCCCCGATGCCCGTAGCGACTGGGCCACCTTCGACGGCGGTGTCAGCCCGGAGGTTCGGCTGTCTACCATCACCGGTTTCCTCGAATCCGCAATCGATACCTTGCGTCCCATGGGCTGTGCCGTGGCCGCCGACATCTTCGGCTATCTCACCACCGCCAAGGACGACGGCGGGATCGGACAACGCTGGGAGGACGTCGCCGCCATCGTCGACGTGGTCTCCCCGATGCTCTATCCCTCCCACTACGACCCGGGCTGGTACGGCTTCGAGACACCCAACCAGTACCCCGGCGAGCTCGTCGACCGTGCCCTCTCCGACGGCATGGAGCGACTACCCCGCCGAACGGTGGTGCGCCCCTGGCTCCAGGACTTCGCCTACGACGCCCCCCAGGTGCGGGCACAGATCGAGATCACCGAGCAGTACGGGCTGGGCTGGATGCTGTGGAACGCCGCCTCCGAGGTCACCGTCGAGGCGCTGCGTCCCGCCGAGTAATTCGCACTAGCTGGATAGGTGAAATACGATCGGAGCATCCCGAATCGGAGCCCTGTTTGACCGCGTTTGACGCCGAAAGCCTCGAGAGAATCCGCGCCTCGGTCCCCGAGTGGCGGGCTACGCAGATGGCCGCCGCGTTCGAGGTGTTCGAGTCGCTCGAAGAGCCGACGGGCGCCGAGGAAGACTGGCGCTACGTCGACTACGACTTGCCATTCTCCTCGCTGAGCCCCGCGGAGACTCCAGGTGAACGGCTTGCACCCGGCCCCTTCATCGAGTCTCTCGAGGCTATCTCGGGTCATGTCCTCATCGTCGATGGCCAGGTGGTCGAAGCCACCTCCGACGGTGCCGACGTCGTCCGGCTCGCCGACGCCCCCGAGCACGACAACGTCGTGGCGGTGGATCACAACAAACTCGCTGCGGCCCACACTGCCTTCGCCAATGACGCCGTGTTCATCGAGGTCCCCGACGGCAAGGCGATCGAGACGCCATTGGTGGTCGAAGTGCAGGGAGTCACCGAGGATGTCGCTTCCTTTCCCCACATCGGGGTGTCCGTAGGCACCCAGGCCGAGGCCCGGGTCCTGGTGGTGTACCGGAGCGCCGGAGGCAAGCGCCTGCTCATGGTCCCCGAGGTCGACATCCGGGTCGCCGACGGGGGCAACCTGCGATTCGTGGCCGTGCAGAATCTCGATCACGCCGCCTCGAACGTGGTGCACCAGCGGGTCCGGGTGGGCCGGGACGCCACCTCACGGGTCGGTGAGGTCGGGTTGGGTGGAGACCTGGGACGGCTCGATCTGGCCGTCAACCTCGAGGGCGATGGCGCGTCGTCGGAGGTCGTCGGGCTCTATTTCGGCGAGGGCTCCCAGACCCTCGACTACCGGATGGTGATCAACCACATCGGGCGGAGCACCACCTCGGACGTGTTCCTCAAGGGCGCCCTCGAAGACGACGCCCAGAGCGTGTTCACCGGCCTCCTCCGCATCGAGAAGGAGGCCCAGAAGACGTCGACCTTCGAGACCAACCGCAACCTGGTGCTCTCCGAGAACGCCAAGGCCCATTCGGTGCCCAATCTCGAGATCCTCTGTGACGACGTGGTGTGTGGCCACGCCTCGTCTGTGGGCCCCCTCGAGGAGGGCCTCCTCTACTATTTGCAGAGCCGCGGCCTGCGCCGCCAGCGCGCCGAGCGTCTTCTGATCCGGGGGTTCTTCACCGAGGTGATCGACCGGCTGCCCATCCTCGGCATCGCCCATCCCGTCTCCGAAGAGGTGTTCAGTCGGTTCGTCCAGGCTCAGGAGGAGGGGAGGCTGACGTGAAGGTCGAGGTCACCGAGCTCGATCAGCTGCCCCGGGGACGGGGCGTGCGGGTCACGATCGGTGAGCACCGCATCGCCATGTTCCGCGTCGAGGACGAGGTGTATGCCATCGGTGACAGATGCTCCCATGCCGAGGCCTCCCTCGCCGAGGGCGAGTTGTGGGGGACGTCGGTCGAGTGCCCTCGTCACGGGTCGGAGTTCGACCTGAAGACCGGAGAGCCCAGTGCCCTTCCCGCCACCGTGCCGGTGCCCGTCTACGAGGTGTCTATCGAGGACGGCACCGTCTACCTCGAACTGGAGGACTCATGAGCACTGCCCTCGAGGTCAACGATCTATCCGCCTCGGTCGGGGGGAAGCAGATCCTCCACGATCTGTCACTGGAGGTCCCGTTCGGTGAGATCCACGCGGTGATGGGCCCCAACGGGTCGGGCAAATCGACGTTGTGCCACGTACTCACAGGGAGCCCCGACTTCGAGGTGGACGGCGGGTTGGCGTCGGTCGACGGTGATGAGATCCTGTCGCTAGCCGTCGACGAGCGGTCCCGCCTCGGCCTGTTGCAGAGCTTTCAGTACCCGACTGAGGTCCCCGGGGTCCGGCTGCGCGAATTCCTCCTCGAAGCGGCCGACGAGCGGGGCATGAACCCCGATGAGGCGGCATCACGCATCGAGGCCGAGGCGGAGCGCTTCGACCTGACCCGGTTCCTCGACCGGTCGCTCAACGCCGACCTGTCGGGCGGTGAGAAGAAGAAGTCTGAGATCTTCCAGATGGCGGTGCTCCGTCCCCGGATGGCCCTCCTCGACGAGGTGGACTCCGGTCTCGACATCGACGCGGTGAAACAGGTCTCCGAGGCTGTGGAAGCGATGCGCTCGCCCGACCTGGGTGTGTTGATCATCACCCACTACAGCCGCATCCTCCGCTACCTGACCCCCGACCGGATCCACGTCATGATCGACGGTCGGGTGGTCGACAGCGGCGGCAAGGAGCTCGCCGACGAGCTGGATTCGGGAGGCTACGAGGCGGTGCGGAAGCGTCTCGGCATCGAGAAGACCGCCACCGACGAGGATCTGAAGAAGCCCGCCGACTTCTTCACCGACACCCCCTTCGACGTCTAGGTGGGGCGATGACCCCGGATTCGGATGGCTAGCCGGGCCACCGCCGAGAGGTGGCTGGCCGAGTTGACCAGCCTGCCCACCGCTTCGGGCCGCGAGGACGCCGTCGTCGACTGGGCTTCCCGGTGGGCCCATCGTCGCGACGACCTGAAGGTGGCTGGTGACTCGGGGGGGAACCTGTTCATCACCCAGAAGGGACGCCAACGGAACGCTCCCGTGTTAGCGGTCGCCCATATGGACCATCCGGCGTTCGTGGTCCTCGACGACGACGGCACCTTCGAGTTCCGGGGAGGAGTCGACGCTGCCTACTTCACCGAGGCTCCCATCGAGGTGGTGTCCCGTCCCGATGGCCCCACCGGACAGGTCATCGAGTACGACCCGAAGACCGGTAGAGGCAGGGCATCGTTCCGGGGTGAGGTGGGGGAGGGCGACATCGCCATGTGGCGGTTCGGCAACACCGGTCAGAAGAAGGGGCTGTTCCGGGCGCCCTCATGCGACGACCTCGCCGGAGCCGCCGCCGCACTGGCCGCACTCGACAAGGCGAGACGAGACCCTTCGCTGCGCCACTTCGGGGTCATGCTCACCCGGGCCGAGGAGGTGGGGCTCATCGGGGCGATCCACGCCGCCAAGCAGCGGACCATCCCCGAGACGGCCCGGCTTCTCTCCATCGAGACCTCGAGGGAGCTGCCCAACGCCCGCATCGGCGACGGCCCGATCATCCGCATCGGCGACCGGGCCACCATCTTCGATCGCGAGCTGTCCAACCTGATCTGTCACGCCGTCGAGCAGGCCGGGTTGAAACACCGGCGTCGACTCATGGACGGGGGAGGATGCGAGGCGACTGCCTTCGGGGTCTACGGATATCGGGCCACCGGGCTGTGTCTCGCCCTGGGCAACTGGCACAACCGGGGGAACCTGGCCGAAGTCGAAGCGGGCGACGAGACCGCCGCCGTCCCGATGCTCGAGGAGATCTCCATCGACGACTTCCACGGTCTGGTCGACCTCCTGCTCGTGGCGGCGCGGGCGGTCGACGGCGACGACTCCAGGGTCGAGAGCCTCGACCGTCTCTACGAGTCAAACCGCCGCTACCTGGATTAGCTCCCTCACTACTCCTTCTGTGAGTAGAAGCTTGCGGTTACCGAAAAGAAATCCTCACAGAACGCAAGGGAGACCGGGTCGGTTAGCGTTCGCGCCATGGAACATCGCATCGAGAAGGACTCGATGGGTGAGGTGAAGGTGCCCGCCGACGCCCTCTACGGGGCCTCCACTCAGCGGGCGGTCGACAACTTCCCCATTTCGAAGCTTCGCTTCAGTCGTCGTTTCATCTGGGCTCTCGGACTGCAGAAGGGCTCGTCGGCGACCGTGGCCGCCGACATGGGCCATCTCGACCGGGGGCAGGCCAACGCCATCCGACAGGCCGCCGACGAGGTGATGGAGGGCCGGCTCGATGACCAGTTCGTCCTCGACATCTTCCAGACCGGGTCGGGCACCTCGACGAACACCAACGCCAACGAGGTGATCGCCGCCCGGGCCAACCAGCTGCTCGGCGACGGCGATGTCCACCCCAACGACCACGTCAACTTCGGGCAGTCGTCCAACGACGTGATTCCCACTGCCATCCACGTCGCCGCAGTGGCGGCCTTGCGGGAGGAGCTGCTCCCGGCTCTGGACAAGCTGGGCGGGTCGCTGGAGGCGAAGGCGAGAGGGTTCGCCGACGTGGTGAAGTCGGGGAGGACCCACCTCATGGACGCCACCCCGGTGACCCTGGGTCAGGAGTTCGCCGGCTACGCCACCCAGGTGCGCAAAGGGGCGCAGCGGGTGGAAAAGGTGCTGCCGGAGCTGGCGGAACTGGCACTGGGAGGCACTGCTGTCGGCACCGGTCTCAACGCCCCTGAGGGTTATGCCGCGTCGGTGATCGCGCTGATGACCGAGCGCTCCGGGTTCCCCTACCGGGAGGCCGACGACCACTTCGAGGCGCAAGGCGCCAAAGACGCCACCGTGATGGCGTCGGGGGTGCTGAAGACCATCGCCAACTCGTTCTTCAAGATCGCCAACGACATCCGGCTCCTCGGGTCGGGGCCCACCTCGGGGATAGCAGAGCTCCGTCTCCCGGCCCTCCAGCCGGGGTCGTCGATCATGCCCGGGAAGGTGAACCCGGTGATGTCGGAGATGATGATGATGGTCGCCGCCCAGGTCATGGGGAACGACGCCGCTGTCACCTGGGGGGCGGCCAACGGCAATTTCGAGTTGAACGTGATGATGCCGGTCATCGCCCACAACCTCCTCGAGTCGATCGATCTGCTCGCCAACGCCGCCGACACCTTCGCCGAGCGCTGTGTCGATGGTCTCGAGGCCAACGAGGTGCGGGCCCGGGAGCTCGTGGAGAGGAACGCCATCGTGGTTACCGCGCTCAACCCCCACATCGGATACGACAACGGCGCCCGCATCGCCAAGCAAGCGGTGGCCACCGGCCGCTCGGTTCGGGAGCTGGTGCTGGAAGAGGGCCTCATGTCTGAGGAGGAGCTGGACGAGGCCCTCGACATCAAGGGCATGACCGAAGGCGGTCTCCGCTGAGCCCG
>CAZLEQ010000074.1:0-7740 GCA_964558575.1 uncultured Acidimicrobiaceae bacterium | reverse complement strand
CGAAGTGGAACACGAGCAGGCAGCAGCAGCCTCGCTTCGGAAGGTGCTCGAAGCCAACTATCTGACGGCCCGCACCGCGTTGAACCGGGAGATTGAGAATGGCACCTTCCTCCGCACCGAAGTCCTCCGCCAATGGCTCGACTTCGTCAATGCCGGCCCACTGGCCCGTTACCTCTCCGAAGGGGTGGGCCGGGTAGCCGCAGCCCTCCGCAACCTGGTCCGACCGGCGCCTCCGACACCGCCCCCCGAAGTGAGAGAGGCGGCATTCACCGACCTGGTGACCTCGGCGGTCCGCCATGCCGACACCGCCTCCTCACAGACCGCCATCGCCTGGGTCGAGGAGCCCCACGGCGCCATGGCCCTATCAGAGGAGTCCGGGCTCTGGGAATCCTCGCCCCGGATGGCACAGGATCTCAGTACGCAGCTCACCGAGTGGGTGGAGGAGATCGGCGACGAGATCAGGGTGATGGGAGCCCAGAGGAAAGGGAGGGCCCAGGCAGCCAGCATCGGGCTCAACGTGATGGCCACCAGCGCCATCCTGGCGGTGTTCACCCATACCGGAGGACTCACCGGCGCCGAAGTGGGGATCGCCGCCGGGACCGCAGTGCTCAACCAGAAGCTGTTGGAGGCGATCTTCGGGGAAGGCAACGTTGCCGCCTTCGTCAACAGAGCCCGGGCCCGTCTCGATGAGATCCTCGACGTTGTCTTCGAAGAAGAAAGGCAGAGATTCCTCTCGGCCCTCGGGCCCATGGCCGAGATCACCGACCTGGCCTCCGAGTTGCGTCGCGCCGCCCACCTCAGCGCTCGGCCGGAGCCCCGGTGAACCCACTCCAGTCATTGCAGGAGGCGGCCGCCGTCGCAACCGACCTGGGGCTCGACGACCACGCCCTCTCGGTTCGGAACCTGATAGAGAGGAGCGAGCGTCGACTCGGCTTCCCCGGAGATGTCTACGTCCTCGCCCTGGTCGGGGGGACCGGGGTCGGGAAGTCCTCGGTGCTCAACGCCCTGGCCGGAGCCGAAGTCAGCCCGGCCCGGGCCCTGCGCCCCACCACCGATCACCCGCTCGCCTGGGTGGCCAACGATGCCAGGGAAGAAGTCGCCCCTCTGCTCGACTGGCTGGGAGTGGAGCGGGTCGCCGGCCACGACCGAGCCGACCTGTCAGGGGTCGCCATCCTCGACCTCCCCGACGTCGACAGCATCAGGCCCGACCACCGCGCCACGGTCGACGCCCTCCTCCCCAGGATCGACGCGGTCGCCTGGGTGGTCGACCCCGAGAAGTACGACGACGAAGTCCTCCACGGCTACCTCCGTCGGACGGCACCCCACGCCGAGCGGATGCGATTCATCTTCAACAAGGCCGACCGGCTCGATCCCGGAGACAGGCAGACGCTCATCGATGACTTCCGACGGCGCCTCGCCGCCGATGGCATCGAACCAACCTCGATCGAAATGGTCTCGGCCGCAGACGGCTTCGGCATCGACGCCCTCCGCGCCGGGATCAACCAGGCCGCCGACAGTAAGTCGATCGTGGCGGCCAAGCTGGCAGCCGACGCCACCACCGAGGTGGATTCGATCGCCCGGGCGGTAGGAATGGAGCCGGGGACCCCCCACACTCCGCTGCTCTCACCCATGGAGAGGGACGAGGCGATCGCCGCCGCCGTGGCTGGGGCGATAGCACTGGTCGACCCCGCCGGTGTCTCCCGCCAAACCCAGCAGGCGGTGCTCCACCGTGCCCGCCGACAGGGAGGCTCGCTCCTCGCCCGGATGATCACTCTGCTCACCCTGGCCACCGGGCGGAAGCGACGAAAGGCCGACCCGGTCGCCTATCTGGTCGACTGGCGGAGCAGGGGGAGCCTGGGTCATGTCCTCAACCCGGTCCGTTCCGCCCTGGTCAAGGCAGCTGGTTCGGTGCCGGCCACCACCCGACCTTCGATTCTCAGGAGCCTGGGGGCCGAGGATGCCGAGACCGCCGTGACCAGGGCTCTCGACCGCTCCACCCGCCGCGCCGCCGACGAGTTGACCGTGCCCGGCTCGATCCTGTGGCCGGTGGTCGGGTTCTTCCAGTTGGTAGCCGGGGCAGCCCTGCTCTTTGCCGTCGCCTGGTATCTGGTGGTCATCTTCGGACCGGGCGGCCTGCCGGTGGCCACCATCGAGGTCCCGTATCTGGGCCCGGTGCCGACACCGCTGCTGTTGATCTTCGGGTCGCTCGCCCTCAGCCTTCTCCTCGGGTGGGTGCTCAACATCCATGCCGGATGGGTCGGGCGGCGGAGCGGCCTCCAGGTGGCCGCCAGCGTGGAAGGGGCGGTCAACGAGGCGATCGCCAGGGTCGGATTCGGCGACCTGGACAGGGTCGAGGAGGCTCGCCGCCGCCTCGCGTCTCTGACCGATGCGGTGCCCACGCCCGGCCGAAGCCGCCGGGCCGGGCTCTAAACACCCAGGTCGGCGCCCTCGGCGGTCTCGAATATCTCTTCGAGCACGATGGCTTGGGTGGGACATGCCGCCGCCACCTCCCGGAGGACATAGTCGTCGACGGTGGTGACGTCGACGAGCTCGGGTTTCTGGAAGTCTCCTTATTTCCAGTGGAACGCCGACGGGCCGAGGATGATGCATGTCCCCGATCCCCGCTAGCCCCGGGCTGCGGTGAAGATGTTGGGGTCCTGGAGCCTTGTTGGCAGGCCCCCTTCGTAGGTGCTGTCAGGTGGTGTATACTAGTGGTGTATGCAACGAACCAACATCTTCCTGACCGAAGAACAACAGAAGCGACTTCGTCGGCGGGCGCTGGAGGAGGGCGTGTCGAAATCCGGCCTCATCCGACAGATCCTGGACGAGGCTCTAGCGATAACGCACGACACGGCGTCGACCGAGGAGGCCATCCGTCTCACGTCCGGGATCTGGGCTGATCGAGATGAGGTCGACCTGCAAGACGTGTTGCGGTGGCGTCGGGAAGCTCCGCTGGAGCGACTGACCTCGTGAAGCTGTTCGACACCGATGTGCTCATCGAACACTTGAAAGGAAACACAAGGGCGACGGATCTCCTTCTGGGGGCGTCGTCCACTGGGCAAGCGGCGTGTTCGGTCTTGACACGATTCGAGTTGCTTGCCGGAATGCGGTCCAACGAACGCTCCGAGATCAGACTGCTCCTCGACTCACTCGTTAATCTCGAAGCATCCGTGGAAGTCGCCACACGGGCAGGCGAGTGGGCTCGCACTTACCGGCGAAGTCATGAGGGCATCTCCTCGATCGACTACCTGATCGCCGCTACAGCCGAGGTTCAAGGCGCTGACCTGCTCACCCAGAACGTGAAGCACTTCCCAATGTTCTCGGAGCTCGAGCCTGCGATCGCCGGCGTTTGACGTCAGCGACTCCGAGTTTCGTGGTCCCGTGATCAAAGACCTGCTGTCCCCCAAGCCCGTCCCGTTTCCAGGTCGCGCGAATGTCAACAGTGTCAATCGACGTCGAGTATCAGGCCGAGCACCTGACGGATCTCAGCCAGTGCCGCGGTACCAATATTGCCTCTCACCGATTCGACTCGCTCGGTTGACACCGATCGTATGTGCTGGCATTGAGCCGATGAGTCAGCAACCAACCCGTTCTGTGCATCCGCAGTTACCCGAACCTCTGAGCCGAATTCCCGGAGAGCTGATGTGAGGGGCACGACCTGGATCACATGCGCCAATTCGTCAAGTATTTCCTGAGCTGTGACGACCACCGCCGGATGGCGGAACCCCGCCTCTCGACCGGCCGGCGTACCCAGGTCGAGCTCGACAACGTCACCCGAGGTCAGCATCGAGCCAGTCGACCTCGTCTTTGGTTAGCGGCGTGCGCAGCTCCTTGCCGATCCGCTGCTGTCGAAGGCGCCTAGCAGCGATCGCGACCGCCCCACCCACGGTGGTCCCGAGCTCGCGCGCTAAGCGTTTCAGCTCATCATGGGTCTCCCGGTCGATTCGGACACTGGTACTTGGCATGCATCTTAGCATACGACTTGATATGCTTGATTGTCAACCCGTCCCGTTTCCCGGGCGGTGCAGCTAGCAGCCAGTGGCGTCCTTCAATGCCCGACAGGACTCGGCGAGCCTCGCCTCTCCCAGCTTGGCAACTCTCCGTCGAAAGACGCCACGAGGCAGAGTATGGAGATTGTCGAAGTTGACCACACAGTCCGTGGGCACACCGTCCTGATCGGGCGTCAATCTCAACTCAGAGACGAGTCCTCGTTCGATTCGCGTGAGAGCCGCCACGACCACCGCGCCAATACGGTCGGCAACCGGATCACGCGTCAAGACCAGAACGGGCCTATCACCACCTGGGGTCTCGGCGAACCAGACCTCACCCCGCTGCATCGATCCAGTCCGACCAATCCTCGGCTGGCCCCCAGTCGGCGACCCGGGCGAAGGCTTCCTCGTCCTCGGAGAGTGGCTCGACCGTCCACGCCTCAATTTCGATCTCGGCACGAAGCCGAACGATGTAGCGATGGAGCGCCTCGCGCAACAGTTCGGATCGATCGACACCGAGTCGATCTGCCCATCGCTGTGCCTCCGTCGCTTCCTCGTCGTTTACCCGAAAACTGAGCATCGTCATACAACAAGGATACTTTGTATGACAGATCTCATCAAACGGCGAACGACCTAACCAGTCCCGTTTCCAGGTCGCGCGATCGAGGACTCCCCACCTGATAGTCACCGCGCCTGGCCACGGTCAGATAAGCTTCGCTACTTGAACGCGACGGGGCACATGTGAGTGGGGGTCCCGAACAGCCGGCCTCGACACCGCCAGGGAGGTTCAGAGAGGTCATCACCGTCGATGGCGTGTCCAAGGACTTCAGGGGGATCACGGCGCTCGCGTCGGTGTCATTCGCCTTCCCCTCCGGGACCACCGCCCTACTCGGTAGGAACGGGGCGGGAAAGACAACGCTGATCAACCTGATCGGTGGGGTGGTCCTACCCACTGACGGGTCGATCTTGGCAGAGGGCCATCCGGCCGGGTCTCCGGATGCAGTCGGGATGATCGCCCGGCAGATGGAGCTTCCCGGAACAGCCGGCTACCTCACAGCGCGGAAACTGGAGAGCCTCCTTGGCATGACCCACACAGAGAGGAAGTCCTTCAGCGACCTCCGCACGCGCCTGGGTGTGCCAGATCGGACGATGGGGAAGCTGTCGAAAGGCAACCAGCTCAAGTTGGCTTTGGCACTGGCATTCGCCCGGGAGAGACCGATCCTCCTCCTCGACGAGCCGACCAGTGGCCTGGACATATTCGGTGTCGAGATACTGGGTGAGCTCATCTCGGCGCGGCGAGATTCGGAGATGACCACGGTGGTGGCCACCCATCAACCCACTCTCACCCCTGAGTTGTTCGACCACGCGGTGGTGATCGATGAGGGCAGGCTCCGCTATTTCGGTGACCTTCCCGGGCTCCTCGACCTCTCGCCCGAGCCTCCGGGTCAGGCGACGCCTACCACCCGGCTCGCCGGGGCCATGCTCCACCTCATCACCCATGAGCGCTAGTGCTCAGAACTAGGTCCCTCTTCGCGGCGGTCTCTCCGGGGTTTCTCGTACTCGCCCTGGTGATCACCGCACTCTTGGGGCTCGAGGTCCTCAGTGCGGCGATGTCAGGGATCTCGTCTCCACACGACTGCGCCCTCGACATGGACAGGGCCATCGCCGCCGCCGAGAGGGGCGAGGATGAGTACAACGGAACCTGCTTCAGCTACGTTCTCCCTCCGGACCTCGAAGTGCCCGAGGACTTCTACCAACAGCGAGATGAGTACCAGAGGCGGGTCGACGAGCAGTTGCAGATCCTCACCGGGGACATCTGGAAGTCGGCGGGTGACCGCATGGGCGGGTTCCCGCTGGTGCTCTTCTCACTCATCATCGGGGCCTACGTAGCCGGCTCCATCCTTGCCTCAGGGACTGCCGCCTGGAGCCTCTCCAACGGATGGACCCGTACCGCATGGGTCAGGTCCCTGCTCAATCTCACCGTGCTCCTGGTGGTCTCCGCCTACTTGCTGCTCACCGCCCTATTCGTCATCGCAGTCCTCGTCCAGGTCAATGGGATGGGCCTGACCGCTTCGCTGACGGCACCCGGCCTGTCCTACCTGCTCCCGTTGCCCGGTCTCGCCTTCTACGCGCTCGTGGGAACCGGCGCCGGCCTGCTGGCCGGCAAAGGGGAGCTCGGGGTGATGATCGCCTTCGTCATCGCCATCACCGACTTCGTGGTGGCCGGGTACCTGGATTTGCTCCCGGTGAACCCTTCCTCGTTCCACCAGGCGGCGGTGGGCAGCGACATGGCAAGGATCAGCGGGGCAACAGGCGCCTTGGCCCTGGCTGGAGCGGCCGCCGCACTCGCCCTGGCTCTCCACTGGTACTTCGCTCACAGAAAAGACGTTCCCGACCGCTAGAGGCGCCCTCGATTCATGGGTGAGAGGCGGATCGGTGGTCATGGCTCGAGAAAGATCAGGTACACGCCAACCGATGGCCACCCCGTCATCCACGTACGGATCTGTGATGTGACTCAGTCTCCTATGCCGGTGGTGGTCGATCGCAAGGACCGGGGATCACGTTCACCCCATCCGCCTGAAGTGACTTCAGAGAGGAACGAGGTCAGGAAAGCGTTGAAGAGCTCCGGCTCCTCGAGATTGAGAATATGACCGGTCTTCGGGAACATCACGAGGCCCGCTCTCGGGATGGCCCTCTTCAACATGACCGAGGGCTCGATTGCCCCTTCATCCTCGTCTCCAACCATGAGGAGCATGGGGATCGATGTGGCCGCCAGGGCATCCCGAAAGTCGTACAGAGATGGGCGTTGCTTCTGGAAACCCCTCATGGTCCCGGCAGATCCGACATCCGAGTGCTCGGCGAGCATCCGGGCAAACTCGGCGTGCCCGAGGGCGTCCTTGTTCTGGAACTGAACCCGCGCCGGGCCGACCGCGTATCGCTTTGCTACGTTGGCCGCCCCCTCCGTCTCGAAGGCGCGGGCGATGGCCTCGCACTCCTCCTGAAACGCCGCTCGCTTCTCATAGGGCGCCCCGTAGCCCACGCCACCCATGACAACCGAGAGTACGCGGTCGGGGTGATCGAGGGCGAGGTGAAGGGCGCAGAACCCTCCCATCGAGAGCCCTACGACGTGAGCCTCCCCGATTTCGAGAGCATCGAGCACGGCCTTGGCGTCCATCACCGCATGTGCTTGGGAGTATGAGGATGCGTCGACCGGCACTTCGGATGGTGGATAGCCCCGTGCCGCGTAGGTGATGCATCGATATTCGCTGGAGAACCTTTCGACCTGCGGCAGCCAGCTTCGATGATCCCCGGCGAACTCGTGGATGAAGAGAATCGGCTCACCCGAGCCGGTGCTTTCCACATGGAGGGTCACGCCGTCATCGGAGTGTGCTCTGGCGACGACGGTGGACACGACCGCCGATGATATTGCGACCGCCGGCCGCGCCAAGTGGCAATATGTGCAAATTGGGGCCGACGATGTCGATCAGGACGGTCTCGGAGTGATGACATGAGTGTTCTGATTGAAGACCAAGAACCGGGAGTGAGAGTCGTCCTCCTTGATCGGGCACCCAAGCGCAACGCCCTCGATCTGTCGATGGTGCAAGGACTGCAGGAGGCACTGGAGACGGCTCCCGGACCGGTCGTCGTATTGGGATCCACCGATCCGACCACGTTCAGCGCCGGGGCGGACCTCGGGCTCGCCGACGCCGAGCGCGCTCGGGTGAGCGAGTCGCTCTATGACCTCTACTTG
>CAZLEQ010000073.1:0-8300 GCA_964558575.1 uncultured Acidimicrobiaceae bacterium | reverse complement strand
CTGCCCGAAGTCCCCGGCAGCCTTACCGAGCCATCTCCCCCATCCGGCGGAGGCGGTGGAGTGTCGGTCGAACGGATTCGTCGCACCCTGCCGCCTAGGTGGTCCACGTAGTAGAGGTTCCCATCGGGCGCTATGACGAGGTCGACAGCCGGGGCCGCGGTGGCGAAAAGCTCTATCTGACTGGGGTCAGGTTGTCCGGCGCCGTTGGCCATCATTGCCCAGATGCACTGGCGGGAGTAGTCGGAGAAGAACAGGGCTCCCGTGTACCTGGCGGGGAAGGCGTTCCCGTGATAGAAGTCCAACCCGCTGATCGAGCTCGAAGACCCACTGCACCCCGCCACCGCGGTCCCATGTTGATAGGAGAAGAACGGCGCGGTTACCGCTCCCGGTGTGGTGTAAAGGGTCTCGCAGAGGGTGATGTTCGCCGCGTCGTATCCGGGCTGTCGCCCGGCTCCTTCGTAGCAGGGCCATCCGAAATTGCGGAGGGCAGACCCGGGGCTGGTCAGCCGGTTGATCTCCTCGAACCCACCCTGGCCGACGTCACCGATGAAGAGGTCGCCGGTCCCCGGCTGAACGGTTAACCGGAACGGGTTGCGCAGCCCATAGGCGATGATGCGGCCCTCGTCGGGACGTGCGCCGCCGATGAGTGGGTTGCCTGGCCAGGCGGCGCCGGTCATTGGATCGATGCGAAGAATCGTCCCGTCGTAGGTGACGAGATTCCCATCCCGTCGTGGTCCCTGGCTGCGCAATGCCCCTCCTTGCGCTCCGGGAAGGGTTTGATTCACTCCGGCCGCAACCGGAGGGTCACCACACGGATTACCCCTCTGTCCGTAGTCGGTGAAGGTGAACGAAGCGCCATCACCCGCCGACACGTAGAGCGAGCCATCCGGCCCGAACTGGAGGCTGCCAACCGAATGGCTGGGGTACTGCTGGCACCAGAAGCCGTCGAGCAGGATCACCTCGGATCCGACCTGTGTGCTCGACGGGCTCACCTGGATGCGCGACAAACGCCCATTGGCGAGGCATCCGTCTGCAGTGGGCCCCGGTGGGGTGGGGCACACGTCGTTGTACTGGAGGATGTCCGTGGTGTACAAAAGGTAGAGGTAGGGCTGTGCCGGGAAGTTGGGATGCAAGGCCATCCCGAGAAGCCCGCGGTCCCAGTAGCTGTAGGTGGCCGGGGAGAGGTCGGTGAGAAGCGTGAAGTTGGTCGAGCCGATGGAGGGGTAGACCTTGACCCTGCCACTCTTCTCGGCGACGAACACGCGGCCATCTGACGCGAATCGAATCGCCGTAGGAAGGGAGAGACCCGAAATGGCGGTTTCCTCGGTGAACCCGCTGACGCTTGGTGTCGCCTCGGCGGATGGCATGGCAGGGAGGAGCGCGATGACCAGCGCCAGGACCATCCCTGCATTGCCCCACGTCCTGTTGCTCACTCAGCTCCTGCCCCCGCGATCCGGAGCGAGCGTAGCGGGATCGCGCACTGAGTGGCCGCTTGGCGGCCATCGTTCTCAAACGATGTCGGGCAAGCTCTTGCCGGAACTGGAGCGGGTTCCTACGCTGCCGCACGGTCTGTTGGCATCCGGCATCGAAGAGGAGTCGAGCTGAGCCTGCCCCGCATCACCGTGGTCACCCCATCGTTCAACCAGGCGCGCTTCTTCACCGCGACCATGGAGAGCATTCACGGGCAGGGCTACCCCAACCTGGAGCACATCGTCATCGACGGCGGCTCCACGGACGGAAGCGTCGAGATAATCCAGGACTACGCCGATCGGATCGCCTTCTGGGTCAGCGAACCCGACAAGGGCCAGACCGATGCCCTCATCAAGGGTTTTTCGCGTGCCACTGGCGAGATCCTGTGTTGGCTCAATTCCGACGACCTGTTCGAGCCGTGGACCCTCCACGAGGTCGCCGAATGGTTCCTGGCCCATCCCCGGGATCAATTCGTCTACGGCGACTCCACCTGGATCGACTCAGAGGGAAGGGTGATCAAGCCGAAGCGTGAGCACCGGTTCAGCCGGTTCGTCTGGCTCTACGACCACAACTTCATCCCCCAACCTTCGTCCTTTTGGACGCGGGAACTGTACGACAGGGTTGGAGGGCTCGACGCGGGATTCGACCTGGCGATGGATGCCGATCTGTGGATTCGTTTCGCCGAGCACACTTCTCCCCGGCACGTGCGACGCCCGTGGTCCCGGATGCGCTTCTACCCCGAACAGAAGAACACGTCTATGCGGGGCCGGAGCGGCATGGAGGGAAGGGCGATCCGCAGGCGTTACCTGCCACCGCAGTCGAGACGGAGGCTGCGCTGGAAGCGCCGGGCGGCCCGGGTCATGCGATTTGCCCTGAAGCTGATCGCCGGCGGATACCCGCCATCCGAGGTGCGGGAGCATCTGGGTCTGGTGCGCCGCGAGACATGGGAGATGCGTCAGGCGCGCCGGTCGGTCGGATCCATCTCCGATGACGAACCACGAGGTGACTGATCTCTGTTCATCGCCGCGCGCCGTTTCTCCCGGCGCGTCAGTCTTGTGGCCACCCGTCCGGCCAGCAAACGCCAGAGGTAGCTGCCCCTGAGGTCCGGATAGCGTATGGCGAGCAGTTGTGACGAGGGGAAGGCCCTCCTCAGCCACGACGCCATGATCTCGGTGATGCGGCCCAACCCGAACAATGGGATCATCATCTGGCGATAGCGGTATCTGACTCTGCCCACTGAGCCACTCAGTCGGATTCGCTCGGGCCACAGAACTCGCCAGAGTCGCCCACCGCTGGTCGCGGGCAGGGGCACTTCCCGTCCACTCAGGGCCAGGTCGGCGATCACGGTTTGTGCCGTCTCCCGCAGTGGGGTCAGCAGACTCTCCCCACGGGCAAACGATTCGATCCAGCCCCATCCGTCGACGAGGGCCCAGAGTCGGACCACGTCTGAGTATGCGATGAGGTGGGAGAAGCGGTCCTTGTTGAGGTGTAGCAATGCGAGGGCAAGGCTCGCCTCTGGGTCAAAGGTGGGTAGCGAAGTGCCCTCGATGTTGACCTCTGTGAGCCGATCCCACAGACGATCCGGGTGACGAGTCGCGGCCACCTCCAGCTTCAGGGGGTCGAGGTGAATGTCGATCGGGATGCCATCGATGGCGAGGTCGACAGACTGGATGTGGCCCCCCGCCACCAGAGCCTCCAGCTGCCCCAGCCAGGGGTGATCGGGTTGCAGCGTGCCGACCAGCTGGGCGATGCCTGCTGGTTCGGGTGAGCGAACGACGATGTCGAGGTCTCCCGCCGGCCTCTCACCCATGCGATCGTAAACCAGAGCCTCGAGGACGACACCCTTGATGAAGATTACTGGAACACCTATCCCTTCGGCGGTCGTCCGAACCCGCTCCGCCAACGATGTGAGCATCCGGTTTCGAGCCCAGATGTTGGCGTCCAATGCGGTCAGCGTGTCTCCCCACCTGCCGGTGATGAGGCCCCTCTGATCGGCCCAGCTGTGGAGGAGACCGGGGACCCGGTGTTCCACCGCGGACTCGACGAGGGCACCCGTGAGAACGTTGACGGCAGGATCACGAGCCGCAACCAGGTCGACCAGTGCTCGATGTGGTTTTGCCACCGCGTCACCATATATCGGGAACTTGGCGGATTGACTTGCACCATCACCCTCAGTGGTGTAGATTCTCTCTATGAGCACCGCGTTGGCGGTGCCGGGCATTGGGAGAGGCACATGAAGTACAGGATCCCCCTGGTGGTGGACTATGGCTCGATCGCGGGCCACACCTACCAGACTCCTGGCGGCAATGTCAAGGGCGGCGACAACGAGGATCCCAACCATCTCGACAAGTTTTGCGAGTGGTCCGGCGGATCCGGCGACGACCTCTGCAACTAGTCGCAGGAGTCCCAAGTCCGTAGAGAGGGGCCGTGGGAACACGGCCCCTCTCTCGTGAAACGAGATGGAGAGGTCCGGCCGAAGTGGGGGCTGGGGAGTGGTGGCCGGATGGACCGGTAACCAACCCGATCCGGCCCAAGCCCGACGAATGGCGGCAGTCGCCCCGCACCGCGGCGCTGTGGTCCGTGTCGCATTGACCTCCCACGGATTTGCTGCCATCACCGGTGATCTCGGCGTCACGGGTTTGGCCCAAGCAGACGGTTGGGCTCTCGCTTACGCCGGATCGATCGACACCCCTGAGGCAGTCTCCCTTCCCGGAGATGCCGACGGCGACCGGATCGCGGCAGCACTCCTCGCTGAGATCCGGCGGACCGATGTCAGCGCCACTCTGGCACGCCTTCGCGGGTTCTTCGCCGTGGTCGTGCTCACCCCCGACTCGCTGATCGCAGCCCGGGATCACATCGGGCTCTCCTCGCTTTTCTTCCACCAGCAAGGGTCTGAGGTCTGGGTCGCCAGTGAACCGAAGCAGGTGGTGGCCGGAGCCGGCATTCGCCGGGAGCCAGACCTGGACGTGGTCGAAGCGATCTTTTTCGGAAGCTCCCAGGAACACCTTCCTTCCGCTGTCGCAGGTGTCGAGCGCGTTCCAAGAAGGGGCTCGCTCACCTTCAAGGGCGACCGCCCTATCAAGGCCGACTATTGGGATCCGGAGACCTTCCTGGAGGAGTCGCCTCTGGGTCTGGACGACTTCCCCGAGGCTTTTCACAGCGTCATGGGCACGGCGGTACGAAGGCTGATGCGGGGTCCGGACTCCGTATCGCTGAGCGGCGGCATCGACTCGCCGGCCGTCGCCGCATACGCAGCTCCGTTGCATCGTGAGACCTACGGAACACCGCTCGTTGCCGCATCGTACGTTTACCCCGACGCCCCCACCGTGGACGAAAGTCCGTATATCGAGTTGGTTGCTGAGAAACTCGGCATGCCACTCCACACCCGGCAACCCTCGGCCCGCCCCACCGACGATCTCGAAGAGTGGGTCAGGCTGATCGACGGACCATTCCCGGTGATCTCCGTGGCCGAGTCTTCGGAGTTCTATGGGTGGGTGAAATCGCTCGGCTCGGAGGTGATCCTCACCGGGGAGTGGGCCGAGTTCGTGACCGAGATGAACAGCCATGTCCTGACACACCTGCTGCTTTCCGGTCGCCTGGGAGCTGTGGCGGCTCGATACCGCCGGGAGCGTGCCTTCGGCCGGCCGGTACCCCTGTTGGCGAGGCGGGTGATCTCGGGAGTGACGCCCGACCCCCTGCGCCGCGCCGTTCGCTGGGTCCGCGGCAAGTCGACTGCCTCCCAGCCTCCGTGGGTGCTCGGGCATCGCGCGAGGCCCCGGACCACGGTCTCCCCACGAGACCGCTGGAGGGCGGAACAGCTCAGCATGTTCGAGGGAACGGGAATCCTCCTGGATGTTCACGACGTCATAGTCACCAGACAGCGTGTCCACGTTCGCCGCCCGTTCGCCGACATCGACCTCCTCGAGCTCTTCCTCGGCCTCCGCGCCGAGGTCAAACACGCCGACCCTCGACGCAAAGGACTGCTTCGCAGCGTTCTCAGGGGGCGGGTGCCAGACGAGATCCTCGATCGTCGCGACAAGACCGTGTTCAACGAGGACGTCCTCGCCCGAATCGACTACCCAACCCTTGATCGGTGGCTCTTGCGACCAAGACACCGACTTCCTTACATCGACTACGAGCAATTGGCCACGAGCCTGGAGAGGCGCAGCCTGGAGCTGCGAGAGTTCATGTGGATGAAAGACCTGGCCGCAGTTCACGCCTTTCTGGAGGAGTGGTGAGCGAGCCGGTCCTCCGTGTGCAAGACCTAAGGCGGGCCTTCGGAACCAAAGTCGTCCTCGACGGCATCGACCTGGCGATCGCCGGGGGAGAGCTGCACGCGGTTCTAGGCCCCAACGGTGCGGGCAAGACCACCCTGTTGCGCATCATCGCCGGTATCACCGATCCCACCGAAGGCACTGTCACCGTGGACGGCGTGTCCAAGCGGCCGGGTGCTGACCGGGAGCTCCGGCGCAGGATCGGGCTGGTCCCCTCCAGCGCGACCAGCTTCTATATGCGTCTGTCCGGCTACGAGAACCTCCTCTTCTTCGCTCGGCTCGAGGGCCTGCCCAAGCGAGATGCATCCCGGCGCTCCCGCCAGGTGCTGGAGATGGTAGGGCTCGCCGAGGACTCCGACCGGAGGGCCGGCCATTACTCCAATGGCATGCAGCGGCGTTTGTCGGTGGCCAGGGCAATGCTCACGGAGCCGGCTCTCCTCCTGGTCGACGAGGCGACGCAGGGTCTCGATCCCGATGGCGCCCGGTCGGTTCGCGCCCTGTTCCGCGACATCGCAGATCGCGACACCGCGGTGTTGTGGACGACTCAGAGGATCGACGAGATTCGAGCCTTCGCCGATCGGGTCAGCTTTCTCCACGGTGGGCGTTTTCGCTTTGTGGGAACGGTGCCGGAGCTTGCCGCACTGGCCAGGCCGCGCCACTATGTACTGGAGCTCTCATCAGCCGGCGGACACCAGCTTCTCGGCGGAGCGAGAATCGCTTTGGACGGTACCGCCGACCTGGATCCTGTCTCAGGCGCCGTCTCCAGCGTGTTTCGGATGACGCTGGGTCCTGACTCCTCGGTTGGCGAGGCAGTAGGTGCCCTCGAGGCCAAGGGCATCAGAGTGGTCGCCTGCACGGAGGAGAGATCCCCGATCGAAGAGGCATTCCTTGCGCTCGCGGAAGGTCGCAGGTGACTCCGGGACGTCACGCCGTGATCGAGGAGATGCTCAAACTCCCCGCATTCTTCCGCCGTGATCTCCTCACCATGTGGACTTATCGGCTGGGCTTCTTCTCGGATTGGTTCAACATGGCCGTGCAGATCTTCATCTTCACGTTGTTGGGTCGGCTCGTCGACCCTTCGACAGTCCCCAGCTACGGCGGGAACCAGGTGGGTTATGTCGAGTTCGTCGCCGTTGGCATTGCTCTGATGGGCTTCCTCCAGGTCGCCCTAAGCCGAATGGTCGGGGCCATCCGCCGGGAGCAGATGATCGGGACGCTGGAGGTGGTGCTCGCCACGCCGACCAGCCCTGCCACCTTCCAGCTCGGTTCCGTGGCCTATGATCTGGTCTACGTCCCGATCCGCACCGTGGTGTTCCTGGTGGCGGTGAGCGTGATCCTCGACGTCGACCTCGCAGTCTCGCGATTCCCCGTGGCCATCCTCCTTCTCGTCGTGTTCATCCCTTTTGTGTGGGGTCTCGGCGAGATGAGTGCCGCCGTCACCCTCACCTTTCGGCAAGGTGTGGGGGTCGTCGGTCTCGTCGTCACCTTCATGACGATCCTCTCCGAGGGCTACTTCCCGATCCAGGTCTTCCCCGAGTTTCTCCAGGGGTTCGCCAGGGTGAACCCGCTCACCGTGGCGATGAACGGAGTGAGATCGGCGCTGCTCGGCGGTGTCGGGCTGGACGAGTTGATCGGGTCGGTGCTGTACCTGATCCCGTTTTCCCTCGTCTCGCTGTTGGCCGGTAGCCTGTCGTTCTGGATGGCCCTCCGCAGGGAGCGTCGCAAGGGGACCCTGGGGTTGTACTAGGCAGGAGGGGAGATGTATATCAGGCATGCCGAGGGGGTGGCCTTTCGGGAACTGGCAGGTGAGGGGGGCGCCGTCCTCCTTCGGCTCGACAATGGCCAGTATCACGGTCTCGACCCGGTGGGCCGTATGGTGTGGGAGTTGATTGGTGATGGGACGACGCTCGACAGCCTGGCGGACCGTCTCCGATCCGAGATGACCGGCACTCCTGACACCCTCGCCGTCGAGATCGCAGACTTCGTTCGCAGCCTGGCCGACCGCGGGCTGGTTTCTGTCGAGGCTCAGCGGTAGCGCGTCAGCTCCTCATGGCCGTGCTGGCCGGGAGGGGGGCCGATGTCCCTGCCATCCAGCTCGAGCCATGCATGCGCATCCTTGTCTTCCGGCTCCTTGGGAAGACCAATGACCAACTCCACCCGGCGGCCCTGAAGCTGGTTGAGGCGGAACGCGACGAGAGCTGCGATCAGACATCGAGGCGGCCCGCCCGGCGTGGTGAGGACCCGAACTACGACCTGCCCCATCCGGACCGGGTTCTGCGGATAACGGCGATGGGGACTCTTCACCTTGGCCAGGTCGGCCACCAGCTGGGGCAAAGGTCTGCGACGAGAGCGAATACGGACCACGATCGACAGCCACCAGATCCGGACTGCCAGCTCCACCTTGCGACTGAAGCTCACTCTCGGGAACCAGTTCCGACGAGCTCCCTGGCGAGGAGGGCAACTGTGGCTTGCAGCATTCCGAAATCCTTTGGCCGGGACAGCCGGTAGACCGGGGTCGACTCGACCAAGGTGGCCAACTTCTCGAAACATCGAGCC
>CAZLEQ010000072.1:0-8399 GCA_964558575.1 uncultured Acidimicrobiaceae bacterium | reverse complement strand
ACCGCGGTCGAAGACCAGCAACTCGCCGGAATAATCATGAAGATCGCGACGATTCCCATCGTGTGGTCGACGATCGCAGTCCTCTGGTTCCGCTGGTCCGCGAGTGAGGCCCGGATCGCGTGATCCTCTCCACATTGGCCTCGATCCCATCACCGCCGATCAACGACTTCAACATCGGCCCGCTCCGGGTGACCTTCTATGGCATGTTCGTCATGACCGGGGTGGTGGTGGCCTGGTTGGTCACCCGCAACCGCTTCCAGGCGAGAGGAGGGGATCCCGAGGTAGCCGAGCGGATCGTCATCCGGGTGGTGCTCTTCGGTTTCCTCGGCGCTCGACTCGCCTACGTATCCACCCACCTGGACCGGTTCCAGGGGGAGTGGTGGAAGGTGATCGCCATCTGGGAGGGCGGTATCGCTCTCTATGGGGGGCTCACGGCCGGTGCGATCGTCATGTACCTCTACACGCGCAAGTGGGGAGCCAGCTTCCCCGACTTCCTCGACTCAGTCGCACCGGCGGTGCCCTTGGCCCAGGCACTGGGGCGTTTCGGCAACTACTTCAACCAGGAGCTGTTCGGCACCCCCACCGACCTGCCCTGGGGTCTCGAGATCGCACCCCAGTTCCGGCCACCTGAATACTCGGAGTTCGACACGTTCCACCCGACCTTCCTCTACGAGTCGCTCTGGAACGTCGCTTTGGCCTCGTTCATCATCTGGGCCGGTAAACGGTACCCGTCCCTGAGGGGCCGGCTCATCGGGATCTACTTCCTCGGGTACGGGGTGATCAGATTCCTGATGGAGTTGATTCGCACCGACACCTCGTTCCGACTCCTCGGCCTCTCCCGTAACGCCTGGGTCTCGATAGGAGTCATGATTCTCGGGGCTGTCGTCCTCTGGTGGCGGAGGATCCGGGTGGAGGAGATGGAGTACTCCCTGACCTGACACACAGATGGCGACGGTCCGGAACCGCTCCCTGGCGCGGCGGCCTACTGCCGTGCGACAGCGGGCGGATCTGTTCGAGGGCACCCCGGACTGATGAAATGAGGACACCCTGATGCGCTTTCTGATTGCTGCGTTGTTTGTTGGTCATGGGCTGGTACACGGCATCATGTTCAGTCTGCCCTTCAGCGCCCCAGCCAGTGCCGACCTGCCCCACAACCCCAGCCACTCCTGGCTGATCGGCGACACCAGAACCTTCGGCTTGGTGTTCGCTCTCGTGGTCACCGTGGCGTTCATCGTGGCAGGCGCCGCCTACTTCTGGCGGGCCGGGTGGTGGTCCGGCGCCACCCTGGTTGCTGCCGGCCTGTCGGTGGTATTGCTGACCCTCTACTTCAGCAGATGGTGGACCGCGGATATCCTGATCAGTGTCGTACTAGCGGGGGCCGCATGGCGGGCTCTGCAGGTCTCGAAGCGTCCTGGTGGGCAGGCTATGACCCTTGCCGGCGAAGTTGTACCTGGGTCATCGCGCCGGAGGCAAACCCTCGCGCGGCTCAGCGCCAGGGCAGCTCTTGTGACTCCCCAGTACTCATCGATCATCCTCGTGTCGCCTAGGCAGCCGACACGTACTTATCAAGCCGGTCATCACCCGGTGGAAATGCGAGAGGACAAATGACGTGAGCTCTTTTCTGCTAGGAGTCCTGGCTGGGTACGGCATAGCTATCCCCGTGGGGGCCATCGCCGTGCTGATCGTTCAGGTCGGGATTCGCTGCGGCTTCTGGTGCGGTGCCAGTGCCGGAGCAGGGGCGGCGACAGCTGATCTCGCCTACTCGGTGTTGGCGGTGTCCGGAGGCGTTGCGCTGGCTGATTCGATCGGAGCTGTCGGACGTCCTTTTCGTTGGGTCAGCGCAGCGGCGCTGATCATGATCGCCTTGTTGGGGCTCTACCGCGCTCGACAAGAACCCTCCCCCGCGCGGGTCGATTTCCCGCGACGATCGGAATACGCCAAAACCTACGTCAAGTTCCTCGGACTCACCTTCATCAATCCTCTGACCGTCGTCTATTTCGCTGCTGTCGTCCTCGGACTGGGCCTCGCCGACGATCTGAGTGTCGGAGGGGGCGCTCTTTTCGTCACCGGCGCGTTTCTGGCGTCTCTCTCTTGGCAGACGTTTCTCGCCGGTATCGGAGCCCTGGTGGGTCACAAGCTCTCGCGACGATTCCAGATCGGCGCCGTCGTGGCAGGGAATATCGTCGTCATCGCAATGGCGGTCCTCATCATCATCCGATGATCCCGGGGCTCGTGCATGGGCCCCATCGACAAGTGTCAACGGCGTGGTTTGCCGGCGATGATTCCGCCGTTCTTGTGATTGCCTGCGATTACTAGCGCCGATTCTTGAGACTTCAACCTGGGGTGACACTCCCCCTAGTGGCGCGTCTGGGGGGTCGATCCGGTTCCAGGTGGATCCATGCTGTTGTCCAGACGCTCATATCGTCTCCGCCGCCGAGTTGGTATCCGATGAGGAACACTTGGTCACCGTGTTGGGCGAGGTCGGTGTACTCGTAGTTGCCTGGTTCGAGGTCGATCATCGTCACCAACGTCCCCAGCTGGGTACCCCTAGACGGTGGCAGACAGGCGCCGATAGCTGATGGATTCGAGGAGCCGCCGGATGTTACCGAGCAGCGAGTAGCCGAACAGCCTGACCCGAGTCCGCGGTCTGCCAGGGGTCCGATACGGAACACCGAAAGAGTCGATCACCGACTTGGTCTCACCGCAGGTGAGTCCGACCTGACGCGGATAGGACTGGGTGTTTCCCTCCAGAGTCTCTGCGCCGTTGCAGCTGTTGGGCCATTGTTGGCACATGCCTCATCTGACCCCCATCGCTGATGGACCATGCCGCCGGCGCCCCCGGTTTCAGGCCGCGACACTTTCCCTTCCTCGACGAAGACGCCTGGTCACCCTTAGGTGGAACGCGCGTCTTCTCGTGATGTTTCTCGTGGCCTTCGTGTGACGAGACCTGGAGGCCGAGAGAATGGCTGACGTGTATTCCCGCCACTCGGACAGCCCCCGGTCTGTCCGCGCCTTGGGTTCGATCACGTGCTCCAAACGGCGTTTCGTCTCCTGGTGGAGGGTGTCCGAGAGCAGGGCGGTCATTTCCTCCGCCATCAGGTGTCGATGGCTCGTACCGCCACCGGGATGATGGGACCGACGTCCGGCCCGGCCGGTTTGAGACCGGTGAATGGGGCGCCTTCCCCGGCCCGATGCAATCTGACCACGATCTCGGCGAAGAACCAGCCGGCCACCTCTTGCGCCGCAGGCCCTGCCTGTCGGGCGACGAGGGTCTTGGCAACGGCAGCGCGGATCTCGGCTTCGGCGTCTTCGGGGGCGACACGCAGCGCCTCGTCTACGTTATTGGTCTCCAAGGCCCATAGGACACCGTGTACGACGGGGCCGTCCTTGGCGTCACAGTGTGGGGGCATGGAAAGTCTCCTCTTACGGGCCGAGCGAGTCGACCCGCTCGCCGGTTGTCTCATGGGCGGCGGGTGAACCCGCCGCCTGTACCTGGATCACGCAGTAACCGGTGTCCGTGTCATCGTGCAATCGACGGCGCACCGCCTCAGCGATTCGATCCACCTGCTCCAGGTTCAGACTCCCGCGGCCACTCCTCGGCAACTCAAGCAGGAGCCGCCGACCACGGCCATCATTTGCTCGTCGCCGATCAGGTCGCCGATGCGAGTGAGCATGGCGGCCGGCGCCAGCGGCCCCCCGCACAACCGGCATGTGACGAGATCGCTTTCGAACAGGCGCCTCCGCCCCTCGCGGACGCGCCGAACATCGACGACCGGACGGACCTGGATGGCTCCCTGCCCGACCTCCGGGCACCGACGCATACAGAGCCCGCAGGCGACACAGCGGGAGGCGTCAAAGGTGATCGCGCGCCGTTCAGCCTCATCCTCCACGTTCAGAGCGCCGGTGGGGCAGGCGGCCATGCAGGTGGCGCAACCCGTGCAGGTTGTAGGGTCGATCTCGACCAGGCCGAGCGGGCTGTTGGGATGGGTGAGCTGCAGGTCGTCGGTGCCCGTCGTCTCGGCGACGGCGACCAGGACGCTGGCGGCCCCGAGCGGGCCAAACGGGTCGACCAGATCCGCGCCCGGGAGAGGGTCGAGTGGGGGGCCGGTATCCTCATCGGTGGTGAGTCGAGCGGGCGCGCCACCGGCTTTCGCCAGGAACGCCTGGCACCACGCCACCTGCTTCAGCAAGACATCGTCGTGGCTTGACGGGCATCCGCCCGCTCCGCAGGGACGGGCGGCGACCGAGCCTGCCCCCAAAAACAACGGGGCCAGCAGCCACGCCGGAGTGAGCATGCCGGTGCACGGCACCGTCACCGGGTACCACCCGGGCGCAGTCGCCGCCCGGTCGGACCGCCGACACCGGTAAACGATCCCCCGCGGTCCGGTCGGCCCGATCAAGGGATCGAGCAGGGCCCGCACCTGGGCTTCGACTTGGACCGGGGTGACAGCGGGGTTCTCGACGGCGCCGGTGGGGCAGGCGGTAATGCAGCGTCCGCACGGCTCGCAGATGGTGCGGTCGTGGCGCACTCGACCTCCGATCAACGTAAACGCACCTCGGGGGCAGACCTTCACGCAGGCGCGGCAACCGCGAGCAGCGGCGCACTGCGATTCGTCGATCGCTGGAGCGGACTCATACTCGGGAAGCGAGAAGGTGAGTAGCGCACGGCGGCTGGTCCGACCGGGGAAGGTGAGCTTCGCCTGATCCGGGCGACTGCCGGCGAACGCCTCGGCGCGCGCCGTCGCCGCGGCCAACATCAGGTCGAGCCGGTCTCGCTGTCCGCCTGCATCGTCGAAGTCGACGATTTCGATGCCAAGGGGGTCGAGTCCGGCTCGCCGGGCCTCCCGCTGGACGTCGCCCACCGAGTACCGGCCGGCGCACAGCCCGAGGACGAGCCGGTCGGCTTTAGCCGCCAACTCCCTAATGGGCTCAGGGCGGGCGCACAAGCCCTCCACAACTCCGGCCCGCGCAGTACTCGAACCGTCGCCGCGGGGATAGCCGTCCCCGCACATGAAGACGGCGGTCGTCATCGCCGGGCCGCTTCCAACCGGCTCCCAGCGAGGATGGTGACCAACTCGTGGTCATGTCGCACGAACGCGTCAGCGGCGTCCACGAGCGCCGGGAAGAACCCCGACGGCGAGGCATTGCGGAGCCGGCGTGCGAACAACGGGAACCACCGAGCGAGGTGGCGGTTGAGAAACGACCACTCCGCCCTGACCACCTCCACCACCTCCCCGAGCTCATCCTCCTCCCGAGCGTGTGCTTCACGGTGACAGAGGACGGCCATGACCTCGAGCTCAGTGGCCGCGTGGTCGGCGGTGTGCACCACCTGGGGTGCGAGCGCCAGGCCCAGCTGGCGGTACTGCTGCTCGAGCTCCACGGCCACCAGCGCCGCTCCCGGTCCGGGCCGCGCCAAGTATTCAGACTCCAAGGCCGGGCAGAGGCCACCACCCGCCCCCGGGATGAACAGCCGGATGTACTCGGTCTCCAGATCTTCCAGCGGCGGGAACTCCTCGAGCGTTGTAGTGAAAGCCCTCCACGAGATAGCGAAGGCGAAATCGTCGACCCCCAATCCATCGAGCATGTCAGCCGCCGCCAGGACACCTTCGATCCGATCGGCGTCTGGAGGCTGCATTGCCCCTCCGAAGAACCGGTAGAGGCCCTGGCGGAGCTGGGCCATCTCTCCCCAAGCCCGGTCTTCGGCAGTCATGGCTTCCGTCGATCGGGGATGAGCTCGTATACCACCGCCGAGAGGAACACCAACAGCACACCGACCACGAATAGTGCGGGAGCGAACTGAACCCGCGGGTTGCTGTTCTCGACAGCCGTCGCACCCCATGGGGCGGCGAGAAAGAAGAAGCTCACCACCATTAGGACGAGCCCACCCAGGACCATCAGCAGCGTGATCGTCCTACGCATGGGTCTGCACCTCCATTCGCTCGTCGTCAGGGAGTTCCATGATCGGAAACGCCTTGGCGAACACGGCTATCAGCAGCGCCCCCAATGCGAACAATCCGAGCACGATGCCGATCTCCACCACGGTGGGTGAGTAGGAGCCGGGATCGTATGGGAGCAGCGAGCCCTTTGTGAGCGAGGGCACGACGATGAGGAACCGCTTGCCAATGGCCGCCAGGTTGACCGCCACCCCACACGCCACTAGGAGCCCGACGCTCCAATTCCTGTTGATCGCCTGCCACACCAGGGCGACAAGCGGGAGGACGAGCAGGATCACCGAGGACCAGTACACCCAGGCGTAGTCGCCGCTGAGGATGGCGTCGGACACGCGGCGCTCGTGCTCGCTGCCCATGTAGAAGGCGGTGAGCAGCTCCACCGCCATGAAATACAGATAGACGAAGAGCAGAACCATGAGGAACCGCCCCAGAGTTGCGAACACCTCATTTCTGAGGCGTGACTCCTGGGCTAGCGTCCGACGCACGACTGCCGCCAGCACCACGAGAAGCCCGATGCCGGAGGCCCCTGCCAGCACAACGAAGGCAGGGGCTTGGAGGGCGCTGTACCAGCCTGGCCGCCCCACTTGGAGCCCAAACACGAAGCCCAGCGTCGAGTGAGCAGTTATCAGTAGCGGGATGATGGCGATGGCCAACCAGAAGCTGGACCGACGGTGTCGCTCCTGCTCTGCGGCGGTGTCCTGGTACCCGGCAGCCCACCACCGATGCAGCCATTGGAGCCGACTCGGCAGCCGGGCCATGCGAGCGGCATCGCGGCGACCATCCAGGTACAGGTAGACCAGGCTGGCGAAGAGGTAGCCGGAGATGACCAGGGTGAACGTGCCGAAGAACGGCGACTGGGGCCGGGCGTAGCGGAAGAGGTTCACGATTCCGCGCAACGGCTGACCGAGGTCGGCCATGGTCGACAGCGCCGCCAACACCAGCGACACGACGGTGAGGACCTCAGCCATCCGAGCCACCGGCTTGAGCCGCTCGAGGTTGAGAAGGCGGATGAGGGCGGCCACTGTGATGCCAGCGAAGCTGACGCCGACGAAGTAGACGTCGAAGGAGATGTAGAGCGCCCACGGCGCCCCGCCCATGGGCCCCGGGTCGCGCATTCCGGTGACCACCAAGCCCTCAAACGCCTGGCGAGCGTACTGCCAGACGCCGAACACCACCACGAGGCCGGTAGCGGCGACGAAAATCAGCCACCGCCGAGTAACGCGCCCCACGCCGAGCGGGAGCCGCGGGACGTCTTCTGCTGTGCTCATGCCTTCACCTCCGTGTCGACCCGCTCGATCTCCCGAGACTCGGTGGTGGGCGGGTTCCCACCCACGTAGATGACCGATGGCTTGGCGCCCACCTCCTCGAGGAGGCGGAAATGCGCTCGGTTCTGGTGGTATCGGCTCGCTGCTGAGTTTGGGTCGTCGAGGTCACCGAAGACGAGCGCCTGGACCGGGCAGGTGGTGACGCAGGCCGGGTCGAGACCCTTCTCGACCCTCTGCACACAGAACGTGCACTTCTCGACCACCCCTTTGAAGTGACCGCCGCCGGCGGTGAGCCGCTCCTCCTCTCCGTGGACGATCTGGAGGTCGGGGTTCCGCCAGGGCGGCACGGCGCTGTCGGTGGCCGGCCCCGGGTCGGAGTCGGTCCAGTCGAGGTAGTAGTTCTCCTTCGGGGCCTTCCAGTTGAAGGAATTCACCCCGTATGGACAGGCCACCACGCAGTACCGGCAGCCGATACAGCGCTCGAAGTCTGTGAGGACAATCCCGTCGTCGCGCCTGAATCGCGCTCCCACCGGGCAAACCTTGACGCACGGCGGGTTCTCGCAGTGCTGACACGGTCTCGGCAGAAAAGTGACCTTCGTGTCGGGGTACTCCCCCTCCTCGAGGCGGAATACGTACATCCAGAACGACGCCTGCGGCGTGTTGTTCTCGATCTTGCACGCCTCCATGCACGCCCGGCACCCGATGCACCGGTCGAGGTCGATCACCATCCCGAAATGGGCCATCAGCTCCCACCCCCTGTCCTGGAGACCTTCACTTTCACATGCGAGAACCAACCCGAGCTGATGTCCCACATCCCGTCTCCGTAGAAGAACAGGGCATTCACTGTCGGCTGGTCAACCCGGGCCGCGTGGTGGGTCAGCGAGACCGTGTCTGGTCGGATCCCGTTGCTGGTCCTCAGTAGGGTGCGGACCTGGCGGGTCTCGCCCGTAACCGGGTGGTGTGACTCCACCAAGACCTCGTCGCCGTCTTCGAGTCCCCGACGCCTCGCCTCGGCGGCGTTCATCACCAGCGGGTTGTCCGGCGCCAGCTCAGCCAGCAGCGGCAGTTCGAGAGAGCGCGTCTGCTTCAGCTCGATCCGCTTGTGGTCCATCATGTACAGGTCGTAATCCTGTGGCGACGCCTCGATGGGCGGCGTCGTCCAGGTGGGGTAGGCGGTGTAGCG
>CAZLEQ010000071.1:0-8560 GCA_964558575.1 uncultured Acidimicrobiaceae bacterium | reverse complement strand
CGAGCTGGTCCTGGGGATGACCGAGGAGGAGATCTTCGCCATGCTCGCCACCGAGTTGTTCTCCTATCGAGACCTCCCCCAGATCTGGTACCAGATGCACACCAAGTTCCGGGACGAGCCCCGTCCCAAGTCCGGGTTGCTCCGGGTGCGGGAGTTCACCATGAAGGACTCCTACACGCTCGACATCGACGGGGCCGGTCTGGATTCGGGTTACGAGAAGCATTACGACGCCTACCGACGGATCTTCGCCCGAATGGGTCTCGATGCGGTCGACGTGCAGGCGTCATCGGGGGCCATGGGGGGTAGCGAGTCACGCGAGTTCATCGTCCACAGCGAGGCTGGGGAGGACTGGATCGTCACCTGCGACAGCTGCGACTATCGGGCCAACCTGGAAAAGGCGACTTCGGCGCTGGAAGCAGTCGACGACGGCGACCCCGCCGAACTGGAGCGATTCCCGACGCCAGGTCTTCGCACCATCGCCAGCCTCGCCGAGGCGCACCCCGATATCGCCGACCCCGAGCGTCAAATCAAGACCCTGGTCTATTTCGTGGACGGCGAGCCGGTACTCGCTCTGCTACGCGGCGACCACGACCTGGAGGAGCAGAAACTCCTCGACGCAGCCGCCGCTTCGGAGGGGCGGCCCGCCCAGGCTGAGGAGATCAGGGAGCTGTTGGGAGCCGACCCGGGCAGCCTCGGTGCCGTCGCAGTCGACAGCCTGCGTGTGTTCGCCGATCTCGCCCTCGAGGGTCGGCGGAACCTCACCACCGGAGCCAATGAGGACGACTGGCACTACCGCGGCGTCGACCCGGAACGTGACATGTCGGTGACCGACTGGACGGATCTCCGCACCGTGGGCAAGGGGGAGAGGTGTGTCCGGGACGGGGGCCGTCTCGAGCTGTGGAAGGGGATAGAGGTCGGCCATATATTCAAGCTCGGCACCAAATACTCCGAAGCTTTCGGCGCGTATGTGCAAGACGAGGAGGGCAACAGCCGTCCGGTGATCATGGGCTCGTACGGCATCGGTCTGGAGAGGGGCATGGCCGCGGTGGTGGAGGCGAATCACGATGACAACGGGATCGTGTGGCCGGTCTCCGTGGCTCCCTACGAGGTGGTCATCTCCGTGATCCGGCCCGACGACCAGTCGACCATGGCGATCGCCAACCAGTTGTACGACGATTTCGACTCCGCCGGAGTCGAAGTGCTGATCGACGACCGCATGGAGCGACCGGGGGTCAAGTTCGCCGACTCCGAACTGATCGGGATCCCGTTTCGGGTCACGGTCGGGCCCAAGGGGGTGTCCTCCGGGATTGCCGAAGTGACCCGGCGCGCCGGCCTGATGAAGTCCGAGGTCGGCTTCGGCGACGTCGTCCCGAGTCTGGCCGATCAGATCGGCGCGGCCCGATTCGGCATTTAGCCTTGGAGTCGGCTCTTCACTTATAATCCCCGGAAACAACAGGACGCTTTTCGGTCAGGTGGGCGCCTTTTGGCACCCACCTGTTTGCTGTGGAGACATTGAGGATTTGACGCAGATATCTGACATCTGGAGCGTGGTGGAGCCCTACCTCGCCGCAGAACAGCTCGAGTTGGACGACCTCGAGTTGTCCGGCCGCGGCCGGGGTCGGGTGCTGCGGGTCACGGTGGACGGAGACGCCATCGGTGTCGACCGCCTCGCCGAACTGTCCCGCGGGCTGGCGCGTCTTCTCGACGACGAGCCTGGGTTGCAGGAGCGATACAGCCTCGAAGTCAGCTCTCCCGGGCTGGAGAGGAAGCTGCGCCGCCCCTGTCACTATCGGAAGTCGGTCGGTCGTGAAGTGGTGATCAAGACGGCGCGCGCCGCCCAGAAGGCCACCTATCGGGGGACTCTGACCAATGCCGACGACTTCCGACTCACCGTCGACTCGGAGCAGGGCCCGGTCACCGTCCCATACGACGACGTCATCAGCGCCAGGACCGTGTTCCGATGGGAGAAGGCGCCCAAGCCAGGTCAGGCGAAGGAGAACCAATGAAGCTCGACACGATGATGGAGGCAATCGAGGTACTGGCCCGCGAAAGGGGCGTTGCCGTCGATGCAATCCTCGATGCGTTCGCCAACGCCCTCGTGGCGGCATACAAGCGCAGTCCGGGCGCGGCCGAGGAAGCTCGGGTGACCATCGACCCCGACTCGGGTGACGTGATCGTCTATGCCCAGGAGCTCGATGAGGACGGGAATGTGGTCGACGAATGGGAAGACACCCCGGAAGGCGAGGCCTTCGGTCGCATCGCCGCCCAGTCCTTCAAGCAGGTGATGCAGTTCAAGCTGCGCGAGGCGAAGCGAGAGAAGGTCTACGAGATGTACGAGGGTCGCGAGGGCGACCTGGTCACCGGTATCGTCCAGCAGGTCGACTACCGATCGGTGATCCTCGACCTGGGCGACGCCGAAGCCATCCTCCCCGGGAGCGAGCGGATCCCGTTCGAGCGTCTCGACCGGGGCAACCGGGTCAAGGCACTCATCCTCGAAGTGCGAAACGAGACCAAGGGAGCCCAGATCGTGGTATCGCGCTCCCATCCCGACCTGGTGCGGCGTCTGCTGGAACTGGAGGTCCCCGAGTTGACCGACGGGACCGTCGAGATCGTCAACATCGCCCGCGAGCCCGGTCACCGGACCAAGATCGCAGTGATCTCCCACGATCCAAACGTCGATCCCAAGGGCGCCTGTGTCGGTGCGCGCGGGTCCCGGGTTCGCCAGGTCGTCAACGAGCTCCGCGGCGAGAAGGTCGACGTGGTGCAGTGGCGCGACGACGTAGGCCAGTTCATCGCCGAGGCGCTGGGCCCGGCAAAGGTCAAAGAGGTCCACATCGATGAGGAGGAGAAGACCGCCGACGTGGTCGTGTCCGAGCACCAGCTGTCGCTGGCCATCGGCAAGGAGGGCCAGAATGCCCGTCTCGCCGCTCGTCTCTCCGGCTACAAGGTGGACATCCGGTCCGACAGCGAAGGAGCCGAGCCGGCAGAAGCGGGTGAGGAGACTCCGGTCGAGGCCGAAGCTGAGAGCGCCGAAGCCCCCGAGGAGGCAGCTCCCGAAGAAGAGGCGGCGAGCGAGGAGCCCGTGGCCGAAGAGCCCGTTGCCGAGGAGGTTGCGGCGACCGAAGCGCCCCTCGAAGACGTACCGGCGAAAGACGACGAAGATGCCGTCGAGGACAGCGACACCGATGATGAGAGTGAGTGATTGTTGAATGAGGGTCTATGAGCTCGCCCGTGAGCTGGGCGTCGATTCCAAGGAGGTGTTGGCTCAGGCCGAGGAACTAGGCCTCGAGTTGAAGACCGCGTCGTCAGGCCTCGACGAGGAGGGGGCCGGACTGCTTCGCCTCGCGTTCTCGCCGGAAGACGAGCACGGGGGAGAGGAAGTGGCTCAGGAGCCATCCGCCCCCGAGACCGATGAGCTGGCCGAGGCTGATCTAGCTGTCGAGGAAGTCGAGACCCCGAGGGCCGAGCAGCCAGTGGAGCCCGAGGGGGAGGCTGCCGTCGCAGCGCCGACCCCGGTCGCATCCTCGGACGAGGTCGACATCGCCACCATCACCGAGGGAGCAAGCGTCGCCGAGTTCGCCGAAGCGATCGACCAGCCCGCCGGAGAGGTGGTCAAGGCCCTGCTCGAGATGGGCATTCCCGCCGGGGCCAACCAGACCATGCCCCAGAACCACATCGACGAGATCGCGGAGAGATTCGGGTATATCGTCGAAGTCCTCGAACAAGAGCCTCCTCCGGTGGTCGCCGAGCAGCCCGAGTTCGTAGACGACGAAGCCGACCTGGCTCCGCGTCCGCCCGTGGTCACGGTCATGGGGCACGTCGACCATGGCAAGACCACCCTCCTCGACACTATCCGCAAGGCCCGGGTGGTCGAGGACGAGGAAGGCGGGATCACCCAGCACATCGGTGCCTACCAGGTGGAGGTCAACGATCGGCTGGTCACCTTCGTAGACACCCCGGGTCACGAGGCTTTCACCGCCCTGCGCGCCCGTGGCGCCAACATCACCGATATCGTCGTCCTGGTGGTGGCTGCCGACGACGGTGTGATGCCGCAGACGATCGAGGCCATCTCCCATGCCAAGGCGGCGGATGTCAAGATGATCGTTGCCGTCAACAAGATGGACCTTCCCGGGGCCAACCCGATCCGGGTTCGCACCGAGCTCACCAACCATGGAGTCGTCACCGAAGACCTCGGTGGCGACGTGCCCACCGTCGAGATATCAGCCCTCAGCGGAGAAGGCGTCGACGACCTGCTCGAGGTCATCGACCTCATCGCCCAGCTCGAGGACTACCGGGCGAACCCGATACCGTCGGCCACCGGAGTCGTGGTGGAGGCACAGCTCGAGGTGGGAAGGGGACCGGTGGCCACCGTCATCATCAAGCGGGGCACCCTCGAACGGGGCGACGCATTCGTCGCCGGCCCGGTGTCCGGACGCGCCCGTGCCCTCATGAACGACCAGGGCGAGCGGATCGACAACGCCGGGCCCTCGACCCCGGTGCAGATCATGGGTTGGGACGATGTGCCCGCAGCCGGTGACTTCTTCGAGGTCCAGAAGAACGACAGAGAGGCCCGCAGGGTCGCCGAGGAGCGTCAACAGACCGAACAGGCTGAAGCCAATGTCGCTCCCTCTGCAAGGGACCGCCTGCAGGGGCTCCTCGAACAGCTCCGTAGCGAAGACGCCCAGCTGAACCTGATAGTCAAGGCCGACGCCCAGGGTTCGCTGGAGGCGCTGCGCGAGTCGATCGGGAAGATCGAACGCGAGGGCGGCAAGATCCAGATCGTCCACACCGCCGTCGGTGGCATCAACGAGAACGACGTCACTCTCGCCGAGGTGACCGAGGCGGTGGTCGTCGGGTTCAACGTCCGACCCGAGCCCAAGGCACGCAAGGCGGCGGAGGACGCCGGGGTCGAGGTGCGCACCTACGGGATCATCTACGAGCTCCTCGACGAGATCGAGCAGATGCTGGTCGGCCAGCTTGCTCCAGAGGAAGAGGAAGTCGTGCTGGGGACTGCCGAGGTGAGAGCCACTTTCCGGGTTCCGCGCTCGGGCACCGTGGCCGGCTGCTACGTGATCGAGGGTGTCGTGCAACGTGGAGCCAAGGCGCGTCTGCTTCGCGACGGCGTGGTCATCCACGACGGAGTCGTCTCTTCACTGAAGCGTTTCAAGGACGACGTCCGCGAGGTCCAGTCCGGATTCGAATGCGGGATGGGATTCGAGAACTACGACGACATAAAGGAAGGCGACCACATCGAGGTCTATGTGGTCCGAGAGGTCGCCCGCACGTAACCGGAACTGGGAGTGCCGCATGAGTGACCGCATGCTGCGGGTCAACTCGACAATCCGTGAGGTGCTCGCCGAAGAAATCGAGAGGATGAGCGATTCCAGGCTGGAACTCGTCTCGGTGACGGCCGTGGACACGGCACCAAATCTCCGTCAGGCCACCGTCTACGTCGACGTTCTGGGGGAGGAGGACCGCGAGGACGCCCTCCGGGCGCTGCGCGGCGCAGCCAAGAGGCTGCAGACCGTGCTCGGGAGCCAGGTGCGCATGAAGTACACCCCGACCCTCGATTTCCAGATCGATCCCGGCGTCACCAGCGGTCAACGGATCGAGGCGATTCTGAGGGAGTTGCGGGAAGAACACAGTGGCGACTCCGCGGAGGAGGCGAAGTGACCATCGACCACGCCGTCATCGAAGAGGCGGCACGGGCCATAGCAGAAGCCGACAGTATCGCCCTCGCCTGTCATGTCGGTCCGGACGGCGACGCACTCGGCTCGATGCTAGGTCTGGCGATCGCGGCCGCCGAGGCGGGCAAGGAGGTCGTGGCTTCCTTCGGCTCCCCGTACGTCTTCCCGACGAGTCTCTCCTTCCTCCCCGGCGATCACCTGGTTCCTCCCGAGGAGTTCCCCAAGTCGCCAGGCCTGATGGTGGTGCTCGACGCCGGATCCGCCGACCGCCTCGGTGAGCTGGGGTCCAACGCCTCCGATGCCGACACCGTGCTCGTCATCGACCATCACGTGACCAACGAGGGATTCGGTGACATCGCGGTGGTCGACCCCGATGCGGGGGCCACCGGTGAGCTGGTCTACGAGATCCTCAGAGTCCTGGAATGGAAGATCACCGCCGAGGTGGCCCAATGTCTGCACACGGCGCTGGTCACCGACACCGGGAGGTTCACCTACGCCAACACCACGCCTCGCACACTGCGCATCGCCGCCGACCTGGTGGAGGCAGGGGCCAAGCCAAACGTGATCGGCCGTCATGTCTACGAGGAGGAGCCCTTTGGGTATCTGAAGGCGGTGGCCATCGCCATGGAGCGTGCGCAGCTCGACGCGGAGAGAGGTGTCGTTCACACATACATCACCGACGAAGACCTGGAGGGAGCCGGGATCGACTGGGGAGATGCCGAAAACCTGATCGATCTGCTCCGGTTGGCGGTCGAGTCGGACACCGCGGTGCTGGCCAAGTCCCACGATGACGGGCGGGTCAAGGTGAGCCTACGCTCGCGTGGCGACACGGACGTGGGCGGGCTGGCGGCGGCGATGGGTGGCGGCGGACACCGGCTCGCCGCCGGCTTCACCTCCCAAGACGACATCGCGTCGGTGATCGAGCAGGTGCTCGCTGTGGTGGAGAACTACCGGTGACCAGAGGCTTTCTGGTCGTCGACAAGCCGGAGGGCATGACATCCAACCACGTGGTCGGGCTGGTCAGGAAGGCCACCGGAGTCAAGAAGGTGGGTCACGCCGGGACCCTGGACCCCATGGCCACCGGGGTCCTGGTGATGGCCATCGGCAAAGTGACCCGCCTGATCAAGTTCATCCAGGACTACGAGAAGGAGTATGTGGCCACAGCACTGTTCGGCGTGGCCACCGACACACTCGACGCCGACGGAGCGGTCTTGAGCCGGGAGCCGATGGACTTCGACGAGGCGGACCTCGAGGGGCTGACCGCCAGGTTCACCGGGACCATCTCCCAGGTCCCACCGATGGTCTCCGCCCTCAAGCACGAGGGTCGGCGACTCTATGAAATGGCCCGCGCCGGTGAGGTCGTCGAGCGGGATGCCCGCCAGGTCGAGATCCACGAGCTAGAGATCCTCTCGGTGGGGCCGCCGCCCTACCCCGAGGTCGAGTTCAGGGTGGTGTGCGGGAAGGGGACCTACGTTCGCTCCCTCGCCGACGACATGGCAGCAGTGCTCGGAGGTCAGGCGCATCTCACCGCCCTCCGACGGACCAGGATTGGCCCGTTCGGGATCAGCGACAGCGTCACCGTCGATGATCTCGCCAACTGGCAGTCGTACCTGATGACACCGGCATCTGCCCTTTCGGCCATGGCGGGGATCACCGTCGACGACGAGACTGCCGACGCGGTGCGCAACGGCATGCGATTCGTGGGCGGCCCGGTCTTGACCGGGCCTTCCGAGGGCCCTTATCGGGTTCTCAGCGAGCAGGGCGAGTTGCTCGCTGTTTACACCAGAGCCGGAGATCGGGCACAGCCCGACGTGGTGCTCCCCTCGTGAAGGTGCTGGAGGGGCCGTGGACGGGCTGGGAGCGGCCCGCCACTCCCACGTCGATGACCATCGGTGTCCTCGACGGCGTCCATCGAGGACACCGCGCTCTCATCGACCGTCTGGACCACTCCCTGCGCCGCACCGTGCTCACATTCGATCCCCACCCGGTCGAGGTGCTTCGGCCCGGGACAGCGCCGCGTCTCATCACCACCATCCAAGAGCGGATCTCCCTGCTCGAAGCCAGCGGGGTGGACTGCGTCGGCGTCCTGGATCTCGCCGAGATCAGGGACCAGGCGCCCGAAGAGTTCGTGGAGGGTGTCCTGGTCGGCAAGCTGGGTGCGGCTCATCTGGTCGTCGGTATCGACTTCCGCTTCGGAAAGGACCGGTCTGGTGACGTCGCCTTGATGCAGCTGCTCGCCCCCGGCCTCGGTTTCGTCGTCGAGACCATCGACCTGGTTTCCGAAGATGGAGCTCCGGTCTCCTCGAGTCGGATACGCGGTCTGGTCGAAGAGGGCCGGGTAGGTGACGCGGCCTCCCTCTTGGGTCGGTGGTACGCCCTGAGCAACACCGTCGTCGACGGGGACAAGAGGGGTCGGCAGATCGGCTACCCCACCGCCAACATCCGCCCACCCGAGCGCAAGGTAGTGCCGCGTACCGGGGTGTACGCCACCTTCGTCGTCCTCGACGACGGTGCCCGGCTCGACGCCGCCGTCAATGTCGGGGTACGCCCGACGTTCGGTGGCGGGGAGCTCCTCGTCGAGGCTCACATCCTCGATTTCAGCGATGACATCTACGACCAGGAGATGACGGTCGAGTTCGTCGACTATCTTCGCCCGGAGCTCGAGTTCGATGACGTCGACGAGCTGGTCGGGCGGATGGGTGAGGACGTCTCCCAAGCGAGGAAGATCCTCGACCAGGCCCGCACGCGAATATGAGATTGAGATGCGAACCTGTTACCGTTAGATACGATCCACCAAACCACCGCAGGTTTTTCGCGTAATGAAGACAACCACTGAAATCGTCGAAGAGTTCGGTACCCACGGGAGCGACACA
>CAZLEQ010000070.1:0-8897 GCA_964558575.1 uncultured Acidimicrobiaceae bacterium | reverse complement strand
GTCTGTGGGGCAGGTTGCTCACGTGTTACTCACCCGTTCGCCGCTCCGTCATGCCAGTGGGTTACCCCTCCGGCATGCGTCGCTCGACTTGCATGCATTAGGCACGCCGCCAGCGTTCATCCTGAGCCAGGATCAAACTCTCCAACGTACATTCATGGCGCCTCACCGGAGGGTGAGGGCAATCCTGTCATGAAGGGTTTGGGTTTGGGTCCCGGGGTCGTGAGGACCCCGAGCTTGATTTACTCATTTGTGATTGTCACCGTGCGACCCGAGGGTCGCGGTCAATCACCGCTGGTGCTTCGCTCCCACCCTTACGGAGGAGCGGGCACCGCTGGCTATTTGGCACATTGTTCAGTTGTCAAGGAGCCCACAGCTCCGCGATCTGACGTCGTGTTCTGTATCAGGTCGGTCGGCGATCTTACCCCGACCCCTGAACAAGAACAAGACGGCGCAGTCCGAGTCGAGGACTCCGCCGCTAGCGGACACACGAGCGTTTGCCCGTGCTCGGTGAATGATAGGACCGAATCCTGCCTACACCAAGTCAATCTGCCGAGGGACCGGCCCACGCCGATCCATAGTGAACAACCCCCCGGGGGGGCGGCTTAATCCCGAATTCTCGTTTTTTCCACGAGGCGGGCGAACCTACGCTTGCCGACCCGGAGCACCCTGCCGGACAGGGCGTCTCGGGGCAACTCCTGATCGGAGACCAGCTGGTCGTCGATACGTACCGCACCCTGGTCGATCAGTCGACGTGCCTCGTTGCCCGACACACCGAAGACGTCACGGATCAAGGCCGGCAGGCTGACCGGGTCACCGTTGGGTATGGCGGCCTCGTCGAGTTCCTGCGGTGCGCCGCCCTCCTTGAACACCCGATCGAAATCGGCTTCGGCGCGGGTCGCCTCGGCCTCGCCCCAGTAGAGGGTCACGATGGAACCGGCCAGGTGCCGTTTCGCCTCGTTGGGGTGGACCTCGCCCGACTCCAGGCCAGCCTCGATCCTCACCACCGCCTCTTCGTCGTAGTCGGCGGCCAGTCGAAACCACTCCCCCATGGCCGCGTCGGGAATGCTCATGGCCTTGCCGAACATCTCCGCCGGATCGTCCTCGACCCCGATGAAGTTGCCCAACGACTGGGACATCTTGTGGGTGCCGTCGGTCCCCACCAGCAGGGGCATCGTCAGCGCCACCTGGGGCTCCTGTCTGTAGCGCTCCTGGACGATGCGGCCCATCATCAGGTTCCAGAGTTGGTCGCTGCCCCCCAGCTCGACGTCGGCGTTCACGGCCACGGAGTCGTAACCCTGCAGCAGCGGATAGAGGAACTCCATCACCGAGATCGGGACCCCGGATTCGTAGCGGTTGGCGAAGTCGGACCGCTCCAGCATCTGGGCCACGGTGGCCGCCGAGGTCAGTTCGAGCAGTCCGTACATGTCGAGGGACCCCAGCCACTCGGAGTTGCGCCTGATCTCCAGGTTGTCGCTCGACAGCACCTTCCCGAACTGGCTGAGCACGTTCTCGGCGTAGCGGTTCACCTCCTCGGCGGTGAGCCGATTGCGTTGCGCACCGCGCGCGGAAGGGTCGCCCACTTGCGCGGTGAAATCCCCAACGATGAGGACCGCGGTGTGCCCGAGCTCCTGGAACTGCCGCAGTTTGCGAAGGACCACGGCCCAGCCGAGGGTTACCGACGGCGCGGTGGGGTCGAGTCCCAGCTTCACCCGAAGCGGGCGTCCGAGCTCGAGTTTGGCGGCTAGCTCCTTTTCCGGCACCACCTGATCGGTGTGGCGGAGAAGGAGCTCCAGTGTGTCGGCGAAAGTCATGTGTGCAGGAGGGTAAACCGACGGGTCGTAAGCGAGAAGCGCAGGGGTCGACTCTCATCGCGCTCTGTCGACTCACCCTGTTTGTGGGCAGCAGCTGTCGGAATCGGACCGATTCGAGGCCATCCCCTGGCGCCACCCGTCCGAACTGCGTCACACACACCGCAGAGACACCCCAAAGATCGCGCGAACGGGCTTCGATCACCTCAGGGACGTGGCCCGGTGGGTGAGCCCCGCTCCTCGCTACCCACCCACCGGGAGTCCTCACCGTCCAAGGACGACCAGTCGGGATCGGTCGACAACGACTCCTCCTGTGCCCTCTCGATCGAGCGTCCCCCACTCCCGGTGGAACACGAATCCGGATCAGAAGGAGAAATGCTTGATGGGCTCGCCGTGTTCGGCGATGTCGCTCATGGCGTCGATGCCGAGCTCGAGATGGTGTTGGGCCCACACCTCCGTCACCTCGCGATCGCTGGCTTCGGTCTTGACTCCCTCCGGGGTCGTCGGGACGTCGGACACGAGGAGCAGCGCCCCGCGTGCGAGGTTGTTGTGATGCCCCACGATGAAGATCGTGGCCGTCTCCATATCGATGGCCAGCGCGGTCAGGGAGCGGAGTCGCTCCAGGAACGACTGGTCGTGCTCCCAGAGTCTCCGGTTGGTGGTGTAGACCACCCCAGTGCGGTACTCGAATCCTCGGTCAACGATCTTCTCGGAGACGAACTTGTGCAGCTTGAACGAAGGCAGGGCGGGCACTTCGGGTGGGAAATAGTCGTTCGAGGTGCCCTCGCCACGAATCGCGGCGATCGGAAGGATGAAGTGGCCGATCTCGGTGGACTGTTTCAGACCACCGCACTTGCCCAGGAACAGCACCCCTTTGGGCATGCGGGCAGTGAGCAGATCCATGATGGTTGCGGCATTGGCGGTCCCGATGCCGAAGTTGACGATGGTCAGTCCTTCTCCGTTTGAGGCAGCCTGCATGGGACGGTCTCCCCCGGAGACCACGCAATCGAAGCGCTCTGCGAAGGCGTCGACATAGTTCTTGAAATTGGTGAGGAGGATGTAGTCACCGAACTCGTCGACGTCCAGACCGGTGTACCGGGGCAGCCAGTTACGAGCCATGGCGCTCTTGCTGATGACGTCTGAGGCGGTCATTCCGGGAGCCTAAGCCGACAGCTGGGTGGCGGAAACGAAACGCCACGGAAGATCACGCGCCTTGGCGATCCCGATCCTGGGAGTGGCCATGACCATCTCCGGGCGCGCCCCTTCTTCGAGGCGGACCACCGAGGAAGCATCGAGGAGATTCGTGCCGTTCAGGTCGAGTGTGATCCCCAGTGCCTGAGAGAGCTTGCCCGGACCGTTGGCCAGGTCGTTGCCTCGGCCCCGGCGTCGTGCGGCGATCTCTTCGCCTTCGACTATCTCGCCTCCGCGGATGAGGATCCCCCACCCGACACCCTCCGGTCCGGCGGCGGTGTTGACGCAGTTGTGGATGCCGTAGGAGCGGTACACGTAGAGCGTCCCGGGGTGGCGAAACATAGAGGAGTTTCGCTCGGTCACACCCCGATAGGCGTGCGATGCCGGATCGTCCGAGCCCTTGTACGCCTCGACCTCGTTGATCTCTACCCTGACTTGGTCGCCGTCGACGAGCGAGACGAGATGACTACCGAGCAATAGCGGCGCCGCCTCCTCTGGCGGGCCACGGAGGATGTCTTCGAGCCCTCGGGTCTGGGTCATCAGGCTCCTCGCAACTTGGCGCCCACCGTGGTGGCCGCTTCGATCATCGCCGCGCGAACCGCCCCGATCTCCCTCTGCTCCAGAGTCCGGTCGGGCGCTCGCAATCGGTAACGGATGGCCAGGGCTTTGCTGCCTTCACCGAGGTTGTCGCCACGGAAGTGGTCGAAGACACGTGCGTCTTCGACGAGGCCGTTGGCGGCTTGAACGGTGACCTCCAGGAGGGTCCGGGCAGCGACCTCCTCGGAGACCAGAAAGCTGAGGTCGAAGTCGACGTGTGGGTAGATCGAAGGTCGCTGGAATAGAGGCGGGGCTATCGGTTCGAGAAGCGGCGCCAGGTCGATCTCGGCGACGGCGACTCTGCCGTCGATCTCGAACGCTCGGGCCGCGGCGGGGGCCAGCTCTCCGACATATCCGATCACGAAGCCGCCCAACTCGACCTTGGCGGTCCGTCCCGGGTGGAATCCCGGGTGACTGCCGGGAGACAGCGTCGAATCGATCCTGAGCATGTCGGCTATGTGCCGCCAGATAGCCAAAGACAACTGGCCGTCGGCTCTCTCCTCGGCTCGGTCCAGACCCCTGAGCCCGACCTCTCCCACCACCGCCCAGGCGAGCCGATCGTATTGCAGCGGCAGACGAGGGTCGTCCGGGTCGGGATCTGAGGAGAACACATTCCCGTACTCGAACAGCGCCACTGACGCGTTCCCGTGGGACTGGTTGTATCTCAGGTCGTTGAGCAGACCTGCCAGGATCGTGGGCCGGAGCTTGCTCTCTTCCTCGCGCAGAGGGTTCTTGACCGTGAGGAGGCCGGAGCCATCCGTGGCCATCCCGAGACCCTGCAGGTCTTCGAGGCTGACGAAGGGGAGATTGATCGCCTGACTCAGCCCGGCTCCGGTGAGGGTCGAGTTCAGTAGACGTTGTCTCGACTGCTGTGGGCTGAGGCCGCCAGCAGGCCCGGTAGGCAGGGTGGCGTCGAACTTGTCGTATCCGTGGACCCGGGCCACTTCCTCCACCAGGTCGGCGGGCCGGGTCAAGTCGGGGCGGAACGTGGGCACGGTCACCTTCATGGGATCGGAACCGGAGACCTCCATGCCGAGGCGTTCCAAGATGCCTTCGACCCTGGCGGTGTCGAATCCCTCACCCAGCAGCCGGGTGACCTCAACCATGTCCAGCTCCACCGTCCAGGGCCCAAATTCGGCGGCAACTTCGTCGACCGCTCCTTCGAGGACCTCGCCTCCAGCGGTCTGTTGCACCATGGCGCTGGCCCTCTGGTTGGCGATATCGGCGAGATCGGGGTCGACTCCCCTCTCGAAGCGGGTGGCGGCTTCCGAGCGGAGATCGTGGCGCCGCCACATGTACATGATGGTGGGTGGGTCCCACGAGGCGGCTTCCATCAGAACCCGCCCGGTGCTGTGGGACACCTCGCTGCGGGCACCGCCCATCGTGCCCGACATCGACGTGGGCCCGGCATCGTCGTAGATGATGAGATCGTCGTTTGACAGCTTGCGCGTGACATGGTCGAGGGTCTCCAGCGTCTCACCTTCCGTGGCTCGTCTCACCACCAGTCGGTCGCCTTCGATGGTGTCGGCATCGAAGGCATGGAGCGGGTGACCGAGCTCGAACATGACATAGTTGGTCACGTCGACCACGTTGGACACCGAGCGCACCCCGATCTTGTGGAGTCGATGTCGCACTCCGAGCGGGGACTGACCCACCGTCACTCCCCTGATCTCGCGTGCGGTGAATCGCCGACACCCGCTGGGGTCGGCTATCTCGACCGAAATCGGAGTGCCGCCGGGAACGGTGGAGAGCTCGAGCGGCGGGATGTGGGTCGCCACTTCGAACCAGGCACCCAGGTCGCGCGCGATTCCGAGGATGGAGAGAGCATCCGGGCGGTTGGTGGTGATCTCGAGGTCGAAGACCACGTCGGGTAGCTCGACCAACTCGGCGAAGTCGGTGCCGACCGGCGGGTCGCCCTCGAGGACGAGGATCCCGGCGTGGTCGTCTCCCAGCCCGAGCTCCTTCTCCGAGCAGATCATCCCGTTGGACTCGACACCCCTGATGGTGCGTTGCCCGATCTCGGAGCCGCCGGGGAGCACCGCACCCGGACGGGCGACGGCGACGGTGGCCCCCGCCTCGAAGTTCCAGGCTCCGCAGATGATCTGAGTCGGTCCCGAGCCGCTGTCGACTTGACACACACGCACCTTGTCGGCATCAGGGTGAGCCGTCACCTCCAGCACGCTCCCGACGTACACGTCAGACCAACCGACATCGAGGCGTTCGACACCCTCCACGGTGTGACCGAGCATGTCGAATGCGTACGACAACTCATCGACGTCAGTGGTCGGCAGGTCGACGAACTCGCGCAGCCAGGCGAGTGAGACCTTCATCAGAACTGCCTCAGGAAGCGGACGTCGTTCTCGATGAAGTGCCTCAGCGAGTCGATGCCATGACGGGCCATCGCTACTCGTTCGGGGCCGAGCCCGAAGGCGAATCCACTGACTTTCGTCGGGTCGTAGCCGGCGGCTTCGAGCACGTAGGGATCGACCATCCCACAACCGAGGAGCTCGAGCCAGCCTGCCCCACCGCAGACGCGACACCCTGGTTCTCCCCCGTCACAGTTGAAGCAGGATACGTCGAGCTCGGCACTCGGCTCGGTGAATGGGAAGAAGTGGGGCCGAAGCCGGACTTCGCTCTGGGGCCCGAAGAACTCGCGGGCGAAATGGAGCAGAGTCCCTTTGAGATCGCTGAACTGGATGCTCTCGTCGACGGCGAGACCTTCGATCTGATAGAAGACCGGGAGGTGGGTGGCGTCGATGGTGTCTTTGCGGTAGCAGCGTCCGGGAACCACCACATAGACCGGCGGCTCGTGGGTTTCCATCCATCTCGCCTGCACCGGAGACGTGTGCGTCCGCAACAGCACTTCGTCGTCCTCGTTGCCCCAGTCCAGGTACATGGTGTCGCTCTCCCAGCGTGAGGGATGAGTCGGTGGGGTGTTGAGCGCGTCGAAGTTGTAGTACGAGAGCTCGGCCTCGGGCCCGCCAACCACCTGGTAGCCGAGGCCGACGAATATGTCGATGATCTCGTCGATGGTCTGTTGGACGAGATGCAGACGCCCCGCGGGAAAGCTGACGGTCTCCAAGGTGATGTCGATCTTCTCCTCGCGGAGGCGACGCTCCTCCTCGACCGCCTCCAGCTCGGCGCGCCGGCTGGCGAGGAGATCGCCGATCCTGCCCGAGGCTTCGTTGAGCTTTGCCCCCACTCTCGGCTTGAGCTCGTCGTCGAGCCGACCCATCGAGCGGCGTACGGCGTCAACGGCCGATTCCCTCCCCAGTAGCGAGGTCTCGACCTTCTCCAGCTCGTCGAGAGACGACGCCCTGGCGATCTCATCCGGGGCGGATCCGATCGCCTTGTCGAGGGTCGCGATGGGGTCCATGTCCGGCGGGAGGTTAGACATCACCTCCAGGTTCACCCGAACCCTTTCCGGTCAGCTCGTAGACCGCGATACCAGCGGCCACCGCTGCGTTGAGGCTCTCGGTGCGCCCCGAGGTGGTGATGGTGAGTCGCCGACTCGCCGCAGCGATGGCCCAATCGGGGAGACCGTGAGCCTCCTCTCCGATGAGAAGCGCCACCGGTCGGTCGGTGATATCGGAGGGAGGCTCGCCTCCGGAGGGCACCGTGGCGACGAGGGCCCAGCCAACGGCCTCCCGGAGTGAGCCGATCTTCGACACCGGGGTTTGGAACTGGCCTCCGGCACCGGCGCGGATCGTCTTCGGCGCCCAGGGGTCGGCCGAGCCCTCCGTGTAGGCGAAACCCCAGCCGAACGATGCAGCCGTGCGGATCATCGTCCCCACGTTCCCCGGGTCGGAGACCCCGACCGAGACCAAGAGGTTGCGTCCGGGGTCGATCCATTCGAGCGGGATCTCGACCACGGCGATGGGACCCCGGGGTGTCTCTGTGCCGGAGAGACGCTGGAGGGCCCGCTGGTCCACGGCGATGACGCTCGAGTCCTCTGGCTCCAATCCGTAGACCTCTCGCACCACCGCCCCGGCGGCGACGGCATCGGCGATCAGGCTTGGGCCCTCTACGAGGGTGAGACCCCTCTCCTTGCGATGCCGGGCTCGATGGAGCCGGGCCGCCTCCACCACCGATTTGGCGCGATGGCTGCGGACCGGCTCCACTCTGGCGGATTCGTTGCTCGTCAGCTTCCCTTGGCCACCTCGACCAGTTGGGCGAAGGCGTCGGGGTCGCTCACCGCCATCTCGGCGAGCATCTTGCGATCTACCTCCACTTCGGCAGCCCTCAGCCCGGCGATGAATTGACTGTAGGTGATGCCGTTCTGCCTGGCAGCGGCATTGATCCTGGCGATCCAAAGCTTGCGGAACTCGCGTTTGCGGGCGCGACGATCCCGGTAGGCGTCTTGCATCGCATGCATGACCTGCTCGTTGGCAGTCTTGAATCGGCGGCTGCGGGCGCCCTTGTAGCCCTTGGCGCGATCGAGGACCTTCTTGTGCGACTTCTTGGCGTGGACCGCGCGCTTGACACGTGCCATGGCGAATCCTCCTCAGCGACCGAGTTGCTTCTTGATGACCTTGGCGTCGCCGGGGGCCAACTCCTCCAGGCCCTTACGGCGCCGGAAGGTGTCCTTGCCCTTGGCAAGCTTGAGATGGCCGCGTCCGGACTGGCGTCGCATCAGCTTCCCCGATCCGGTGACCTTGATTCGCTTCTTGGCGCCACTGTGTGTCTTCATCTTCGGCACAGGGTCCTCCTCACTCTTCTTCGTCCTTCTGCGGCCCGCCGCCGGAGCCCTTCGACCGTCTCGCCGGTGCCAACACCATCGTCATCGAGCCACCCTCGATCTTGGGCGCCTGCTCGACGACTCCGTAGTCGGAGACTTCGTCGGCCAGTTGCTCCATGAGCTCTCTTCCGAACTCAGGACGCTCCCTCTCCCGACCCCGGAAGCGGATCGTCACCTTCACCTTGTCGTTGTCCTCCAGGAACTCCTGGGTCTTGCGACGTGTGATGTCGAAGTCGTGCTCTCCGATCCGGACCCGCATCCGGAGCTCTTTGACCGTGGTTCGGGTCTGCTTCTTCCGAGCCTCACGCTCCTTGACGGACTGTTCGTACTTGTACCGCCCGTAATCCATGAGCCGGCAAACCGGGGGCTTGGCGTTGGGCGCCACCTCGACCAGGTCGAGGTCGAGCTGTTCCGCGAGCCAAAGGGCCTCATTGATCTTCTTCACTCCGATTTGCTCTCCATCGGGTGCGACTACCCGGACTTCCTTGGCCCGGATCGCCCCATTCACGCGAAGCTCGTTGATGCTGTTACCTCCTGTTGATTGCAGTCTCTCTGCGTTCTCG
>CAZLEQ010000069.1:0-9266 GCA_964558575.1 uncultured Acidimicrobiaceae bacterium | reverse complement strand
CTTGCGATCACAGGAACCTGAATCCTGCGCGTCTGCCAATTCCGCCACTCGCCCGGGACGCAGAAATCGTACTGTCGGTGGCCCGGTTCCGGTAGTCCGGCTCCGCGGGTGCTCCTCGTCGGCGCTGCACCGGGTGGCGCGGGGAGCACCCGGGTGCAGCGTCGACGACGCCGACCCCGGGTGACCGTCCGTCAGCGGTGCATCTCTCCCTAATCTCTTCTCCCGTGAGCGTTGCCAGGAGTCTGGAAAGAAGACTCGAGAGACTCATCGAAGGCGTGGCCGGCAGGGTCTTCTCCGGTCGTCTCCATCCGTCCGAGCTTGCCGGCAAGCTGGCCCGGGAGGCCGACTTCGCCAGGTTCGACCATCCAACGGGTCCGGGCACAGCCAACCGGTTCGTGATCCACGTCAACCCCCAGGACCTCTCCGTCGAGCCATTCCGGCTCGAGGCGATGCTGGCCGCCGAGATGACTGCCTACACCAGCGAGGAGGGGCTCCGGCTCGAGGGGCCGGTCGAGGTGAAGATCCTCCCCAAGGAGGAGGCGATCTCGGGACGTTCGGAGGTGCACGTCGAGGTGATGCCCGGCCCACCCGTGGTCTGGGCCCAGCTCACCGGACGCGGGGAGAGGTTCGACATCGGACGAAACCGCGCCTTCGTCGGACGCTCCGGGGAGAACGACGTCGTGATCCCCTACGACGACATCAGCCGGCGTCACGCCCTGGTCTACCGGCACGGCGGCCACAGCTGGATCAAAGACCTGTCCTCGGCCAACGGCACCACGGTCGACGGCTCCCGCCTGGGAGAGGATCCGTCGCCCATGGCGCACGGCTCGGTCGTCACCCTCGCCGGCCATCGCTATCGCTTCGTCGAGAAGACCGATGCCTGACATCATCCTGGCGCTGCTGCGAATCATCTTCCTCGGTTTGGTCTACCTCTTCGTCTGGCAGGTGGCCCGTGCCATAGGCTCGCACCTGGGGATTTCGGTGCGCCGCAAGCGAAAGGAGGGGAGCCGTGTCCTCTTCGTTCGGTCGGAGAGCCAGCAGGGACAGGAGTTCGAAGTCAGCGACGTCGTGGTCCTGGGACGCTCCGACGAGACAGACGTTGTCCTCGACGACCCCTACGCTTCCGAGTTCCATCTGCGGCTGGTCTCACAGGAGAACGGGATGATGCTCCACGATCTGGGAAGCACCAATGGAACCTACGTCAACGGACGGCGCGTCTCCGCTCCCACCGAATTGAAGCGTGGTGACACCATCCAGGTGGGTAAGACGGTCATGGAGATCAGATGAGCGGACTCCTTCTCGACGACCGGCTGGCGCGGGCAGTCGAGCTGCGAGAGAGTGGCCGAACCAGGGAGGCGCTCGACCTGCTGTTGGGACTCTGCGACGAGCGATCCGACGGCCCCGGAGTCAACCTCCAGTGCGCCTGGGCTCACGACAAGTTGGGTCTGGAGGGAGAGGCCGTCCCCTATTACGAGAGAGCGCTCGAACTCGGTCTAGACGGTGACGACCTCGAGCACGCCCTGCGCGGGCTGGGCAGCACCTACCGGGCCCTCGGGGAGTACGACAAGGCCCTCACCACCCTGACCAGGGCCGTCGAGGTTTGCCCCGACGCCCGAAGTCTGCAGGTCTTCTTGGCTATTGCTCTCTACAACAGCGGACGGGGCAAGGAGGCCTGTGAGATGCTCCTACGGATCATCTCCGCGACTTCCGCAGACCAGGATGTTCTCGCCTGCAGGGCCGCCATCGACACCTATGCCGAAGACCTCGATCGGACCTGGCCATGAGATACCTCTGGGCGACCGCCACCCACAAGGGAATGGTTCGAGACCAGAACGAGGACTCGGTCTACCCGACATCCTCGGGAGAATCCGAGGACCGGGTCCTGGTGATCGTGGCCGACGGCATGGGCGGTCATGTCGCCGGTGAGGTTGCATCCCGTATCGCCGTCAACGCCGCCGCCTCGACCGATCTCGAAGCCGCCGACCGGGTGGCGGCGGGAAACCGGGCGATCCGAGAGGAAGTAGCCCGCGACCCGGGTCTGGAGGGGATGGGGACCACCATGACCCTCCTCATGGTCGAGGATGACCTCGCCACCCTCGGCCACATCGGGGACAGCCGCGCCTATCTGCTCCGCGATGGCGACCTCACCCAGCTCACCGCAGACCACACCGTGGCGGCCGAGTACGTGGCCAAGGGCGAACTCAGTCCCGCGGAAGCCTCGACTCACCCGCAGCGGCACATGCTGCTCCGCACATTGGGCTTGACCAGATATGTCAACGTCGACGAGGTGGAGGTCGAGCTCCAGCCCGGCGACCGGATCCTGATGTGCTCCGACGGGCTCACCGAGATGGTCAGCGACGAGAAGATCAGCGAGACATTGGCCAAGGGGACACCGGACGAGGTGGTTTGGGAGCTGGTCGAGATGGCCAATGACGCCGGCGGAGTCGACAACATCACCGTCGCCGTCGTCGAAGCACTCGAATAGTGGGCAGAACCTCAGAAGGTGCCACGATCGTCGCCGCATCCTTGCTGGCGGCATTTGCCGTCGCCCTGGTCAACTTCGCCAACGGCGACACCGTCGACTCCCAGGTCGGGCTCACCTTCCTCATATTCCTGATCTCATTCGGGACCCTGTACGCCGCGGTGAGGACGTTCGCCCCCCGGGCCACTCCTCTGTTGATCGCGCCCGTGGTGGCCCTGGTCGGGCTCGGGTTCTTCGAGATCTACCGGCTCGACCCGGCGCGCGCCGGCTTGCAACGCTGGTGGATGCTCATCGCCGCCGCCATCGCATCGGCGACCCTGATACTGCTGTCGAGGGGGACCACCTCGGTACTCCGGCGCTATCGGAACATGATCCTGCTGGTCTCCATCGGCTTGCTCCTGCTCCCCAACCTGCCCAGTGACTGGGCTTTCCCGCTCCGGGGGCTGGAAGTCAGCGGCAGCCGACTCTGGATCGTCCTCGACATCGGCATAGCCGGCATGCAGTTCCAGCCCGCCGAGCTGGCCAAGTTGGGGCTGGTGATCTTCTTCGCCGCCTACCTGGCCGACCACCAGAAGGCACTGCGGGAGGCCCACCGCCGGCTCGGCCCCATCCGGGTCCCCGAGCCCCGCCAGCTGATCCCGTTGTTGCTTGCCTGGGGCGGCAGCATCTTCATCCTCATCTGGCAGCGTGACCTCGGTGCGTCGCTGCTCCTCTTCGCCGGGTTCGTCCTCCTGCTCTACGCCGCCACCGGGGCCACCGGCTACCTGGTCGCAGGTGGCCTGATGACCCTGACCGGGGCGGCCGCAGCGGCGTCGGTCTTCCCCCACGTGCAGCGTCGCATCATCGCCTGGGTCGCTCCCTTCGAGCACTATCAGGATGAGGGATACCAGATCGCCCAAGGCATCTTCGCCCTCGGCACCGGGAGCCTCTCGGGGTCCGGCCCCGGGCTGGGGCGCCCCGACCTGATACCCAACGCCGCCACCGACTTCATCTTCGCCGCAGTCGGCGAGGAACTGGGGTTCGCCGGCACGGTGGCGGTACTAGCCGTCTATGCCCTCGTGATCAGCGTTGGATTCGGGATCTCTTTTCGTAGCCGCGATACCTTCCGCAAGCTCCTCGCCGCCGGGCTCACCTTCACCCTGGCGGTTCAGACCTTCCTCATCGTCGGCGGCGTGCTCCGGGTGGTCCCGCTCACCGGAATCACCCTTCCCTTCATGTCATACGGCGGATCGGCCCTGGTGGGCAATCTCATGCTGGTTGCCGTCTTGCTCCGCATCAGCCACGAGGAGTCAGGGTGAACGGTCCGATCCGTCGAGTCGCCATCGGTGTCTTCGCCTGCATGGCCGTACTGCTGGCGGCCGTCACTTGGTACCAGGTGATCCGCGCCGACGAGTTGCGCGGGGACCCGCGCAATCCCCGGCCGGCACTGGCCGAACGGGGTAAGGAGCGCGGGCTCATCGTCACCGGGGACGGAACGGTGCTCGCCCGCTCCCTCGAGGACCCCGACGACCCCCGCTCGTTCGTGCGCGAGTACCCGGAAGCGGGAACCTTCGCCCATCTGGTCGGCTACTCGTCGTTCCTGATCGGCACCAGCGGGCTCGAAGAGGTGTATTCGGCCGAGCTGAGGTCGCGACGGGATCTCACTATCTCCGATCTCGTCGCCGCCATCCTTGGTCAGGACCTCAGACCACGTGGTATCGAGGTGACTGTCGATGTGGATCTGCAGCGGACCGCCCTCGCCCTCCTCGGGGAGAACCGCGGCGCCATCGTCGCCCTCGACCCGAGGACCGGGGCGGTTCTCGCCTCGGTGTCCAACCCGACATTCGACCCCCATCTGCTGCTCGGCAACGATGCCCCCGGTCAGTGGGAGGCCCTGCTCACCGCGGAGGGAGAGCCTATTCGCGATCGGGCCACCCGGGAGTTGTACGCACCAGGCTCCACGTTTAAGACCGTGGTGGCCGCGGCTGCCCTCGACACCGGAACCGCCGGCCCCGGAACCACCTTCGCCGATCCCGTGGAGTTCCAGCTCCCCGGCTCGGGGGCCACCATATCCAATGCCAATGGGAGGGCCTGCAACGATGGGAACACGACCACGTTGCTCCAGGCATACGTGCGGAGCTGCAACACCATCTTCGCCGACCTCGCCATCCAACTAGGCGCCGCCGACATCGGAATCACAGCCTCGGCGCTCGGGTTCAACCAGGACATCGATTACGAGTGGGCGACCCCCGAAGCCTTCTGGGACACCCCGGAGCTGGCCAACGACCCCGCCGCCCTCGGCCAGAGCGGGATCGGGGAACGAAACGTCCGCGCCACGCCGTTGCACATGGCGATGGTTGCGGCAGCGGTGGCAAACGACGGGATCGCAGTGAGCCCGTTCGCAGTGAGAAGGCTCTTCGACGCCGACGGGGAAACGGTCCGGGTAACGGAGGTCGACGAGTTGGGCCGGGCGATGACCTCGGAGACCTCGGCGACACTGACCCAGATGATGGAGAGGGTGGTCACCGAAGGCACCGGGAGAGCGGCGGCGGTTCCCGGAGTCCGGGTGGCGGGCAAGACCGGGACTGCCACCGGGTTTGGCGGCTTCTCCAACCCTTGGTTCATTGGATTCGCTCCCGTCGACAACCCCACCATCGCGCTCGCCGTGTTCATCGAAGGTAGCGCGGTGTCCGGCGAGTCGGCTTCGGGTGGTTCCCTGGCCGCTCCGATGGCATCACAGCTCATCGAAGTGTGGCTGTCTTCGTGACCTCTAGTTGGAGAGGCTCCCTCCCTACAATCCGCTGACTCCATGGATACCCCCTCTGTCCTCAACGAACGCTATGAGATTGCGTCCCATATCGCCCGGGGCGGGATGGCCGACGTCTACGAGGGACGTGACACCGAACTGAACCGGCCCGTGGCCATCAAGGTGCTTCACTCCCAGTTCTCGGCGGACGAGGCCTTCGTCAAGCGGTTCCGTCGAGAGGCCCAGGCGGCAGCCAACCTCAGTCATCCCAACATCGTCGGCATCTATGACTGGGGACAGTCGGAAGGCACCTACTTCATCATCATGGAGATCGTCGACGGGAGATCGCTGCGCGACATCCTCAAGACCGAAGGCGCCCTCCTCCCCCGCCGGGCCACCGAGATCGCCGCCGAGACTGCCGCCGCCCTTTCGATAGCCCATCAGGCGGGATTGGTCCATCGCGATGTCAAACCGGGCAACGTGTTGCTGGCCAAGGACGGGACGGTCAAGGTCACCGACTTCGGCATCGCCCGGGCCTGGGACGACAGCCAGGAGTTGACCCGCACTGGGGCGGTGATCGGCACCGCCACCTACTTCAGCCCCGAGCAGGCTCAGGGAGCGTCGGCCGACGCCCGAAGTGACGTCTACTCGCTGGGTGTGGTCCTCTACGAGATGCTCACCGGGCGGCCCCCGTTTACCGGCGATTCGCCGATGTCGGTGGCGTTCCAGCACGTCTCCACCGAGGCGCCCCCTCCCATCTCGCTCAATCCCGACGTTCCCGACTCCCTCAATTCGGTTGTGATGAAGGCGTTGCGCAAGGATCCCAACGCCCGCTACCAGTCGGCGGAGGAGATTCGTCAGGACCTGCTTTCGGTGCTCCAAGGGGAGAGCGTGATGATCCCGCCGCTCGTCGCGGTGCCCAACGCCAACAGCGACGACTCGGCCACCCGGGTGTTGACCGGGACGTTGCTCCCGGCGACGGTGCCGCCCGATGAGATCTATCGCGAGCTCGAGGAGGAGCCTCGGTCGCAACTCCCCTTCATCCTCACCGCATTCGCCCTCCTGGTGACGCTGGGCATCCTGTTCTTCGTCATGTTCAGCCTGGGCAACCGCGAGGCCGAGGCGGAACTGGTCGAGATTCCCAATGTCGTGGGTATGCAGATGGAGGAGGCCAGGGACCGTCTCGAAGCCGACGAGTTCGTGGTCAACATCGAGTTCGAGAACAGCGACGAGGCCGAGCAGGGCGAGGCGATCAGGACCGAACCGCCCGCCGGCGAGATGGTTGAGAGAGGGTCCGAGGTCGATCTCTTCGTCTCGATCGGCTCGGAGCGGATCCCGGTGCCGGCAGTGATCGGGATGCCGTTGGAGCAGGCGCGCCAAGAGATCTTGGACGTTGGTCTCTCCGTGGGTGACATCGAGGAGCGGCCCGATCCTGACTTCGCCGAGGGTGTCGTGATCGCCACCAACCCCGCGGCCGGGGTGGAGATCAGCGCCGCAATCCCGGTGAACCTTGTGGTTTCGAGCGGCCCGGAGGTGGTCGTGGTCCCCGACGTCACCGACCTCACCGAGCGTCAAGCCATCACCGAGTTGACCGCTCTCGGTCTCCGATTCACGGTCAACGAGGAGTACAGCCAGGAGGTGCCCCAGGGGGTGGTGATCCGTCAGGACCCGGCGGCGGGCACAGAGGCCTTCGCCGGGGACACCGTGTTGTTGGTGGTGTCCCTCGGACCCGAGCCGGTGCAGGTGCCCGACCTCTCCAACATGACCGAAGTGGAGGCCCGCCAGGCCGTGGAGGCGCGGAACCTGGTGCTCAACGTGTCGAACACCACCCAACCGGTGGCCGATCAGTCACAGGACGGCCGGGTGGTCAACCAGGTGCCCGCTGCGGGGACCACGGTCAACCAGGGGGACACGGTGACCGTCACCCTGGGTGAGTACACCCCACCCCCGACCACGACCACGACCGCGCCGCCCCCAACGACCACGACGACCGCAGGGCCCTAGCTCGTTTTCCTCCTTCAGCGAGCGCCAGCGGGCGTCTAGGGTCGCCCAGTCGGCCGGGATCTATCTGTAGTTGGTCGTCATCAGGAACCCGGCGGCGATCGCCCCTAGACCCACCAGGAGCATCAACTGGGGCCACTGGAAGATGAAGCGGGCCAGGACGAGGAGAACACCCACGACCATGAGCCCGGCCATCAGGGCCACATACCAGGTGGGGCTGGGCTCTTTGGCCTTCGCCGCCGCCTCGATCGCCTGGGGCGACTGTGGTTTGTTCTTGGGCTTGCGTCGTTTCGATTCGGGCATTCGGTCGGCGAGGGTAGTCGCTCCTAAATCGTGGTGCGACAAGGGAAAAACGGGTTACACCGGTGTAATTCCCACAGGATGTGGATAAACCTGAGGATAACTACACACGTGTAACTCAGACTGCTTCCTAATGCACCGGGGCCGGATATCCGGCTCTCAGGAAGACAGAAAGACCTTCAGGGTCGCCACACGGCGACCATCTCCTCGCGACAGTGTTTCGGGGGCTTGTCCTCGGCGGGGTTTACCGCCTTCATGGTCAGCTCGGCCCCGCATACGGTGCACTTGTAGTCCTGGTCGACGGCCACGATGTCTTCGGGATCGACCTCGGGAGGGGGCGTGGAGAGGATCCGGATGATCGCCGTCGAGACACGCCAGATCACGACCCCGACAGCCAGGGCGAGTATCAGGTCGATCCAGAGTGTCCCGGTCAGAGACGCTCGATGATCGTGCCGTTGGCCATGCCGCCGCCCTCGCACATGGTCTGGAGTGCATAGCGGCCACCGGTGCGCTCCAACTCCCACACCAGCGTGGTGAGGAGACGGGCCCCCGACGCTCCCAGGGGGTGACCCAGGGCGATGGCGCCACCGTTGACGTTGGATCGCTCCCAGAGGGCCATCGGGTCGCTGCCGCCGTGCTCCATCCGCCAGGCCACTGTCACCGAGGCGAATGCCTCGTTGACCTCGAACAGGTCGATGTCGTCGATCGAGAGCCCGGCGCGGTCGAGCGCCTTGCTGGTAGCCGGTATTGGTCCGGTGAGCATCATCACCGGGTCGACGCCTGCCATCGAGAAAGTGTGAAACCTGGCCTTGGGAGTGAATCCCAACTCCTCGGCCCTGTCCTCGCCCATGATCAGGATCGCCGCCGCTCCGTCGGAGATCTGTGATGAGTTGCCGGCCGTGATCTTGCCGTCGGCCTGGAAGGCTGCCTGCAGAGATCCCAGTTTCTCGAGGGAGGTGTCCCAACGGATGCCCTCGTCGCGGGTCACTACCTCCCTGGTGCCGTCGTCTCGCACGATCTCCACGGGGACGATCTGGCCTTCGAAACGTCCCTCCTCGGTGGCCTGAGCAGCTCGGCGATGGGACGCCAGGGCCAGCTCGTCGAGTTCCTCTCGGGAGATCGACCACTTCTCGGCGATCATCTCTGCGGAGATCCCCTGGGGGACGAGGCCATTGGCATAACGCTCGAGCATGCGGGCCCCGAAGGGGAGGCCGGGTCCGTTCTGGGCGGTTATGCCCATGGGCACCCGGGTCATGTTCTCGACACCGGCAGCGACCACGATGTCCTGGGCGCCGGCCATCACCGCCTGGGCGGCGAAGTGAGCCGACTGCTGAGACGACCCGCACTGACGATCGATGGTCACGCCGGGCACCGACTCGGGAAACCCGGCGGCGAGCACCGCGTTGCGTCCCACGTTGTAGGCCTGCTCCCCGGTCTGGGAGACGTTGCCCATGATGACGTCGTCGATGAGCTCGGGGTCGAGATCGTTCCGCTCGACCAGGGCCTGGAGCGGGATCGAGGCCAAGTCGACCGAGTGGATGTCTTTGAACATCCCGTTGCGACGACCGACCGGGGTGCGAACCGCATCGACGATGACAGCGTTTCTCATGTGACTCCTTGCTCTGCCAGTGAGAACGGTACCGAGAAGGCTCTAATTCCGCACCTGTCGCGCCAACGCGAAATACGAACGTAGACTCGACGAAGTGGAGACGATGGGACTCGAACCCACGACCCCCGGCTTGCAAAGCCGGTGCTCTT
>CAZLEQ010000068.1:0-9679 GCA_964558575.1 uncultured Acidimicrobiaceae bacterium | reverse complement strand
CCTGTGGCGACGCCTCGATGGGCGGCGTCGTCCAGGTGGGGTAGGCGGTGTAGCGTTGCCAGAGGTCGTCCGGAGCGCTCGCCTCCCGCATCAAGGCTCCGATCTGCGGGAAGACGTCCAAGTAAAAATGAGCCCTGACACCGCCGAAGGGTTGCTCCCCGGAATTGAGGAAAAGCTCCTCAGCCGGCACCTCCTTCGAGGCGACGCCGACGCGCTGGAACTCATCCAGCCCCATCTCCAACTTCGAACGCGCCCACGCGTCGAGAATCGTCTCCGGCGTGGGCTTTTGGTCAAGCGGAAGGAGGTAGGGCTCCACGATCTCCAGGTGCTCGTTGAGCTTGGCGACGAAACCGCCCTCGCCCCCAAGCTTTCCCATCCCTTCGCAGAGGTCGGTCAGGATCTCGATCTCGCTACGGGACTCCCCGAGGGGCTCCATGACCGGCGCCCGCACACTGTTTCCCTTCGAGTACAGCGTGCTAGCTCCCAGCGGGCCCTCCCACTTGTCGAGCGTGCCGCAGGGCAGGATCACGTCGGCGGCGTGGTCGGCAGTAGCACTCAGGTAGGGGGTGATCATGGCCACGAACCCGAAACGGGCCCACGCCTCGAGGGCTCTGTCGACGGGACGGTTGCTGAGCACCCCGTTTACATAGGACGCCACCACCGCCATGTCCTCGGGCTTGTAGGTCAGCCCGTATCGCTCCGGGTCGTTCACAGTCACAGGGAACATGAGGTAGCCGGATGAGCCCAGCGGGAACCAGGCGGAGGCAGCGAGGTCAAGCCGCTTGGGCTGCGTGGTTGCCGCGGCCTCCAGCCACGACGGGTGGGCTTCGGCGGGATCCAGCACTTTCTTGTTGGCGAGATGGGCGCTTCCAGCGGCATCGATGGCACCGAGGATCATGAAGGCGAGGAGGATCGCCCTGCTGGTCTGCAAACCGCTGTGGAACTTCACCGACGTCCCGTGGAGGCCAAACGCCACCGGGCGAAGTGGCACCTCCACGCCGTCGATCACCGTCGTGCTGCCGATTGCAGCGTTCGCTCCGAGGTCGAGCGCGATCCTTTGAATCTGTTCGGCGGGGACTCCGCATACCTCTGATGCCCAATCCGGCGTGTACTGCTCGACGTGGTCCTTGAGCACCTGGAGGGCCGGTTTCACGTCCTGTCCGTCGACCTCGAACACGCCGAACAGCGCCGGGTCGACCTCCCCGCCTGCGGGAAGGGCTGCCCCCCTCGGTTGGTCCCATACAAGATCGTCCCCGTCGTTCTTCAGGATGGAGCCGTCGGCGGCTACAAGAGATGCCGCGTTGGTGTGGGCCCGTAAGTATGCCTCGTCGACGTAGCCCTCGGAGAGGAGGACGTTGATCACAGCCAGCCAGAAGGCCATGTCGGTGCCCGGCTTTATGGGGACCCACTCGTCGGCGAGATGAGCCACCGACCGGGCGTGGGGGTTGATAGCCACCACCTTCATCCCGCGGGCCCGGGCGTTCACGACCTCTCGCGGCATGGTGATCTGGCACAGCTCGGGGCCCCCGGCTTGGGTCAGATTCCAGTAGCAGATGAGGTACCGGCACCGTCTCAAGTCGGGCGTGATGACCGTCCTGACCCCCCACATCGCCCGGACCGCGTCCTGCCCCGGCCCTGAGCAGTCATGGCCCCGGCGCCCGTAAGACGTTAGGCCGGTAGCCTGGGGGAACGCCTGGTCGTAAATCGGTCCGACCTTCGACCGTCCTATGACCCAGGCCGCCAGCAGGGGGTCCTTGGTCTGGGCGGCCGTGACCCGCTCGGCCGTGAGGCCGATCACCTCGTCCCAGGTGGCGCGCCGCCATCTCCCCGTGACGCCCTTCGCGTTGGTGCGCACCAGAGGCGTCGTGATCCGGTTGGGGTCGTAGAGCGCGGAAATCTGCGCTTGGCCCTTTGGACACAGGCGACCGAGGTTCCTCGGGTGGTCATCATTGCCGTCTAGCTTGACCACCCGCCCGTCGATCCGACGAGCGACGATCCCGCACTCTTGCTTACCGATCCAGCACGTCGTGTTGATGAAGTCTTCGACCAGTGGGGCAGCGGCGCCGGGCGACGCGGGGACCAGCGTCTCAGGAGCGCCGAAAAGAAACTGTTGACCAAGGAGCGTCGCTCCTCCGACGACCGCCGATCCTTGTAGGAACTTGCGTCGCGTGATGATGCCCATGACCACGGCCCTCGATGCGGGGAGCCGATCCCGATGATCAGCGTGTTCCATTCCATGCAACCGGACTTAGCCCCTCCGTCCTAGGGCCTTTAGTCCCTCCTTTCACGAGCTGTGCATCCCGGTCGCCACTCTCGAGGGTGGGTACGACGTTTTTCGAGACCTCCCTGGAAGGGCGACTCACCCGGCCGCAATGAGTGCGGGCGATCTGGGTATGTACTGAAGAGCTCGACCTTGTCGAGATCTGGAGGACGTGAAAAGAAATGATAAGGTGAACTGTTGTCCGAGAATGGTGGTTGGGATCACCAGTCCTCACCCCAGCTCTCCCCTCTCTCGCCCCAGGAGTCGCCATTAGTGATCGATCTGACCGATCCGGAATACGCCTCGCGGGTCGCCATGATCACCCGTTACCCACCCAGCGAGTCGGGCTCGGCATTGTCTGCCCTCGATCTTGCGCGGCAGTTGGCTCTCCGTCATGGGTTTGCCGTCGAAGTGATCCGCCTCGTCCTTCCCGGCGAACCGGCTGCCGAGGGTCATCCGGTTGTCATGGATGTCAACGCGCAGTGGCATATGTGTCCTCGTCTCGCCGCGCGACGAGCCAATCGTTGCGACATCGCAGTCCTGCGGCTCGACCGACACGTGCCGATCGAGTTCATCGAAGAGCTGCTCGGGGAGTTGGAGGTTCCCGTGGTCCTTGCGGTTGACGAGTTGGGTCCCGCCGAGACCGACGCCTCTCTGGCCGGACCCTTCAACATCGCAGACAATATCGTCGCCCCATCCGAGATGTCGCGTCGTCGGCTTTCGGCCATGGCGCGCGATTCGATCGCGATCGAGGTGATACCACCCGGGTCGCCCTGGCGCCCGCTCGAGCCGACCGACCGGATCAGGCGACGGATACTCACATGGGGCTATCTCGCTCCAGGTATGGGAGCCGAACGGGTCATCCGCTCGCTGGCACGGCTCCGCGACCTCGACCCGAAGCCCAGATACCGATTGATCGGCGTGACCGATCCGGCGTGGACGCGGGGAGAAGGAGACGCATATCGAGCGCAGTTGGCCATCGAGGCCGAGAAGCTGGGGGTGCGGCGTCAACTCGACATCGTGCCGATCCTCCACTCCAGGAGGGCGTTGGAGCGGGAGATCGAGAAGTGCGATGTGATCGCGGTGGCCTACGACTCGCGGGATCGGGCGTCTTCGAGGATCCTCGCCGAGGCGGTGTCGACGGCGCGTCCGGTGGTGGCCACGGCCTTCCCCGGGGCAACCGAAATACTGTCCTCCGGGGCAGGGGCCACGGTCGACCACGATGACATCGACGCCATGGCCGGCGCGCTGCGGAGATACCTCACCGACGACGGGGAGTACATGAGAGCTGCGCGCGCCGGCGCCGCGATGAGCACCAGCCTGAGCATGGATGAGACGGCGCGCAAATACGCGTCGCTGCTCGGCCGTCGGCTGGGTGAGCACCCGCTCACCGTCAACAAGGCGTGAGATCCCGCGACTTGCCCCGGCCGGGGACCATCATCGAAGCGAGATGGTGACCGTCAGACGTTGCGATGTCGAGATCAGACCCGATCCCGATCGCGTGGTGGCCCGCCCATTCCTACCGGGAGAGACGGCCTTCGCCGGGGGACCCTCCCGTGTGGAGATGATCGCCAACCGCGCCCTGGCCCTGGACGACACCGAGGCGCAGACGCTCCTGGCCGATACCCGGTCCTCCTTCGAGGGCCGGCACTCCGACTTGAGCGTGGTATGGGCCGCCAATGCGAATTGGGCAGCCGAAATGGTCCCGGCGCTCGCTGGCGTCGATGGGGAGCGCCGGCAGCTTCTCGGCGCTTACTTCACCCAGGAATACACGCCTGAGGCAGCTGCGGTCTGCAACCCGAGCATCGTCGCGGCACCGGACGACGGCGACGCGAGCTTCATCATGAGCCTCAGAGCGATCGGCGAGGGGCACATCTCATCGGTCGAGTTCCGAACCGGGCGCGTCGGGGAAGATGGTTGCGTGACCATCGACGAGCCCAGCCCACTTTTGAACCTCGGAGAGCGCCGCCCGCCTTTGTACGAGAAGACCGTCTTCAGCGACAAGTTGCTCGCCCTCGGCGGGGATCCCGATCTCGTCGCGGCCATCATGAATCAGCTCCCCGATCGCTTCGACTCCGGCCAACTCGACGCCGCATTGGAGATCCTCGACCGGGGAGATTTCTCACCGGCGGGCGTCTTCGAGACCAGGAAGCTGACCCACTGGCTGGCCGCTTCGAACTACGAGCTGAGCTACGACAAGGAGATCCCTATCAGCGAGCGGATCTTGCTCCCCTCGAGCCCAGCAGAGAGTCACGGGATCGAAGATGCCCGTTTCGTCCGTTTCGTGGACGACGATGGCAGGGTCACCTACTACGCCACATACACCGCCTATGACGGTTTCACGATCCTGCCCCAGCTGATCGAGACCGAGGACTTCGTCACCTTCCGATTCGCCACCATGAATGGTGCATGCGCCCAGAACAAGGGCATTGCCTTGTTCCCCCGTCGGGTGGACGGGATGTACACCGCATTGGGGCGACATGACCAGGAGAACCTCCATCTGCTGCAGAGCGACCAACTGCGAGTGTGGAACTCCGCCGAGCTGCTTTCCTCCCCCACCCAGGGTTGGGAGATGGTGCAGATCGGTGCGGCTGGGTCTCCGCTCGAGACCAGCGAGGGCTGGTTGGTGGTCACACACGGTGTGGGGCCGATGCGGCAGTACTCGCTCGGAGCCTTGCTGCTCGACCTGGAGGACCCTTCACGGCTCATCGGCCGACTCGACTCGCCGCTTCTCGAGCCGGCTCCGGAAGAGCGTAACGGATATGTGCCGAACGTCGTCTACTCGTGTGGAGGCATGATCCACGGTGACTGGCTAGTGGTTCCTTATGGATTCGCCGATGAGGGGGTACGGGTCATGACCGTCTCCGTCCGCGAGCTGCTGGCCGAGCTCGTCTGACGGGCTGTCTTCAGCGACCGAGCACGCGCCGATAGGCGGCGACGTAGCCGCGGGTCATCACCGGGATGCTGAACCTAGTCTCCGCCTCCCGGCGACACACGGCACGGTCCAGACCGCCCAGGTTGGCAACCGCGGCGACCGCGCCGGCTACGTCGTCGACCACGAAACCCGTGACTCCATCCTCGATCAGTTCCGGCAGGGCTCCCCGTCGCCAACCGATCACCGGTGTGCCACTGGCCAGCGACTCGACCACGACCAACCCGAACGGCTCGTCCCACGCCAGGGGCATGATCACCGCGGCGGCCTCGCGATAAGCCTCGACCAGCTCACCGCGTTTCAAATCACCCAGGTAAACGGCTATGCCGGCATCGAGCCTGGTGGCGACTTCGGTCTCGAAGTAGTCGCGGTGGCGCTCCTCCACGGGGCCGGCCAGTTTCACCGGTAGATCCGCCCGTCTCGCCACCTCGATGGCCAGGTGAGGCTGCTTCTCAGGGGCCATCCTCCCCGCAAAGAACAAGAACCCGCCTTTTCCCGACCCCGGCTCGAACCGGGTGCAATCGACGCCGTTGTGAACGGTGGCCACGTAGTTGAGGCCGGGAAAGAAAGCCCGCTCGGCGAGGGACAGGGACACGAAGGGGAGGTCCCGAAAACGTTCGAGGGCAGGGTGGATCGCTCGATTCCATGCACTCCCATGGAGCGTCGTCAGCATCGGTGGGTCGAGAAGAGACGCGTACCCCAATGGATGGACGGTGAGATGCGAATGGATGATGTCGAAATCCTGAGAGGAGACGACCTCGGCCAGAGCGGCGACGTGGATCTCTTCCCACACCCGATGATCCGGTGTGCCTTCGGAGGGGGGCCACTCGTCCAAGGGATAGGGCACGGTGGGAACCAGGTGCCCGGGAGTCTCCGAGCCTGCCGGCCCAAACAGGGTGACATCGTGTCCCTCCTCGATCAGGCCGCCGGTGAGGTCGGCGACGACCCGCTCCCAGGGCCCGTATCCCGACGGTGGGATCGAGTGGGTTATCGGGGCGAGCATTGCGATTCTGATCAAGACCGCAGGTGCACTTCCTCCCCATGACGCCCGACCGGCACGCTCGTCACCATCCGCCGGCACGCCTGAAGCACTGCCAGGCCGGCAATAGTGGACTCGGCGCCCTTGTTGGCATTGACTCCCCGAGGCATCAGCCCGTCAGCGGTGGCGCCGGTGCTCGGCTCGTACAAAGACACCCGGCTGTCGTTTGCGCCGACCAACCACTCGCCGCAACGAAGCACATACTCCTTCCAATGGTCTTCCCCGGTGATAGCCCATGCCCTCTCACAGGCATCACTCATGGCGGCCGCTTCGATGGGCTGCTGATCGAAACCCGGTCTCGACTCCCCTGGCTCCCAACCACCCACCGGTGTGAACGAGAATTGCCCGTCTCGCGTCTCGGTCGTCACCAGCCAGGACAGGGTCTCCAACCCTCGCTCGATCAGCTCGTCGTCGGCGCATACCGTCCCTGCCGCCACCATCCCCGCCGGGATCCGCCCGTTCGCGTAAGTGAGTCTGGGCTCCGGCCAGATTGCAATCCCATCCCGGAGTCGACCGACGTACCGCAGAGCCAGACTCGAAGCAAGTGACATGTGCTGACCAGCCGTCCAGAGAGCATGTGCTCCCATCGACGCATATGCCAGAGGGCGCAGGTGCTCGCTCTCGATCGGAGCGATGTCGGCCAGGGCGGAGGAGGCCGCCTCTCTGAGTTCGATCGCAGCTGCCCTCGTCGCAACGACACTCAGCGCCCAGATGGCGCGACCCTGGGTGTCGTCTGTCCCTGGCTCTTCGATCCAGCAGCGGTCGAAGCCGAGACGATTTCGAAACCGCCCCTCGGGTGTCATCGAGTCGAGGATGAAGGCGAGGAGTACTCGCATCGGAGTCGTGACCGGCTCGAGCTCCTGGGCGTCGCACAGCACGATGAGAGCCCGACTCGCATCGTCCACCGTGTAGCCGTGCCCGCGGCGAGGCACGCCGTAACGGGAGTGCTCGAAAATCCCAGTGTCGTCGATGAGACCGAGCAGATACGTGCAATCAGGAAGCGGTAGGGACATCTCTGGCGGCTTTGGCTCCCACGATCGCACCGATCAGCCGGTCGTACTCGCGGGCTGCCCGGCTCCATTCGAACTCGACGGCTATGCGCCTCTGCGCCCGCGCCATTTCCTCGAGGGCCGTCCCGGATTTCAGGAGACGGCTGATCGCTTCCGCCAACGAATCGGGGCTGCAATGGGGCACCGTTGCCGCCGCTCCTGCCTCTGCGAGCTCGACCGCGTGCGGGAAAGCCGTCGCCACGACCGGGACCGTGGCGGAGACCGCCTCGACCAGGACACCGGAAACCATCTGGTCTGGTGAGTCGTAGGGAAGCACCGCGATCGTGGTGTCCGTGAGGAGCCCGTCGAGGGTGTCCTGTGACAGGTAATCGTCGATGAAATCGACGTTGTCCCCGAGACCGAGGCTCGACACGATCGGCAACAGGCTCTGCCGGTATACCTCGCCTTCGCTCGCCAGCACCTTGGGGTGAGTCCGCCCCGCGATCGTGTAACGGATGTCCGGGTGCGACTCCTTCAGCAAGGCCAGGGCCCGCAACGACCACTCCAGTCCCTTGCCCGGGCCGATCAGGCCCCAGGTCAGGAGTCTCGGCGCGCCGGATCGGAGGTGCCGGCGCCGGGCCTCGGCCACCGATCGAAGCGACCTGCCGGTGCCATGGGGTATCACCACGATCGACCGCGGATCTACCCGGTATCTGCGAACGAGCAGATCCCGCCCGCTGCGTGTCTGCACCACCGTGAACATGGACCGCTGAGCGAGGCCTTTGATGATCTCTTCCTGAATGCGGCTGGGCCGCGGAAGCAGAGTGTGCAGTGTGGTGATGAGCCCGCTGTGGAGCATGTCGACGAACTCGATCACCCCTCTGCCCAAATCAGGACCCCAGATCCCGTACTCGTGCTGGAGGATAACGACATCGTGTCCGGCCAGACGCTCCGCTGCCGCCCGTATCGAGGTCGGATCTGCGGGGTCGAGACGGGCGATGACCTCCTGGCGGTCGTTGGGGGGAGATCCCGGGTCGTCCAACAGCTCGATCACGTCGAGGCCGAAGCCGCGGCCTCGATCGAGGGCGAGGGCACCATGCAGAGACTCCGTGAAGGTGGCGAGACCACACATCGCCGGTGGATATGTGCTCACGAGGGCGACCCGCGCCATCGGCCGGGTAAGGACTGGAATTCCATTCGGCCGCTTACCTACGGTCTCGTCGAAATTCTTCATTGGGGTTCCGGGGGATTCGTTCGAAACATGTACGACACTAGGGGTTGACTGCGTGGCCCGGCCAGGGCCAAAGGTCCCGCGTCATTCCCACAACAGGTCGTCCTCAAACTCATCCGACCGGCGGCGACCCTGCGGGCAAAGCATGACACGGCAGTCCCGACCGAATCGAGACAGCGTTTCAGGTCGTTGGATTGGCCCGGGTCCCGGAGGTTCCCTCCTATCGATGGAGAGAGACCGGCTCGCCTGGAGCTCCCGCCGGTGCCGGAGGCTTCGCGGGCACGCCAACGGAGGTCACGAGCATCGGCTGCGCCGATTCCGAAGTATTGGGCGACGGCGTCGTGGAAGAACGTGAGTCCGCTTGCTCCCAACCCCAGGGCAAAGGCACAGAGCGCGAGTCGTTCCGAGACGACACCTCACTCCAGCTGTACTACCCGGTATCCGCGCGAGCCCAACGTGGAGAAGATCGGGCGATGTCAGCACAGTGGAAGACGTGTATGCGCTTCGCCTCCCAGCGGCTGACCGAGACACAACGAGGTGCTGTCCTCCCTGATGGTGTTGGTTCTCCGGACCAACCCACGTTGTCATCGTCCCAGCGGTAGGCACCGGAGTCCATGTCCTCGACGGAGTGGGCGTTGACATAGTGGTCGAGGAGGCTCCCTCGCGGCATGACATCGATTCCGACGGCCCGGGTGGAAACCGCCGGCGGCCACACAAGGTACTGGGTGGAAGCTGCCGGCGAATCATGTCCCGGGTCGAGCCACGACGGAGGATGACATTCTCGATTGGATCCTCGGACCCCCCGGCGCGGCTACTTTGGCACGCCTGTCCCTGGCCCGTGTCCGGTCCGACACCACGACTCGACGTCGTTGGAGACAGTGCGCTGCCTTTCTGGGCCTCCGGGGGTTTTCCCAGGGTGAGTGAATTGTGGGCCCACGTGGACTTGAACCACGGACCTCATCCTTATCAGAGTTGCGCTCGTCTGCTTCGCTAGGCCTGTCTTGCTGGGCTTTCGTGATCGCCGCCAAGCCTTGTGTCACATCCGTGTCACAAGAATCGATCGACTATGTCGAGATGTCAGGCGAATTACGAAACACCGGGCGGTTACTCATCCGAAGCTCGCTTGAAGCCTGACACAAATCCCCATGGCGTAGAAGGTGGTAGTGGCCACAACCGGCGAACTGAATCAATTGACTTCCACGTCGTGGCGGGTTGCACGGCCAGCCGT
>CAZLEQ010000067.1:0-9836 GCA_964558575.1 uncultured Acidimicrobiaceae bacterium | reverse complement strand
TTCGTCGGCCTCGACACCACCAAGTTCGTCGCCGACGTCCTCTTCGAGGAGTTCAAGGAACCCCTCTATGCCTCACCCCCGTTGCTGACCCGAATGGTCGAGGCGGGTCTCCACGGCCGCAAGACCGGCGAGGGCTTCTACAAGTACAACTGAGGCGATTCCGCGAGTCCAGGGTTCGAGGATTACGAAAAGCGCTCCCAAAGGTCGCGTCCGATCGCCGCCAGCTCTCTTCTCAGCCCCACGGGGCTGACCACTTCGAACCCGATCGGGATGCTGAGCAGATAACGCGCCAGCCACCCCATCTCGTCGGCGCCGATCACGAGCCGGCAGGAAGCCTCGTCGATGGGCTCCACCTTTCCCACCGTCGGGGCGATGTGCCGCTTCGCCACCTCGGCTCCTGTCTCCAGGATCACCTCGGCCTGGAACCGCCAGGAGTCCACGGTGATCCCACGTTGCACCAGATCGACCGGGTCCGGCCCTCGACGTCGTGCTGCTCTCATGCCAGTCGTCACCGGATGGGACACCCGGTCGAGACGGAACGTCCGCCAATCTTCCCGGTCGAGATCGTATGCCACCAGATACCAGCGGCGCCCGGTGTGGACCAGACGTACCGGCTCGATGTGCCTCTCGGTGGAGTTGCCATCGTTGTCGACGTAAGCGAAGCGGAGACGCTCACGCTTGCGGATGGTCGCCGCCACCAGAGCGAGCGTGGCGTGGTCGGCTTCGGTGCGGGAGGAGGCGAGTGTGGAGGTGCTCTCGGAGATGTCTTCTAGGCGTGAGCGGAGCCGAGCGGGAAGGACATGCTCCAGCTTGGCCAACGCCGACAAGGAGTGGTCCTCGAGCCCGCCGACGGCCGAAGTGGCCGACACCCTGAGCCCGAGCGCAACCGCCAGCGCCTCGTCGTCGTCGAGCAGCAGAGGTGGGAGCTTTCCGCCGCTCCCCAGCCGATACCCGCCGCCCGGCCCGGCCACTGCCTCCACCGGATACCCCAGGCCCCGCAGACGGGTGATGTCGCGTCGAATCGTGCGCGTAGTCACCTCGAGACGCCGGGCCAACTCTTGAGCCGTCCAATCGATCCGACCTTCGAGCAGACCGAGCAGTTTCAGCAAGCGTTCCGCGGTGTCCATGTGTCTTCCCCACTATCGGAAATCATGCGGACAGGTTCTGTCCGCAATGGCGGATACGTTACCGTGTGGAGCGACCGAAAGAGACTTCCATGTTCCTGAACTACGACCTGGCCAAGGCGGTCTTGGACGACAGGAGGAAACAAGCGGCAACGCACTCGCTGCGGCGTCAGGCGCAAGCGAAGAGAGCCCCCAGGACACCCGAGCGGGCCGAGGCAGAAGTGATCGAACTCGTGTTCGGCAAGCAGTGCGACACCGGCCAGATTGGAGCCTGAGGATGGTCTGGTCCTACACCACCGAGACGGGGGCGGGAGCCATGGAATGTGTGCCTTTGACCCCCGATCGCTTCGATGACATGGAGACCGTATTCGGACCAAGAGGTGTGGCGCGCACCTGCTTCTGCATGTACTGGCGCAGGCCGAAAGGCGGTTTCGGAGACGATCGGGACAATCGCGACCGGTTCGCCGACATCGCCGAGGAAGGCCCCCCACCCGGTCTCCTCGGCTACATCGATGGAGACCCACGGGGTTGGGTGCAGGTGGGCCCCCGAGCCGACTTTCCCACCCTGGGCCGTTCCCGCCTCTTCAAGCCCGTCGACGAGGTGGCGCCGTGGACCATCAATTGTTTCGTCGTCCGCACCGGAGAGCGACGTCAGGGGATCGGAAGAGGTTTGCTTGCGGCGGCGATCGAGTACGCCAAGACCCAGGGCGCCAAAGTCATCGAGGCATACCCGGTGGATGGGACGCGGGGGTCTGTGGTCGACTACTTCACAGGCACTCTGCCCATGTTCACCGACCACGGCTTCGTGGAGATCATTCGACGCAACGAGACCCGACCCATCGTGCGGCTCACCGTCTGACAGGCACCTCCTCGAATGCGGGTAGGTTTGGGGAGATGAGCGGACCCATCGACGACTTCGACAGGGCAGCCTCGAATCGGGGAATGACCGCGATCGAGGTCCGGGAAGGACGGACCACCAACATCGGCCGGCTCGGTATCGTCCGCGTCCTGCCCACCAAGAATCGCCGCACCATCGGCCCTTGGTGCTTCGTGGACCTGATGCAGGCGGACGACGTGGACCGTCCCCCGCCGCTGGAGATCGGGCCCCACCCCCACATCGGGCTCTCCACCGTGACCTGGCTGTTCAGCGGATCTGCCTTGCACAGCGACTCACTGGGGACCGAGCAGCTGATCAGGCCGGGCCAGCTCAACCTGATGACCGCCGGGCATGGAATCGCCCATGCCGAGGAGGGTGTCGACACCGAATCGACCTGGGAGAGCAGCGGCACGATGGGTGTCCAGATGTGGCTCGCCCAGACGGAAGCGACCCGTCACGGTTCGTCTGCGTTCCAGCACCTTGGTGAGCTTCCCGAGGCGGAGATCGGGCCCAGCCAGGCGCGGGTGCTCATCGGCGAGATCGGCGACGTCCGCTCCGAGGCCGAGTTCGCCCACCCCACGATCGGGCTCGACGTCACTCTGAGAGGCGAGACGGTCATTCCCGTCGATGCCGAGTTCGAACACGCGGTGGTGCCCATAGATCGGCCGGTGACAGTCGACGAGGAGATCGTCGACGCTGGTTCCCTCGCCATCGTCCCACCGGGGAGGAAGGAGCTGGTGGTCGGCTCCCGGAGCACCCCGGCCCGGGTGATGGTGCTGGGCGGTGAGCCGCTCGGCGACCGGGTGAAGATGTGGTGGAACTTCGTGGCCCGGACCACAGACGAGCTCACCGAGGCCTGGCGGGATTGGCAGACCGGCAACGAGGACCGGTTCGGGACGGTGCCTTCCGGGTTGGAGCGGATCGAGGCTCCAACCCCACCATGGATTCGGGAATCCGAGTAGAACTGGGAGTCAGTCCGTCTCCCTGAGCACTGCCACGTCGAAGACCTCGTCGAGGTCGGACAACTCCTTTCGGACCGCCTCGCTGAAATCGCCATGGACATGCATCACCGCCTTGGCGGCATGGGCACCCTCGAAGATGTGATTCTCCATGTGCTCGACGTTGATCTGGGCACCTCTGAGGACGGTGAAGATCCGACTGAGCACTCCGACCTGGTCGACATGTCGGATCCCGACGACCGTGGTGTGGGGCATGGGCTCGGCGAGATTCACCGCGTTCTTGACCGATCCGTCGCAGTATTGATCGATCACCTTGACCACCTGGCGGGCGACCGCCTCCTGGGCCTGTTCGGTGGAGGCGCCGATGTGATGGGTGCCGTACACCCGGGGATGTTTGGCCAAGGCCGAATCGTATGTGGCTTCTCCGGATTCCGGTTCGTCGGGAAACACGTCCAGGGCCGCCCACAGGTCCTTGTCGTCGAGGGCCGCGAGCAGGTCCGCCGCCACCACGACGTCTCCGCGCGAGGTATTGACCAGACACGCCCCTTGCTTCATCGAGCTGAGAAACTCACGGTCGACCATTCCCTGGGTGTTCTCTGTGGACGGGACGTGGATGCTGACCACGTCGCACTCGGGGAGCATCGTCTCGAGGTCCGGGTACAGCTTCACTCTGAGGTCGACCAGCTGCTGTCTCACCGCAAGACTCCGGTCGTCGCGTTTGATCCCCGCCACCTTCATTCCGAATGCGCGCGCCCTGGTGGCGACCTCGAGCCCTATCGACCCCAGCCCGACGATCCCGAGACGGCGACCCATCAGCCCGCGCGCCTTGGCGAACTCGGACTTGCGCCAGTTCTCATCCCTGAGCTCGGCCACGTTGTCGGGGATTCGCCGGTCGAGCGCCAGGATGAGCCCCATGGTCAACTCGGCGACGGCCACCGCGCTCTTGCCAGGGATGTTGCACACGTAGATGCTGCGCTGCGAAGCAGCCTCGACATCGATGGTGTTGGTGCCGGCACCCGCTCTGACGATGAGGCCCACACTTTGGCCGGCTTCGATCGTGTCCGTGGTGACCTCGGTGGAGCGGACCACGAGCACTTCGGTGTCCGCTATAGCCCCCGGAAGGTCATCTGCTTCCAGCTGCGGCTCGTACCGGAGGTCATGTCCGCGTTTGCGCAGTCTCTCGAGCTGCTTGTCAGGGAACTTGTCGGCGACGAGGACTCGCATCTCGTCGCTCCAAGCTAGCCCGCCCGGCAGACTTAACGTCACCCCCCACTGACTGCGTGGAGCACCCGGACCTCTGAGCCCGGGCCCACCGCCGACTCGAGATCGGCCTGCTCCCCATCGACGAATAGTGACACGTGCGGTCGGATGCGACGTGACTCGTCGAGGATGTGGTTGCTCAGACCGGGAAACCTCCCAATCAGGTCTTCCAGCACCTCAGCCACGGAGTCCCCGGAGACCTCATGAACCAGGTCGACCCCGGCGGTCTCGGACAGCACCCTCGGAAGTCTGATCCTGGTCATGCGAGCAGCGCCACGGCTCCGATCCTCGGGAACGACGGTGAAAGCTCCACCCACTCCGCGCCGTTGTCACGGGTCAGCCAGAGTCTCCCACCCGTGGTCCCGAAGCAGAAAGCTCCTTCGCCATCACCGTCGAAGGCACCTCTGAGCACACCGGTGAACTGTGGCGCCTCGCTCCACCCGGTGCCCGAAATCTCCCACGAGTCTCCGTCGTCGTCGGAGCGGTAGACCCGGAGTGCGCCGTCGACGGGCACCCGGTTGCTGTCGGCCTCGAGAGGGATGGTGAGCAAGCGGCCACTGCCGGTGTCGCGCCACATCACGAACCCGAAGTTGGCCGGGAGACCCTCTTCGATCCGCTCCCAGTGGTCGCCACCATCGCTGGTCCGGTATACGCCGCTGTGGTCCTGTCGCCAGATTCGCATTGGATCCGCTGGGTCGTGGGCGAGGCAATGGACGCAATAGCCGACCTCGGGTCGCGGGGCATCTTCGGGGAGCCCCACTGGCTCGACACCGTCGTTCTTGGGTTCCCAAGTCCCGCCGCCGTCATCCGACCGGAACACTCCCACTGCCGAGATCGCCACCCATTGCGTCTCGCCGGCAACGGTGACCCGATGAGCGCACAAACCGCCGAAACCGGGTTCCCAGCCGCCGCGGGTGGTGTGCTCATTGAGACCCTCCACCGGTGCCCAGCTGAGTCCCTGATCGTCGGAGGTGAACAAACCGGCCTCGGCCACTCCGGCCCAGAGCCGATCTCCGTTGGCGTGGAAGGTCCACACCTGCTCCATCCTGCGCCCACTGTCCTCAGACCACACCGGCGGGGTCTCGGTCTGTTGCCAGTTTTCGAAGTCGTCACTGCGGTGAATGCCCACCCCGAACCAGTTGCTCCCCACCGCGGCGAGATGGGCTCCATCTGGTGCGACCCCGAACGCCGACACTTTCCATCCCGGGAACATCGGGCCCGACACGTCCCAGGACCCTCCCGACTCGTCGAGCAGATATGCACCCTTCTCGGTTCCGACTGCGATCCTCATTGACGTCCTTTCGTCGTCTTCGCAAGATAGTTGTTCTCCCGGCTCACTCGTCTCGTCGGCCGAGTTCCCGTTGCAATGTGAACTTTGCCTTGCACTGTCGAACCACGGGCGATACTATTCGAACATATGTTCGCTTCAGGGTACACCCAGGCGAGTCTCTTCGGCTTCGCCCCGGTGTCATTCGACCGCCGATACGGTGAGCTGACCCGGATGGACCTCGACCGGGAGGCCTGGCTCGACTACTGCCCCATGTGGTTGGCGGGAGACGGGATCCTCTTCACCACTCTCGTCGACCACGCCAAGTGGTCCCAACCGGTGGTGAGGATGTACGATCGGGAGGTGAAGACGCCGCGGTTGGTGGCCAGGGTCGACCCCGGAACCCACGAGGTGATCCCCGAGATCATCGCCTCTCTCAGCGAACGGTACGGCGTCACGCTCGATCAGGTGAGCGCCGGCTGGTACCGCGACGGCAACGACTCGGTCGCGTATCACGGCGACCGGATCGCGCGCGGGCGACCACGTTCGATCGTGGCCACGGTGTCGCTGGGAGCCGCCCGCCGTTTCATGATCCGTCCCAAGGAGGGAGGCAAGGCCACGAGCCTGTCGCTGGGCCACGGCGACCTGGTCGTCATGGGCGGAAGTTGTCAGCGTACCTGGGAGCACTCAATCCCCAAGGTAGCCTCGGCCGAGCCTCGTATCGCCCTCATGTTCCGCCACCTCTACGACTGACGAGGGCTGCTCGATCAGAGTTGGGCAACGCTGACGGCCGCCGACTATCTGGCCGGACGCACCTGCAGCGTACGGCCACCCATCATGGCGCCGTTGAGCGCGGCGATGGCCGCTCCAGGCCGGTGCTCGACGATGTCGACGAACCCGAAGCCCTTCGAGCGGCCCGTTCTCTGCTGCCGGCTGATGGTCGCCCGTTCAATCCGCCCGTATCCCGAGAACAGCTCTTCGAGCTCGCCACTCGTGGCCTTCCAGGGAAGGTTCCCGACATAGATGCTCCGCCCCCGAGGCCGCTCTGCTGTCTCTGCAGCTCGATGACGCCGTTCGTCGCGCCGCTGGGACCCAGACGCCCTCGAGCCCTCCTGGGCGGCAGTCCCCGCAAAGCCGAGGCGCTCCACACTCGGTGTTTCGATCTGCGAGTTCATGTTCAGGCCGCGCAGGATCTTGCGCACAGCCGGATCCTGTCCTTCCGAGACCAGCGTTACCACCACCCCGGTCGCGCCCGCGCGTGCGGTACGACCGGACCGATGCACATAGTCTTTGTCATCCGCAGCGACGTCGTAGTGGATCACGGCCGCCACCTCCTCGACATGGATACCTCTGGCAGCGACGTCGGTAGCGACGAGCGCCAGGGCCTTACCCGAGGAGAAGGCGCTGAGAGCACGGGTTCTCTGGTGCTGTGATCGTCCCCCATGCATGGCGACAGCGGCCACGTCGATCTTGTTCAGTTGCTTGACCAGGCGATCGGCCCCATGTCTGGTCCTGGTGAAGACGATGCTTCGCCCGGATGCATTGACCAAGTCTGCGGTCTGAGAGAGGCGATCCGAACGCGCCACCCGCCAGAAGTGATGAGCCGCGTCCGACCGCAACTCATCTCTCGACTCGGCGCGAACCAGGACCGGATCTCTCTGGTACTCCCTCGAGAGGCTCTCGATCTCGCCGTCGAGGGTCGCCGAGAACAAGAATGTCTGCCGGTGTGCACCCGTTCGGTCCAGGATTCGACGCACGTCGGGCAGGAAACCCATGTCGGCCATGCGGTCGGCCTCGTCGATCACGACCAAGGCGACCTGCCCCAGGTCGGCTGCACCCTGCTGGATCAGATCGAGCAATCGTCCGGGCGTCGCTACCAGGACATCCACCCCGCTCCTCAGCGCAGCCAACTGGGGCCCGTAGCCGACCCCTCCATACACTGCGGAGACGCGCCGGCCCACGGCCTTCGCCAGTGGGGCCAGATCGCTCTTGATCTGTTCCGCCAATTCCCGGGTCGGGGCGAGCACGAGGGCACGAGGGCGTTTGCCGACGGCACGTTCGACCTTGGCCAACACGGGCAGACCAAAGGCGAGGGTCTTACCCGAGCCAGTGGGGGCGCCGCCCTGGATGTCGATCCCTTTGAGGGCCGGAGGTATCGCGGCGGCCTGAATCGGAAAGGGATCCTCGAAGCCCAGTGAGGCCACAGCTCCGACGAGCGGCTCGGGCAGACCAAGGCCCTGGAATGAGTTGGACATGTTTCGTTCTCCTCGAGTGAGGTTTGGAGCCGACAATCTCAGGAGTCATGACCCCGGACGAGGCACGAGACATTGAGATTCGGCCGAAAGAGGTAGTCCAACCGGGCGGGAATGTGCCGTCGATCACCGGGGAAGCGATGATCGCTGACCTCCACCCGATGCGGCGTACTCGAGGCTAACAGTCGGAGACCGCTATGACGCGACCGCGATCAAACGGTCCTAGTCGACGCACCGCCAAAAAGGGTCCCTATGTCGACGGCACCGACAGAGTACGTGCGAGGAACACCTACTACTGATCCCTGCCTTTGTCCTGTTCGCGCCGCTCCTGATCCTCCTTGCGCTCTCGGTCGTGGCGCTCACCGGACTCGATCCGCTCACGCTCGTAGCGCTCACCGGATTCGATCCGCTCACGCTCGTGGCGTTTGGCACGCTGTTCGTCGGTCTCGACTTCTTCCGATTCTGTGGTGCCTTCGGGCACCCGGTCATGGTCGGTCACTGGTCGCGAAAGTCCTCTCTCATCTCCCCCACCGCCTGGTCTTGCTCGAGGATCTGCTCCAGACCCTTGTTGAACTCTTCGACTATCCCCCACCTGAAGAACGCCCGCTGTGTCGGCGACAGCTTCGACATTCTCTGGGTCAGGGCTTCTCTGTCGATCCAGAACTCTCCCCGGTTTCCGGACTCGACATCTCTTCTCCAACCACAAACATCGGAAACCGAGTAGTCCACTTGCCTAGCCTACAGCTGTTGACGAGGTCGGTCCTCAGGTGGACGCGTGCTAGATCGAAGTGGCTAGCCCGGGAAGTGGGGTAAGGTGATTGTTGTAGCGGCTTTTCGGCCGCTAGCGCCTTGCTTGCTTCTTTCGGTCCGTCGGATGTCGCGGCGAGGCTCCCTCCGTCCCCGGAGGTGACGTCTCGCCTGCCAGGTGTCCAAGAATTACGACGGAGCTCGAAGGAGCAGCACATGTCCACCAACCTCTTCGTAGGCAACCTCACGTTCACCACGACCTCCAATGAATTGGAGAGCCTCTTCGCCGAGTACGGCGAAGTCCAAAGCGCCCAGGTGATCACCGACCGGGACACCGGCAGATCGCGCGGATTCGGGTTCGTCGAAATGGCGTCCACCGAAGCCGCCGACAAGGCGATCTCATCACTGAACGGCAGAGACGTCTCCGGACGTCAGCTCAAGGTCAACGTCGCCAAGCCAAGGTCTCGCTGATCGCCTGCCAGACCGATTCGGGAGAGCGGTCGTCTCCGGCCAGTTCGGAGGCGACCGCTCTCACGTCCAAGGTCGTGACCCGTGGCTAAGCGGGGTAGGGAAGCCGCGCTCAAGCGGGCTCGGGAGAGGGCCCGTCAGGAGAAGAAGGAAGCCAAGCGTGAGCGCCTGGCCGCTCGGCAATCTGAGGATGACTCGACCACGCCGGTGAACGAGCAGGCCCTGATGGAGGAGTTCGCCCGGCTCAGCGAACGCCATGACTCCGGGCATGTCAGCACCGCGGTCTACGACGAGGAGCGCCACCGGATCTTCGTCGAGCTCGGTATCGAGGAGGACGGTTAGCGCCGACTACGGCGCCCGGCGCCGGCTCTCACCGCGCTAGATGAGCGGGATCGCTCTCGACCGCCGCTCAGTCCGGTCCGACCCTGACCCATCCGGTCGTGCAGTCGTTTCTGGGGTCAAGAGTGGCAGAACCGCCAGGCTCACCCCAGAGTTGTTCTCTGGCGGGCTTACACCTGCAGATCACCGAATCTCTGTCCAACTAACAGGCAAACGATCACTGCGCTGGTGGGTCGTGCGAGTCTGGTCGGGATCTCGCGATCTAGAGCGCCTCAGCCTCGTTCGGTGGGGTTTTTCGGATCGGAATCAATGCCGCGATAACGAGCAGAGCTCCAACTCCGATGATCAGGCCGGGAATTACGAGATTCGTCCCCTCGGCGCGCCTCTGTTCGACGTACGCCAAAGCTTCTTCTTCGGTCCCTTCAAAAACGACAGTAAATCGATCCTCCGATTCTGGAGCCTGCTCGTCCACCTCAAAGACCCGGTGAACCGTGCCGTCGCTCTCCATTGAGAAATTCAATCCCGACCCATACTCCGACTCAA
>CAZLEQ010000066.1:0-10243 GCA_964558575.1 uncultured Acidimicrobiaceae bacterium | reverse complement strand
TTCAGGTTCCTGTGATCGCAAGATCGTGGGGGTTCAAGTCCCCCCTCGCCCACCATCCGCACCGCCCCGGTTGAGCACCGCGTGGCTTATCACACGGGTTTGGGGCTGGGATACTCTGCGCAGTGATCTTCGATCCACCTCCCAAGTCGAGACGCAGGATGGTGGCCCGCATTCTCTGGCCGACCCTCCTCCTCGCCGTTTTGGTCGTGGCCGCGGTGGTATCCGCCGCCGGTGAGGAGACCCGAATCCAGCTCGAGTATTTGGATGAGGTACGTAGCCAAACGACAGGCCTGGCTCGTAGCGGATCATCGATTTCCGACATCATGACGCGTGTCGACGCAGTTGGCCGTGACGAGTTCACCACCGTGTTCGAGAATGCGGCCGCGGATCTCGAGGCAGCCCAGGACTTCGTCGCCGTCGAGCCTCCCACCCGGGCCCTCATCCCGGTGTGGGCTCTCTATCGACAGGCCGTCGAGGCATGGGCGAGAGGTGTCGACGGTCTCGCCACCGCCATCCTCCATGCGGCCGACAACCCCGATGACATGACGGTGGTCAACACCATCGGCGACGCTCTCGCCGACCTTCGCGCCGGTGACGCTTTGTTCCGGGACCTGAGAGTCGAGTTCGAGCGGGAGGAGATCCCCGAGCCGGTGAGCCCGCCGGTCGAGGTGGTGATGAGCCCTACCGACGCCACGCTGTTGTCCCAGTCGGTGTCGTACGTGGCGGCGGCGCGTCGGTCGACCAGCGGCCTGGGCCTCCGACCCGGGCTGCGGGTCAGCCAAGTGGTCTCGGATCCTCTTTGGCAGCTCAGCGTGGAGGAACAGGCGGTGATCCCGGCCACCGAGACAGTCGTGTTCTCGACGGTGATCACCAACTCGGGCAACGTCGCCAGTAGGCCGGAATCGGTGAGGATGGAGTTGAAGGGCGGCGCCGACCCGGTGGTGTCGGTGATGGAGGTGCCGGTGCTCCGCCCCGGTGGGCAGACCACGATCGACTTCCCGCCGGTCGAGGTCTTCCCGGAGGCTCTCTACGAGGTGGAGGTCGTGTTGGAGCTCACGAATCCCGACACCGACCTCACCGACAACCAACTCCGGGTTCAGTTCACCGTCAACACCCCCTGACCCGCTCCTGACGCCGTGGGGGGACCCGAAGACGGACCTCGCGCCTGGGATGGCCATCGGCCGGCCCGTCTGTAGCATCAACGACCCCATGCTCGACCCGAAACTCCTCCGCGAAAGCCCCGATACCGTTGCCGGGTCACTCCGGCGTCGAGGTCTCGATATCGACCTGGACGATCTGGTCGAGCTCGACGCCAATCACCGGGCTGCCCTGCAGGAAGCCGAGGGGCTCCGCGCCCGGCAGAAAGAGGCAGGCAAGGAAATCGCCGCCCTCGATGGACAAGCCAAGGAGAGAGCCATCGAAGAGGTATCCGGGCTGGCCGAGTCGGTCAAGGAGGCCACGGCCCGCGCCGACCAACTCGCCGAAGCGTTCCGTCTCGCCTGGCTGGAGATCCCGAATCTGGTCGACTCCACCGCCGCCGATGGTTACAGCGAGGATGACAACCTGGAGATCAAGCGACAAGGAGATTCTCTCACCGAGGGAACCGACCACGCCAGTCTCGGGGAGGCGCTCGACATCATCGACACCGAGCGCGCCGCCAAGGTGTCCGGGAGCCGTTTCGGCTACCTGAAGGGCAAAGGCGCCCTCCTCGAGCTCTCGTTGGTGCGCTGGGCGATGGATCATCTCTATGAGGCCGGGTTCACTCCGATGATCCCTCCGGTCCTGGTACGCGAGCACGCCTTGGAGGGGACCGGGTTCTTCCCCGAGGCCAGGGAGCAGGTCTACGAGATTCCGAGGGACGAGCTGTTTCTGGTCGGCACCAGCGAAGTACCCCTGGCTGCCTATCACGGGGACGAGATCCTCGAATTCGACCAGCTCCCCTTGAGATACGCCGGGTTTTCGACCTGTTTCCGCCGCGAGGCGGGTACCTACGGCAAGGACACGGCCGGGATCTTCCGAGTGCACCAGTTCGACAAAGTCGAGATGTTCGTCTTCACCACACCGGAGACCTCGAAGGGCGAGCACGATCGGCTGCTCGGGGTCGAGGAACATCTGGTGCAGGAGTTGGAGGTTCCCTATCGAGTGGTCAACGTGGCCGCTGGGGATCTCGGCGCCAGCGCGGCCAAGAAGTACGACATCGAGGCGTGGTTTCCCGGGGAGCAGGCCTTCAGGGAGATCACCTCGTGCTCCAACACCACCGACTACCAGGCGAGACGGCTCAAGATCCGCTATCGGAGCGATGGCGGCAACACGATCGTCCACACCCTCAACGGGACTGCATGCGCCGTCGGGCGGACCATCCTCGCCATCCTGGAGAACCATCAGCAGCCCGACGGCAGCGTCGTGATCCCCGAGGCGCTCAGGCGATACACCGGTTTCGATGTAATCGAGCCGTGAGCGAGGTCTCCGACCCGATCTTCGCCAAGATCGCCCGACGCTACGACCGCATCAACAGGATCCTCAGCCTCGGTCGGGACCAGGCTTGGCGGGCGGTCGGGGTGGAGATGCTCGAGCCCGGGACGGTGCTCGACCTCGGATGTGGCACCGGTGACACAGATTTCGACGGCCGTTCGGTCATCGGGCTCGACCCGGTCATCGAGATGATCGCCCTCAGTCCCGTGCCTGCTCGGGTCGTGGGAGTGGGCGAGCAGCTTCCGCTCCGCGACGAGTCGGTCGAGGGGGTGTTCGGTGCCTTCGTGTTCCGCAATCTCACCTCGATCGATCGCACTCTCGAGGAGATGTACCGGGTGCTCCAACCGGGATGCTCAGCCGTGGTGATCGACCTGAGTCGCCCGAGGAGCCCGTTCCTCAGATTTCTCCATCGCATCGGCACTGCCATGGTCCTCCCCCTGGTCGGTTTGTTGTTCGCCCGCGCCCCCCGTGAGTATTGGTATCTCAACCAGACCCTCGATTCGTTGCCGCCTCCGGAAATCCTCTTCGCCCACAGGTCCCTGGTGTTGGAGCAGGTGTGGCGGAGCGGTCTGTTCGGGTTCGTCTACGGGGTTCGGCTGCGCAAGGGGCGGAAGGTGGCCGAAGAGGAGCCGCCGGAAGCCGCATAGTCCGTACATCGAGGCAGTGCAACCGGCAGGGCGCCTGATGATCGTGACCCCGCCGTCGAGACACGGTTGGCGTCGTCGACGTCGGCCGTGGACTCGGATCAGGCAACCCTGCAGCACCCGGGACTGTCCACTTAGGGCTGCTTCCTTCCGGACCTGACCCGATTCATGGCGCCCCGCCGCGCAGGACCCGATCGTCAACGCCCCGACACCGCCATCGCGGGCTGTACAGCCCCGACGCGTCGTGTCCCTCGGGCGGGGGATTCGGCCCCGCATGAAGAGGGTTTCGGGTACAGGGCACCCCTAGCGCCCCGCCTACACGATCGATGTCGAGGCTACCGACCGCGGATGGCTACGAGGAGCCGTCTCCCTGGTACCTTCACCCGGTTCGCCATGGCTCCCCAGCGGTTCGGTCCGAACTTTCCACGTCTGTTCACTGCAGCTCTCCTGCAGGAGCTGTCGTTCGCCCTGTTCATCCATCTCCCCGGATACCTGAGCCAACTCGGGGCCACGGAAGGCCTCATCGGAGTCCTCTATGCGTCGAGCGCCCTGGTCTCGCTGGTCTTCCGTCCCTGGTTGGGGAGGATCCTCGACTTGACCCATCGCCGCACCGTCCTCCTGATCTCGGCGGTGGTCAACATGGCGGTGATAATCGGTCTCACCGTCACCACAGTGTGGGGGCCGTTGCTCTGGGTGCTGTTCTTGGTGCAACGAACGGTCCAGATCGCACTGTTCACCACGATGCTCACCTACGGCGCCGACTCCATACCCGTGGCGCGGCGCACGCAGGGCCTGGCCATTTTCGGTTTGTCGGGGCTAATCCCCATCGCGGCCGGTGGGTACGCCGGCGACGTGCTGATCGACAGGCTGGGATTCGACGGTCTGTTCTGGGGAGCGGCCGCGGTGTCACTGGTGTCCTGGCTGGTCGTCTGGACGCTGCCGGTGTTGCCGGTTCGCGGCCATCAGCCTCGACGCTCGTTCTGGGCGGCCTTCACCCAGCGCAACCTGCTTCCTCTCTGGCTGGCCACACTCCTCTTCTCGGTAGGCCTCGAGGCGTTGTTCACCTTCACCCGGACCTTCGTCGACCAGCGGCAGGTGGGGACGGCGGGCCTGTTCTTCGCCACCTATGGAGTCAGCGCGGCGATCACCCGCATCGCCGGCGGCCAGATGTACGATCGCATGCCCCACCGCCCAATGCTGCTGGGCGGGATCCTCTCCTACGGAGTGGGGCTCATCTGCATGGGTCTTGCCCAGACGGTCCCGATCCTGGTATTGGCCGCGGCCATCACCGGCACCGCCCACGGTGCGGTGTTCCCTCTCATCTCGAGCGAAGTGGTCAATCGGGCACGGGTCAGCGAACGCGGGTCGGCCATGGCCACGTTCACCTCGATCTTCGACATCGCTCTCCTCGCCGGTGCCCCCGCGGTGGGGTTTGTGATCGAGGGCTTCGATTACCTTGCCGCTTTCGTCGGCGTGGGGGTGGTCCTGTTGGTCGGCGCCATCGTCTACCGGCAGTGGGACCGACGGATCGACCACTCGCTGAACGTGGCCGAGGAGATAGTGGACTAGACCGCGATGTTGGAGGGAGCCGAGGCGAAGAGGTCCTCTGCCTCGATGTCGGGGAAGGCGGCCGGCTCCACCGTGCTCAGCGGGGTGATGGTCACGTACCCCTCGGAGCAGAGGACCGTATCCGACGCCGGGTCGGACCGGGTCTCCTTCGCCCGAAAGACGAACTGGAGTCGGTCGCCTTCGACGTCGTGGGTGGCAACCCGGAAGTACCCGAATTCGTCGAGATCCGCCCAGTGGACCCCGACCACCTCGTGGGCAGGCAACCCGGGGACGTTGACGTTGAGGACATATCCCCCCCGGTTCTCATTGATCAGCCAGTGCGCCGCGCCGCGTGCGTATCGCGCCGCAGTGTCCCAATGCCAGGGATCGGACTGGTCGAGGCTGACCGCCAAGCCCTTCATCTTGAAGGTGTGCGCGGTCAGGGCCGCCCCAACGGTGCCGGAGTGGATGATGGAGTGCCCGGTGTTGATCCCCGCGTTGATCCCGGACACCACCATGTCGGGCTTGGGGCCGAAGGCTCCCAAGGCGGCAGCGGTGACGGCGAGGCCGGGTGGCCCGTCGATGGCGAAGGCGGTCCTCGCCTCGTCGATGTTCATCGGAGTCATCTCGACTCCCTTGTTGGCCTCGAATCTCCCAATTCCCGTGCCCGAGCCGGACATGTCCCGGGCAGGTGCTGCTACCACGACGTCGAAATCGTCGGCGAGGGCCGCGGCGAGGTGGCGTAACCCGGGCGAGTCGATGCCGTCGTCGTTGGTCACGATGACGCGTGGAATATCGCTGCTCATGCCGGGGTGGGACTCAACTTGGAGATCTGGACCTTGTCGGTGAGGCCGGGGATGAGCTCGGCGTCGGCGCTCCCCAGCCCGTGTCTGGTGACGTTGGCGGCGCCGGCGCCACACGCCCGGCGGAGCATATCTTCGGCATCGAGTCCCTGCCGCACTGCCGCAGCGAGGGCGGCTGTCATCGAATCACCGGCCCCTCGATGGTCGGCCGGGTCGAACTCGGGGGTTCGGGCTTCGTACCAATTGTCTCGAATGCTGGCGAGCGTGGGCCCCTCTTGTTGTGAGAGAACCACGGAACGGGCTCCGGCTTCGAGCAACTCGGTCAGCGCGGCCATCATGGATCTCTGGTCGGGAGAGTCGTCGAGCAACCCGTCGGACTGCAGATCCTCGTGGCTCACCTTGAGGACGTCGATCGGCCCACCGTCGAGGAAATCCCATAACTCGGGTCCGTGGAAGTCGGCGACAACGGTCACCTCACCGGCGGCTAGATCGTGCCCCAGTCGGCGATAGAAACGTGCCGGGAGGATCTCCTGGGACTGCCCGGTCACCACGCACACCCCCGTGTTGATGGCTCGATCCAGGAATCTTCCGTACACGTCGTCGATCTCGTGGCGCTCGAGCGCAACTGGTGGAGATTCGGCGATCGTCAGGCGTTCGCCGGATCTCCTGTCGCTGATGACCACCGGGCTGGACTGCGCGATCTCGATCGGGCTCATGGCCATGCCGAACTGGCCGAGCAAGCCGATGAAGACCTTGCCTGCCTCGCCACCGACCGGGCCGCAGAGGAGAGGCGACTCCCCGAGGTGCTTGAGCATGCGCGCCACCCAGAATCCCTGGCCCCCGGGATGGATGTGGACCTCGTCCTCGCCCGACGACGCCGACTCGACGGTCACGGTCAGAAAGAGGGCGGGAGCCAGGACGGCAACGGTGTGTTGTTGGTTTCCCATAGGCTTCTACTCCCGTCCTCTGCTATCAGGTACCCGCGAGAAGGGCAGCGGAAACGGTAGTGGACGGGTGATTTGCGCTCAGGATCGCGCCGAGCGGAAGAACTCCTCGAGGAGAGTCCTGCTCTCGTCGGCCAGGACCCCTTCCACCAGCTCGACGCGGTGGTTGAGCCGCCGGTCCTGGGGAATGTTGTACAGCGACCAGGCGGCTCCGGCCTTCAGGTCCGCGACCCCGTAGACGATGGCGTCGAGCCGGGCCCAGACAGACGCTCCGGCACACATGGCGCACGGTTCGAGGGTTACCACCAGGGTGTGCCCGTCGAGTCTCCAGTCCCCGATCGCACGAGCCCGCGAGGACAGGACCAGCATCTCGGCGTGGGCGGTTGGGTCGGAGAGCTCCTCGCGGCGGTTGCGGTCTCGGGCGACGACTTCCCCGTCAGAGTCCAGGAGCACTGCACCCACCGGGACGTCCCCGGCTTTGCCGGCCTGTCGGGCCAGGTCGAGGGCAGCCCGCATCGCCGTCTCATGGGAAATGGGCTGATTCATCGTCGGGCATTATCCTTTATCTTCCCGTCCGGTCAGACGGGAAGACTCCCCGGAGGGATCGCATAGTCTGGCCTAGTGCGCGGCACTGGAAATGCCGTTGGGGGTTTGCGCCCCCTCGAGGGTTCAAATCCCTCTCCCTCCGCAAGACGAGACACCAGGTAGGTTGGCGGTTCGTCAGCACATTTGGAGGGGTCGCATAGTCCGGTCTAGTGCGCGGCACTCGAAATGCCGTAGGGGGCTGACGCCTCCTCGTGGGTTCGAATCCCACCCCCTCCGCCGGATGTCGTCCACCGAAATCTCGGTGACACTTTCACGAAAGTAGCCCGTTTCGAGCCCCGAAGACCCGCGTCGGAGCGACGCCGGAAACCTGTCCTTCTCGGAGTCGTCGAATTCATGAAGCTTCATATTGCCTTACTCGCCACGCTGGCCTTGGTCATCGTGGGGTGCTCGTCGACAGGCACGGTTGACGGAGCGGTACTCGCCTCGCCAGCGCAGCTGTCCGGCCCCTTCGGCGGAATGGCAGCCGAGGTGACGGGCGTGCTGGTCTTCGACGATTCCACCAACTGCCTCCGCGTGGAGTTGGAAGGTGTTCAGTATCCGCTCGTCTGGCCTGCGGGCACCAGGTGGCAGGAAGACCCTCCAGTGGTCTTGCTGAAGGACGGTGCGAAGGTGGAACCCGGCATGACGGTGTACGGAAGTGGCGGCTACCTCTATCGGGATCATGTCGAGGAGCTGTCCGGCTCCGCAGTTGCTGAAGCAGCTGAGAGATGCGCCGGTTCCACTGGTGAAATAGCGTTTTTCAATCGAATCCGAGGTAGATGTCGTGTCCGACTAGCAGGGAGCAACACTTCTCGAACCACACCCGCCCCACACGTCTGCGGAGGGTCGGCCGGACTATCGAGAGTCGTCTCAGACGAGTTGAGTCCGACGGGTCCGGAGAGGAAGCCGAGATGACCGGGGGTCAGGATTGGTCAGGTTCTCCGGTGTCAGGGAGTGACCACTGATACCAAACCTCCCTGTTCTCCGAGCACTCGCCTCCAGTGGTCTCGTAGAGCGCCTTGGCAGCTTGGTTCTCTTCCCGGGTCAGTACCTACATCCTGCGATGACCTTCGCGTCGGGCCACCTCCAGGAAGGCCTCGACCAGGGACGTGCCTATTCCCTTGCCCTGCTCTCCGACCGCGACGTCGAGTTCGTAGAGGAGGAGCATCGAGTTGCCATCAGGCCGCACTTGCCGATACCCCCACGCCCATGCCACCACCGCGCTTTCATCACGAGCCACGAAGGCGACAGTGGTCGGATCCGAGAGGAAGCGGTCATGTCGGACGTGCTCCACACCCTTGAACTGGGCAACAGCCGAAGCCCAGAGCTCATGGTCTTCGGCACCACCGCGACTATTTCAACAGGCACATCAACTCTCTCCGATCGTGCCAAGTGCCCGGTCGAGTATGTCTACATAGGAGTCGTCGGCGAGCGGGAGTCGGTCGAGCTCGTGCCGGTCCGTCCACCTGATCTCGTCGTGCTCTTCGGGCGCCAGGTTGGCAGGCTCCCCCGTCCACTGGTCGACGAGGAAGATGTGCAGCTGGAGCGAGTCATCGGCGAGAGTCAGCCAGGGAGACGGTCCCGACTGGTGGGCGGCTATCCCGAGCTCCTCCTCGAGCTCCCGGCTCAGGGTCTCGACGAGGGTCTCGCCGGGCTCTACTCGTCCACCGGGGAGATCCCACACGTCGGGATAGTGATTTCGGTCGGCGCGTCGATGGCAGAGGAGCACCTGTCGTCCTCGGCGCAGCAATCCGGCCACCACCTGAATGGGCGATGGCAGGGTCACAGAAGAGCTTCTATTGACTCGTGCGCTCGGTCACCGGATGATGGTGACGTGGCCGCCACGAGCGATTCAGCGTGGAGATCTCCACTGCAGCTCTTCGAAATGGTGTTCATCATGGTGTTTCCGCTGCTGGTGGTCGTCGCGCTCCTCTGGCTCAACCGGCCGGTGGGTATCACGCAGTCCCGGGTCATAGAGTCGACCGTCACTTCGAGCGATGTCGGGCTCGTGGGCAATGTGCAGTGGACCGACGATGGTGGAATCCGGCACAACCGACGCGTCGAGCTGACACCGGAGCACGTCACCAGCGGGACCGTCCCATTGGTGGTCGATGCCAGCGGAGACCTCATGGTGGTGGATCCGGCCGAGTACGGACGGGTGCCGCTCACCGGGATGGCGATCGCCGCCGGTATCGGCCTTGCCTTCGCATTTGTGGTGGTGGCGACGATGCGCGGCCTCGGGTTCGTGCGCGGGACCGGCCAGCCCGGGGAGATGACTCCGGACCAGGTCCAAGAGTCACGCGCCTTCTACTGGCGTCACTGAGCGAAGGGCTCAGTCTCTGCTCAGTAGGCGTTGGCTCTCCTTGAAATGGGCCAGTCCCTCGACCTGACGGATGTAGGACTCGCCCTTCTTGAACCTCTCGGCGATCTCCGCATGCGACTCGCCCTCCGCACGCAGGTCGAGCACGCGCCGCTGCCTCGGAGTGAGATGGCGGTCGCTCGTGGTGCCGTTACGCGGGATTTCGGTCCAGTCGATTATCCGCTCGACGAATTCGGGGCTTCGGTTGATGCGCGCCGCGATCTCGTCGATGACGACGCCCTCGCTCTGCATCTCGAGCACCCGCCGTTCGATCGGTCGAAGGTGTTCCTTGTCGCTGGCGTTGCTCATGTGGGTAAACCTAGTGGACCCTGAGAGGTGTCTCTCCATCGATTGCGGACTACCGGGACTATTGCCGCGAGAATGGTCGTTCACACACCTTGGAGGGGTGTCCGAGCGGTCTAAGGAGACGGTCTTGAAAACCGTTGGGCCCATTCGGGTCTCGTGGGTTCGAATCCCACCCCCTCCGCAGTACCGTCTGATACTGCAACTGAATCTTGGAGAGGTGGCCGAGTGGTCGAAGGCGCTCGCCTGCTAAGCGAGTAAGGGGTTATTAGCCTCTTCGAGGGTTCAAATCCCTCCCTCTCCGCTTCAGGTTGTTCACCGAAGTCTCGGTGAACGCTCACCAAAGTAGCCCGTTCCAGCTCCAGGCGTTCACCGTTCTGAGATCGAACTCGACCATGCCCGGTCGGCAGATGAGTGTCCCGAAGTAATGTGAGCCGGTGGAGAACATGTCCGTTCTGGTCAGCTTTCTCTTCACCGACATCGTTGGCAGTACCCGTCGCTGGGAGGCTTCGGAAGAGGCGATGGCAGCCGATCTGGAGCGTCACGACGAATTGGTCGGTGGCCTCGTCAGCACGGGCGGGGGGA
>CAZLEQ010000065.1:0-10571 GCA_964558575.1 uncultured Acidimicrobiaceae bacterium | reverse complement strand
CACCAGCGTCCGGGCGGGGACCTCAGCGCTCGTCCTCGGAGCTGGCGTCGACGGCTCCAGCGTCTGGGCAGGCAAGTTCTACCGGGCGGTCATCGTCGACGGAATCAACGGCACCGTTGTCGCCGACCCAGACTTCACCACCACCAGCCAACTCACCTCCACCCCACCCGACTACACCCAATGGCAAGACACCCCCGGCAACCCCTTCACCCTCCAAGGAGCCACCACTTACACCCCCGGCGTCCAATGACCGATCGGCTGTGGGCCCCGAAGACCCGGTGACTGGGTGATATTCCGGGAAACCCCCTTAGCGGGGTGCCACGTCATCGAACTAGAGCCTGTCCGTGACCAGCGTGGGTTCTTCGCCCGGATGGCATGCGAGGACGAGTTCGGCGAACGGGGTCTCAACGGTCGCTTCGTCCAGACCAACCTCAACTGGAACCAGCGACCCGCCACCCTGAGGGGCATCCACTTTCAGAGTGAACCGTATCAAGAGGCAAAACTGGTCCGATGCACCCGAGGCCGGCTGTTCGACGTCGCCGTCGATCTGAGAGAGGGGTCGCCGACTCGTTTTCAGTGGTTCGGGCTGGAACTCGACGACCGGTCGAGGACGGCGCTGTACGTTCCCGAGGGCTTCGGGCACGGGTATGTCACCCTCGAGGCCGACACCGAGCTCATCTACCAGACCACCGCCCGGTATCACCCCCCGTCGGCGGGTGGTGTTCGTTGGGACGACCCGGCCCTCGACGTCGCCTGGCCGGTGGAACCGGAACTGGTCTCGGCCGCTGACCGCTCCTGGCCATCGATCGAACCGGAGAGCTTTACCCTGACGACCGGGACAGCGCCCGCCGAGCCGCCTCCTCCCCGCTGACGAACGACTCGTCGGTCCACTGGTAGCCCCAGAGCCCGTACCTCCCCGCAGTGGCGATCCCCACTTCGTCGAGGTATCCGAGGACGGTCTCGACCGCTTCCGCCCGCTCGTGATCGAAGATGACGTTGGCATATGGGGCGTACATCGTGCTGGTGTGGAGAACGGCATCGTCGTCACGGATCAACCCACAGCGCCTCAGGTCGTCGATGACCGGCTCGATGAGTGAGTCCGGCTCTACCCGCAGGGGCCGGTACTTCTCCGAGAAGTAGATCTCGGCCTGGAAGCTCCCACATCCGGGCGGGGTGTTGTTCGATGAGAAGACATGGGGATAGCTGAGACGGGTGATGATGAAGTCTTCGTCGTAGAAATAGGTCCACGAGTGCTCGCTGATGTCGTCGCGATCTATTCCCACGTTGACGAACACCACCGAAGAGGCGGCGAGGCGTTGAGCGGCATCCCGCACGTCCGACGGCGCTCCCACCACCTTGGGCAGCAAGTCCGGAAGAGGTATCGAAGAGACCAGTCCGCGGTAACCGACACTGGAACCGTCGGCGAAAGACACCACCGAGTCAGTGGGATCGATTGCCACCACCCTGTGTCCCAGCCGGAGAGTCTCTCCGGCGAGGAACGGCTCCACATATGAGAAGAAGCCGCCTTGCTTGGGGTAGCGGTAATGGTCGATGTAGTGGACGTCGGGCGTCGCCGGCGACAGCGCCCCGCGCAGCACCTCTTCCAACGCCGGCTTGTACATGCGCGGGCCGAGCCAGTCGACGGTCAGGTTGGCTGCCTCCGTGGTGTGGGACTTCCTGGTGTATCGCATCGGGAAGGACTCGGCGAAGGTGTCCCCGTAGGCGGCGCGGAGCCAGGCCTCGTAGTCGGATGCACGGTCGGGATCTCGTGGCAGAGCATCGACGAAGTCACGTACACAGGCGACCACTACCTCTCCGGGCAGACCGTGGAGGTTGACTTGAGCAGGATGCTTGATCCAGTGTCCCCTCCAGTAGTTGTTGACCGCGGCCCGCAATGTCACGTATTCGCCCGCCACATTGGCTTCCAACAGCCCCTGCACCCGAGGGTTGGTGGTGAACGAGATGTGGGGTCCCTCGTCGAACACCCAGCCCCCGTCGTAGACCCGGGTCTTGGTGTGACCCCCCGGCTCATCGGCCTGGTCGAAGGCGATCGATGTCGCTCCCTGCTGTCGCAACTCGTGGAGGGCGCCGCAGGCCGCCATGCCAGAGCCGATCACTACGAACTCGGTCAAGCCAGTCCCAGCTCGGAACGCCAGTAGTCCACGGTTCGGGCGATACCGGCGTCACTCCCGTAACGGGGGCGCCACCCGACCTCCTCGCGGAGGCGGGTCACGTCGGCGAGGATCTCGTCTGGCTCTCCGGGCCGTGCATCCAGGGCTCCGATGGCCACCAGGCCTTCGTCTCCCGCCCGGCCCGCCAGCGCCAACGCCAGATCGACCAGTGTCTTCCCCTCACCGGTCCCGATGTTGACCGGGCCCTGGACACTGGAGTCGACCAGCGCAGCCAGAGCGTCTCCGACGTCGCCGACGAACATGTAGTCACGCCGTTGTCTCCCGTGGCTCATCGGCGCCGACTCGCCGCGAAGCACCGAGAGGACTATCGAACTGGCCAGACGGAGAGGGTCCTCATGGGGCCCGTAGAGGAAGAAGAGGCGAGCCCATGCGGCATCGGCCTTGCCCAACCGAGCCAGGTCATCGACCAGGTCGCCTAGAGCGGCCTTGCAGGCACCGTAAACCGTGGTCGGACGGCGCGGCGTGGTCTCGGGGAGGGGCCCGTCGGCCCATTGGTACTCGAAGCAGCTCCCGACCATCACCGTGCGCCGCCCTCCATGGTCGAGGAAGGCCGACAACAGTCCGAGACTGGCCCCGACCCAGCGCAGGTTGGTCATCGAGTCCCCATACTTGCCGGGCTCGGTGTACCAGGCGGCATGGACCAGGTGGGTTGGTTGCACATCCTTGATGAGGCGATCGACGAAGTTCGGGTCGAGCAAGTCACCGACGTGCCAGGTCACGCCGGGCTGGCGTGGCTGCTCCGACCGGGACACCCCATGAACCCGGTAACCCCTCTCGACCAGAGCCGGGGTCAGGTGCCGCCCGACGAAGCCGGCGGCACCGGTCACTACCGCGGTATCACTCATGAGGCTTCGACGAAGTGTTCGATCTGCTCGAGTCGGTGGGCGAGCACACCTTCTCCTGCACGGTCGGCATCGTAGCCCCCGGCCACCAACTCGACAGTGGCGTCGAAGTCGAGGACGGGGAGCCATCCCAGGCCCCTCCTCGCCTTGGTGCTGTCGAGGGCGAGAAACTCGGTCTCGCGCCCCGTCTCGGGCCGTCGCTCGACCGTGTAGGAGCCTCGATCGGCACGCTCGAGCAACGCGTCCACCAGATCGCCAACGGTGCGTTCCTGTGACACCGAAGGCCCGAAGTTCCAAGCCCCCGAGAATTGGTTGGGGTCTTCCAACCCGTGGGCAGCGAGCAGCAGGTACCCGTAGAGCGGCTCGAGGACATGCTGCCAGGGCCGCACCGCCTCAGGGTGCCTCAGGACAAGCGGGGTTCCGTCCCACAACAGACGTTGCACATCGGGGACGATTCGTTGTCGTGCCCAGTCGCCCGCCCCCACCACGTTCCCGGCTCGAGCCGTGGCCACGGCCATCCTCGCTCCCAAATAGGCGTCCCGGTAGCAGTCGGAAACGATCTCGGCGCAGGTCTTGGAGGCGCTGTAGGGGTCGTGACCTCCGAGTCGGTCGATCTCCCGGTATCCCCAGGACCACTCACGATCCTGGTAAACCTTGTCGGTGGTGACGATCACCACCGCCGGAGACCCACCCCACTGCCGAATCCCCTCGAGGAGATTCAGTGTGCCTACCGCATTGGTGGTGAACGTAGTCCATGGATCTTGGTAACCGCTGAGCACCAGCGACTGGGCCGCCAGATGGAAGACGACCTCGGGGCGGGTTTCGGCCACCAACTCGGCAACGGCCGCCCGGTCACGAATGTCGAGAACCCGATGCCGGCACAACTCCTCGACCTGGGCGACGACGAAGTTGTCGCGGGCCGTTTCGGGCTCTAGGGCGAGACCGTGCACCTCGGCTCCCAGATGGTGCAACCACAAGGTCAGCCACGAGCCCTTGAAACCGGTGTGCCCGGTCACCAGCACTCGCACCCCCCGGAATCGGGAGAGGACATCAGTCGGGCGGGTCAACGAACCACCAGTCGCTCGCAGTGGAATGCCTCGGCCCACCGCGCGCCAGCCTCGACGCCCCGCAACCGGGCCAGGCCACGGAACGTGTCCGGGTCGAACCACTCGCGATCCCTCTGAGTGGGAAAGGATTCGATCAGGGCATCCACCTTGCGGTCTAGTTGCGCGTCTGTAAGAGGAACGTGAATGTTGGGTCGGCCCAGATCGCCATCACGCTTGGGGATCTCGTATTGGAGGATCAACTGATGGCGGTAAGTCTCGTGCGCCAGGCGGCCTACGGTTGCGTGGTCCTGATGGGCATCGCCCTTCCAAGGGCAGAGCACCATGGCGGGCCGGACTCGTGCCGCCAGGTCGTCGAACCACTCCTTCAGGTCGGGGAGGTGCGGGAAGTACCGCTCCCGAAATTCGAGGACCTCGACCCGGATGTCGGCGACGCCGGCGAGACGCTCGGCGCTGGTAAGCGCCTCCTTCGCCCGCACCCCATCAGCCGACAGCACCACCCAATGGATCGACAGCGGAGCGGCCTCTTCGACGAGACGCATGACCGTGCCGGCGCAGCCAATCTCGATGTCATCGGCGTGGGCACCGAGGACGAGCACCGACCGGCCCTCGCCGATCAGCCACTCCCACACGTTCATCCGGCTGCGCCGCCCTCGACCGCATCCGCACTGGATCGAGGTTGCCTCCACAGTTCCCAAGGGGCCCCAATGTCGTAGAGCTCGTCCAGGGCCTGTTTGTCTCGGAACGTGTCCATCACCCCCCAGAACCCCTTGTACCGGTTGGCCAACAGCTTTTCCTCACCGATCAGCCGACGGAACGGCTCCCCCACCAACTCCTCACCGGGCTGGAGATAATCGAAGATCTCCGGTTGGAACACGAAGTAACCGGCGTTCACCCAGAGGTCGAATGTCCGCATCGAACCAATCGATGTGACCAGACCGCTTGGTTCGATGGTGACTGCGTGGAACGACGAAGGCGGGGGAACCGCGAGGTGGGTCGCCACCACCCCAGACGATCGGTGAGTCTCGATGTGAGCGTTCAGGTCGAGATCGGTGAGTCCGTCGGCGTAATTGGCGAGAAAGGGCTCGTCACCGACATGCCGCCGGATCAGTCTGAGGCGATCACCGATGTTCGAACCGAGACCGGTGTCGACAAAGGTGATCCGCCAGTCGTCGATGTCGGAGCCGAGCAACTCGACCCTGCGGCCACCCTCGGTGAGCACGAAGTCGTTGGACACGGTCTCGTCGTAGTTGCGGAAGTAATCCTTGATGACCCCACCCTTGTATCCGAGGCACAAGACGAAATCGGTGTGGCCAAAGTGGGCGTAATACCTCATCACGTGCCAGAGGATGGGGCGATTGCCGATGGGCACCATGGGCTTGGGTACTGCATCGGTGTAGTCGCGGAGACGGGTGCCCAAACCCCCGCAGAACAACACGACCTTCACCGGACACCTCCCACTGGCGGCATGAAACCGCAGCCCGCCGCCAAGCTACCCCAGCCTACGCCTTTGGGCAATATGACGAAGTCCCGGCATGCCCGCCCAACCGCCGGCAACCGGCGTGGCAGAAAACTTCCAGTCTTGGCCGGTCACGATCGGTCTCGGTACCACCTCGCCAGGCGCAGGTGATAGACGAGCCACCGCAGCGCACCGCCGATGCCATGCCCGATCGGGAGCGAGAACCCGCCGATGAAGCCCGCGGTCGCCGCCACCAGTCCAGATTCGAGCGATCCTGTTACCGCAGCCGTCTTTCCCAGCACTCGTTCTTGACGGGCGGCCATGAGCTCGGCCCTCCACGGGCTCGAAGCAGAATTGAGGAATGCCACGATCAGGCTCACCGCGACCAGTCCCTCGATGACGTAGGCGTTGGGCATCAGCCCTGGCAGAGGATTCGCCTCCCACACCGGCGCGATCCAGAGCGCGTAGGGCAGAGCCACAGCCGTCATCAGCGCCAGAAAGCGGACCCTCCAGCGTCGAGCTCGAGTGGCATCGCGGGCGATGGCCGCTTCCATCGCCTGTGGGGCGATGAAGGCGACGAGTCCCAGGGCAATGATGTTGATCGGCTGGGCAGCGACTCGGGCGCCCTCGACGTACCCGAGCACATCGACTCCCGCCAGCAGACGGACCAGAGTGGCCGACAGGTAGCCGAATCCGGTGGAAGCCAAACCGACACCCAGCAGCCACTTCCCGCTTTCGACCAACTCACGATAGGAGGGCGAGTCAGGCGCCAACGCCTCCGCTCTCACCCACACTCGAGCCAGGCCTATGGAGAAGACGTTTCCCACGAAGAGCCCGCCAAAAGGGGCCCATACCGGTGACACCGAGCCCACTCCCACCAGCCCACCGATGACCGCGACCACGAATACCACCGACATGGTGGCTGCTCTCCAGGAGCGACCTGCCAGGTGCATGACGCGCCGAATGTGATCCTGGGTTGGCGACACCATTGACAGGAGCATCCCCGACGCCACGAAAGCGACCAGCGTGTCCGTGGACACCGCTCCGAGAAGAGGCACCGCGGCAAAGATCATGCCGACTGACGACACCACCGCCACCAGTGTTCCCTTGCGGATCGAGCCCCGGAGCACTGAGAGCCGGGTTGGGCGATCCCAACCCACCGCATGCACCTCGCTGGGCGTATAGATCAGCTGAGCCGCAAACTGACTGACCACGGCGAAGGCACTGAACATCAGTGCATAGGCGCCTAGATCGGCCGCGGGCAGCGAGCGAACCGCGTAGAGCCCAACGGCGAAGGTGCCCAACGAGGCGAGGCCAGCGTCCAATTGCCCGGCCGTCATCCAGGACAGATACGGCCTCAGGCGGTTCCACATGTGACGTGCGATGTTACGTGTACTCCCATGTCGGCTCGTCCCCCGAGATCCTCTAGGTTTCCCTCCCAATGGATCTCAAGGCGCGCATCTCGTCGGCCCTCTATTCCCGCGTAAAGAGCAGGAGTAACCTGAGAAGGGTCGCCTTGCCAGCGGCCTCCGCTCTCCAGCGGGTCGCCGTCATGGGGCGTCGACTTCGCCACCCGACGTATCGAGCGGCTCGAGTCGCCGGGATCGCCAAAAGTGCCGAGGAGTGGGCGGAACCGGGGAAACCGTCGACCGGGACCAGATCCCGAACCCGGATCGTGTACGGCCTCCCAGGGTATGAGGTAAGAAACCAGCTGCCGAGCAGCGTCGACCACCGATACGATGCCCAATACCAACCTCTGGTTACCCGGGTGCCACCGTCCTTCGTCCTCGAAATGGCCCCCGGGCGCCTGGCGGGAGACGGGGTGGTCATCGGCCCCGACGACAGGATCATCCACCAGGTGTCACGAGCGATCGGCTCATTGAAGAGTTACGTGATGGGCGCGCCCGACACCGAAGTCGCCCACCTCGATGTCAGTCGTCAACTCGCCGCGCCACCCCGCCGGTTGTCCGGCATGACCGTGGTCCTGTCGACTTTCGCCGGCCGGGGGTACTACCACTGGCTGTACGACGTGATTGCACGGCTGGCAACGCTCGAAGATGCAGGCATATCGAGGGCCGAGCCAGATCACTTCGTGGTCAACAACTTCACAGCCGGATACCAGGTAGAGACACTCACCCGGCTCGGCATCGATCGGCGTCGTGTCGTGACCTCCTTCCGCAACCCCCACATCCTCGCCGAGCACCTGATCGTCCCCTCACTCGCCCGAGAGAACGGAGTCAACCCGCTCCGAACCTGCGAGTTCCTCAGGTCCTCGTTTCCAGGTGAGCCGGTGCCTGCTCCCCTCTCGAGTGCGAGTCGGATCTACATCTCCCGCGCGGGGACGGATCACGGCCGGTTGGTAAACGAGGGGTCCGCGCTCAATGAGTTGAAGCGCCGGGGCTTCGTCCCGGTGCTCCTCGAAGAGCTATCCATGGGAGAGAAGGCCACCCTCTTCTCACGGGCCGAGGTGATCGTCGGCGCCTCCGGAGCGGGGCTGACCAATCTGGTGTTCTGCGCACCGGGCACGATCGTGGTCGACATATGTACTCGTGGTTACGCGCTACTCGACGCATGGGACATCGCCAACCGGGTGGGAGTGGACTACTGGTACAGCCCGGACACGCTCAAAGAGCTCTTGGGGGCGCTCGACGCGGCCGGGATCACTTGAGCGATCAGCCGGCAATCCGTCGGTAGACCTCAGACAGTCTGGCCCGCTTGGCATCCCAGGTGTACTCCTCTGCGACCGTCCTCCGGGCCGCAGCTGACATCTCGGCCACCCTTGCCGGACTGTTAGCGAGCTCGCCGAGAACATGAGCCATCTCAGCCGATATCTGCCGGTGACCACCAGGAGCGACCGCGATGCCGCCGCCCCCGGCTATCGAAACAGCGGGACCACCGATATCAACACAGACGACCGGAAGACCCTCAGCCATGGCCTCGACCACCGCCATCCCACCAGCCTCGTGGAGGCTGGGGAATACCAGGACGTCGTGTCGCTTGTACAACTCGCGAACCGCCTCAGCCGACGGGACCCGCAGGATGTGAGTGACGGCCTCGGCCATTCCGCGCCGCTTCACCAGCCGGTCGAGTCGACCGGTGTCGGGACCATCACCAAGGATGGTGAGAGTGACATCACTTCCCGTGCTACGCGCTTGGTGCACGGACTCGACGGCAATCGTCACCCCCTTCCAATGCACCAGCCGACCGACGAACAGCGCTCGTAACCGGCCCGAGTTGCCGGGCACCCGGTCAGCCTTCCCTACAGACTCGACGCCGATGGAAGGCATCAGCAGAGTTCTCCCCTCGAGCCCAAAGCCACGTTCGAGGTACGCCCTGGAGTCGGGAGAGACACAGAGGACGATCGCGGCGTGCCGGTAGGTGCTCCTCAACCAGGGGTCGGCCAGGGCGACCCGGTTGGAGAGCCAGCGCATCGTCTCCAGGATCATCCCACGAAACCCGAAGCTTCCCCAGGAGGGCAGCGGTGCCTCCTCCGCCCCTCCCACCGGGCCGAGGACGTAAGGAACCTCGTGGAGATCCTGGAGCGAGGACGGGTAGCGAAAGCTGCCAAAGGTGATCTGGTGTGCCACGTCGAGACCGACTTCGGCATGGACACGCCCGACGACGGCACCGACCGACATCTGCCAGAGGTAATGGTACGGGTAGATCCCGAGGGGAAGTCGCTTTACCCCGAAAAGGCCGGGCAAGTCGTGATAAACGAAGCGGAGTCGCTCCCATTTGCCCGATCGAGTGGCGCGCTCGATGGCGGTGCGGTTGCTGGCTCGGGTGAAAACCCAGACATCGTGATCCCGGGTCAACGAGGTGGCCACATTCCACCCGACGCCAGGCTCAGATCCCTGGTCGGGGGAGCACGCATAGGCGACCAGTCCCACCTTCATCGTGATCCGCTCTCAACCCGGGCGGCAGCACGCCGGAGCACCATGTGACGAAGGGTTTCCCACGATGGGGCTTCATCACCCACATCGACCACGGTGGCGCGCCTCGGAGTCGATGAGCCCTCACTCCAGGTGACTACCAGGCAAGGCCGCCGTATCGCGATCGACAGTTTCAGCCGCTCACCTAACGAGAGGGAATCCCACTGCTCGAGGTGCCTCACCGAGAACTTCTCGCCCCAGAACGACCGTGTCATTGTGGCGGCAGTGCTCGCTGCCGCTCCTGTGAAATGGACCCAGAGGCCGACCGGCCGGGCCACACGGTGAGCCAGACGGAGCACCATCGAGGCCCATAAGGCGGGTCCGGCACGTCGAAGACGGGCGACTCGTCTCGACCATTCCAGCCGTCCCCGCGCCGGTACCGAGTTGCGGGGTGAGAGCGACATGGCCTCGAGGACGAGGGCCGAGCGACCGGGATAGATGCATTCCAAGGCCGCCCCAAGGCTGGGCGGGTCGAGTTCATCGGTATCCAGCGAGGCGAGCCGATCGAATCGCCTGCGGTGGATGTTCTTGCCGATCCGGTAGGCGACCTCCCACTCCCTGGAGACCCGCGGGAATCCGTCCGGTGGGGTGTGAGTGGATCGGAGAGCCAGATCGGTGGGGAATGCCAGGCGGTTCACCCCACGCCGATCGGACAGGATGTCGACCTGGAGCACGTCGTCATTGCGGCCGACGAGCCAGAGCGCATCCCCCCGACCGATGTCGTACTGGACATGCATCACCGGGAAGACATCGCGGGCCACGAGAGCCTGGCTCAGGGCAGTCAGCAGGTTCGGTAGCGGAGCCGAGGAAACCAGATCTAGATCCGAGGTCGGGTGGAGGGCGCCCTCGGATCCATCGAGGAGGGCAAAGGAACAGCCAGTGGTCCCGAGAGCCTCGAGGAAGGAAACCACCAGCTCTGAGTCACTGGGCGCCAAGAGCATCATCCTTCGGAGCCGGGGAAAGTCTCGCTGTAATCGCCCGGACCCTTCCGGAGCCGCTGCTGATCCCGATAGGCGATCCGGCTCTCATCGCCAGGTGGCGTTGGTGTCGTGTCCGAATCCGATCCACTCGTCTCGGGTCCG
>CAZLEQ010000064.1:0-10573 GCA_964558575.1 uncultured Acidimicrobiaceae bacterium | reverse complement strand
GTCCGCCAGCCACCTGCGCATCGCTTCGGACGCCTCGGTCGCGTAGCCGAAACCCTGCCACAGGCTGCCTACGACCCATGCCAGATCGGCAACCTCTCCCTTCACCGTGGCCTGCACATAGCCAATAGCTCTGCCATTGAGACGGAGTATCCAGTTGTGCCAGGTCTCCGAGTCTGCAGTGCTGCCTGCTGATTGGTGCCTGTAGAGCTCTTCAAGCTGATCCAATGTGGGTGGTTCGCCACCCATGAAGGTGTACAGCTCTTGATCGGATAGCACATTGACCATCTCGGCGGCGTCAGCCACGTCGAGCGGCGTGAGTATCAAGCGGGCACTACTAATGGATTCGGTTGTCGACACCTTGGTCAAATTCTCGCAGACATCAGTCGCCATAAGCATTCGCCCGAGAACAAGCCAGCCGATATGGAGCACAGGCGCCCACTCTGAGCCGCTCCAGATCGAGGCACCTCGGCGCGCGGTCCAGAATTGTCGAAACTAGGGTGTTTTGTGGATCGTTGGGCGGTGGGCGAGCTGGCTTTCTGGCTCTCAATGGTTGGAGAGATCGAGGCGGTCCACGACGCGTCTCTAGAGCCATTCGTCTTGCTCGACCGGAATAACTGGAACAGGGCCGCTGCGCTATGGGATGAGCGAGGTATCCCTACGAGCGAGCGCTGTGTCTCAGCTTCGGAGACATCGATGCGAAGCTGGAGGCTCTATCGGATCGCGTCCCGCGGTTTGGTGTAAGTAGGTGAATCTCTCAGCATTGCCGTCGGGTTAGCCGGCGGCGGGTAGCTGGTTCACCTCCTTGTCTGACGCGCTTTGTCGCCGATCAGTCCGCGCTTTTCACGCCCAAAGAGACTGGAGCTTCATGTGTAGCCGTACCGAACCCCACGCAACACCACTGAAGGACACATAAGAGCAGATTTCTCCTACAGGACGGCCCTGGACAAAACGAGCGGGCACTCCGTCGGTTGTAGGTTCGATTGCCACCCGTGGAGCCTTCTCGACCTGGCGAAACGCCCAGATCGGTCGACACTGGAACCGGGACTCGTGGTTTCCTTCTCTCCGGAGACGCCATGAGGGTCCGCGCCCCCGTCGCCCAGCTCGTGTAGGTTCGGCTCAGAGCTCGAGGAGGAGGACCAGAGTGGCGTCACTGGCAACCCTGCACACAGTGATGAAGATCCAGTCGATCGTGTTCTTTGCGTGCGGGGCCGTCTTCTTGGCGGTGCCCGAGTTCGGGATCGAGACGCTGTTCGGCTATGAGACGGACTCGTTTTGGCCAAGGGGCATTGGTGCCAGCTTTCTTGGTGTTGCCTGGCTGGAGTGGAACGTGGCCGACCGGCTCGAGGAACGCCTCGACCTCGTCTGGCCATTTGCTCTGATTCCCGGACTGTTGATGGTGGTTCTCCTGTGGGAGCGGGCCGCAGGCACCTACCCGGGAACGGAGTCGTTCTGGTGGGTGAACCTCATGGTGTCGTTGGTCTTCTTCGTGGCGGTGATAGCAACCCGCCCCAAGCGGGCCCCGGCATCGGCACAGCCCGAGACCGCCAACCCATCGCAGAACCACAGTTAGAAGAGCCTTCGGCGACCAGGTTCACTTATGCGTTGACTTTGGAGCGATCGACGTCGTCCTCGGTGATTTCGCCGGTTTCGTGGGTCTCGCAGACGTCGACTTCATGTTCCTCACCCCAGAGAGTGACACGACGCGAGATCGTGGTAGGGGAGGTGCATCCTTCGACGATGCAGAACGAGTGGGACGCGATCGGTACATCAGACATGTTCGCCCGATACTAGGCAACGCGCTCAAGCGTGGTCGTCGACGACCGGGTCGTCTTCATGGACGCTCTCGCTGTCGGGAACGACATCCTCTCGGTCTGGGGCGATCCCGCGCCGTTCCATCTCCTTCCGGATGGCGTCGTCGGTGTCCGGTGGGGTGAACGCTGGGTCGCTCCCACTTCCTTGCGACTTGGCCTCGCGAAATCGGGCGACGAGATCCTCGTCGCTCAGTGTGCTCAGATCGTCGTCTCGTGTCATGTCCACCTGGTGACTGTGGCTGGCCAGGCTAATTGCAAACCGCTCCGAATTCCGAACCCCCACCGCAGGGCGCCTGGTGGCGGTCGCACCACTAACTTCGGAAGCGATGAGCGAACGACTCGAGGAGTGGATGGACGGATACGTGCTCGCCTGGAGCACCAACGATGCCGAGCACATAGGTGCTCTCTTCACCGAAGAGGCGGTGTACGACCCGCAGACCGCCGGTGGGGAGTGGCACGGGATCGAGGAGATCATCGAGCGGTGGCAGGAAATCGGCGATCACGAGGACAACTGGGATTTCGAGTGGCTGCCCCTCGTCGAGGTCGACGATTTGGCGATCGTCACCGGACGGACCACGTACTTCGAGCCTCCCCTCAACTATCGCAACCTGTTCGTGATTCGGTTCGCAGACGACGGGCGCTGTCGTGACTTCACCGAGTGGTACATCGAGGAAAACGCCGGATGACCACCGCTTTCGTCCTCGGTGGCGGAGGCAGATGGGGTGCGGTCGAGGTGGGGATGATCCGGGCCTTGGACGAGGTAGGGATCGTCCCCGACCTGATCCTGGGGACATCGATCGGGGCATTCAACGGGGCGGTGATCGCCGACTATCCCGGCTACGAGGGTGTCGAGCGTCTCACCGGCCTGTGGGAGGAGATGACGGGAGCCGACCTGTTTCAAACCGGGTTCTTCGACCGGGCGGTCCGGGTAGCGACACTCAAGCCGGCGATCCACGAAACCAGCGAGCTGAGGGCCCTCATCGAGCATGCCATCCATCCCGACACCAGGATCGAGGACCTCGAGATCCCCTTCCAGTGCGTCGCCGCCTCGATCGAGAACACCACGGAACGCTGGTTCGACAAGGGCAATTTGGTGGAGGCCGTGCTCGCCTCGTCGGCCGTGCCCGCCCTGTTTCCCCCCGTCGAGATCGATGGGGAGCACTTCTACGACGGCGGCCTCGTTGACTCCGTGCCCCTCGACCGGGCCGTCGAGCTCGGAGCTGACATCGTCTACGTGCTCCAGGTGGGCCGGATCGAGTCTCCTCTTCGAGTGCCCGAGCGTCTCTATGAGGCGGCACTGATCTCGTTCGAGATCGCCCGCCGCCATCGCTTCACCACCACGATGAGGAACCTCCCCGATGGCGTCGATGTCCACCTGCTCCCCACCGGCAGCCCCGTCGCCTGGGACGACCGGAGCCAGCTCAAATGGAAGGACACCGGGGGGATCGAAGACCGCATGACCACCGCCTACTACGCCACCTTGGAGTATCTCCAGGAAGACCAAGAGGGGTGAGACCGCCTCCGAAACCGATCCGACGCCTCGTGATCGCTCCCGGGGTGGTCATCGGAGTCCTCGCCGCAGTCCTCACCCTTCCCTTGGCGGTGCCGGTCGCCGCGTTCGTCTCCAGATATGTCCCCGGGAAGTGGCGCATCCTCCGCATCGTCTGGTTCATGTTCCTCTATCTACTGGTCGAGGCGGCCTCGCTCGCCATGATGTTCTCGCTGTGGATCATCTCCGGGTTTGGGTTCAAGCTGAAGACGCCCGGCTTCGTCGACGCCCATTACCGGCTCATGGGGTGGATGCTGCGGAGGGTGGTTGCCTCCGCCAAGTTCACCTTCAGGCTGAGCATCATCAGGGAGGGTGATCCGCCCCGGACCGTGGGACGCAATCCGGTGATGGTGCTCAGCCGGCACGCCGGGCCCGGCGATTCCATGCTGCTGATGGACGCCCTCGCCAACGGGCTCCGCCGCCGGCCGAGGATCGTCATGAAGGAGTTCATGCAGTGGGATCCGATGGTCGACGTCATGATCAACCGTCTCCCCTCGGCCTTCGTCTCGTCGGCCGGTCGGGGAGGGAACGACGTGGTGGAGACCATCGAGGCGATGGCCTCGACCATGATCGGGCGCGACGCCTTCGTCATCTTCCCTGAGGGTGCCAACTACAGCGAGAAGAGATCCAAGCGATCGATAGAGAAGCTGCGCGAGATGGGTCGCCCCGACCTGGCCGAACGGGCCAGCGAGTTGAAGAACACCTTGCCTCCGCGATCGAAGGGAGCCATGACCGCGATCGCGGCTGCCCCTTCCGGGACCGACGTGTTCTTCGTCGGTCACGCCGGGCTGGAGACCTTCGTGACGCCGGGTGACATCTGGCGGGGGATACCGACCGACACCAACGTGGCGGTTCGGGTCTGGCACGTGCCGGCCGACCGTATCCCCCCGACAGACGAGCAGGAGACGTGGCTCTTCGACATCTGGGCGGAGATCGACTCCTGGATCACGGAGCGTCTCGCCGACACCGAGGAGCCCTTCGACGACCCTCACGCCTATTAGATGTGACAACCGGAGACGCTGTTCCCCGATCGTTTCATCACATGGTTGCAACGGGGGCGGGCGAAGAGTGAAGACCGAAAACGGTCACGTCAGCCACGCCGGGCGACGGGCCTCGTAGGCGGAGATGGCCTCGTCGTCCTGGAGAGTCATCCCGATCGGGTCCAGTCCCTCGAGGAGGCGTTCCTTCACCTCGGGTTCGACTTCGAACTCGAAGACGTAGTCGGCGGCCTCGACCACCTGCTGCTCGAGGTCGACGTGGATGGTGGCGTTGGGGTCTTGGGCGATGTCCTGAAGCCGGGCGACGTCCTCGTCGGGCAACTCGACCGTGAGCAACCCGACGTTGACGCAGTTGTTGCGGAAGATGTCCCCGAAGGACGGGGCGATCACCGCGTCGAAGCCCCAGTCCTGGATCGCCCAGACCGCGTGCTCGCGCGAGGAGCCACAACCGAAGTTCCGTCCCGCGATCAGGACCTTGGCGTCCTGTCGGGCGGGGTCGTTGGTGAAGAAATCGGAGCTCGGCGTTCCGTCGTCGGTGGTGGCCCAGTCGTAGAAGAGGAAATCTCCATACCCGGTTCGCTCGATGCGGGTTAGGAACTGCTTGGGGATGATCTGGTCGGTGTCGATGTCGGCCTGGGGGAGAGGCACCATCGTCCCGCTGACCACCGAGACCGGTCTCACGCCCATTCCCTCACGTCGACGAGATGACCGGCGACTGCCGCGGCGGCAGCCATCGCCGGGCTCATCAGATGGGTGCGAGCCCCACGACCTTGGCGACCCTCGAAGTTCCGGTTCGAGGTGGAGGCGCACCTCTCACCGGCCGGGATAACGTCGTCGTTCATGGCGAGACAGCTGGAGCATCCCGCCTCGCGCCACGAAAATCCCGCCGATCGGAAGAGGTCGGCGATGCCTTCTGCCTCTGCCTGAGCTTTTACCGGCATCGACCCGGGGACGACGACGGCGTTGACTCCATCTGCCACTCGTCTGCCCGCCACCACCTTGGCCGCGGTGCGGAGATCTTCGATGCGACCATTGGTACAGGATCCCAAGAAGACGTGTTGCACGGGGATGTCCACGAACAGAGTCCCCGGCTTCAGATCCATGTACTGCAGAGCCCTGGCCACCGAGTCCTTCTCGATCGGGTCGGCGAAGCTGTCCGGGTCGGGCACCGCGGAGGTTATGGGGGCGGTCTGACCCGGGTTGATTCCCCAGCTGACATGGGGGACGAGGCTGGCCGCGTCGATGTGGTGGGTGGTGTCGAAGGAGGCGTCGGGGTCGCTGGCCAGACCGGACCAATACTCGATCGCGGAATCCCAGTGACGGCCTCTCGGGGCCTGAGGTCGGCCCTCCAGGTAGGCTAAGGTGGTGTCGTCGGGGGCGATCATCCCGGCCCGGGCGCCACCCTCGATCGACATGTTGCACACCGTCATCCGCTCTTCCATCGACAGCCCGCGGATGGCCTCGCCCCGGTACTCGATGACATGACCTTGACCGCCACCGACACCGAGTTGGGAGATCATGCCCAAGATCAAGTCCTTGGCGGTGACGCCGGGGGGGAGAGGGCCATCGAACTCCACCGCCATGGTCCTGGGACGTCTCTGCCACAGAGTCTGGGTGGCCAGGACGTGCTCCACCTCGGAAGTGCCGATCCCAAAGGCCAGCGCGCCGAAGGCACCATGGGTCGAAGTGTGACTGTCGCCACACACGATCACCTTCCCCGGCTGGGTATAACCGTTCTCCGGACCGACGACGTGGACGATGCCCTGACGGGGGTCGTCGAGCCCGAAGAAGGTGATCCCGTGTTTCTCTGTGTTCTCCTCGAGTGTGTCGACCTGCTTTTTCGACTGCGGGTCCCGGATGCCCAGGGCGCGGGCCGTGGTGGGGATGGCGTGGTCCACGGTGGCGACCGTTAGATCGGGACGCCGCACTCGACGTCCGGCATGGTCCAGACCGGCGAACGCCTGAGGTGAGGTCACCTCGTGGACGAGATGGAGGTCGACGTACAACAGGGCGGGGTCGTCTCCGGTGACCACGTGGTCGTCCCAGATCTTCTCGAACGAGGTCCGAGCCGATCCACTCACGCCGACACCTCCACAGACTCCTTCACCAACGCCGACACCCGATCGCCCACTTCGGCGGTGGTGGCGCCCATCTCACCGGCGCGCAGCGAAGGGAGCTCGCCGGCGACGGTGGCCACGGAGGTCTCCATGGCATCGGCCGCCTGCATCTCTCCCAACTCCCTGAGCATCATGGCCGCAGCACCTATGGCCGCCAACGGGTTGATCTTCCCGGTTCCCTCGAAGCCGGGGGCTGTCCCACCGATGGGCTCGAACATCGACACACCCGACGGGCTGACGTTGCCCCCCGACGCGATCCCGAGGCCCCCCTGGATGGCAGCGGCCAGGTCGGTGATGATGTCGCCGAACATGTTGTCGGTGACGATGACGTCGAAGCGCGCCGGGTCCTCCACCATCCACAGACAGGTCGCATCGACATGGGCGTATCCGGTCTCGACATCCGGATGGTCGGCGGCGACCTCTTGGAACACACGCCACCACAAGTCCCACGCGTACTCGAGAACGTTGGTCTTTCCGCACAGGGTCACGTGCCGACGGGGCCTGGTCCTGGCAAGGTCGAAGGCGTAGCGGATGCAGCGTTCGACGGCGAAGCGGGTGTTGACCGACTCCTGGACGGCTACCTCGAACGGACCGCCCTTCGCGGTGAAGCTTCCCTTACCGGCGTAGAGCCCTTCACTGTTCTCACGTACCACGACGAAGTCGACATCGTCCGGGGTGATATCGGCGATGGGTGAGCGGACACCGGGGTGCAGCTTCACCGGACGGAGATTGATGTACTGGTCCAGTTCGCGGCGAAGACGGAGCAGGATCTCCTGTTCCAGGATCCCCGGCTGGACCTCGGGATGGCCGACGGCCCCGAAGAGGATGGCGTCGGAGTCGCGCAGGTGTTCGAGTACCTCCTCGGGGAGTGTCTCGCCGGTGCGGAGGTATCGCTCGCCTCCGATGTCGAACTCGATCGACTCGAGGTCGAAGCCGAAACCGGAGGCGGCGATGTCGAGAACCTTCATCGCCTCCGCGATCACCTCCGGTCCGGTGCCGTCGCCGGGGACGACGGCGATGCGATGGGTGCTCATCGGAAGGTGTCGGCTACGCCCTGAAACACCTCCATCCCCGACTCGACCTCATCGACGATCGCCTGGAATCTGGCACCGGAGACGTGACCGTCGTGGTCGGCGGCCTCCTTGAGCCGGGTGAAGGCGCGCTCGAACGACGACGACGAATTGAAGGTGACCCCCATGTCGTCGAGGGCATGCTTGAAGGCAGCGCGCTGGTCGCCGTCCTGCATGGAGTTGTCGAAAGTGATTGTCCGTGTCATTTCTTGTCTTTCTTCGTGGTCCTGGCTCCCGGACGTCTCACGACTGGCCAACCGCCAACCGTGCGACATCCGAAATCTTCTTCATTGCTACCCGGCCCGACTTGACTAGGTCGATGATCCCGTAGGGCTTCATATGGTCGAGGAAGGAGGCGAGGTGGTCCGGTGATCCGGCCACCTCCAATGTGATCGAGTTCGAGGCCAGGTCGATCATCCGTGCCCCGAACAGCCCAGCCGTGTCGCCGACCTCCCCTCGGTTGACGGGGTCACAGGAGATGCGGGCGATCATGACCTCGCTCTCCAAGGCGTCCGCCGGGTCGAGCTCGGTGACTTTGATCACGTTGACCAGCTTGTGTAGTTGCTTCTTGAGCTGTTCCAGCTCGGGGGCGTCCACGACCACGGTGATATGGGAACGTCCCGCCACGTGGGTGGGGCCCACCGCCAGGGAGTGGATGTTGAAGCCGCGGTTGGAGAACATCGCAGCGACTCGGGCAAGGACCCCGGGCTTGTCCTCCACGATCACCGAGAGAGTGTGCTGGCTCACAGGTCCTCCGGTCCCATCACGATGCGGTCACAGGACCCGCCGGCGGGAACCATCGGAAAGCACATCTCCTCGAGATCGGTGGCCACCTCGAGCACCACCGGGCGGTCGTCGACCGCGAGGACCTTGTCGATGGCGGCGTCGACCTCGTCGGGGTGGTCGACCCGTAGACCCACACAGCCCATCGCCTCGGCGAGCTTGGGGTAGTCGGGCACGGCGGTGCCCAGGTCGCTGGCAGAGATCCGGCCCCCGTAGAACAGGTTCTGCCACTGCTTGACCATGCCGTAGCCGCCGTTGTTGAACACGACCACCTTGACCGGGATGTTCTCGGTGGTGGCGGTGATCAGCTCCTGGAAGGTCATCTGGAAACATCCGTCTCCGTCGAGGGCGATCACCAGCTCGTCCGGCAGGGCTGCCTTGGCTCCGATGGCGGCGGGAACGGCAAAGCCCATCGTCCCCAGGCCGCCCGAGTTGATCCAGGTGCCGGGACGTCGGAAGCCCCAGAACTGCGACGCCCACATTTGATGCTGGCCGACTCCAGCGGCCACGATCGCCTCGCCGTCGGTGATGGCGTGGAGACGCTCGATGAAGAACTGGGTCTTGATCGGCCCGGCCTCGGGCTGGTCGTAGCGAAGCGGTTTGCTCTCCTTCCAGACCCCGAGCTGCTCGAACCACTCGGAGCGGGTGGGCGCCGGGGTGCCCGACCTGACCGCGACCAGGAGATCGAGCAGCGTCTGGATGACTCGCCGGGCGTCGCCCACGATCGGGATCTCCGGATTGCGCACCTTGCCGATCTCTGCCGGGTCGACGTCGACGTGTATCACCTTGGCGTGGGGGGCGAACGAGTCGACGTCACCGGTGACTCTGTCATCGAAGCGTGCCCCCAGGCTGACCAGCACGTCCGACTGCTGGATCGCAGTGATGGCGGTGTAGGTGCCGTGCATGCCGGGCATGCCCAGCGCCAGCGGGTGGTCGTCGGGGAACGCGCCGCGCGCCATCAATGTGGTGACCACAGGGACGTTGGCAGTCTCTGCGAATGCGAGCAGCTCGGCGGAGGCGCCGGAGCGGATCACGCCGCCGCCCACATAGAGCACCGGGCGCTGGGCACTCTCGATCATCTCGATGGCCGCCTTGATCTGCTTCGGGTGGCCCTCCGACGATGGCGGCTTGTAACCGGGCAGGCCGGCCAGGGACGGCGTCGACCACTGGGTGTGCTGGTTGAGCACGTCTTTGGGGATGTCGACCAGCACCGGCCCGGGGCGCCCGGTGGAGGCGATGTGGAACGCCTCATGGACCACATTCGGTATCTCGCCGGCGTCGGTCACCAGGTAGGAGTGCTTGGTGCAGTGCATGGCGAGGCCCGTGGTGTAGGCCTCCTGGAAGGCGTCACTGCCGATGGCGGCAGTGCCCACCTGGCCCGTGATGGCGACCAGCGGAGTCGAGTCCATCTTTGCGTTCTGGAGGGGTGTGATGAGGTTGGTTGCCCCTGGCCCGGAGGTGGCCATAGCCACACCCACCCTGCCGGTCGCCATCGCGTAGCCCTCGGCCATATGGCCGGCCCCTTGCTCATGACGGGCCAATACGTGACGTATCGGGCTGTCGAGCAGAGGATCGTAAGCCGGGAGTATTGCCCCACCGGGCACGCCGAAGATGGTCTCGACGCCCTCGTGCTCGAGACTCTGGAGGAGTGAGTGCGATCCGGTGTATGGCTTTGGTGTCATAGGTTCATCTGGGTACTAAAAAACCCCCCGGTGACGGAGGGTTCAGCGCACGCAGGGTTCGACTGCGCGCGCTACTCAATAAGGAGTACGAAATCGGCGGAGGTGTACGTGCTCTTCTTCATCTGGAATCCGTGAGTATTGCCGTTATCGGCACCCAATGTCAACCCATTGAATCTTTCTGTGAAGGGAAAGGGCGCTCAGAGCGACCTTTCCCTTCACAAGAAGCGGTTTCAGGGGGCGGTCTTGGGATCGAGGAAGGGCATCAGGCCGCGGAGCTCGGCGCCGACCTCCTCGATCTGGTGGGAGCGGTTGGCGGCGCGCTGGCTGTGGAGGAACGGAGCCCCCTCCCGGGCCTGGGCCAGCCACTCGTTGGCGAAGGCACCCGACTGGATCTCGGAGAGAACCCTCTTCATCTCCTCACGGGTCTCCTCGGTGACGATGCGTTTGCCCCGGGTGTAGTCGCCGTACTCGGCGGTGTTGGACACCGAGTAGCGCATCCACGACAGACCCCCCTCGTAGAGGAGGTCGACGATCAGCTTGAGCTCGTGGAGGGTCTCGAAGTA
>CAZLEQ010000063.1:0-11268 GCA_964558575.1 uncultured Acidimicrobiaceae bacterium | reverse complement strand
TCCACGTCAACGCCAAGGACCTGGCCACCAACAAGGAGCAGAAGATGACCATCACAGGTGGAACTGCCCTGGCTCAGGACGACATCGATCGGATGGTCAAGGACGCCGAGTCCTATGCCGAGGAGGACGCCAAGCGGCGTGAGGCAGTCGAGACCCGGAACCAGGCAGAGCAGCTGGTCAACCAGACCGACAAGCTGATCGAAGAGTCTGGTGAGCAGATGACCGACGAGGAGAGATCGGCGGTCGAGGAGGCCAAGGCCGCCCTGAACGAGGTACTCGGTGATTCCGAAGCGGAGACCGACGACATGAGGGCGAAGATGGACGAGCTCATGTCGGCTTCACAGGCCATGGCCACCCGTCTCTACCAGCAGGCCGCCGAGCAGCAGGCTGCCGCTGGCGGAGAAGACGGCTCCCCCGACGATGACGACGTCGTCGAGGCCGAGATCGTCGATGACGAGGATGAGTGAGAACGGCAACGAAGGCGCCGACCGGGTAGTGGATGCACTGCCGATCGAGAAGGCCGATCAGACTCCAGACCCACATTCGCTGGGTCTGGAGTTGCCTGACGACCCGAACGAGGCAGTCAAGCTGCTGCTCGTCGAACTGGCCGAGGCGCGTGACGAGGCGACTTCGTATCTGGACGACCTCAAGCGTGTCGCCGCCGACTTCGACAACTACCGGAAACGCACCACCCGGGACGGCGCGGCGATGTTCGACCGTGCCACCGAGAAAGTGGTCAGGAGCCTGATGCCCGTCCTCGACACCTTCGATGCGGCTCTCGACGCCGAGCCGAAGACCGCCACCGAGAAACAGCTCTACTCGGGGATGCTCAACACCAGGGAACAGCTCCTCGACGCGCTGAAGAGTGAAGGTCTCGAGGTGATCCCCACAGTCGATGAACCGTTCGATCCCGAGGTCCACGAGCCGGTGAGCGCGCCCAGCGGCAACGGCGAACTGGTGGTTACCGAGGAGCTGCGCCGCGGCTACCGCCTCGGAGGGAAGGTGCTCAGGGCGGCCCTGGTCGCGGTGGAGCCATCGCCATGAGGCTCACTCCCGGTGCCGTGAGGTCGGCATATGGTCCCGACGCCGCTCGGAAAGACCCGCCATGAATCGTGACTGGCTGGAAAAGGACTTCTACGAGGTTCTCGGGATCGCCGAGACCGCCAACGGCGAAGAGGTGAAGAAGGCCTACCGCAAGCTGGCCCAGACCCACCACCCCGACGCCAATCCTGGGGACCCGGCGGCCGAGGATCGGTTCAAAGAGATCTCCGAGGCATACGCCATCCTCTCTGATCCCGAGCAACGCAAAGAGTACGACCAGGTGCGGCGGGTCGCCGCCTCTGGTGGGTTCCAGGGTTTCGGAGGTCAGCCTGGTGGCTTCGGAGGTTTCGGTGGACAGCAGGTCCGGGTGGAGGATCTCGAGGATCTCCTGGGTGGATTCGGCGGTCTGGGAGACCTCTTCGGCTTCGGCGCGCAGCGAACACGGAGTGGACCGACCCAGGGAGCCGACATGGCTGCCGAGCTCACGATCAGCTTCGAGGACGCTGCGTTCGGAGTGACCACCCAGGTAACGGTGGAGGGAGAGGCAGCCTGCAGCAAGTGCAACGGGTCGGGTGCCGAGCCCGGGTCCTCGGTCTCCACCTGTCCCACCTGCGGGGGACGCGGCATGGTGGCCCAGAATCAGGGCGTCTTCTCGTTCTCACAGCCCTGTCCCCAGTGTGGGGGCTCCGGCCGGCTGATCGAACAGAAGTGCAGTCAGTGCCGCGGCTCGGGCACGGAGAACAGACGGCGGAGCGTCAAGTTGCGAGTCCCCGCCGGGGTGAAAGACGGGACCACGCTCCGACTCAGGGGCAAGGGGGGGCAGGGCCGGTTCGGCGGACCTCCGGGGGACCTCATGGTCCGCATCCGGGTGGCACCCAGCCACACCTTCGGGAGAAAGGACAACGACCTCACCCTGAAGGTGCCGATCAGCTACAGCGAAGCCGCTCTCGGCACCAAGATCGACGTGCCCACGCTCAACAGCGGGGTGAAGGTGAAGATCCCTGCAGGCACGCCGTCGGGCAAGACCTTCCGGGTCAGAGGCAAGGGCATCACCCCCGAGAGAGGTCGACAAGGAGACCTGCTGGTGACCGTCGAGGTGGCCGTGCCCAAGAAGCTGGGCAAGGACGAGAAGAGGCTGCTCGAAGAATTGGCGGAGCATGAGACCGGCGACATCAGGTCTCATCTGAGATGATTGGCGAGAGAACATGACTGACACCACGAGAGCAGTGTTCGTGATCTCGGTGGCAGCCGAGCTGGCCGGGATGCACCCCCAGACCCTGCGCATCTACGAGCGCAAGGGTCTTATCGACCCGGCGCGCACCCCAGGGGGGACGCGTCGCTACTCCCAGGAGGACATCGAACGGCTCCAGCTGATCCAGGAGATGACGGCCGAGGGCATGAACCTGGAAGGAGTGCGGCGCGTGCTGGCGTTGCAGGAGGAGAACCGCCGTTTGAAGAAGAAGCTCGATCGGCTACGCGACAAGCTCGAGGAGCTGGAGGAGGTCATCGAGCTCAGCGCCCGACCCGCGGACATCGTCCTCCGCAGCCAGATCCGCACCATTTACGGAAGTGAGAACTGATGGCCGCCTCCTATGAAGGCCCGGTGCGGATCATGGGAAGCGACGGGATCCTGCTGACCACTGGTGCCGCCTCTCTGGAGACCGACACGGAGTTGGGCAACTGGAAGGGCGTGGTGCAGACGCTCAGGGGCACGGCCGTCGCCGGCAAGGCACTGGTCGTCGAGTTGGAGATTCCGGACAACGGCCGGGGGAGAGCTCAACTGACCCCGCGCCGCGACGTGGGGGACTATGCCCAGTCGACCGTGACCGGGTTCGGAGCCCCTCCATTCTGATCCGGGCGACGCCTAGGGTGGGCGAAGAGACCTCGACGACAAGGAGACCCCATTGGGAATCGGAGACCTGATCGCCAAGGCCAAGGACATGTTCGCCAAGAACAGGGACCCGGCGGACGCGGGCATCGACGAGACCGGGGACACGATCGATGAGAAGACCGCCGCCAAGCACACCGACCAGGTCGACAAGGCCGAGGACGCCGCCAAGGGCTTCGTCGAAGACCTACGCGAAAATGACTGACACCCCGAAGACGCTCAGTCGGGGTTGATCACTGCCTGAGTCTGGGTGGATCGCGCCACCAGCTTTCCGTCGGCATCGATGACGTCGGTCTGCACCACGATGAGGGACCTACCGACATGCACCGGGGTGGCACTGAAGGTCACCTCGCCTGAGGTGACGGGCCTGACAAAGTTGGTCTTCGACTCGATGGTCGAGGTCGCCGCGCCCTCGGAGAGGTTGAGGAAGGCACAGATGGCACCGACCGAGTCGGCCTGTGCCATCAGATAGCCACCATGGATCATCCCGCCGGCGGTGCTCCGGCTTCCACCTCCCCCGGTGGCGATCACCGCTTCGGGATCGCCAGATTCGACCTCCAACCCCAGCATCTCGGTGAAGGGCATCTCAGTGTGGGCCAAACTCGTCAATTGCTCGTTACTCATGGTGGAGAGGATAGTTGATATATTCTTATATGGTTATGTATACTCGGTTCATGCCACGAGCCGCGACCACCACCGATGCCTTCAATGCCATCGCCGAGCCGCGACGCCGCCATATCCTCGACGTGCTCGCCGACGGCGAGAAGTCGGTGAGCGACATCGTCGCCCAGCTCCCGGTGTCCCAGCCACAAGTGTCCAAGCACCTGAAGGTGCTCAAGGATGTCGGTCTGGTGCGCTCGAGGGCAGAAGGGCGTCAGCGGCTCTACCGGGTCGACGCACTGGCCCTCAAGCCGATCCATGACTGGGTCAAGGACTACGAGCGGCTCTGGAACGCGCGGCTCGACCGGCTCGACGGATATCTCCACGAGATGCAACGAAAGGAAGACCGATGACCATCGATCGAACCGGGAGCGCCCAGGTTACGCTTCCCTCCGATCTGGCGATCAAGATCGTCCGCAAGTTCGACGCTCCCGCCGACCTGGTCTTCGAGGCCTGGACCAATCCGGAGCACATTCGCAACTGGTGGGGCTGGGAGAGTGATCCGATGACCGTGTGCGAATTCGATCTCAGGGTCGGAGGACGGTGGCGCTTCGTGGCCCAGAACGATGAATACGGCGAGGTGGCCTTCCACGGGGAGTGTCTCGAGATAGAACGCCCCCATCGTCTCGTCTCCACCGAGGTATTCGAGCCCTACCCCGACTCGAAGGCCGTGAACACGTTGACACTCGAGGAGGAGGATGGCATCACCACGATGACGATCGTCGTGCAACACGAGACGAAGGAAGCGCGCGACGCCCACGTCCAGTCGGGGATGGAGTCTGGCCTGCAGCACAGTCTGGACAGGGTCGACAAGGTGCTGGCGTCGATCGAGGAGAGGGTCTGATAGTCGAGATGCGTCTGGAGGTGGTGATCCTCCCGGTGAGCGACGTAGACCGGGCGAGGGCGTTCTACGAGCAGGCGGGATTCGTCCTCGACGTCGACCATCAGCCCAACGACCAGTTCCGGGTGGTGCAGTTCACGCCACCCGGGTCGGCGTGCTCGATCACATTCGGTGTCGGCCTAGGGGAGACACCGGCCTGCGCAATGAAGGGCATCCATCTCTGCGTCGCCGACATCGAGAAGGCGGTGGCCGAGCTGACCGACCGGGAGATCGACTGTGATCCGATCCGCCATATGGGACCAGAGGGCTGGGCCGACGGACCCGACCCCGAACGCCGCAAGTACGGGAGCTACTCCGGGTTCAGCGACCCCGACGGAAACGGGTGGGTGCTCCAGGAGGTGGGCGCGGAAGCCTGACCCCGGGCGGAGCCCCCGACGCCCTACTGCCATCGACGGTATAGGAGTCGACCTGACTCACTCCGGGCTCGATATCGAACTCTTCGGTACGTTTCTCGTCGGCGATCCACTCCCGGTCCGGGTCGGCGATCGAAACGGTGAGCTCCGGCCATTGATCGATCTCTTCGGGATCGGTGCCCTCATGGGGCAGGATCAATGTGAGCCCACCACCCTCGATATTCGGATTTCCCTGACCGTCGACCATGAAGAGCGCGGCGAAAAGAAAAACCCCGAACAGGTTCGGGTTGCATTGTTGGGCGGCGAAACCGGTGTCTCCGAAGAAGTAGGTCTCACCGTCGATCCTCGCCGAAGCGGAATGCGACTCGGCACCGGACGCTCCATCGCCGGCGTCGTCTTCAGCGTCGTCGGCAGACGGGCCGTGGTATCCGGCCTCGGGTCCTGCTCCCCAGCCGTGGTATCGCCCGTGCCGACCTGAGTGGTGGTCCCGTCTCCCGACGCGTCCGATTCTCCCTAGCCTCCCGAGCCCCCACACGCCGCGATCAGCATCGCCATATTCACGAGGATCAAGATGATGGGTTTTCTCGTTCTTCTACCTCCACCCACTCCCACGTCGTCACTCATACCGACCGTCGAACCTACTCGCGTAGTGACTGGGCGATCGCCCCCAAACACTCTCAGCTCGTCACCTCGACACTCACTTCCAGCAGAACACCTCCACCGATACACCGACCGGCTGGATCGACTGAACACCTTTATCCCCACCTGACGTCGTGGTTCGTACCCTTCTCCCGATGAGATATCTGCTCCTCGGTGTCGTGCTTCTGGCGGCGTGCGTCGACGTCGGCAGTGGTGCGGAGTCGACGAGCTCGACCACTTCCGCCCCGACGGCCACGACGGCCACGACGTTCACCGATACCACGGTCCCGGAGAGCGGATTCCCGGAGGCACCTGAAGTCTCCTCGGGCCCCATCGACCTCGCCGCCGAGCAGGCTGTCGACCGACTGCTCGCCGACGTCCTCACCACCGACTGGAACGTGGCGGAGGTGGAGGGTCTGGTTGCTGCGGGCGATCCGAGAACCGCGTGGATCATCGCCGACCTCCTCCGTTTCTACCAACATGGCCTCGAGGTCGAAGCTCTCGCCACTGCGTTCGTCGAGCTCACAGAAGCGGGGTGGGATCCCGGCACGGTGGAGTTCGTCTGGGCCAGCAACCATCTGATGGCTTGGGATCTCTCCGCCTGGGACGGGTACCCCCAGGCCAAGCGGAGGATCTTCGGCCCGTTCGACGAGACGTGGGACCGCTTCTTCAGCGAGGACCACGACATCGACTGGCGGCTGGTGACCTGGGGTGGGGTGGGGCCCGACAAGCGGCCACTCGACGACAACGGGCCATGTCCCTGCATCCCCGCCCTCGACCATCCGGCGACGACCGATGCGAGTGGTGGCGACTGGTATCCCGGCCAGGACATCGTGTTCGGGGTCGTCGTCGATGGCGAGGCGCTCGCCCTCCCCAAGCATCAGATGGAGGTCCACGAGATGGTCCATGTCACTCTGAGCGGTCGGGAGCTGGGTATCCCGTACTGCACCCTCTGCGGCTCGGCCCAGGCCTACTACGTCGACGGGGTGCCGGGGGTCGACCGGGTGGTCCTCCGCACCTCGGGGCTGTTGTCGCGATCGAACAAGCTGATGTACGACCTGACCACCGGATCGGCGATCGACACCTTCACCGGACGCGCCCTATCGGGCCGGCTCGCCGCCGACGACATCACCCTGGACCAGGTCTCGGTTGTGGCCTCGACCTGGGACGACTGGAAACAGGCTCACCCCGACACCCGGATTCTCGCCCGAGACGGCGGCATCGGCCGGACCTACGTGGAGGACCCCCTGGGCGGCCGGGATGCGGCCGGCCCGATCTTTCCTGTGGGTGAGGTGGATTCTCGCCTTCCCAGCCAGGAGAAGGTGGTGGGAGTCGTCAAGACCGATGGGACCCCGATCGCCTTCCCTGTCACCGAAGCCCGGGCTGCCCTACTGGACGGCCCGATCGAATTCGCGGGCCTCACCGTGCGGCTCGAGGACTCGATCCGGGTCTACGACTCGACCGGGAAGCAGTTGGTGAGCCACGAGTCGTTCTGGTTCGCCTGGAGTCAGTTCCACGAGGGAACTCTCGCCTGGACGACTGATCAGAGCTGAGCCCGGTTTCTCCGAACTCGGGGCGCTGGACTTCGCTGGGCGGGGCTACGAACCCAGGGTTCGCGGCTTTTCTTACGCCAGGGCGAGCTCGCCGTTTTCGACCGAGACCTTGACCGTGGCGCCTTCGGCGAAGCGGCCCTCGAGGATGGCGGTGGCGATGGGGTCGGCAAGGTCCTTCTGCAACACCCGCTTCAATGGGCGGGCACCGTAGACCGGGTCGTAACCGCGCTCGGCGAGCAGGTCGAGGGCCTCGTCGGTGGTCTGGAGATCGATACCCCTGGCGTCGAGACGCTGGCGAAGGGAGGCCATCTGGATCTCGACGATCTGGCGCAGGTCTTCCGGGCTGAGCTTGTCGAACACGATCACGTCGTCGATGCGGTTGAGGAACTCGGGTCGAAATCCTTCCCGGACCGCCTTCATCACCCGCTCCTCGACCACCTCGCGGGGTAGCTCGGGATCGATGAACTGCGAACCCAGGTTCGAGGTCATGATCAGGACCACGTTGGTGAAGTCGACGGTGCGGCCCTGCCCGTCGGTGAGACGGCCGTCGTCGAGCACCTGCAACAGGACATTGAACACCTCGGGGTGCGCCTTCTCGATCTCGTCGAGGAGCACCACCGAGTAGGGACGGCGGCGAACCACCTCGGTGAGCTGGCCCCCCTCGTCGTAGCCGACGTATCCGGGTGGCGCCCCGATGAGCCGGCTGACCGAGTGCTTCTCCATGTACTCCGACATGTCGATGCGCACCATCGACCGCTCGTCGTCGAAGAGGAACTCGGCCAGAGCACGGGCCAGCTCGGTCTTCCCGACGCCGGTAGGGCCGAGGAACAGGAACGATCCCACCGGCCGATGGGGGTCGGAGAGACCGGCCCGGCTCCGACGCACCGCGTTGGACACCGCCCCGACCGCGGGACCCTGTCCCACGACACGCTTGTGGAGCTGGGATTCGAGGTGGATCAGCTTCTCGGTCTCGCCCTCCATCAGCTTGGCGAGGGGAATGCCGGTCCAGCGCGAGACCACCTCGGCGACGTCCTCATCGGTCACCTCCTCGGAGAGCATCGAGCCCTGCTCGTGCAGCTTCTCCAGCTCGCGCTCCCTCTCGCCCAGCTGGGTGGTGAGGTCGTTGATCGTTCCGTAGCGAAGCTCGGCGGCCTTACCCAGGTCGCCGGCGCGTTCGGCCAGGTCGGCCTGGGTGCGAGCATCCTCGATGCGCCCCTTCAGGTCGCGAATGGCGGTGATGACCTCCTTCTCACGATCCCACCTGGCAGTGAGGGCATCGATCTCCTCGGTGAGGTCGGCGATCTCCTGTCTCACCCCGTCGAGACGCTCCTTCGAGACCTTGTCGGACTCCTTCTTCAGTGCCTCCTGTTCGATCTCGAGCTGGATGCGACGCCGGGTCAGCTCGTCGATCTCCTCGGGCATCGAGTCGATCTCGATGCGTAGCCGCGAGGCCGACTCGTCGATGAGGTCGATGGCCTTGTCGGGGAGGAAACGGGCGGTGATGTAGCGGTCGGAGAGCACGGCGGCGGCGACGAGAGCCGAGTCGGTGATGCGCACTCCATGATGGACCTCGTAGCGCTCCTTGAGACCACGCAGGATGCCGATAGCCTCCTCGACCGTCGGTGGCTCGACCATCACCGGCTGGAAGCGACGCTCCAGGGCGGCGTCCTTCTCGATGTGCTTGCGGTACTCGTCGAGGGTGGTGGCACCGATGAGTCTCAGCTCACCTCGGGCCAGCATCGGCTTGAGCATGTTGGAGGCGTCCATCGCCCCTTCGGCGGCACCAGCACCGACCAGGGTGTGTAGCTCGTCGAGGAAGGTGATGATCTCCCCCTCCGAGTTCTTGATCTCATCGAGAACGGCCTTGAGACGCTCCTCGAACTCACCGCGGTACTTGGCCCCGGCGAGCATGGAGCCCAGGTCCAGGGCGACGATGCGCTTGGTCTTGAGCCCTTCGGGGACGTCGCCGTCGGCGATCCGACGAGCCAGGCCCTCCACGATGGCGGTCTTGCCCACTCCCGGCTCACCGATCAGGACCGGGTTGTTCTTGGTGCGACGCGACAGCACCTGGATCACCCGGCGGATCTCGTCGTCCCGGCCGATCACCGGGTCGAGCTTGCCCTGACGGGCGACCGCGGTCAGGTCCCGCCCATACTGTTCGAGGGCATTGAGGGTCGACTCGGGATCGTCGGTGGTCACTCGACGTCCGGCGCGGATCTCGTCCACGGCGGCGCGCAGAGCATTCTCATCGAGCCCCAGATTCTTGGCCAGGGCGAGGAGGAGGTGCTCCGTCGATAGGTAGTCATCTCTCATCGCCTCCCGGTGGCGGTCGGCCTCGGTCAGGGCGCGGGAGAGCTCCGGCGATGTGGAGATCTCGGCGTCCCCATAGACATGGGGCTGGGTGTCGAGACGGGACTCCAGGGCCCGCCTCAGCTCGAGAGGCGAGACCCCGAGCTTGTCGAGCAACGGGTAGACGATGCCTTCCTGCTGGCCGAGCAGAGCCAGACCCAGGTGCTCAGGTAGGACGGAGGCATGATTGTGCTCTCTGGCGAGATTGGTCGCGGTGACCAAGGCCTCCGTGGTGCGCGCGGTGAACTTCTCAGGATTCATGGTGTTCGTTCAGGGTAATAGAAAAGTTGAGTGTTGTCATATCAACTCCCGGTGGGTGAGATACATTCCCGGCTTCCAGTATTGACTTCCTGGTGGCATAAGGTATTATGTACTGCATGGTACCTAAGGGTGCTGGACAGAGTCACACCACTCAGTTGCTCCACGGAGTCCTCGACATGTGTCTGCTTTCATTGATCGAAGAGGAAGCCTCATACGGATACGAGATGGTGAGCAAGCTCAGAGAGCGAGGACTCGACCTGGCCAGCGAAGGGTCGATCTATCCCCTGCTCTCCCGCCTGCAGAAGTCGGAACTGATCGAAGGCTACCTGGTCCAGAGCCCGGCGGGCCCGGCACGTAAGTACTACCGGATGACCGAGCGGGGCCGGGAAACCCTGGCGGCATGGCGTGAGGAGTGGCGTCAGTTCCGCTCCGCGGTGGACGGTGTCCTGGGTGGTGACCGATGATGACCGATCGAGATCGGGCCCTCGCCGAAGTAGAGCGTTACTGGCGGGAGACCGGCCTCTCCTCCGAGAACGTCACCGAGATGCGAGACGAGCTCAGCCAGCATCTGTATGAAGCCGAGCGCGACGGACGTACCGTGGACGACGTCATCGGCGACCGGGCCTCGTTCGCCGAGGGATGGGCCGCGGCGCGCCGGGGCAAGGCGGTGGAGAGCTGGGCCGACGTTCGGAGCGGAAGGACCAGGAGACGGAAGGAAACGCAACGAGAGCTGATCCTGTACGGATCGGGCTCGGCGGCACTGGTCGCAGCAGTGGCCGTGGCAGCACAAGGAGGCAGTGACGTGGACAATGAATTGTGGCGGTGGTTGTGGACGCTGTTCGCCATCGCAGTCGGAATCGGCGAGATCTTCACCGCGGGGTTCTTCCTCCTGCCGTTTGCCATCGGAGGTGCGGCCGCGGCCATCCTCGCCTGGGTAGGTGCCCCGATCATCGCCCAGTGGCTGGTGTTCTTCGGGGTCACCACGATCTCGCTGGTGTATCTGCGCAAGTTCATCGGGCGACAGGACGAGGGGGAGCAACCTCGGGTAGGCGCCAACCGGTGGATAGGGTCAGAGGGCATCGTCCTCCAGGGCATCGACCCCCATACCGGGTCGGGGATGGTTCGCATCCTCAACGAGGAGTGGCGGGCAGCGGCCCCCGGCAAGATCCCGGCGGGCTCGAAGATCGTCGTCACACAGGTAGACGGGGCTCGGCTCATCGTCGAGCGATTAGAGGACTGACTCAGTCTCAGTTAGAGAAAGGAAGAGAAACCATGGATCCAATCGTGATCCTGTTCGTGATCCTCGCAATCGGGTTGATCGCAGTGGCCGCAGCCGGCTTCAAGGTGGTTCGGCCATTTCAGAAGGGGCTGATCGAGTTCCTGGGCCGGTACGAGCGCACCGTCGACTCCGGTCTGCGTTGGGTCATGCCGTTCGTGAAGCGGCTCACCAAAGTGGACATGCGGGAGCAGGTCATCGACGTGCCTCCCCAGGAGGTCATCACCAAGGACAACGTGGTGGTCACCGTCGACGCCGTCATCTACTACGAGGCCACCGACCCGGTGAAGCTGCAGTACAACGTGGGCAACTTCATCCTCGCCGTCACCAAGCTGGCACAGACCAAC
>CAZLEQ010000062.1:0-11424 GCA_964558575.1 uncultured Acidimicrobiaceae bacterium | reverse complement strand
GTGGCTTGTCGTGGAAGGTGTGGCGGCGGCTTGGCTCGTGGTGAGGTGAGGATCGGGAGGGGATATCCTTCGAGATCGCGAGTTTTCAGACCCGGTTGATGGTCAAGTTCCCCGACACCAGCTTGGCCCGTACCGACATCTGTCGCTCCGGCTCGTCGTGGCTCGATTCCGGTTCGGGGAGCCGGAGCTTTCCCGACAACAGGTTCACGTCCAATGACACCTCACTGCGCCGGGGGATCCCCAGGTCGACCGAACCCGACATGGCCTTGAAGGAGGCGCTACTACCGGTGAACCGGCTGATACGTACGTCTCCGGAGGCAGTGCTCACATTGACCGAGGCATCGCTGTCCTCGATGTGGACATCGCCTGATGCGGTCGAGACGGCGACGCTGCCGTGGCACGACTCCCGGACTCGCAGGTCGCCGGAGGCGGAGGAGAATCTGAGGGCATGATCGACGCTGGCCACCTCGGCGTCTCCGCTGGCGGTCTTGATCACCAGGTTCTCCACACTCTCCAGTTCGATGTCGCCCGATGCGGTCTTGATGTCGACCTTTCCCAGGGGGAGGTCGGCCCTGACCGCGGCCGACGCCACCGCCATCCGGAGGTCCGCTCCATCAGGAGCTCGGATCATCAAATAGGCCGAGCCGCGGGACAACCAGGGCGTGGTCTTGTCGGAGGAAACCAGGATCGAGTTGCCCCGCTGCTCGACGACGAAATCGGCGGCCTTGGTGTCCACCGTGACCTCGACGCTGCCGGGCTCGCCCCGGTGGACTTCGACGCGGCCCGCCTCCAGTCGGATCTCAATGTCCGGGGATCCATCAACGGAGAAGTTTTCGTGGATCACAGCTGGAACGTGCTCCGGTGGTGGGTCCCGGTGGTGCCCCGCTTGCTCGCCTTCCGGCTGAGGACGTCGACGACATAGGAGTTGATCGAGTCGCCGGCGGTGTCCGCCTCGTTGGCGATGAGGTCCTTTATGTAGCCGGGGAGCCGAATGGTGAGCCGGGCCTCGTCGGAGTCGTCGTCTCCCGGCGGCGGCGGCGGTGGGGGAGGAGGCACCGCGGCGGGATCTTCGCTGACCACCAGCTCGGGATCACCGTCGACGAGCTTGATGTCGATGGTCTGGGTGTCCAACTGGCTCGAGATCTCGGTAACCGCCATGTTGACCACTTCCATCATGGTTTGGGTGATGGCGGGCTTGAGCGCAGCCATCAGTTGCGCCCCGACCTCGGCGATCTCGGGACCGGCCACTCGAAGCTGGGTCTCTACGGCCGACTCCAGATTGGTTATTGCGTGTGACAGCTGCATCAACGGTTCTCCGCGTTTCTCCTGAAGTAACGAATCCGCTCGTCGAGCAGAGCTTCGACTTGGTCGTGGGTCATTGTAACCAGCATGACATCTCCTGTGCGTCATCTTCGACATCAATGTGATGTCTATGGGATGTCATAATACAGTCAATCTGGTACCTGTGTCAACCCCTTTCTCCAGAATTGGCGAAATACGCCGTGCCGGTCGGTAGTTTCCTGAGCCGTGACCACCATCGACACCGGCAGGATCGAGAAGGCGGTGCGGGAGATCATCGAGGCACTCGGTGAGGACCCGCTCCGCGAAGGACTGGCAGAGACCCCCACACGGGTGGCCCGCTTCTACGAGGAGGTATTCGAGGGGATCCACATCGACCCCGGCGAGGTGATCGATGCCTTCTTCGGGGAGGAGCACTACCAGGAGATAGTGATGATCCGGGAGATCCCCTTCTATTCGATGTGTGAGCACCACTTCGTGCCATTCCACGGTCAGGCCCATGTGGCGTACATGCCGAAGGGCCGGGTCACCGGTCTGTCCAAGTTGGCGCGACTGGTCGAGGGTTTCGCTCGCCGGCCCCAGATGCAGGAGCGACTCACCGCACAGGTCGCCGATTGCCTCGTTGATCGACTGGACCCTCTCGGGGTGCTGGTCGTCGTCGAGGCGGAGCATCTCTGCATGTCGATGCGCGGGGTGAAGAAGCCGGGGGCTCGCACCGTGACCTCGGCGGTCCGGGGGATCATGGAGTCCAACCCGGCGACCAGATCCGAGGCGATGTCGCTCATGTTCGGCACGAGGAGCTGACCGTTCCTGCACTCGTATGGACGGTTGCCGGGGGAGATATCGATCTTCGCGCCGGCGCGCTGGTGGGAGTGGTCAACGTCACCCCAGATTCGTTCTCCGACGGAGGGGAGTTCCTCGATCCGGTCACGGCGATCGCTCACGGCACCGAGATGATGGAGCTGGGAGCGACCTTGATCGATGTGGGGGGGGAATCCACCCGACCCGGGGCGGAGCCGGTTTCCGAGGACGAGGAGCTGCGCCGTCTCATGCCGGTGATAGAAGGCCTCGTCGGCGCAGGCGTGACGGTGAGCGTCGACACCTACAAGCCGGGTGTCGCCCGGCGCGCCCTGGAGGCGGGCGCGGTGGTGGTCAATGACGTCACCGGGTTCAGAGATCCCGAGATGGTCGGGATCGTTGCCGGTAACGACTGTGGGGTCGTGGTGATGCACATGAAGGGCCACCCCGCCGATATGCACGTCGACCCGGTCTACGGGGACGTAGTCGCCGAGGTGGAGTCGTATCTGCTCGACTCGGTCCGCATCCTGGAGGAAGCCGGGGTGGACCTGGCGAGGATCGCCATCGACCCCGGGATCGGATTTGGCAAGCGCGCCCGGCACAGCCTCACCCTCCTTGCCCACATCGATCGTCTCGCCGAACACGGCCTGCCCGTGATGGTGGGCACCTCACGCAAGGGGTTCCTCGGTGAGGTGATCGGGGACGACTCTAGGGTCGGGCGCGACCGGGCGACGGCGTTGACGACGGCACTCGCTTATGCCCATGGCGCAAGGCTGTTTCGGGTTCACGATATCCCCAGATCGCGAGATGCGCTCAGGGTGGCGGGCGCTATCGTGGCTAACCAGTAATGGGACGAATGGTTGCAGGCCTGAAACCACGCGGCTTCACCTGGGTGATCACCGATCGCTTGGCCGTCTCCGACCGCGTGGGAGGTTCTGGGTTCCAGCATCGGCGGGTGCGACGGGAAGAAGAGATCACCTGGCTCGTCGAGGAGGCCCAGATCAACACCATCGTCTCGATGCTGCCGGGGAATCAGAACCTGGCCGCCTACAGGCAGGCTGGAATCGCCACCTATTCGGTGCCGATGTCGGGCCCGGTCACCAGACTCCACGTGGGGAGGTTCTTCGCCACGTTGGACCAGGCACTCGCCAGAAACCACGCCCGGGTGTTGATCCATCGGGAGACCATCGACGACACCATCGGCGGGCTTCTCGGTGGCTACCTGGTGGATTCGGGACTGGTCGACGACCCAATCCTCGCCCTTGCCCTGATCCAGCAGATCCTGGGCAGAGCCCTGGGCCCGGAGGGACGTTCGCTGATCCCCGAGGCCAACGGGAGTTGAACGACCGCATCGAGCTCAGGGGAATCGAGGTCTACGCCAAGCACGGCGTCCTCGACCGTGAGCAGGAGAGAGCCCAGGTGTTCAAGGTGGACGTCATCGCCTACACCGATCTCTCTCTTTCGGGACGATCCGATGATCTCGCCGATGGCCTCGACTACTCCACGCTGGCAATGGAGATCCGCGAGGTGGTGGGAGCGGAGTCGCACAAATTGATCGAGACGGTGGCCGCCCGGGTGGCCGAGGCGGTGTTGGGCCACCGGGAGGTGACCAAGGCGGTGGTGACCATCCACAAGCCCAACGCACCGCTCGACCTGGCGTTCGAGGACGTGTCGGTCACGATCGAACGAACCCGATGACCCGATACGCAATCGGGGTCGGCTCCAATGTCGGAGACCGGCACCGCAATCTTCTCGAGGCCTGCGCGGAGCTCGAGCGCCACCTGGGGGAGCTGATGGTCTCTGGCATCTACGAGACAGAGCCGGTGGGTGGGCCTGATCAGGACCCCTATCTGAATGCGGTCGTCGTAGCCGAGGCCGATCTCCCACCTCAGCAGTTGCTCGACGTCATCCAGGAGATCGAGAAGGCTCACGGACGCGAGAGGACCGTGGAGTGGGGGCCCCGCACCCTGGATCTGGACATCGTCGCCAGTGACGGTCGACCGGTCTCCACGTCGCGACTGGAGGTGCCTCATCCCAGGGCCATCGAGCGCGAGTTCGTGTTGCGCCCGCTCGTAGACGTCTGGCCGGAGGCGCCGGTGTCCAGCGATCTCGAAGCGAAGTCCGCCCTCGCCGTGGTCGGTGACCAGGGGGTCGATCTACTGAGTCGGCGTTGGATACCGCAGGCTCCGCGCTGGCCGGCGCTACTGCTGCTCGGGGCTCAGTTCACACTGATACTCGCCGTGGCCCTCGCATTGGTCTACGACGGGACCATTCCCGACCGCGGGATGAACGTCGCCCAGGCGGCGGGTGTCGTCGTAGCCATCGTCGGAGCCGGCCTCGCCTTCGCCGCCTCCCGCCGGCTCGGTACCGCTCTGAGGGCAAGTCCCTTGCCCCGCCAGGATGCCGCACTGGTGACGGACGGTCCCTATCGGTATGCCCGCCATCCGATCTATGGCGGTCTGATCCTGTTCTTCGTGGGGACTTCCCTCGCGCTCGACAGCGTGGCCGGGCTCATTGCGACAATGCTGTTGGTTCCTCTCTTCCTGCTCAAGGCGGCGTATGAGGAGCGTCATCTGAGGATGCGATATGCCGGCTATCTTGAGTACCGGCGGAGGGTCGGACGTCGGCTGATCCCCTACTTGATCTAGGGGAGCCGGCGACGTCCGAGGGAGAGCACTAAGACTCTGTTCGCGTAATTCTGCGTCGTGCTAGGTTCTGGCCATGGTGCAACTGGCCCGATGCCCGGATGCCCAAGGTGTCACTCGGGCCCGCGCCGCGCCTTCGCAGAGAGGCCGCTCGCCCCCTCCAACTCCTCTGTGTGACACGCCAGTCCCAAGGACAGGAGGTAATGAATGGCCAAGAGGGCGCGAGAGAACCGCCAGGAGATTCCCGGATACGCCGAGAGTCGGCCGACGCGCGAAGAACGAAAGAAGCAGCATCGGGCGAACAGGCACGCCGCCAACCAGATGCTCCACACGCTCGAAGACCCCGAACAGGTAGTCCTCCCAGAGGAGAGACGAACCCGGGCCGATGATGTGAGCAACGGTGCCGGTGAGCCGGGGAAGCGCCGATTTCGAGTGTGGAAGACAAAGTTTTGGAAACGCCGGGACGAATACCGCTCTCACAAGGCCGAGCTCGACTCCAATTGGCCCGTGATCACATCAAACCAGATCCAAGAGGAGTGACGCCACCCGTCCCAGCACCCCAGGTTGCGGAGGGAGAGGTCGGTGCGGGTCTGGCCGTGAACCAGCACTGAGTGGGGGTACCCTCGCCGTCAGTGTCGCGGCGAGAGATGAGATGCGTCTGATCATCGTCGGCCTGGGAAGGGCCGGCGGGGCGATCGCGCTTGCCGCACACACTGCCGGCCACGACATCGCCGGCGTTCTCAGCCGCCACCACTCGGAACGCTGGGCAAACCTCGACTGGGACTCTCCGCTCCCGGAGGCCGACATCGCTCTGATCGCAGTCCGCGACGAGGCCATCGCCGAGGTCGCCGTCCGCATCGCTCCACACCTGTCCGAGGTGGGGGTGGTCGCTCATCTCTCCGGTTTCACACCCGTGCTCGTGCTCCACGAGATCCAGGAGCGCGGCACTGCAGTCGGCGGGTTCCATCCGCTCCAATCGCTGCCTGATCCCGAAACTGGTGCCCGAGCTCTCGCCGGGTCTTTCGTGGGGATCGATGGAGATCCGCTGGCGGTCGACGTCCTCACTCACCTCGCCAGCTCGTTGCAGATGGAGGTTTTCCGTCTCGATGACAGCGCTCGCCCTGCCTATCACGCCGCGGCAGCCGCGGCCGCCAACTTCGTGGTGACGTCCCTGGCGGTATCCGGGGACTTGTTCCACTCGGCGGACATCGACCCGAGGGTGTCCCGACCTCTGGTGGAACGGGCGGTGGCCAACGTTTTCGACAAGGGTGCGGCCGCCTCGCTGACCGGGCCAATCGCCCGGGGCGACATAGAGACCGTGATCGGTCACCTCGAGGCGGCCCACCAGGTCTCTTCGCATGTCGGTCGCCAGTTCCGCCTGATCGCCGAGGCCACGGCCATTCGCGCCGGACGGGAGGAGGATCTGCACCGGTGGAAGTGACCCGGACTTTCGCCGAGACCAGGACGCACTACCGGGGGAAGGTCGGCCTGTTGCCCACGTTGGGGTACTTCCACGAGGGCCATCTCCGTCTCATGGACATGTTGCGCGATCAGTGCGACACGCTGGTGGTATCTCTGTTCGTCAACCCGACCCAATTCAACGAGCCCGACGATTACCAAGCCTATCCCCGAGACGAGGGGCGCGATGCGGCGCTCGCCTTGGAGCACTCGGTCGACGTGCTCTTCGCTCCCGAAGAAGCGGAGGTATACCCCGGTGAAGCGGTGACCACCGTAGAGGTCATTGGGGTCACAGACGAGATGGAAGGACGTCACCGCCCGGGGCACTTCGTCGGGGTGGCCACGGTCGTCGCCAAACTATTCGCCGGGCTACGTCCCGACGTATCGTTGTTCGGCCGCAAGGACGCCCAACAGGTGGCGGTCCTCAAGGCAATGGTCCGTGATCTCAGATTTCCCATCGAGGTCGTCGAGGCACCTGTGGTGCGTGATCCCGATGGTCTTGCGCTTTCGAGCCGAAACGTACGCCTCAGCAAGGACCATCGTCGAGCCGCTCTCGCCATCTCGCGCGGGCTGTTCCAGGCGTCGGAGCAGGTAGACGCGGGAGAGCGCAGGACTGACCGCCTGGAGGCCACTGTGGAGCGGTCGATGAAGGGACTCGAGATCGACTATGTGAAGCTGGCCTCACAGGAGACGATGAAGCCGATAGGGACCCTCGACCGGCCTGCAGTGCTGGCGGTGGCCGCTCGGGTCGGCCCCGTCCGTCTCATCGACAATGTCGCCTTCGACATCGTCGACGGCAAGCCGCTCCCGGACCGGGGCGTTCTCCTCGAGGAGCCGAGCCGGTTGACGATTATGCCAACATCGTGACCTCCCGATGACCGACCACACCGAGACCGGCCCGGACAGGTTGATCGACGACCGGCGCACCAAGCACGACGCAATGCTCGACGGCGGCGGCTATCCGCACCGTTTCGAGCGGTCCGCTCTGGCCGCAAAGCTCCACGAGCGCTACCCGAAGCTCGGGGCTGGGGCCGAGACGGAGGACCGGGTGATGGTGGCCGGCCGCCTGATGCTGCACCGCTCGTTTGGCAAACTCCAGTTCGGCACCCTCCAGGATTTCAGTGGGTCGATCCAGCTGTTCGTCGAGCGGGGCTTCGCCGGTGATGAGCTCGCCGAGCGATTCGAGGAGCTGGATCTGGGCGACTGGGTCGGTGCCGGTGGCGTGGTCATGACCACCAAGCGTGGGGAGCTGAGCGTGAAGATCGACAGCCTCACCCTCCTCCAGAAGGCCCTGCGCCCGCTTCCCGACAAGTGGCATGGCCTGGTCGATGTGGAGACGCGGAGCCGACAGCGCTACCTCGATCTGATGGTCAACCCCGAGGCGCGCCAGACCGCGTTGATCAGAGCCCGGGTGGTCTCGGATCTGCGGCGCCAGTTCGAGGAGAGGGGATTCATCGAGGTCGAGACCCCGGTGCTGCTCACGCAGGCCACCGGAGCGCTGGCCCGGCCGTTCGTCACCCACCACAACGCCCTCGACATCCCACTCCAGCTACGGATCGCCACGGAGCTCCACCTCAAGAGGCTGGTGGTGGGGGGCATGGAGAAGGTGTTCGAGATCGGACGGATCTTTCGCAACGAGGGGATCGACTCCACCCACAATCCCGAATTCACCATGCTGGAGGCCTATCAGGCCTTCGCCGACTACCGGGACATCATGGACATGGTCGAAGAGGTCTTCGCCGCGGTCGCAGAGTCGGCGCTCGGGTCCGAAACCACCACATACCAGGGACGTGAGCTCTCCTTGGCGACACCCTTCCGCAGAGTGCGGCTGGTTGATCTGGTCTGCGAATTCATCGGTGAGCCCGTCTCCCTCGACACCGAGCCCCGACGGCTGGCATCGCTTCTCGCAGGACACGGTGTCGATGCCGATGAGGGATGGAGCTCAGCGAAGATGATGTTCGAGCTCTACGAGTTGGCTCACAAGGATGTCTGGGAGCCGACCTTCGTCATGGACTTCCCGACCGAGGTCTCGCCCCTGTCACGGAAGAGCCCCGAAGACCCCCGGATCACCGAGAGATTCGAGCTGGTGATCGCCGGTTCGGAGTACTGCAACGCTTTCTCCGAGTTGAACGACGCCGACGACCAGAGGGAGAGATTCGAGGCACAGGCGGCGGCAAGGGCGGCCGGTGACGAGGAGGCCCATGTGATCGATCACGACTACATCCAGGCGCTGGAATTCGGACTCCCCCCGACGGGTGGCCTCGGTATTGGGGTCGACCGCCTGGTCATGCTGCTAACGGATCAGGCTCACATCCGGGAAGTGATCCTCTTCCCTACGATGCGTCCGGCTTCGCCCTGACCCACCCGTTCTTGCGCATCGTATGGCTTCTGCGAAGCCTGTGTGCACCAGGGAAGTGGCGCCAATCAGGTGCGGGCGGCCTCGACCCGCTCCAGGAGGTAGGCGCCGAGACGCTCGAGGATCTCCTTGGGTGCCGACTCGGGCACGTCGCTGAGTGCCTCTTCGGCTTTGGCCAGGCGCTGGGCTGCCGTTTCGAGCGCTGCATCGACGTGACCGCCCATCCTGACCAGGGATATGACTTCGGCGACGTCGCGATCGCGGTAGGGCCGGTCTTGCCGGAGGATCTCCCGAACCCGATCTCCATGAGGCCCGGAGACGGCGCGGAGCACCGGTCCGGTGAACGTTCCCTCACGTATGTCCGATCCGGCGGGCTTTCCAATGGTCTCCTCGTCGGCAACTAGGTCGAGGGCGTCGTCGGTGATCTGAAAGACCATGCCCACCTCCCATGCCCAGGTGGAGAGGGCCTCCACCACCTGGTCATCGGCATCGGCGGCCATGGCTCCGAGGCGGGCCGAGGTGCGGATCAGAGAAGCAGTCTTGCCGCCGATCACCTGCTGGTAGTCCTCGAGCGAATGCGTGAGGTCGTCGGTGAGTTGCAGCTCGCGGGTCTGGCCCTCGACCAGTTCGGCGTATGTCGTGGCGAGGAGACGGACCGACTCCTGGCTCAGGTGGGTGGCGGCGACCTCTGAGGCTCGAGCCATGAGGAAGTCGCCGGCGAGAATCGCCACCGTGTTAGTCCAGTTGGCATTGACGGAGCTGGCTCCACGCCGGGTGTCGGCTTCGTCGATGACATCGTCGTGGTATAGCGATCCGACGTGGATCAACTCGACGGCAACTCCAGCCTCCACGGGGCGTCGGTCCACCGGATCGCCGAACTCAGCGGCGAGCAGGGCGAGCAGCGGGCGGAAACGCTTGCCCCCGGCGAGGAGGAGGTGCTGGGCGATTTTCGTCAGGTAGGGGTCGTCGGCGGCCGATGCTTCGAGAAGCCGCTCTTCGACCGTTTCCAAGTGGTCCCAGATGCGGGGAATACCAACGAGGCTTTGGAGGTCTTCCATCGGTGACGATGGTATTACGGATCGAGGGGCTGGGAAGCGTGGTGCGGTTCAGTCCCCAGCCGATGGTAAAATCGCATATGCCAGGTCCAGGAGCAGAGAATGTTTGAGCGCTTCACGGACCGGGCCCGTAGGGTCGTTGTACTGGCCCAGGAAGAAGCCCGGTTCCTCAACCACAATTACATCGGGACAGAGCACATCCTCCTCGGTCTTCTCAACGAGGGCGAGGGAATCGCCGCCCAGGCCCTCGAGAGCCTCGACATCGACCTGGCGTCGGTACGCGACGAGGTGGTCAAGATCATCGGTCAGGGCCAGCAGTCGCCGTCGGGGCACATCCCATTCACGCCCCGGGCGAAGAAGGTCCTCGAACTGTCACTGCGCGAGGCGCTCCAGCTGGGACACAACTACATTGGGACCGAGCACATCCTCCTCGGACTGATCCGGGAGGGAGAGGGTGTCGCCGCCCAGGTCCTCCAGCAGCTCGGAGCCGAGTTGCAGAAGGTGCGCCAGACAGTGATCCAGCTCCTCTCCGGTCCGGGTGGCAGCGAGGAGCAGCAGCCCAAGGCAGCAGGCGCCGGTGGCAGGGAATCGACCTCCTCCGGCTCGACCGTGCTCGATCAGTTCGGGCGCAACCTCACCCAGTCGGCCCGCGAGGGGACCCTCGACCCGGTCATCGGGCGCACCCGCGAGATCGAGCGGGTCATGCAGATCCTCTCCCGACGAACCAAGAACAATCCCGTCCTCATCGGTGAGCCGGGAGTGGGCAAGACCGCCATCGTCGAGGGGCTCGCCCAGCGAATCGTCTCCGACGAGGTCCCCGAGAACCTGAGGGGCAAGAACCTCTACACGCTCGACCTCGGAGCCCTCGTCGCCGGGTCTCGCTATCGCGGGGACTTCGAGGAGAGGCTGAAGAAGGTCCTCAAGGAGATCAAGAGCCGCGGCGACATCATCTTGTTCATCGACGAGATCCACACGCTCGTCGGGGCCGGTGCCGCCGAAGGAGCGATCGACGCCGCCTCGATCCTGAAGCCGATGCTGGCCCGTGGCGAGTTGCAGACCGTCGGTGCCACCACTCTCGAGGAATACCGCAAGTACCTCGAGAAGGACTCCGCCCTGGAGCGGCGATTCCAACCGGTCCAGGTCGACGAACCCTCCCTGACCGACACCATCGACATCCTCATGGGTCTGAAGGATCGCTACGAGGAGCACCACTCGGTTCGTTTCACCGATCAGGCCATAGTGTCCGCCGCCAACCTCGCCGATCGTTACCTCGCCGATAGGTTCTTGCCCGACAAGGCCATCGACCTCATCGACGAGGCAGGGTCACGGATGCGCATCCATCGCAAGAGCGACATCCCTGAGATCCTGGAGATCGACGGCAAGCTCGCCGGGTTGCGCAAAGACAAGACCGAGGCGGTCAGCGGCGAGAACTACGAGCGGGCGGCAACCCTCCGCGACGAGGAGCGCTCCCTGCTCGTGGAGCGTGCCGAGCGCGAATCCGAGGCATCGGACCCGGGCTGGGTCATCGACGAGGAAGAGATCGCAGAAGTCCTGGCGCAGTGGACCGGGATCCCCGTGCATCGTCTCACCGAGGAGGAGACCGCCCGTCTCGTCAACATGGAGGACGAGTTGCACAAGCGGATCATTGGTCAGCACGACGCCATCCAGGCGGTTTCCAAGGCGATCCGTCGCACCCGGGCCGGGCTCAAGGATCCCCGCAGACCGTCCGGTTCGTTCATCTTCCTGGGGCCTTCCGGTGTCGGGAAGACCGAGACCGCCAAGGCCCTGACCGAGTTCCTCTTCGGCAAGGAGG
>CAZLEQ010000061.1:0-11614 GCA_964558575.1 uncultured Acidimicrobiaceae bacterium | reverse complement strand
GCCCTCGGCTCGGACACCGGAGGCTCCATCCGCCAACCGGCCGCGCTGACCGGGATCGTTGGGGTCAAACCCACCTACGGGACCGTGAGCCGCTACGGGCTCATCGCCTTCGCCTCCTCCCTCGATCAGATCGGCCCTCTCTCCAAGAGCGTCGCAGATGCGGCCCTCACGCTCGAGGCCATCTGGGGCCACGATCCCCTCGACGCCACTTCATATCCCGGTGAGTACCCCCGGCCTTCCGCCCACCTGGACGCCGGGGTGGAGGGCTTGAAGATCGGCGTGGTCCGTGAGTTCGCCGGTGAGGGCTACGAGACGGCCGTCGAGGCGTCGATGGCGGCGATGCTCGACCGGCTCTCGGACGCCGGCGCCGACGTGGCGGAGGTGTCACTGCCCACTGTCGACATCGCCCTCTCCGCCTACTACCTGGTGGCACCGGCGGAAGCATCCGCCAACCTGGCCCGTTTCGACGGGATCCGCTACGGGCACCGGGCCGATGGCGCCACGACCGAAGAGCTGATGGCGAAGACCCGCGCCGAGGGCTTCGGGCCCGAGGTGACCCGCCGTATCCTGTTGGGCACCTACGCTCTGTCCGCCGGCTATCACGACGCCTTCTACGGCCAGGCGCAGCGGGTGCGGGCAGCTCTGCGCGACGAGTTCACCACCGCCTACGACAAGGTCGACGTCCTCGTTTCCCCGACCAGCCCCACGGTGGCGTTTCGCTCCGGCGAGAAGGTCGATGATCCGCTGTCGATGTACCTCACCGACATCTGCACCAACCCGCTCAACCTCGTCGGGCATCCCGGCATATCGGTCCCGGTGGCCCTCGACGACCAGCACCTCCCCGTCGGCTTCCAGGTGATGGCTCCCGCACTCGGTGAGACGCTGATGTTCCGGGTCGCCGCCGAGGTGGAGCGTCTCGCCGGCTTCACGGCGCGCCCTTCCCTGGAGGAGGTGGCCTGATGCCAGGGTGGGAGCCGGTCGTCGGGATCGAAGTCCATGTCGAGCTGTCGACCCGTTCCAAGATGTTCTGCGGCTGCGCGGTGTCTTTTGGGGCGGAGCCGAACATCAACGTGTGCCCTACCTGTCTCGGGCTCCCCGGCGCCCTCCCGGTCCCCAACCGGCGCGCCATCGAGTGGATCATGGCCATCGGTCTCGCCCTCAACTGCGAGATATCGGAACGGTCGGTGTTCCATCGCAAGAACTACTTCTACGCCGACCTGCCCAAGAACTATCAGATCTCCCAGTTCGACGTGCCGATCTGTCACGATGGCCATCTCGACATCGTGGTCGAGGGCGAGAGCCGCAGGATCGGGATCGAGCGTGCCCACATGGAGGAGGACACCGGCAAATCGACCCATCTCGGTGACGGTGGCCGGATCCACGGGGCAGAATCGACATTGCTCGACTTCAACCGATCGGGGGTGCCGCTGGTCGAGATCGTCTCCAGACCCGACATCCGCAGCGCCATCGAGGCTCGTGCCTACGCCCAGCAGCTGCGAGCGGTGGTGGCAGAGCTGGGAGTCTCCGACGCCCGCATGGAGGAGGGCTCGATTCGATTCGACGCCAATGTCTCGGTGCGTCCCGTCAGCCAGGACGAGCTCGGCACCAAGGTGGAGATCAAGAACATGAACTCCTTCCGATCGCTGGAACGCGCCGTCGAGTTCGAGATCGAGCGTCAAGTCGATGTGCTCGAGTCGGGCGGGACCCTGATACAGGAGACGCGCCACTGGGATGAGGAGGCGGGAGTCACCCACCCGATGCGCACCAAGGAGGGCTCTTCGGACTACCGCTACTTCACCGAGCCCGACCTGGTACCCATGAAGATGGACGACACCTGGATCGACGAAGTGCGCTCGCGGGTGCCCGAGCTGCCTGCGGCGCGCCGGGCCCGATACCTCCAATCCGGCCTCGACTCCGACCAGGCCGGTGTGTTGTCCGACAGCCCGGTGATCCTGCGTGACATCTTCGACGCCGCCATCGCTGCCGGAGCACCACCGGGCCCGGCTGCCACCTGGCTCACCGGAGAGGTCACCGCCTGGCTGCGCCGCACCGGGCGGGACGGATCGGCGGTCCCACTCGCCGGAGCGCAGCTGGCCGAGCTGATCGCCATGGTCGAAGACGGGACCGTGTCCTCCTCGGCGGCCAAGGAGGTCCTGGAAGGGGTGCTCTCCGGAGAAGGTGACCCCCGGGATGTCGCCATCGAACGCGATCTGATCCAGATCTCGGACACGTCGGCACTCCAGGCCGTGGTGGACGAGGTCATCGCTGCTCACCCCGACGCGGTGGAGAGCTACCTGGGCGGGGAGGAGAAGGTGGTCGGGTTCCTGGTGGGCCAGGTCATGCGGGAGACACAGGGCAAGGCCGATCCACGATTGGTCAACGAGCTACTCAGGACGAGTCTGGCCGGCAACTAACTTGAGCGCCGTATGCAGCGGCAGACCAAGATCATCGCCACGCTCGGGCCCTCGGTGGCCAGCCCGAGTGGGGTGCTTTCGCTTGTCGAGGCGGGGATGGACGTGGCCCGTCTCAACTTCTCCCATGGTGATCACGACTTGCACCGAAGGTTCTTCGAGTGGGTTAGATCGGCTGCCAGGGACACCGGCCGCACGGTGGCGGTGATGCAGGACATCCAGGGTCCCAAACTCAGGGTGGGAGAGTTCCCGGGAGGCTATATCAGCCTGGCTCCCGACGAGGAGATCGAGCTGGTACCGGACGGCGGAGAGGTCGGCGCAGACCGGATCCCGGTGGGCTATGACGCCCTGCTCACCGACGTCAGCCCGGGAGACCGGGTCATCCTGGCCGACGGGCTGGTCTCGTGCGAGGTGGTGGGCCGCTCCGACTCGGCGCTGCGCGCTCGGGTGGTCACCGGAGGTCTCCTCTCCGACCACAAAGGAGTCGCCTTCCCCGACAGCAGCCTCTCTGTAGGCAACGTCACGCCGAAGGACGAGGCCGATCTCGAGCTGGGGCGCGAGCTGGGAGTCGACTTCGTCGCCTCCTCGTTCGTCCGCACCGGTGCCGACGTCGAGGCGGTGGCGGAATTGGCCGGCGATGTCCCGATCATCGCCAAGATCGAGCTGGCCCAGGCGCTCGACAATCTCGACGAGATCCTCGAGGTGTCCTTCGGGATCATGGTCGCCCGCGGTGATCTCGGGGTTCAGCTCCCCCTCGACCGGCTCCCGCTCATCCAGACCGACATCATCAAACGGACCAATACCTCGGGCCTCATCTCGGTGACCGCCACCGAGATGCTGGAGTCGATGACCCACAGCCCCCGTCCCACCCGGGCCGAGGTGACCGATGTTGCCCACGCCGTGATGAGTGGCACCGACGCGGTCATGCTGTCGGGTGAGACCGCGGTCGGTGCACACCCGGCCCGGGTCGTCGAGGCGATGGCGCAGATCTGTCGGACCATCGAGGAAGGGACCCTCCCGGAGCAGGCGGCGGTGCCCTTCGTCGGCGGGGAGAACGAGATCGCCTCCGCGGTGGCACAGGCCGCCACCCAGATCGCCAAGAACGTCTCTGCCCGCACCATCGTCGCCTTCACCGAGAGCGGCAGCACCGCCCGCCTCATCTCGAAATACCGGCCGCCGCAGCGAGTCGTGGCCTTCACGCCCAACGACGTCACCCGTCGACGAATGGCCCTGTTCTGGGGGATCCAGCCCCACGCCTTCGAGCGAGCCAGGTACACCGACGACGAGATCGCCGCCGCCGCCGACGTGCTGACGCGGGAAGGTGTCGTCTCCCCGGGTGAGAACGTGGTGATGGTGGCCGGGGTGCCTCCCAACGTCCAGGCCGCCACCAACCTGGTCAAGGTCCACGTCATCGGCGAGCTGTCCGGTTCACTGGGCGGGTAGGTACCATCCCCGCACCATGGGCCAAGACGTGATCATCAAAGACACCGTGACCATGGGGGACGTCCTGGTCATCGACACCGACCGCAGCTTCACCGGCCAGGACGGGCACACCCTCACCGCCGACTCGGATCGTCATGGCGTACCCGGCAAGCTGGCCGACCGGCTCTTCGCCCTCGGCCTCGGAATCGACTACGTCTACGTCCTGCAGAACGTGGTGACCGTCCGCCGCCAGGGGGGATGGGACGAAGCGTCCACCGAGACGGTGAGCGACGTCACCGGGTCGTTCCTTCGCTTCTACCCGGACGACGAGGCCGGAGAGGAAGCATCCTCAGAGGAGGACCCGTCCGGCGAGGAGGAGTAGACGGGGCTAACCCCCGTCGTCTGGCACCGTCGTCGTGGTTTCCTCCGGGGGCGAGGTCGTCGTCGTCGGCGGTTGTGTGGTCGTGGTGGTGGTCGGGCAGGTGGTCGCGGAGCCCGGCACCTTGCACGGGTGCACCTCGAAGATGGCCCGCTGCGGGCGGTAGCGCCACACCCACTGGCGTTCCTCGACCTGCTCGGTCCCGCCCTTGAGAATGGTGCGGGTGACGGTGACGGTCCAGCCTTCCGCCTCACTCTGCACCTGACGCTCCTGGTCGACGCCCATTTCGGGGTCACCGCGGAAGATGGGAGGCCCTGGCTCGGTGATGTTGTACCGGTCCGAGACGCTGTACTTGACGTGGAGCGCATCGGGCCCGCCTTCGCTGGCCACCCTGATGTGGGTCTGGCCTCCGCTCTGCTCCCCAACCAGGGTCCGGCCGTGGTTGAAGCCGAAGAAGCGCACCGTTATCGAGGTGTCGGTGTAGCGGGTGTCGATGAGGATGGCGTGCTCCCGGTTGTTGCGGAACACGACGTCGATCGACCGCCAGAACAAGGTTGCCTCGATGCCCTCCGGGTAGCGGGAGAAGTAGTAGGAGTGGGGCTGGTGATCGACGTCCTGGTAGCCGCCCCAGAAGACTGCGTTGTAGAAGGTGGTGGCGAACTGGCTGGTGCCTCCACCCACGGTGTCGACGATCTCCCCGGCGACGATCGAGCCGGCGTCGACGTAGCCCTTCTCTATGGTGCGCTCCCCGACATACTCATTGATGCTGAAGGTCGCTCCCGGCAGGACCAGCGCACCGTCGATGGTGTCGGCGATCAAGTGGATGTTGGTCACCCGAGGCTCGCAGCAGTTGTGATAGGTGGTGAACTGGGAGACCAGGTGGCGCACGTTGAGGCTCTCCAGGTACTCCGTCGTGATCTCCGGCTCGGCGCCCTCGACGATGGGGAGTTCACCTCGCCGCGCCGGGGTCTGGCTGGCCTCATAGAGACGCACCGCCGTCTCCACTTCGTCGATCCGGGTCCCGTTCTGCCCCGGGATCACCGAAACGGTGTTGTCGTCGTTGATCCGGTGTCGGGCATTGACCGGCCCGGCCTCGAACTCGGAGCGGATCGGGTCGAGGAAGGTGTCGATGACCTCGGGGTCGAATGAGTTGACGATCTCGGGGTCGCTGTGCACCAGGGTCTCAGAGACGAATGCCTGCTGTAACTGGTCCACCTCGAGCACCGTTTCCCTGTCCTCGTAGGTCATGGTGATGGGGCCGGCCAGCATCCGCTCGGCGTCGGCGAGGGCGGTTTCCACGTCGTCCGCGGTCAGCACCGGCTCGACGGTCATGGTGGGGATCTCGCGGGTCTGTCTCTCCTCGGCGAGAAGTGCTTCCAGCACGATGCGCTTGGCCGGATCCCGGTCGACACCCACTCCTGTGTCCGGATATACCGCCACCAGCTGACCATCCTGGAGCTCGATCGACCCGGGCCGGATCGGCTTGTCGATGACCTGGCTGTCCCAGCCGTCGAAGATCTCGTCCATCGCGGCGTCGTTGAGGGTTCCCTCCAACTCGATCACGGTGGTCGAGAAGATGTTGGTCAGCCAGTGGAGGAACTGGCTGGCGAAGTTGCCTTCCCTCCCCACGGCCATGGCTTCTGCGACGAAGCGGTCCTCGTCGATCTCCAACCCGGTGTAGCCGGGCTGCAACTCCACCTCGTTGCCGTCGACCACGAAGTGGGCGAGGCGGGCCAGTCGGCCGATCTCGAGGGCGCTCACCGCGTTGTGGGCCTGATCCTCGGTCTTCCCGCCCAACTCGGCTTCCGCCACCTGGACACGCCCCATCACCTCGCCGGCAGAGGCCCAGCGGGTGATCCCGTAGGCGCCGAAGAGGATGGCGAACAGCGCCCCGGCGACCAGGGCCGCGGCGAGCAGTGGATGAATGGGAAAGGAGAGTTGCTTCTTCATCTGGCGGGCCGCCCCGCATGGCCCCAGCCACGAAGACCGGATGCTACCGGGCGTGGGAGGGATAACGGAACCCATCCTGTCGCGGTGCCGGTATACCCTCGCATCGGATGGTGGTCTTCATCCCACAGGTGCTCCCTGGTGACGAGGTGCGTCTCTCTGCCTCAACGTACGTGGCGTGGAAGAAGTGCCCCGACAGCGCCAACGCCCGTCTGCAAGGGCTCTACGGGCCCGACTCGAGGCCGGCGTTCGTGGGCAGCCTCGCCCATCGGATCTTCGCCCGGCATCTCAGCGCGGGGCCGATACCCGGCGAGGAGTTCGTGCAGGCGTGCCGGGAAGAGATCGGCGGCTCCAGCCTCAACCACAAGATCGCCGGGCTGGAGATGAAGCCGTCGATCCTCGCCGGGGTCATCGAGGAGGTCCGGGGGCTGTACGAGCGCTTCACCCGATTCCCGGGGGAGGGTTTCGAAGGCTCCGAAGTGGTGATCGACCACATGAACGAGGACGGGGTCCGATTGGTGGGCACCATCGACGCCGTCTATCGGGAAGACCTGGGCGGACACCGTCTCGTCGATTGGAAGACCGGAGAGATCGGAGAGGCGGAGGACCAACTCCTCTTCTACTCCCTGCTCTGGGCCCTGGACCGCGAGGAGATCCCGGCCCGGGTCGAGGCGGTGTCGGTCAAGACGGGGGAGCGCTACACCACCGTGCCGTCGAACGCCGACGTCACCAGGGTGGCCGGGGATATCGCTCGACTGGTCGACGAGATGCGACGGGCGTGGAGCGAGGGCTCGGCGCTGGCGAGAACGGCCGGGCCCTGGTGCCGGTACTGCCCGATCCTCGGCGACTGCTCCGAAGGTCAGGCGACGGAGGCGCTGCTCGGGTGAGCAGCGCCTCCTCTAGACCCGGTCAGCAGCAGCAGTCAGATCCGCCGCAGCAGCCACCGGGATCGGTGTTTCGAAGTGTCATCGCGCCTCCTTTGGACAGATGGACGATCTTCGATGTATCGATCATCCCCAATATATAGATAAATGTCAATACACGAGTAGAGTCGACGTCATGGAGATGTGCTGCACCCCGCTGTACGAGGGGGCCATCGACGAGGACAAGGCAAGCGCCATGGCCCCCGTGATCGGAGCCCTGGCCGACCCGGCCCGGCTCCGCATCGTCTCGATGCTGCGCGAGGCGCCGGAAGGGGCGGCGTGCGGCTGCGATCTCGAAGGACCGCTCGGCCTCAGCCAGCCCACCGTCTCACACCACCTCAAGGTGCTGCGAGAGGCCGGTCTCGTGGTCGGAGAGCGCCGAGGCCGCTGGGTCTACTACCGCGTCGTCGAAGAGACTTTCGAAGAGATCGCCGCGGCCCTTACCCCGTCGCGGGTGCTCGCCTAGCCCGACTCGATGACCTCTCTGAAGGTGGCGAAGATCCGCTGATGCTCGTCGTCGAGGCGCTCTGGGTGCCACTGGACACCAAGCGCCCACCACTCGCCCGAGAAGCGGGCCGCCTCGATCAAACCATCCTCGGTGCGTCCCTCGACCACCAGCTCGGTGGCGAGGCGGTCCACCCCCTGGTGATGGAGGGTGTTGACCTTGGCCTCGTATGATCCGTAGATGCCGGCCAGCAGGGATCCGTCTTCGAACCGGACCACGTGACGGCGGGCGTTCATCTCCTGGTGATCGTCGCTGATCAGTTCGTGGATCCCGCCTTTGGAGGTCACCTCCTGAACCAAGGTGCCTCCCAGAGCCACGTTGAGCAGCTGCAGGCCGCGACAGATCGCCAGGACCGGCTTGCCCTGCGCCTGTGCCGCGCCGACCACCGCGATCTCGAACGCGTCCACCCCGACGTGCGACTCCTTGGAATCGGTGTTCTCGGCCCCGTAGGTCGTGGGGTCAACGTCGTCACCGCCGGAGACGATGACCCCGTCGACCATGGCGACGAGCCGGTCGGCGTCGGCCGGCTCGAGAGCGGCCGGGAACAGCACCGGGGTCATGCCGGCGCGTATCGCCGAGTCGGTGTAGAACGTCGAGAGTGACTGCAGGGTGTCGGGGCCGTAGAAAGTCTTCAGCCGTCTTCGCCACGATGTGATTCCGACCAGGGGCTTCATTCGCTCAACTCCGACTCGAGTGCTCGGCTCCCCGGGGCCCTCGGTGCCCGAATGCCACGAAACTCCCAGTCTCCTCCGAGTGCAGTGGAGATCACCTCTTCCGACTCGCTGGGCTGGGCACCGACGTCCGTCGAGACCGGGATGTCTCCCTCGACGATTGTATTGGTGAGGGCCCCCAAACCCTCGACCTCGACGGTGACCACGTCCCCCGGCGCGACGGGACGGGAGCCGGCCGGGGTCCCGCTCAAGATCACGTCACCGGGGAGCAAAGTGATGGTGCGGGCCAGATCGGCCACCAGATAGTGCATGTCCCACACCATCTCCGCGGTGGTGCCCGATTGCCGCGTCTCGCCATTGACCAGGGTGCGGATCTCCTTGTCGTGGAAGTCCCAGTCGTCGACCAGGCCCGGGCCCAGCGGGCACAGGGTGTCCGAGCCCTTCACCCGCAGCATCGACCCGGCGTCGGTGTCGCGGAAGTCGTGGAGACCGAAGTCGTTGGCGATGGTGTAGCCGGCGATGTGGCCGGCCGCCTCGTCGGGGGAGATGGCGAACGCCCTGCGGCCGATCACGATGGCGATCTCCCCCTCGAAGTTGAGGTACTTGCACCGCGGCGGGCGCACCACGTCGCCGCCATGGGCGTTGAGCGAAGTGGTCGGCTTGTGGAAGTAGGTCGGGGCCGGGGGCAGCCTGGTCATGAACTCGTCGACACGACTCCGGTAGGTGAGATGGGTGGCGATGATCTTGGTCGGCTCCACCGGGGGCAGGTGGTGGGCTCCCTCGGCAGGGATGCGCCGCCCGTCGGCAGTCACCAGCTCGCCGGCCACTAGGTGAACCTGGGTGGGCTGGTCGTCGAGGACGATCCTTCGATACTCGGTCATCGAAGGCAACGGTAACGGCTAGGGGATCTCTGCGACCCACAGCTCGAACCCGGCCTCGGCGTAGGGGTTGTAGACGTCCCTCGGGTCGAGCACCGTGGCGTACACGTGACCGAGGGCCACCTCGAAGGAGACGATCCACACGACCCTGCCGAAGACGGTGATCGCCGGCTGGATGATCCAGTCGGACCCGTCTGCAGTGAAGACCAGGGCCACGTGCTCCTCGGGCTCGAACCGCTCGGTGTAGTACACCTGCTCGGCCCGGGCCAGTTCCTCGAACGAGAGCTCGGCGAGAGTCTCACCGGTGCCGGGGTCGCTGAGGGTCATGGTGCGTGCGAAGGCATCGATTTCCATGCCTGGGTCGAGTTCGGCCCGGTAGAGCTCCCAGCTGTGGGTGGTGTCATCGACTGTGAGCGCGAGGATGCTCTTCTCGAGATTCAGGGAGAGGACGTGCCCATCCTCGGTCGTGATCTCGCTGGAGACCTGAGGTTGGTCGACCGGCATCGGGTTGTGATAACCCATCACGGAGAGGGCGACGCCGTCGTCGCCGGATCCGATCGCGCCCACGTACCACTGGATCGGGAGCGGAAACCGGTCGGCCAACCCCATCGAGTCCCAGGAGACACCGTCGTCGGATACCAGGAGCTCGGGGCGGGAGAAGTCCTGGACTCCGACGAGACGGTAACCCCATCGGTCCATGACCCTCGGTTCCTGCTCGGCGTCGTAGTCGGTCCACAGCACACCGTCACGGGTTTGCCGGCTGACCCGACCCGCCGGCCCCCACCCGACCAGGACCATGGATCCGTCGGCACGGGTGACGATCGACTCGATCCAGTCCACCCCCTCGAAGGAGGCCAGAGTCCAGTCACCGTCTCTCGACCGGGCCCAGATCCCGGCCTCCTGCGCGCTGCTGTGGCCTTCGACGATCCATCGGAGCTCCTGAGGAGTGAGCTCGAACTGGTCGAGAGGGATCTCCTGAGCGCGCAGACCCAATGGCCCATCGAGGGTCAGCCAATGCCCCTCATCTCCGCGCCACTCGGTGTACCAATGAAATTGGGAGAGATCCAGGTCTATCCGGGCCTCGTCGAGCAGCCTCTGGAGGAGGGCATGTCGGTCCAGGTCGTGGTTGCTGGCGACGATCAGCATGTCGTCGTTGGCGCCGATCCCCATCGGGTAGTACCGGTTCGACCAGAAGTCGGTCTCGTCGCTGAACTCGGTGGCCTCCCATCGCTCACCGTCGGACGAGGTCCAGACCACGAGGGAGGAGCCGTCGGCGGTGGTTCCTGCGGCGACCAATCCGTGATCGGTGGATCGCACCATCGACACGTGGTAGCTGTCGCCGATCACCTGCCCCAGCGGCTCCCAGGTGGTGCCATCGGACGATCTCCAGCCGAGGAGTCCTCCGGCGGTGAATTGAAATCGTGAGGTGGGGCTGGCGAAGAGATACACCGCGTCCTGGTGCTCGGTGAGGCCGAGCGGGTGACCGGACTCCGCCAGCTCCACCCGGGTCCATTCCAGCGGCACGCCGGTCTGGATCTGGTCGACGGAGAAGTCGTCCATGTCGATCGGGGGGAGGATCTCGGCGAGGGTGGTGGACGTCGAGGTCGTGGTGGTCTCCACGGCGATGGGCTCGTCGGGCGCGGTGAGGGCACCGAGCACCACGAAGCCGACAGCGATGACCAGGGCTGCACCGGCGAACAGGGCCCTTCGCCCCACTTCCGGCCGGTTCACCTCGGGCCGGGTTCCATCTGGCGAGACCACTGACCGACAAACGTAGCCGTTGGAACGAGGGTTCCGATCCGGCGGAGCTGATCCTTAACCGGGAAGCCCAATCCCCAAATCACCTTGGGGACCGGACGTCACAAGTGTGTCGGGCGTCGCTGGCCAGCTCGAGGTGCGGGTGTTCTTCGAGGAGTCCTCGACCGGGTGGACCGCCTCGACGTCGGGGAGCCCGACCTGCTCCGCTCCAACTCCATCAGGGAGATCAAGCACCTGCCCGGTGGCGGTGGCCTGAGCCCTGGCTGTCAGAGCCGGCCGATCACCCGGTAGACGCTTTGGGTCGGGTCGAGCCCGCAGGCGGCGAAGAACCCGAACACGGCATGCTCCGCCGCCTGGGCCATCGCCCGGTCGTGAGCCTCCATGCTCTCCCAGATGGCATGGACGTGGATGGTTCCGTCGCCTTCGAGCAGATAGGCGTCGACCAGGCCGGCAGGGCGGTCACCACCGACCACGATGTCCGACCAGATGCCGAACATGTGAGTGCTGTTCGCCCCTTCGGTGGGGGCCTGGGCCGTTGACAGGATCACTGTTACCTCCTGGCCGGAGTGTACGACTTCAGCGGGGGCGCAATGCCTGGATCGAGACGTTCCGATTCGCCGAATTCTCGGAGATGGGGTTGACAATTGGAGCAGCTGGAACCTACAATCGAACATATGTTCGATCACTGTGATGTTGTGGTCGGGCTCTCGGAATTGGGTG
>CAZLEQ010000060.1:0-12347 GCA_964558575.1 uncultured Acidimicrobiaceae bacterium | reverse complement strand
CGGGGCGGCGCGACATGCCCAACGCCCACCGTCACCCTGGGGGTTCGTATGTGCCCCTTGACTGTTTCCAGCCCCGGCGTCGGGGGCGCGATCGGTGATCCGATAGACCCCCACAAGACCCCCACGGACTAAACCAGGGTTATACCGATCAAAGAGAAACCCCCTGTCACCAGGGGGTTTCTTCGTCGGGCTGGCCGGATTTGAACCGGCGACCTCTTGACCCCCAGTCCAACAATGGCCGTCCCAACACGTCACAACCTGTAGCGCTGAGTCTGTCGAATGGGGCGGCTACCAGGGGCTTCGTTGCCGAACCGTCCCAACCCGTACAAACGAGTATCGCCTGGTTTCCGAGTCGATAGGCGCCGGATAGGCGCCGCGGGCTTGCCCATAAAAACGCGAGCGAACCCCCCGCCGACCGCCTGTGTGATCAAGTGGACTTCGGGGGGTTGCTCTTTGCCCAGAGGTTTACTTGTGGGTTTTCCCTCAGGGCTGGGACCGACCTTACTGCCACTGGGGGGACTCTTCTAGCCTCAACTCAGAGTCGTCTGGCGGGAGGGCGACCGCAACAAAATGGCCGATCGAGACAGTGGCGACGCGATCCTGGCTCAGGGGGTCCAGCCGAAGACGGCTTCGCCGACGGTGAGGTAGATCCACCACACCCCGGCGGCGGCCACGGCGACGAGGGGTGTCCATGCTCGTCTCCGTCGGAACACGACGACCAGGACGTAGATACCGGCCAGCCAGATCGCCCAGAGGATGAAGAGCCAGAGGAAGGGCACGATCAGCCCGCTGCTCAGGTAGAAGAAACCGACGACGAGATAGAGGCCGATGCCGACGATCCCGCTGATGGTGGCGGCGGGGCTGTGGCTGGCGGGCGACCTATCCTGCATGATCGCCGAAAGGTAGCCGTTGGCTGGCCACCCTATCTGGCTTCATGAAGCCACCGCCGGGTTGCGACCGGCGCCCGGCAGCGCGTTACTAACTGCCTCCATATTCCATGAATGAGCTGCACGCCCGTCACCGACGAAATGGCCGACCTTCTAGACCGGCTCCGCGCGTATACCGACGTGGACCTCGAGGAGCTGCGCCGGTGGCCAGAGTGGGCTGAGGCGACAGCGTGGGGCTGGGTCATGGAGAGCGGCGAGCTGACAGGAACCGGGTTAGCCCATGCCGGGGAGTTACCCCGTGGGATGGTGACGGATTAGCGAACCCCCCGCCGACCGCCAGATGTGCTCAAGTGGACTTTGGGGGGTTGCTCTTTGTGTGTCTATAGAAACGGCAGGAAGATCGGATTGTCCGAGCAGTTCACTTTCACGAACCTAATGAACTCTTTGACCGACACGGTCTCTCCGAAGAACTCCTCGACGAACGCGACCTCCTCAGGTGAACCAAACTCGAGGATGAAGTCGACGATCTCCTGCAAAGCGGCGACACGTTCCACCGGCGTCAACTCGTGTCCTCCATGAGCATTGGAAGACGCTGACCCATGACTTATCCGCATCCCGAAGCACACCGGCTCGCCGAACTGGCTCACTGGGTGAGCGTTGGCTACGGCAGGTCCTAGGACCATCCCCGCCACCAGAGCGACCGTCAGCACGAGCGAACGCGTACGTAATCTCTGTCGCATTCCCAATCCCTCCCTCTTCCTTGTCTCCCCATTGGAGACGCGTACTACGAGCATACGCACAAAAGGAAGGGCCGGCCGCATGACGTCGGAGCTAGACCCGCGCCAAAACGAGAGAACCCCCCGACGGGGGGTGGCGTTGCGCTGAGTTGTCTTGTCACTCAGCCACGATGTCGCCATGGCGGTGGGCTACCTTCCACTCGCCGCCCTCGAGGCGGTATACCTGCGTAGCCCGCAGGGTGTAGCTGCCCGGTTGCCCGTCGATGGAGCACGATGTGTGCTCAAGGCCGGCGGTGTACGCCATGTCGCCCACCACGTCGTAGGCCTGCAGTTCGAACGCGTGCGACGTGCAATTGGAGAAGGTCCTCTCGAGGGAAGAGAAGAGTTCGTCGAGCTCACGCTTTCCAAAGGCGTTGTGGAACGCACCGAGGATGCTCACTGGCTCGTTGCGAGACCAGAGCGCCCGGCGTGGGCCGGCGTCGCCGTTGTGCAGGGCGAGCTCGGCTTCGTACAGCGCGGTCTTGACCCAGCGTAGGAAGTCGTCGCGGTCGGTCATAAGCGCTTCCAACTGAAATTCCCCAGCAAGCCCACTTAAGGATGCCCGACCCAGCGGGTTTAGTGGAGTTCCGAAGTCACCACTTCGTAACGCTCCACGCTGACGATATTGGCTCCCGTGGCAGCTGCCTCGTCAGCTCTGAGTTGATTGGCGGCTTCTTCGCTCTCTCGCATTGCTTCTTCGGTCTCCCACAGGGTGATGGTCATGCTCTTGCCCGACGACCGATCGACCAGGCTGTACACGCCTTTGAATCCGGACATTGCGCTCGCTTTTTGCAGAGCATCGGGCGTTCGGCGGAGTGACTCCGCGAGGCTGTCTTCTGTCTCTTGGAATGTGCTGACTCGTGCGAACATGCCATCCGCCTTCCTTCTCGGCAAAATCCCGGCTTGTAGGTCCAAATCTAGCCGACCAGGTGACTGGCGCGACGCTCGAACTTGGAACTCTTAAGGACCTTTCGTCGCTGCCGATCTCATCACGATCTCGCTTTAGGTGCCCGCCGCTTAGGGACCACGACCGCGACCACCTTGTCGTCGACCACCGCGGCCCGAAGCTTTCGGCGCGACCACCGCACTTGGTCGAGCGCACCCGCCTGAACCTCGAACTCGATAATCGACTCGGCAGCGCCCGGAGGCTCCCATGTCACCGCCCCGGAAGGGGCGACTTCACCTATCCGACGACCATCCGACCTAATCGGCACCGTCTTAGTGAGCCCAGGGACACTCAGCCGGGTTGGTAACCCGTCTCGGTCCTTGCCGATTGCGACCACCGGGAGCGTGAAGAAGCGGGTCACTGGAGATCCTTCTTCATCTGCTTAGCGAGTCGCTCCTTTTCCGCTGCGGCCCGTCGGCCCGCGGCCAGCTCCTCCTCGAGGAAGTTGGGAGGAGGAAGTTGGGAGACGGCCTGCCGCCGAATTGGACCGAAAGCGTCTCCGGTACGCCTTTCGTCTCCTCCAAGGTGACCTATGTGGTTTCTGGACCGCGACCCATTGAGCGGACGTTTCTGGCAGGGCAGGGGCGTGGTCGGCGGACACGTCTCACTCGATTGGCGGGGATGGACCCTCGAGCTCGTCTTCGCTGACATTGAAGGTCGGACAGAGTGCGTCGGGCTAGCCATCATCGGAGATGGCACACAGCCCCTGACCACTTCCAAGTTGCGGGAATTCCCTCTGACCCGTCTCGTCCAGAAGGCACGACGACGCGCGGTCGCATCCACACCTGACAACGAAATCAACATTGAGATCTGGACGGGCTCAGTCCCGGGAATCCACCAAGAACCCCTTACCTCGATCAAACAACGAATAGCCGAAGGTCTCACCGCGCCAGAGCGAGGACGCCAGTGGTACGACGCCGAGCACTATTAGAAGGTGGCCGACGCATACGACTTCGCCATCCGTGAAGGGCTCAATACGACCCAGCACGTCCAAGAGACTCTGAACCTGAAGACACCTGGACAAGCCAGGAAACACATGTGGCGAGCCCGGAAAGCCGGTTTTCTGCCACCCACCGACCAGCGAGTACCGAAAGGAAACGAATGAGTAGACGACCGAAAGGAACCGGCTCGATCAGAGTTCGGGGAGACCGCCACCAGGCCATCTACAGCTACGTCGACGGCCACGGTGAGCGGCGCCCGTCGATCGGCGATGTTCGACACCAGGACCGAAGCGCGGGGGTGGCTCAACTCTCGGCTGGCCGATGTTGGCTCGGGCCGGGTGGCCGACGCGGGCGCGGTGACAGTGGGGGAGTACCTGGCCGATTGGCTCGGATCATTGGGCATGGCTCAGCTCGAAGCGGGAACCGTCTCCTGGTATCGCTCAGCGGCCCAGCGTCACATCATTCCGGCGCTGGGCGGGGTGAAGCTGTCGAAGCTGTCCGCGGTGATGATCGAGGCGTTCCTGGCCGACAAGGCTGAGAGTGGCCGTCTCGACGGCGCCCGGGGGTCTCGGCCCGGCGAGTGTGCGACGGTTGCAAGTGACGCTCCACAAGGCCCTCCATGCCGCGGTGAGGAAGGGTCTGCTTCAGGTGAACCCGGCCGACCTTGCCGACAAGCCGAAGATCCCTCCACGCGATGTCACAGAGGACGTGTGGAGCCCGGAGACGACCGCGCAGTTTCTCGAAGCGACCGCTGAGGATCGGCTGTACCCGTTGTGGCGTCTCGCCGCGTGGACCGGCCTACGCCGTTCCGAACTCGCCGGGGTGCAGTGGGGAGACCTCGACCTCGACACCGCGATGCTCAGTGTGAAGCGGGCCCGGACTCAGGTGGACGGCAAGCCAGTGGTGAAGGGACCGAAAACGGCTTCGTCTCGCCGGGTGGTCGACCTCGACTCCGAGACGGTTGCGGTGATGCGACGGTGGAAGATCGCTCAGATGGAGGAACGGCTGCGGGCCGGATCGGCTTGGGAGCCGGGGGAGTGGTGCTTCACCGACGAGATAGGAGCGCCGTGGCGTCCCGATGCCCTCACGCGGGTGTTCGTGTCCAGGGTGAAGAGTCTCGGGCTTCCACCGACTGACGTGAAGGGGCTGAGGCATGCCCACGCCACGGCCCTACTCCGCGCCGGGGCTCATCCCAAGGTGGTGCAGGAACGGCTCGGCCATTCCTCGATCTCGGTAACGATGGACATTTACTCATCAGTCCTGCCGGGGATGCAACGGGAAGCTGCCGAACGTCTGTCCGCCATGATGCAGGAGCGTTAGGCGCCGAATAGGCGCCCGGACTTCTGCTAGATATCTTGCAGAAGTCCGAACCTCCTGGTCAGGTGGTCGGGCTGGCCGGATTTGAACCGGCGACCTCTTGACCCCCAGTCAAGCGCGCTACCAAGCTGCGCCACAGCCCGGGGAGCGCGATGGTAGACCGTTCCCGCCGGGTAGTTCCGATAAAGGCGAGACCCAACCGTGCCGATTCAACCGGGTTGGGAGGACTGCCTTGCGGGACAAGACGATTAGAACATTCGGCGCCACGGTGGTTCTCGCCTTCATTGCCGTCGCCGCCGTGGCCCAGAGGATGCCGGACCAAGAGACAGTTGAGGTCGGCACCCACCCGAGCAATGGTCAACCGGTCCCCACCACCGCAGGCGGCGATTCAACCACGACCTCGACGACCATTCTCCAGCCCTTCGTCTATCGCGTGGGAATCCTCTCGGCCGTCACCACCGACAACTTCTGGGCCTTCTACGGCGAGAGCCCATCGGTATGGGACGCCTACATCCTTGGCCCGACCAAGCCGGCCCTCTACACCCTCGACCTCTCCACCGGGGCGGTCATCCCCGAACTGGCGGTCGGGGAGCCTACCGCCGAAGAGGTCGACGGTTTCTGGCGGGTCGTGGTCGAGTTGGATTCCGGGTTCGCCTGGAGCGACGGTCGGCCGGTCACCGCCGACGACGTGGCCTTCACCTTCGACACGGTGCGTCGCCTGGACCTGGGCGGAGCCTGGGCCGAGTCCTACCCGGTCGAGGTCGCCCGGGTGACCGCTCTCAGCCCTGCTGAAGTCCTGATCGAGTTCACAGATAGGCCGACGCTTCGAATCTGGCCGCACTCGGCGGGGATGGCCCCGGTGATGCCGAAACACGTCTGGGCCGGCCTGGTCGACGATCTCGACGCCGCCTCCCTGTACTCGTTAGAGGGTGGCCAGGATGTGGGCGGCGGCCCGCTCACGCTCGACTCGGTGGCACCAGAGGTGGTGGTTAGCCTGCGAAACCCCGGGTATGCGGTGGGCACTGCTCCCGATGTCGTCGAATACCACGTGTTCGAGAACGAAACCGCGGCGGTGGGGGCCCTCAGGGACGGGTGGATCGACACCGTGCTGTCCCCTTCAGGGCTCACCGAACAGCACATCGCCGAGTTTGGCCCCGACGACCCCATCGAGGTGGTGTCCAGCCCGGCCAACGGGATCCGCTACTTGGGTTTCAACCTCCAGCGAGCCCCGATGTCGGATCATGCGTTCCGCAACGCCGTCGCTCTCCTCCTCGACCGGAACAGTCTGCCGTCGGTCGGCCCGGTGGCCGACTCATATGTCGGTCCGGCCAACATCGCCTGGTTCGATCCAGAGAGGGCGGCCGATATCGCCACCCGCTATCAGGGCAACCTGGCCGACCGGATGGAGGGCGCCCTCTCCGGGCTACGTGATGCCGGGTACACCTGGGATACCGAGCCGGCGGTCTCAGGGGAGACCGTGGTCCCCGGTATCGGGCTCCGGATCAACGGACAGGAGCCGGCGATCCTCACCATCCTGACCTCGGGTGACGCCTACGATCCATCGCGTCCGATCCATGCTGCCCGAGTCGCCGATGTCCTGGGTTGGCTGGGCTTCGACGCCCGACCGGTGGAAACCGACTTCGACACCGTGGTCGACCTCGCCTTCACCCCTGGTACAGACGGAGCCCGCCATTACGACATGTACCTCCTCGGGTGGACGCTGGGCAACCCTGCGCTCCCCGACTTCTACCGCACCTTTTTCGCCACCGATAGCGCGGGGAACAACACCGGATACGCCAGCGCGCGGTTCATGGAGCAGTTGAGCCAATACCAGGGAGCCTTCACCGTGGAGCAGGCGAGGGAGGCGATGTGGGCGATGGAGCAGATCCTCTCCGAGGACCTCCCATACCTCCTTCTCCACACCACATCGATCACCGAGGTGTACCGGAGTGATCGGGTGGCCTTCGGAATCGAATCGGCACTGGGAGGCCTTCAGGCTCGACTCGGCGGGATCGGCGACATCACCCCGGTTCCCCCACGCGCCGCAGGTACCCTCGGCGGGTGACACCGTACGAAGATCGGGTGCTGACCATCCCCAACCTGGTCACCCTGGTCCGGCTCATCGGGGTAGGGGTCTTCTGGTGGGCGCTCCTGATCGAGGACAACGTGGTCGCAGCGGCCTGGCTGGTGTTCATCATCGGTTGGACCGATTGGGTGGATGGCTATCTGGCGAGACGACTCGGCCAGGTCAGCCGTCTGGGCAAGGCCCTCGATCCGGTTGCCGACCGGCTGATGATCGTATCGGCGGTAGTCGGCGGTCTGTTGACCGGTGTGGTCCCCGGGTGGATCGCAGTGCCACTCCTGGTCAGAGAGGCCCTGATGGCACTGGTGGCTCTGACCCTGGTGATCCAGGGCAAAGGGATCCTGGAGGTCCGTTATGCCGGCAAGCTGGCCACGTTCATCCTCTACGGAGCCATCCCTGCCTTCTACCTTGCCGCCGCCGGATTCCTCCCCGGCGTGATGCGCCCCCTGGCATGGCTCACCGGTGTGGTCGGCTTGGCCCTCTACTGGTACGTGTCGGTTCTCTACATCGGTGATGCGGCACGCACCATGCGTCAGTTAGAGTCGTCCGCCGCCGAGGAAAGCGCCTGACCAGATGAATGTGCCCGAAGACCTCTCATATACCTCCGAGCACGAGTGGGTCAGCAAGACGGGCGAGAGGTCGGTGCGCATCGGGATCACCGACTACGCCCAGGACCAGTTGGGAGATGTGGTCTATGTCGAACTACCCGAGTCGGGCCGGACAGTGGCCAGTGGCGACCTGATTGCCGAGATCGAGAGCACCAAGTCGGTGGGCGAGGTCTACGCCCCGTTCGCCGGGGTGATCACCGCGGCCAACACCGCGGTCGCCGATCAGCCCGACCTGGTCAATACCAGCCCTTACGAGGACGGCTGGCTGGTGGACATGGAGATCGAGGGCGACTATCCCTCCGACGGTCTCCTCGATGCCACCGCCTACCGCGACCTGACCGAATGACCTGATAGCCGGTCACCCGCGGAGTACCCGCATCTCCCTATGATTCGCCCTGCGCCCATGACCGATGATCGCGCCGCAGACCCGAATCGCCCCAACCCTGAGGTTGAGGTAGAGACCGACCCGACGGTTTTCTTCGTCCCGCTCTCCGACCGCGAAGAGCATCCCCTCACCCGTGAGGAAGCGGCCAACATCGAAGGTCTCAAGGGTTTCGCCCTGGTCGTCGAGAAGGGCCCGGGCAAGGGGGTCACCTACCTGCTCAGGGAGGGGAACACCACGGTGGGCCGTCATCCCGAGAGCAACGTCTTCCTCAATGACGTCACGGTGTCCCGTCAGCACTGCCGATTCCTGGTCACACCCGACTCGATCCGGGTCGAGGACAGTGGTTCGACCAATGGCACCTATGTCAATGAGGAACGGGTCGACGAGGCTCAACTCAGGGCCGGTGATGAAGTTCTGATCGGCCGGTTCAACTTCGTCGTGGCCCACGGTGATGGCTGACTCCAAGGATCTCAGCATCGGTGAAGTCATCAACCTGCTGCGTGACGACTTCCCTGACATATCGGTTTCCAAGATCCGGTTCCTGGAGAGCCAGGGTCTGATCGATCCGAACCGAACCTCCTCGGGCTACCGCCAGTTCGACGGTGACGACCTCGCCCGCCTCAAGTTCATCCTGCAACAGCAGAGGGACCATTTCCTGCCCCTCAAGGTGATCAAGTCGAAGCTGACTCTCTGGGAACGGGGTGAGGAAGTCGAACTGATGCCGGGGGAGAAGGCTCCCGGTCTCGAGGACGTCGGGGAACCGGTCGATCAGGCAACACTGCTGAAACGCTCCGGCCTGACCCCTCGCGATCTCGACGAGCTGACCGACGCCGGGCTGGTCAAGCCGATCCCCGGAACCAACGTCTACCCGCCCGAGGCGGTGATCATCGCCACTGAGGCTCGACGGCTGATGGATCAGGGCCTCGAGCCCCGTCATCTCCGCTCGATAAGGCTGGCCGCGGACCGTGAGGCCGATCTCATCGCCCAGCTGGGCACACCCCTGATCAAGGCCTCGAACCCCGATGCCCGGGCACGGGCGAGAGAGCTCCTCGAAGAGTGCGCCGAGTCGATCCGGGTGGTGCACCGGGCGATGCTCACACTCGAATTGAGACGACATCTGACATGACGCGGATCCTCCGGCGCGCGGTGGCCGCGGCGGTGCTGCTCACCATGATGGCGTCTCCCGCCATGGCCTCCCCGTTCCAGTTCCCCAAGCTGGTTCAGGATGGGTACGGCGCCGGGGACCAACCACCGATCGGCGCTGCTTCATGGATTCTGTACGACGCAAAGAGTGACACCGTTCTCGCCGAGCAAAACGCCGATGAGATCAGGGCTCCGGCATCGATCACCAAGATCCTCACGGTGCTGGTGGCACTGGAGAACAATGAACAGTCCGAGATGGTCACGGTGAGCCATCGGGCCGCCGATACCGGGGAGAGGGAGATCGGGTTGGTCGCGGGAGAGAGCGTTAGTCTCGGGGCGCTTCTCCGGGCGGCGATGGTCCACTCGGCCAACGACGCCGCCACCGCCATTGCCGAGTACGTCGGGGGCTCGGTGGAGGGTTTCGCCGAGATGATGAATGCCCGAGCCGCAGAACTCGGCATGTCCCGGAGTCATTTCGTCAACCCGCACGGGTTGGACGCCACCGGTCACCTCACCAGCGCCCGGGATATGCTCCGCCTCGCTCTGGTGGCGATGGAGCGCACCGAATTCCGCGATATAGCCCGGTCGACCATTGTGGTCTTTCCCGATGCCCCCGACGGCACCGGGCGCGTGGGGACCTCGACCAATCTGCTCCTCGAAGAGTACGAGGGGAACACCGGGATCAAGACCGGGTTCACCGCGCGGGCGCTGCTCACCTTCGTCGCCTCGGCAGAGCGGGGGGGACGCCCTCTCTTCGCGGTAGTCCTGGGTACCGAGGGAAGACGGACCCACTTCGACGATGCCAGGGCTTTGTTCGACTACGGATTCGACGAGTTGGCCATCTACGGGACCCTCGCCGGGATTCCCTACCATCCAACACCCCTGGGCGTCTCCGCCGATCCGCTCACGGTCTCGGCCAGCCTGGAGGCACAGGTCCACCTGGCCGGGGAGGGTCTTCTCTCGGCCATACCCAGACCACCGTCCGGATTGCCCGATTTGCCCCCGCCACCGGTGGAGACCACCCGGCGTCATCCCGGTGACACTGCCGACGGAATCTGGCGGGCCCTGTTCTTTTGGGTGTCCGCGGTCCTGGGCCCGTGAACCGCTTCGACTTCGCCTCCGAGGTCATCCCCGAGCCGGAGCTGATCTCCCGGGTCGACGAACTGGGAGAGGCGATCACCACCGACTATGTGGGACGGGACCCGTTATTCGTGGTGATGCTCAATGGATCGGTCCCCTTCGGAGCCGATCTGGTGAGACGGGTGTCGATACCCTCCGAGGTCGACTTCCTCGGTCTCAACCGGTACGGGGGCGGAGGTCGGATCGGCATCGCCATGGACCTCTCCACGCCGGTGTTCGACCGTAACGTGATCCTGGTCGAGGATGTCATCGACACCGGCCTCACCCTGGGCGTGCTGAGACGGATGATGAGCGACCGGGGAGCAGCCTCGGTGGCTACCGTCGCCCTACTCGACAAATCGAGGAGACGTGTCACCGACGTCAGCATCGAATACCGCGGTTTCGAGGTGGGAGACGAGTTCCTGGTGGGATACGGGCTCGACTGGCAGGGTCTCTATCGGAACCTGCGCTCGATCTGGGCCGTGCTCGATACCGAGGCGTTCGTAGCCCGACCCTCGGTGCTCGCTGAAGCCCTTGCCACCTCCTGAACCACCGGGGATCGCAGTCCCTGTCCGGTGATAACCTCGACATCATGGCCGACATCGACCGTCTCGTCGCCCTCGAAGTCGTCGGAGTACGCGTTGAGCTGCCCTCCAACCAGCCGATCGTCCTCCTCAAGGAGAGGGACGGGACCCGGTATCTCCCCATCTGGATCGGAGCCACCGAGGCCACTGCGATCGCCACCGCGCTCGAAGGCGTGACCACCCCGAGACCACTGACCCACGACCTGATGCGGTCGGTGATCGACGCCCTGGGTGCGCTGGCGGTACGGGTTGTGATCACCGAGATGCGCGACTCGGTGTTCTATGCCGACCTGGCCCTCGATGCCCAGGGAACCGAGGTCGAGGTGTCCTCCCGCCCCTCGGACGCCATCGCCCTTGCGGTGCGAACCGGCACCCCGATCTTCGCCATCCCGGGTGTGCTCGACGAGGCCGGGATCCAATTCGACGAGGAGATCGACCAGGAAGAAGAGGTGGCTCGGTTCCGTGAGTTCCTCTCCGAAGTCACCGTCGAGGATTTCCTCGGCGACGAGTGACAGCATCCAGATCCGGCCTCTCCGCAGAGTTTTCCACAGGAAAGCATTGACATGGCCGACGACGCGGGGGTAGGTTGCCCTCGGCGGAGTTACACTGGTGTAACCTGGAGGAGTCGATGACACAGGAACTGGCCGGATATCGCGCCCCACAGGTGTGCAAGTTGGTGGGCATCACCTACCGCCAGCTCGACTACTGGGCAAGGACCGATCTACTGGTCCCCTCGCTGCAGGCGGCTAGTGGCTCGGGCTCACAACGCCTCTACTCGTTCACCGACGTGGTCCAGCTCAAGGTGATCAAACGTCTCCTCGATGCCGGGATGAGCTTGAAAAAGATCCGCTCGGCCGTCGAGATACTCCGTGAGCAGATGGACCTTGATCAGCCGCTGGCCGATGTCACCCTTCTCAGCGACGGCGCGACCATTTATGCGGCCCACTCCGAGGAAGAGGTGGTCGACGTGTTCCGTCGCGGGCAGGGTGTATTCGGCATCGCCATCGGACCGGTCCAGGACGAGGTCGAAGGCGACATTCATCAGCTCTTTCCGGAGGACGACCTGGAGTACGCCGGGGTGATCGAGGCAGGAGCCCCCTGAGCACCGACCGTCCGACTGCAAACGAGACCGAGTTCGCTCACAACAGCGAGCGGCAATTCGCACTCCTACTCGACTTCTACGGTGTCGACTGGGAGTACGAGCCTCGCAGCTTCCCCATTCAGTTCTCCGAGGTCGGCGAGCCCGCCAAGTGGTTCACCCCGGACTTCTACCTCCCCGACGACGACCTCTACATCGAGATCACCACGATGAACCAGAAGCTGGTCACCAAGAAGAACCGCAAGGTCCGGCAGCTGAGGACGATCCATCCCGACATCAAGTGCAAGGTGTTCTACCAGCGTGACTATCTCCACCTGGTGGTCAAATATGGGTTGGAGGAGCCCGACCATCTCGAGGACGTGGTCGCCCCCACCAGAATCCCCGGCCCACCCGAGGTGATCCGACTCGAGGATCGGGGCGAGCGGCTCACCGGATGATCAGATCGCCACTCCACGACAA
>CAZLEQ010000059.1:0-12492 GCA_964558575.1 uncultured Acidimicrobiaceae bacterium | reverse complement strand
GTCACTGCACGGAAGTATCGACCGGCTGAGCCCATAAGTGAACACCTCCATCGATTCCGCGTCCCACGGCTGGTGGGCCGACTGTCTCGGGCCCGGCATGTCACGTGTCAGAGGGCCCCGCGAAAGAACACGTTATCCACGTCGTCGGGACGATCCGTTGCGGCTGAATCAGTCACGGGAGGAATGTACGGTGGGTACCGACTTGCAGTACCAGGCTCTCTACCGCAAATACCGCCCGCAGACTTTCGATGATGTGATCGGCCAGGGGCATGTGACCACCACCCTCGCCCGTGAGGTCGCCGATGATCGAGTCGCCCACGCCTACCTGTTCACCGGACCACGCGGCACCGGAAAGACGACGACCGCCCGCATCCTGGCCAAGGCCCTGAACTGCGAGAACCGCAACGCCGATGGGTCGCCGTGCAGCGTCTGTGCCAGTTGCGTCGCCATTGCCGAAGGCAACAGCCTCGACGTCATGGAGCTCGACGCCGCCTCGCACAACTCGGTAGACGACATCCGCGACATCAAACTCAGTGTCACCACCGTGGCCTCAGTCGCCACGTCGAAGCGTGTGTTCGTCCTCGACGAGGCCCACATGCTGTCGAAGGCGGCGGGGAACGCCCTCCTCAAGACACTCGAGGAGCCCCCGGAGCACGTTCACTTCGTGCTGGCGACCACCGAGCCATACAAACTGCTCGACACGATCCGAAGCCGCACTCAGCGCTTCGATTTCCATCCGGTGCCAGTGGAGGAGCTGGCAGGCTATCTGAGCACCATCGCCGACCGCGAGTCGTATGAGACCGACCCGTCGGCCTTGATCGCCATCGCACGACATGCCGGCGGTTCGGTGCGCGATTCCCTCTCGTTGCTCGAACAGGTGGCCGCACTCGGGTCGGGCACCGCCGACGTCGCCGGAGTGCGTCGTGCCTTGGGGCTGGCCGACTCGGAGGCCTTTCAACGGCTGGCCGAGGCGATCGCATCTCAGGATGCCAGGTCGGCCCTCGAACTGGTGGCCGAGTTGGCCGCCGCCGGGGTCGACCTGCGGCGTTTCGTCGCGGAGTGCATCGGCTTCTTCCGCGGGGTTTTCCTGGCCCACTATGCCCCCAACCTGGCAGAGATCGCCGATGAGCCTCCAGAGGTCTACGAATCGTGGAGGAAGGCGGCCGAGATCGTTCCCTCGGCCGACGTGCTGCGGGCGGTCGACCTACTCGCTGAGGCGCTGGTCCGCCTGCGCGAGGGACGTGAGGAACGCCTCATGGCGGAGTTGGCTCTCATCAAGCTCACCCGGCCGGAGACCGCCACCGATCCCGAAGCGCTCATCTCGCGGATGGACCGTCTCGAGCGCCGCATCGGAAAGCCTGCTGAGAGGGCAGCCCAGACAGCAGCCGGGGCCAAACCCATCTCCGAGGACCAGGCCGTGAACGAGGGGGATCCTCCCCCGTCAGACGACGAGTTGTCGAGGGCGTCGGCGCCCCTGGTCACAGAGCACGAAGCGGTCGAGGACGAGGGCCAGCCCGCGATCGACATCAGCTTCGAGCAGTTGCAGAAGGTGTGGCCCGGCCTGTTCGGGGGGCTGCGCGATCTGCTCGGTGCCCGCCGATGGGCCTTCTTCCGGGAAGCCGTGCCGGCCGCGGTGGAACGCAACACGATCATCCTCGAAGTCGCCCACGACTTCCATCTCAGTTCGCTGGAACAGGACGACGCCGTCGCTCCGATCGTGGCGGCCAAGGCGAGCGATCTCCTGGGAGGTCCGGTGAAGGTGCAGTTCCGCATCAAGACCGGAACGAGTGGCGGTGACCGGGAAGAAGACCTCGATCTCGACGACCTCGAGGAGCGACCTGGCGAGGGGAACGATCCGGCCGCTCTCCTCGAGTCGGAGCTCGGCGCCAGGGTCGTTGAAGACTGACCCATCTCACCGTTCGCGCACCGAGTGCACTGCTAACGCGCCATCCGATGCGAATAGAACGTGTGTGTCCCTGGCTCCCGGTACCCTGGCCATCATGAATCGCCAGCCCGACATGCGTCAGATCATGAAACAGGCGCAGCAGATGCAAGAGCAGCTCGCCAAGACTCAGGCCGAACTGGCGGAACGTCGCTTCGAGGGTTCGGCCGGAGGAGGGATGGTCAAGGCCGTCGTCACCGGCGGTCCCGAGCTCGTCGAGATCGAGATCTCCCCCGAAGTGGTGGACCCGGATGACATCGAGATGCTTCAGGACCTGGTCGTGGCGGCGGTCCGGCAGGCCATGGAGGAGGCCGCCCGGACGACCAGCGAGGAGCTCGGTGGCCTCACCGGTGGCCTGGGCGGTTTGCTCGGCTGATGTTCGAAGGGCCCGTACAACGTCTGATCGATGAGTTGGGTCGGCTCCCCGGGATCGGCGGGAAGTCGGCGCAACGCCTCGCCTTTCACCTCCTCACCATCGAGGAGGCCGACGCGATGCGCCTCTCCGCCGCGATCCGGGACATGCGTGAACAGGTCGGCCAATGCACCAGATGTTTCAATGTGGCGGCAGGAGAGCTGTGTGCGATCTGTCGCGATGCCCGTCGTGACGACAGCCTCGTCTGCGTCGTCGAGCGACCCCAGGACATCATCGTGGTGGAGCGGACCCAGGAGTTCAGGGGTCGGTATCACGTTCTCGGCGGAGCGCTGTCGCCGATCAACGGGATCGGCCCCGGCCAGCTCCGTTTCGAGGAACTGAGGCAGCGTCTCGAGTCGGAGGGCATTCAAGAGCTCATCGTGGCCACCAATCCGACCGTCGAAGGCGACGCCACCGCGATGTACATCGCAAGGGAGTTCAAGCCGCTGGGGCCGAGAGTCACCCGCCTCGCCTCGGGTCTCCCCGTTGGAGGAGACCTCGACTATGCCGACGAGCTCACCCTGGGTCGGGCATTGATCGGTCGCTCCGAGCTCTGATCGGCGAATCTGCCCGTGGAGACCTCACATCTGGTCTGGGATTGGAATGGCACGCTGCTCGACGATCTGCCGATCGTGATCGCGGCGGTCAATCGGGCGATCGCCGATTTCGGCCTGAACCCGATCGGTGCCGATGACTACCGCGATCACTACACCCGCCCGGTCAGGGACTTCTACGATCGGCTGTTCGGCCGCGTCGTCGAGGACGAAGAGTGGCTCCGTCTCAACACGGGATTCCACGAGACCTATTTTCGGCTGGCCCGCCGGGTCGACCTGGCTCCAGGTGCTCGGGGCGCCATCGAATCTCTGGACCAGGTGGGTTGGACCCAGTCGCTCCTGTCCATGTCCCCCCAGGACTGGCTCGACGGCATCGTGCGACGTCTGGGGATCCACGACATCTTCGAGATCGTGGACGGGCTCTCAGGCCCGACCGGTGGCCTGAAGGCGAAGCACCTCGAGGATCACCTCGACAATCTCCGAATCGCCGGGTCTTCGGTGGTGGTCGTCGGTGACACCCCTGACGACGTCGCCGCCGCTCGCCACGTCGGGGCACGGGCGATCCTCTTCCACGGAGGCAGCCATCACATGGATGTCCTCGAAGCGGAAGGAGTGCCGATCGCGGAGACGATCGAGGAAGCGGTGGAGCTCGCCCTCAATCGACGGTGAGGGCGGAGATCTCGCGCAACCGGGCGAGATTGTGCACCGCGGACATGTAGCGAACCGATCCCGTCTTCGACCGCATGATCACCGAGTGGGTCACCGCCCGCTCCTCGCCCCGGAAGTTGACTCCCCGTAGAAACTCTCCGTTGGTGACGCCGGTGGCGGCGAAGAAGACGTTGTCCGAGGAGACCAGGTCGTCGCTGGTGAGCACCTGGTCGAGGTCGAGTCCCTCGTCCCGTGCGAACTGCTCCTCCGAAGAGTCCCGCGGCCAGAGCCGACACTGGATCTCACCGCCGACACATTTGAGGGCTCCCGCCGCGATCACCGCCTCCGGTGATCCGCCTATGCCGAGGAGGATGTCGGCCTCGTGGTTCTCCTGGGCGGTGGCGATCGCCCCGGCCACGTCTCCGTCACGGAACAGTGAAATGCGGGCCCCCGCCTGGCGAGCGGCGTCGATGTACGGCTTGTTCCGGGGTCGGTCCAGGATGAGGACCCGGAGGTCGTTCATCTCCTTGTCGTTGGCCTTGGCCACCTGGGCCAGATTGTGGTTCACCGGCGCCTCGAGGTCGATGGACCCAGCTGCTTCGGGACCAACTGCGATCTTGTCCATGTAGACGAGGGAGCCCGGGGCGTACATCGAGCCTCTCCCCTCGGCGAGGGCGATCACGGCGATGGCGTTGGGCAGACCGGCGGCGGTCAGTGCCGTCCCATCGACCGGATCCACTGCGACGTCGACGACCATCCCGGTTCCGGTGCCGACTCTCTCGCCGTTCCAGAGCATCGGGGCCTCGTCCTTTTCGCCTTCGCCGATCACCACCTCACCATCGATGTCGATGGTGGAAAGATGCAGACGCATCCCATCGACCGCGGCCTGGTCGACTTTCTCCTTGTCGCCCCGTCCCAGCCAGCGCGCCGCACCCAGCGCCGCGGTCTCGGTAACCCGGACCAGGTCGAGGCCGAGGTTTCGCTCTATCGGCTCTGGAGTCATCAGGCCCCCACCCTCAGCACGATGGCATCTCCTTGACCGCCGCCGCCGCAGAGTGCCGCGGCGCCGATCCCGCCACCACGATGACGGAGGGCGTTCACCAGCGTCACGACGATGCGGGCTCCAGTTGCTCCGAGAGGATGACCCAATGCCACCGCTCCGCCGTTCACGTTCACTTTCTCCTCCGGGATGTCGAGCAACCTCGCCGACCACAACGACACCGCGGCGAAGGCTTCGTTGATCTCGACAAGGTCCAGGTCAGAAGGCTCCAGGCCGGCCTTCTTCAGTGCCACCAGCAGGGCCTCTGCCGGACGCTCATGGAGCGTGGCGTCGACACCGCCGATCTGCCCGTAGGCGAGGATCTCGGCCAGGATCGGAGCGCCGGTGGCTTCGGCGGCTTCGCGCTCGGCTACCACGACCGCGGCGGCGCCATCGGAGATCTGAGAGGCGTTGCCAGCGGTGATCGTCCCGTTGGCGGTGAAAGCCGGTCTGAGCTCTCCCATGGACTCCACTGTGGCCTCCGGGCGGATCCCCTCGTCCGCGGTCACCTCGACCACATCATCCTTGCGCTGCGGCACGCCGACGGGTGTGATCTCGATGGCGAACTGACCGTTCCTGGTGGCTTCCTGGGCGAGTCGGTGGCTGCGTGCCGCCCATTCGTCCTGCTCCGTGCGCCCCACGCCGAGCCGCTCGTTCTTGTGGTCGGACGATTCGCCCATCGTGCACTGGTCGAACGCACAGAAGAGGCCGTCGTGCTGCATCACGTCGACCATCTCGACGTTGCCAATCCGGGCACCCCAGCGCAACTCCCTGACCAGGTGCGGGGCATTGGACATCGACTCCATCCCCCCGGTGAGGACGAACTTGGAGTCTCCCAGCCTGATCGCCCGGTCGGCCAGCCCGATGGCCGACATCCCCGAGAGACAGACCTTGTTCACCGTGAGGGATGGGATGGTCATGGGGAGTCCACCCCTGACCGCCGCCTGGCGGGCAGTGATCTGCCCTTCACCCGCCTGGAGCACATGGCCGAAGATGACCTCGTCGATGACGGACGGATCGAGACCGGAGCGCTCGACGGCGGCGCCGATCGCCTTCCCGCCCAGGTCGACTGCTCGCAGAGGCCTGAGCGCTCCCCCGTAACGGCCGATCGGAGTGCGAGCGAAACCGGTTATCACTGAGTTGCTCACGGTCCCCGATGCTACCGACCCCGGTGTGACACCGTTCGACGGGAGGGGATACCCTCGCATTGGTGAAGTTGCTCAATCTCGACCACGTCGCCATCGCGGTGCGCGACCTAGACGCGGCCATCGACGGTTACAGGAGGCGATACAACGTCGAGCCCCTGTATCGCGAGACGGTGGAGAACCAGGGTGTCGAGGAGGCCATGATCCCGGTCGGGGGATCCTTCATCCAGCTCCTCGAGCCCCTAGGCTCTGAAACCCCGGTGGGCCGGTTCTTGTCAAAGAAGGGTGAGGGTTTGCACCATGTCGCATACGCCGTCGTCTCCATCGAGACCGCTCTGGAACATCTCGCCCACCAGGGTGCGAACCTCATCGACATCGAGCCCCGGGTCGGTGGGCGCGGGATGCGGATTGCCTTCGTCCACCCCGCGGACCTGGGCGGCACGCTCATCGAGCTAGTGGAGCTGAACTATGAATAGAGGCATCGAGATCAGAGGTGGCGCCACCGAGTTCGAGGCGGCTGTGATCGCGGTCGTTCTCGATCGGATCGCCCGAGATGAGGCTGCGGCCCTCCAGGGCAGGGGCAGGAGGCGACCCGGTCTCTCCGCCTGGGTGCGCGCCATCATGCCAGAGGAGTCCCGTCTCCCCGAGGAGAACGTCGATCCCGACTGAGGATCTCACCCAGCTCGGTCGCACGCAGGGCTGCGGAAGTGGCGAGGAAAGCGACGAGGGTGGTGAGCCCGGCGACCGCAGCCACCGCCAACCCTCGCAGGACGGTGAGGTCGGTGTCACCGATCATGGCATTGGTCACGAGCATTCCCAATGCGGCGGCGACTCCGGCCGACATCATCGAGCGGATGAAAGATGGGGCAAGTCGTCGCACCGGATCCCATCCCGAGTCGTATCCCCAGGCCACCAGGAGCCCGAGGGCGTAGCCGATCATGATGAGCGTCGAGGCCAGGGCGAAGCCCCTGACCCCCATGACCCGATAGAGCCCGAGCCAGGTGGGGATGGCGATCACCGAGAACACGGTTCCCACCATCACCGGGATCCACATCTTCTTCTTGGCGTAGAAGTGCCTGGCCAGGAGCTGATGGAGCCCCCACGCCGGGATCGAGAAGGCCAAGAAGACCAGCAAGGTCGTGACCAGCTCGGTGTCGTCGGTGCCGAATTCGCCATACTGGAAGACGAGACGGACCAGTGGCCGAGCCAGCACCACCAACCCCGCCGTCGCCGCAGCGGCGACGAAGATCGTCTTGCGCGCCGCCCGGCCCGTGGTGGCGATCAGCTCGTCGTCGGCGCCGCGGGCATAGAGACTGGCCAGGAAGGGAAAGGCAGCAACGCCCGCCGCCTGGGCGATGACCCCGATCGGGACCATGCTGATGCGACGGGCAAAGGAGAGCGCCGCGGTGGCTCCCACGTCCAACTGCCCGAACAGCCGAACGAACTGCTCGTCGAGCACCGCCACTGACTGTCCGATCATCAAGGGGATCGCCAACACCAGGTACTCGCGCACCGCCGATCGACCCCTCCCAACAGAGACGAACCAGGTGCCGGTGCGTTTGGCCCCGACCCACTGCAGCCCGAAGTTTCCAACCGCAGCGCCCATCACCGCGCCGATCAGGAATGACTCCGGTGTCGCCTCGCCCCGAGCGGCCCCGACCAGGCCACCGGCGATGATGCCCAGGTTGTAGATCAGAGGGGCTGCGGCCGGGATCACGAATCGCTTGTGGGTGTACTGCACTGCCATCAGCAACGCTCCCAGCACCAGGAACACCTGTGCGGGGAGGACCAGTCGGGTCATGGCGACCAGACGGTCCGTCTCAGCCACTCTCGGGAACAGCAGGTCCACCAGAGGGCCTGCCAGCACCCACATCACAGCAGTGAGAGAAACGATGGCGGCCGCCATGAATCGAAACACGGAGGAGAAGGCCCGACTGGCGGCCTCGTTCTCCCCGGCCTCCAGATGACGGCTGAGGATCGGAACCAATGTGATGGTGAGGTAGGCGCCGGCGAGGAGGTAGTTGAGGAGATCGGGGATGAGGAATGCGGCGAAGTAGAGGTCGGACTCGGCGTTGACGCCGATGAGGCTGGCGATCAGGGCTTCGCGGACCAGCCCCAGGATCCGGGAGAGCAGAACGCTTCCGGCTATCACGGCTGCCGCGGTCCGCATCCGGATCGGACCGCTCACTGGCGACCCGCGTGTTCACGTAGCTCTTCGAGCAGATGACCCGGCACGGACAGGTCGCCATATCCCGAGGCGAGGTGCAGACCCGGCTTGTAGGTGCCGTGGTAGTCACTGCCCCCGGACGGGATGAGCCCGAAGCGTCGGGCGAGGTGGGTGTATCCGTCCCTCTCGTGACGTCGGTACGCCGGATACAGCGACTCCAGCCCGATCAGACCGGCATCCTTCAGCCGGGTCAAGAGGGCGGCCATGTCGGACGCGGTGGTGATGGCCAGGGTGTGAGGGTGGGCGAGAACCGGCACAGCACCAGATTCTCGCGCCAGGCCGATGGCCTCCTCCGGATTGAGGCGCTCCCGGCTCACATAGGCCGGCCTGTCCCTGCCCAACCAGAGATCGAAGGCGGTGCGGATGTCGGGCACATAGCCGTGCGTCATCATCACCGCGGCGATGTGGGGGCGACCGATGCTCCCGCCTCCGGCTTCTCTCTGAACTTCCTCGACGGTGATGGGGAGACCCAACTCGGTGAGGATCTCGACAATGCGGAGATTCCGCCCGGTTCTTCCCGCCTGGAGACCGGAGAGCCGATCCTGCAACGGTCCCGAGCCGGGCTCGAGCCAGAGAACGACGAGATGCATTCCCCCCATGTCGTAGCCCAGGGACAGCTCGACCCCGGGTATCAGCTCGATGCCGGCGGCGTGCGCTGCGGCTCCCGCTTCCTCCACACCCTCCTGGGTATCGTGGTCGGTGAGGGCGATGGCGGAGAGGCCCGCCTCCACCGCCAACTCGACGACGCGCCCTGGCGGGTCGGACCCATCGGAGGCGGTGGAGTGGGTGTGGAGGTCGACTCTCATCAGACGGGGCTGATGATGCCTGCTCCGACCGTCAGGAACCGACTACTTCGATGTCTATCGACTCGATGTAGACCGTCTCTAGGGGTCGGCTCCGTTCCACGGTCCCGGGTGCGGTGGCGGTGGGGACCGCCATGATCCGGTCGATGGCGTCCTGGCCGGAGACGACCCTGCCCAGCACGTTGAACTGGTTGGTGAGGAACTCTCCGTCCGATCCCGAGATCACCATGAACTGCGAACCCGTGCTGCGCGCTCCCCGGCTCCACATGGCGACCACTCCCTCCTCGTAGACGAAGTCGTCGTCGGGGAACTCGTCAGGGACCAGATAGCCCGGGCCCCCGGTCCCGTCAGCCCTTGGATCGCCTGCCTGGAAGGCGAAATCAACGGCTATGCGGTGAATCACCTGACCGTCGTAGAAGCCCTCCCGGGCGAGGAAGACGAACGAGTTCACGGTCTGAACGGCATCCGCCGTGTTCAGGTCGATGATGATCTCGCCGCAAGAGGTGACGATGGTCGCGGTCGCTTCGACAGAGGCGGAGACGTCCGGCTGGGGCTCGGGGCCGTCGAAGGACATGATCTGCTCGGGGGGAGGCCGCTCCGCATCGCAGGCGGTCTCCTGGGCGCGGTAGTCCTCATAAGTGCCGGGGACCTCGGATCCGTCGTCCCCCCCGAAGACCCCGGTGACACCGAGTATGGAGATCACGATCACTCCGAACACCAGGGCGGTGAGGAGCCGTCTGCCGAGCTCCCGGCGGGAGGCACGCTTGCGTTCGGCCTCGCGCTTGGCGGCCCGCAGCTCTTTCTGGCGCTGTCGTCGGTCGGACATGGCGGTGCGACTCTAGGCCGGCGTTGCATCCAAACCCCAGTGGTGTTCGTATTGACGGGCCGAACCATCCAAACTGTCGAACATGCCGGTTGTAGTCCAGAAGTACGGTGGGACCTCGGTCGCCGACGCCACACGGATAAAGGCCGTCGCCGATCGGGTGGCGCAGACCCGCAAGGCGGGATACGACCTCGTGGTGGTGGTGTCCGCGATGGGTGAGACGACCAACACTCTCCTCGACCTGGCCACTCAGATCAGCACGGCTCCCCATCCCCGTGAGATGGACATGCTCCTCACCGCCGGAGAGCGCATCTCGATGGCACTCCTGGCCATGGCTCTCAACGATCGTGGTGTACCTGCTGTCAGCTACACCGGGTCGCAGGCCGGCATCCTCACCGACTCCGCACACGGGGGTGCCCGAATCACCACGATCACCGGGGAGCGGGTCAGGGAATCACTTGACGCCGGCAAGGTGGTGATCGTCGCCGGATTCCAGGGCGTCGACCCCACCTCGAAGGAGGTGACGACTTTGGGAAGGGGCGGTTCGGACACCACTGCCGTGGCTCTCGCCGGCACTCTCGGGGCGGAGGCCTGTGAGATCCTCACCGACGTAACGGGAGTGTTCACCGCCGACCCGCGTGTCGTCGATCGAGCCCGTCTGCTCGCCGATGTCGAATACGACCAGATGCTTTCCCTGGCCGCCGCCGGTGCCGGCGTGCTCATGCCCCACTCGGTGGAATTCGCCCGTGACCACGACGTACCGGTACATGTCCGATCGTCGTTCACCGATGAGGAGGGCACCTGGCTTCGCCCGGAAGCCCCCACGCGACCCTTCGCCGGAATCGCCCACCGGATCGAGCCGGAACATGGTGTCGTGACGCTGGTCGGCAGTGAGGCACCTGCCGAGGCTACGGCCGAGATGGTGGCTCTCCACGAGCAGGGGATGGTCACCGCTCTCATCAGTTCCGACGAGCAGTCGGTTTCTCTCTCCGTGGATCCGGAACAAATCGAGGAGGTGGTGCGGTTCCTACATGCTCGGCTCTTCGAATTGGAGACCTCTGAATGACGACTGTTGCCGTGGTCGGGGCTACCGGGGCAGTAGGCCGCACCATGCTCGGCATCCTCGCCGAGCGTGACTTCCCGGCCGACTCGCTGCGTCTGGCCGCTTCGGAACGTTCCGCCGGCCAGACTGTCGACACCTACCTGGGGGAGGTGGTGGTCGAAGATCTCGCCTCGATGGACCCCTCCGGCATCGATGTTGCTCTGTTCTCGGCCGGCGGGGCGCGATCGCGGGACCATGCCCCGCGGTTTGCCGGCGTGGGGGCGGTGGTCGTCGACAACTCCTCGGCCTTTCGCATGGACCCGACGGTGCCATTGGTCGTGACCGGGGTGAACGACGAAACGGCACGAGCCCACCGAGGCATCATCGCCAACCCCAACTGCACCACCATGACTCTCATGATGGCCGCCGGCCCTCTCCACCGGGCCGCCGGTCTGCGGTCGATGGTGGCGACTTCCTTTCAGGCCGTGTCGGGCTCGGGCCAGCAGGGGGTGACCGAACTGCTCGAGCAGCAAGGTCTGCTGAGGGCGGACGTCGAGACCCTCATGATCGGGGGGTGGGCCGACCCGGGAACCAGTGTCTATGAGCGCCCCATCGCCTTCAACGTCCTCCCGTTCGCCGGCAGCGAGGTAGACGGTGGCTACACGGACGAGGAGATGAAGCTGGTCAATGAGTCTCGCAAGATCCTCGACCTCCCCGAGCTGGCCATGGAGCCGACCTGTGTCCGGGTCCCGGTGCTGGTGGGGCACGGCGTTTCGGCCACGCTCCGGTTCGAGCGACCGGTTTCGGCCGATGAGGCCATGTCGGTGTTGAGCGCGGCGCCGGGCATCGAGCTGTGGAAGGATCGAACCCCGACCCCTCTCGACAGTGCCGGGCGAGACGAGATCCTGGCGGGACGGATCCGCGAGACGGTGTCGATCCCGGGCGGGATCAATCTGTGGGTGGTAGGGGACAACCTGCGCAAGGGCGCGGCACTCAACACCGTGCAGATCGCCGAGCTTCTGGTCTGACCTAGGTGGTGTCGTCTCGCAGCAGCGCCGACATCCTCCGTCGCAGATGAGGGTGCGCATTGCGCAACCCCAGCTCCAGGGCGAACCGGGCATCGTCGGTGACGTCGAGCACGATCGCCTCGCCTTCGGCTCGGATGTGGAATCCGTCTGGCATCGCCTGGATTCGCATCTCGTCGCGAGCCCAATCGGCGATCTCCTGTTCTCCGATGGACATCGTGAAACGGTCCCCGGTCAGGTCGACGACCACAGGGGTCAGCCCTGTGCCCTCCCCATCGATCTTCAGTCGTGCGTCGTATGCAGCCATGCCCACCTCCCAAAGGCTTGCTCATAGGTTATCCGTCATATCCGATCTGAAAAGAGGTTTGCTCAGGTGGCGGGTCCCACGATCAGGCCGAAGATGGCCGTGAGTGCGGTAATGGCACCGATGGTGGCGATCATCTGGTGACGCAAAGCCCGGTGGATCTCGTTGAAACCGCTGCGCATCTCGACCTCTAGCTGGTCGATCCGGTCATCCAGATGGTCGACGTCCTCTTTGGGCGCCAGTTCCACAGCGTGATGCAGCGAAAGAGAAGACATCAGTCTCGGCCTACTCCGAACCGATCACTTCACCGAAACGATCGAACAGGATGAGTCTGACGGGCTCTGAGACGGCCATGGACCGACGACTACCCCGGACTGGCTGCCGGTTCAATCCCTCCGATCTGGCTTCGGCGGCGTCGACCGGTACAATTCCCCATCCCGACGGGACGTGGCGCAGTTTGGTAGCGCGCAGCGTTCGGGACGCTGAGGTCGCCGGTTCAAATCCGGCCGTCCCGACCACAAAGGTGCT
>CAZLEQ010000058.1:0-12703 GCA_964558575.1 uncultured Acidimicrobiaceae bacterium | reverse complement strand
TCCACGTGTTCTTCCGGGAGGTCAGCCTCGAAGAAGTGGTGAATGCCGCCCTCACCGGACTGGGACCCGTGGCCGAGGAGGTCGATGTCGACGTGCCCGAGGACCTCCCCCAAGTCCAAACCGATCCCACCCTCCTCGAGCGAGTCGTGGCCAACCTCGTCGAGAACGCGGTCAGGTGGTCGCCACCTGGCACCCACGTCAACGTCTCGGCCGGGCAAGTAGGCGGGAGGATCGACCTGAGAATCGTCGACCGCGGCCCGGGCATCCCCCACGACCGACAAGAGGAGGTGTTCCAACCCTTCCAGCGGCTCAGCGACAGCCAACCCGGCGGAGGAGTCGGTCTCGGCCTGGCCGTATCCAGAGGGTTTCTCGACGCCATGGGCAACGAGCTACTCATCGAAGACACACCGGGAGGAGGCACCACCATGGTGATCGGTCTCAAACCGGCGCGAGCCACTCACCAAGTCCTCAACTCCGACCTGACCGAAAGCCGTCGATGACAGACAAGCAGCGCGTCCTGGTCGTCGACGACGAACCGCAGATCGTGCGGGCCCTCTCAGTCAACCTGAAGGCACTCGGCTATGAGGTGGACGCCGCCGCCTCGGGTGAAGAGGCGCTCTCGCATGCATCGCAACGACGACCTGACGCGGTGATCCTCGACCTGGGACTTCCCGGGATCGACGGCATCCAGGTCATCGAGGGACTGCGTGGCTGGACCACCGTGCCCATCATCGTCCTAACCGTCCGCGAGCAGGAGGCCGACAAGATTGCGGCGCTCGACGCAGGCGCCGACGACTACGTCACCAAACCCTTCGGAATGGGGGAGCTGCTGGCGAGACTGAGAGCCTCGCTCCGCCGAGCTGCGCCACCATCTACCGAACAGCCCGTGGTGACGACTCCTCATTTCGTCATCGACCTGTCAGCCAAGACCGTGGAGCGCGACGGAGCCGAGATCAGACTCACCCCAACCGAGTGGGGAGTGGTCGAGCTGCTCGTCCGGAACGAAGGCAAGCTCGTGTCCCAGGTACAGCTACTGAAAGAGGTATGGGGTCCGGCCTACGAAGTCGAAACCAACTATCTGAGAGTCTTCATGGCGCAGATCCGCCACAAACTCGAACCCGACCCGAGCCAGCCGATCTACTTCATCACCGAACCGGGAATGGGCTACCGATTCCTCCGGTCCCGGATCGAAACATCCGCTCCCTGACATCCCTTCCATCGCGCCTCCATCGCACAAGAGAGTGCGATGGGACGGTGGAGAACGCGAAATGACGCGAACTAGAAATGGCTTCTGAACAGGCATTTCGCGTGTTTCCCCAGCTCAGCGGTTGCCCCGCACTCGGGCTCATAACCCGAAGGTCGCGGGTTCAAATCCCGCCCCCGCTACCACCGAAAAACCCAGGCACTGCCTGGGTTTTTCTCTTGTGGGCTATTGCAGGACTTCGGTATTTGAGGCCTCCATCGCGCTTCATCGCGCTTCATCGCGCGATACGACGCGATACGACGGGATTCAACGGGATTCAGCGGAGATCGGGCGTGCTAATGCCCAAGATATTGGACGCCGATCTTGGTTGATCCATCACCCGAGTGGCCGCCGGGGGGCCGCTCAGTGTGACGACCTATGAGGGACACCAAGACAAGAGGGGAGTGGTCGCTCTACTGGCGTGACCGCAACCTGTAATTTCACGAGTACGATGCGTGCCTCCCACTTCTCTCGTTGACACCTCATCGCTGAGGTCGAGCGGGACCCGACCTCGATCCTCTGGGCCTGAGACACGCCCTGTCTCGCCATCCGCCATGAGTCCGGCGCGTAGTGATCAAGCCGTTACCGTGGAGGACTTCTGATGCGCAGCGTGACCTATTCGATGAACGTCTCACTTGACGGCTACATCGTCGGGCCGGACGGCGACTTCGGCTGGACGGCACCCGACGAGGAGGTCTTTCGCTTCTGGATCGACGAGATTCGAGAGGTCGGCGTCCACCTCATAGGACGGCGGCTGTACGAAACAATGTTGTACTGGGAGACGGCCGACCAGGATCCATCGCTCGATGACGCGGAGTTCGAGTGGGCAGCGCTCTGGAAGCCGCTCCCAAAGGTGGTGTTCTCCACCACGGTGTCGGCGGTGGAGGGCAATGCTCGTCTGGCCTCCGACGGCTTGGCGGAGGAGATCGAGCGGTTGCGAGCCGAGCCGGGGGAGGGCAACATCGCGATCGGCGGCGCGACTCTCGCCGCCGAGGCGGCCGCGTTGGGCCTGATCGACGAATACCGGGCCATGGTTTACCCGGTCCTGGTTGGCGGTGGCATTCCGTTCTTTCCCCAGGGCGAGCGCCGGGTGGACCTCGAATTCGTCGAGACCCGCACCTTCAGCTCGAGAGTCGTCTACCTCCGCTACCGGGTGGCGCGCTAACCCGGCTCCCGGCAACAGGGGACAAACGTTGCCGGCCAATGCACTATGACTCGATGTACCGCGATTTCTTCTAACGATGGCCCGTCACAGGGCGGCATCAGCAGAAGAAGTGGTCGCGGGCTCAGATCCCGCCCCCGCTACTACCGAAAGACCCAGGCACTGCCTGGACTTTTCATCGTGTCATCACCAAGTGGACCCGTGAGCCCCGGAACGCGTAGAGGGCGGCCGTTTTGCGGCCGCCCTCTCACGATCGTGGCTGTCAGGGCAACCAGGCCCGCCAGACCGATTCGTTCGCGGCCACCCAGTCGGCGGACACATCCGCGGCGTCGCGACCATCGATCTCGACTCCCGGGAGCATGTCCAGCTGGTCCTCGGTGGTGATGGTGAAGTTGCTGAGGAAGGTCCACACGTCAGGGTCCTTCTCCTCCAACATCGCCGACGCCGCCTTGAACAGTACGTCTTCGGGGTAGTCACAGTCGATGGTGGCAGGGTTCTCGTAGCACTCGTCGCTGTAGTCGGGCAAGAGCACGTTCACCAGGTCGTACTTGGCCACCGCCGCCGTCGGGGTCCACCAATACATCAGGATCGGCTCCTGGTTGGCGAAACGGGTGTCGAGCTCGGCCACCGTCGCCGGTTCCGAGCCAGAGAACACGACCTGGAAGGGGAGGTCGAGCTGTTGGATGATCGCCTCGTCGTACTGGGAGTAGGAAGGATCCGTCCCCAGGAAGCGGCCGTTGCTCCCCGTCTCGGCGGTGGCGAACATCTCCGCCACCTGGGAGTCCTGGTAGCCCTCCCATGTCGCCAGCTCCGGATGCTCGTCGACGACGTAGGAGGGGGTGAACCAGCCGATCTTGCCCACCGTCCCCAGCTCGCCGATGTCCACCACCGAACCGTCGTCGAAGAAGGCCTGCTCGTCGGCCGTCACGCCCGAGGGCCAGATCTCGAGGGCGGCGTCGAGGTTGCCGTCGGCCATGCCGGTGAACATGGTGTTCTCGTCGATGGAGACGATTTCGACGGGGTTGCCCAACTCCTGCTCGATGATGATTTTGGCCACCTCGACGTTGAGAGCCGAAGCCGTCCACGGGTTCACCGCCAGGCGGATGGTGGGGTTGTCGCCTCCATCGCTGCCAGTGGTGGTGGTTGGCCCGTCGCCCGAGTCCGCAGTGGTGGTAGTCCCGGCGCCGCCTCCGCAGGCAGCCACAAGCAGGGTGGAGACCAGCAGCAGCCCGAGCCAGCGGTGGTGTTTCACGTTCATTCCATACCTTCTTCTACCGACCGTCTCATGGCCGGCGAAGCTACATTACCGATAGATGACCAGCATCCTCCGCCGATGACCGACATTTGCATCGAGGTCGAGGACTGCTGGAAGCTATTCGGGGGCCGCGACCCTCGAAAGGCCCTCCAGATGGCCGATCGAGGCGCCTCCCGCACCGAGATCCTCGCCGCCACCGGGACCACCGTTGCCGTGCGCGGCGTCAGCTTCGAGGTGCGGCGGGGGGAGACCTTCGTGGTGATGGGCCTGTCTGGTAGCGGCAAGTCGACGCTCGTGCGATGCGTGGCCCGCCTCTCCGATCCCACCCGGGGCCGTGTTGTCCTCGACGGCGAGGACCTCACCTCCATGGACGACGCCACCCTGCGCCAGGTGCGGCGCCGGAAGCTGTCGATGGTGTTCCAGCACTTCGGCCTGTTCTCGCACCGAAGGGTGATCGACAACGTGGCGTATGGCCTCGAGATCCAGGGAATCGCCAAGATGGAGCGCCGCCGGCGCGCCATGGAGATCCTCGACATCGTCGGGCTCGAGGGTTGGGGCGACCATTACCCCCAGCAGCTCTCGGGGGGCATGCAGCAGCGGGTGGGCCTGGCACGGGCGTTGGCGGTCGAGCCGGAGGTGCTGTTCTTCGATGAGCCGTTCTCCGCGCTCGACCCTCTCATCCGCCGGGACATGCAGGACGAGCTGATCAGCCTCCAGGAGCGCCTGCAGCGCACTCTGGTCTTCATCACCCACGACTTCGCCGAGGCGATCAAGCTCGGGGATCGCATCGCCATCATGAAAGACGGGGCATTCGACCAGGTGGGGACCGCGGCGGAGTTGATCGCCAAGCCCGCCACCGAGTACGTGCGCGAGTTCACCAAGGACATCCCCAAGGCGAAAGTGGTCACCGCCGGCACCATCGCCACGGGACCGGTCCCCAACGGCGACTATCGCCGGGTGGCCGCCAGCGATACCGTCGAGATGATCCTTCCGGCTCTCCTCGACGATCCCGCCCCGATCAGCGTGATCGGAGACGACGGCCGGGTGCTGGGCTGCGTCGACCGGGAGGCCGTGATCCGGCTCGTCGCCTCGTGAGCGCCTCCACCGCCCCACTCGGCGCGGTGGTGGGGTGGGATCGGCTCCGACGTGCCCTTCCCTGGGTGCTCCTGGCCATGGGGGTCGTCTTCCTCCAGCTTGCCGTGGGCGGTGAGAGGTTCCCCCGCGCCTGGGACACCCTCATCTCCGACCCTATCGATGCCTTCCAGACGTGGGCCCGGGCCAACCGCCGCTCCCACCCTCTGTTCACGTCCTTCTTCACCCCGCTGAGCAACGGCATCGGCGGGTCTCTCGCCGCCGTGGCCAACCTCCTCAAGTGGCTCCCCTGGTACGTGATCCCGGCGTCGGTCTTCCTGATCGTGGCCCGCACCCGCCACTACGGAAAGGCGCTCGTAGCGACGGTGGCCGCCGCCTATCCGGGGCTGGTGGGGCTCTGGTCGGTCACGATGGAGACGCTGGCGCTCATGGCGATCGCCGTCGCCATCTGCCTCGTCGTCGGGATACCTCTGGGCGTAGTCGCCGCCTTCCGGCCCAAGTTGGAGCAGGTGATGCGGCCGGTGCTCGACGCCATGCAGACGATCCCCGCCCCCATCTACTTCATACCCATGGTGCTGTTCTTCGGTATAGGCAAGGTCCCCGCCACCATCGCCACCGTCGTCTACGCCATGCCGCCGATCATTCGCCTAACTGCTCTCGGGTTGCGCCGGGTCGACCCCCAGGCGGTGGAGGCCTCACAGGTGTTCGGCTCCACACCGCGTCAAACCCTGTTCAAGGTGCAGATGCCCCTGGCCCTCCCCACCATCATGACCGGGGTCAACCAGACGATCATGATGGCTCTCGGCATCGTCGTGCTCGCCACTCTGCTCGGAGCCGGGGGGCTGGGCCAGTCGGTGATGGATGCTCTCCAGCAGCGACGCACCGGGCGGGGCCTTGCCGCCGGGCTGGCCATCGTGGCCGTGGCGATGGTCCTCGACCGGGTGGGCTCGAGCCTGGCCGACTCTGACCGCACCCGCCACGTCTCTACCCGCGCCGTTGTCCTGGGAGTGGGAGGGATGCTGGCGGCGGTCGCGGTCGGCCGCGCCTTCGACTGGATCGGGTTTCCCGGCGCCTCCAACGTCTCCGTCCTGGATCCCATCGACCGGGTGGTGCTGTGGGCCCGAGACAACCTCTCGTTTCTCACCAGGCCCTTCAACGATTTCATGGTCGCCGACATCCTCATTCCCGCTCGCGACATCCTCACCGGGGTGGTGGCGTGGCCGGTGCTGATCTTTGTCACCGCCTGGGTGTGCTGGCGGCTAAAGGGATGGAAGTTGGCGACTGTGGCCGCCGCTCTGTTACTGGTCGTAGGTTTGACGGGGATGTGGGAGCTCACCATCGAGACGCTCACCCACGTAGTCGCCGGAGTGGTGCTGTCGGTGCTGATCGCCATCCCCGTGGGGGTGTGGGCAGGGCGCAATCCCCGGGTGGAAGCGGCCATCGCCCCGTTTCTCGACGCGCTCCAGACCATCCCCTCGTTCGTCTACATCATCCCGGTTGTGATGCTGTTCACGATCGGGCCCGTCCCTGGCATCATCGCCTCCGTTCTCTACGCCGTCGTCCCTGGAATCCGTATCACCGCCCTCGGGGTGCGCCAGGTTCCCTCCGAGACGGTGGAGGCCTCCCGGGCCTATGGGGCTACTCCCCGTCAGACGCTGTTCGGGGTCCGCCTTCCCCTGGCGGCCCCCACCATCATGGCCGGCGTCAACCAAGTGATCATGATGGTGTTGGCCATGATCATCATCGCCGGGCTGGTCGGCGGAGGCGCCCTCGGCTTCGAGACCGTGCGCGCAGTCACCCGCTCCGAGACCGGTCTCGGCTTCGAGGTTGCCCTGGCCGTCGTGACCATGGCGATCATCCTCGACCGCCTCACCCAGGCCTGGGCGGAGCGACTGCAGCCGCCGGCATCTTAGAGTCTCGCCCATGGACACCATCCGCCTCTACATACACGGGGAGGAGGTGGGCGCCACCTCTGGGGAGACGTTCCCGTCGGTGAACCCGGCGACCGGGGAGGTCATCGCCACCGTGCAGCAGGCCTCCACCGAGGATGTCGACCGGGCGGTGGCTTCGGCCGGAGAGGGTTTCGCAGAGTGGTCGGCAATGACCGGGGCGGAGCGGAGCCGGATCCTGAACCGGGCGGTGGCGATCCTCCGTGAGCACAACGACGAGCTGGCGCGCCTGGAGGTGCTGGACACCGGAAAGCCGATAGCCGAAGCATTGGTAGTCGACGTGGCGTCGGGCGCCGACTGTATCGAGTACTTCGCCGGGGCGGCGGCCACCATTGCCGGCGAGCATTACGACCTGGGGCGTAACTTCGCCTACACCCGTCGTGAGCCCTTGGGGGTGTGCGCGGGGATCGGGGCGTGGAACTACCCCCTCCAGATCGCCTGCTGGAAGTCGGCTCCGGCTCTGGCCTGCGGCAACTCGATGGTGTTCAAGCCCGCCGAGCTGACACCGGTCACCGCCCTGGAGCTGGCCCGGGTGTACACGGAGGCCGGATTGCCGCCGGGGGTGTTCAACGTCATCCAGGGCGACGCCCGGGCAGGCCAGACCCTCGTCGCCCATCCCGCTGTTGCCAAGGTGTCACTCACCGGCGAAGTGGGCACCGGCAAGAAGGTGATGGCGGCGGCCGCGTCCACCCTCAAAGCGGTGACCCTGGAGCTGGGAGGCAAGTCGCCCATGGTCGTGTTCGAGGACGCCGACCTGGACAATGCCGTCTCCGGGGCACTGCTGGGGAACTTCTACACCCAGGGCGAGATCTGCTCCAACGGCACCCGGGTCTACGTCCACCGCAGCATCCACGACGCCTTCCTGGAGCGCCTCGCCACCCGGGTGGCGAAGATGACCATCGGCGACCCGCTCGATCCGGCCACCGATGTGGGGGCACTCATCTCCGAGGCCCATCTGGGCAAGGTGATGGGCTACATCGAGGCCGGAAAACAAGCCGGGGCGCGTGTGGTGTGTGGCGGGAGCCGCCCTTCCGACCCCGCCCTTGCCTCCGGCTACTTCGTGGAGCCGACCGTGTTCGCCGACTGCACCGACGAGATGGCCATCGTCAACGAGGAGATTTTCGGGCCGGTGATGGCGGTGTTGGTATTCGACACCGAGGACGAGGTGGTGGCCCGGGCCAACGACACGCCCTACGGCCTCGCCGCCGGAATCTTCACCCGCGACGTATCGCGGGCTCACCGGGTGGCGGCGGCGCTGCAGGCGGGGACGATCTGGATCAACACCTACAACATCACTCCCATCGAGATGCCCTTCGGCGGCTACAAGCAGTCGGGGATAGGGCGGGAGAACTCCCTGGCGGCCATCGACCATTACACCCAGCGCAAGGCGGTGTACGTCGAGACCGGCGACGTGGACGCGCCTTATTGATGAAGACCTACGACTACGTCATCGTCGGCGGCGGCTCGGCCGGGTCGGCCCTCGCCAACCGGCTCTCCGCCGACCCCGCCACTCAGGTGCTCGTGCTGGAGGCGGGGCGCAAGGATTGGCTGTGGGACATCTTCATCCACATGCCCGCCGCCCTCAGTTTTCCCATCGGCTCGCATCGCTACGACTGGCGCTACCAGTCGGACCCCGAGCCCCACATTGGTGGCCGGCGGGTCTACCACGCCCGGGGCAAGGTGCTGGGCGGGTCGTCTTCCATCAACGGCATGATCTTCCAGAGGGGCAACCCGATGGACTACGAGCGGTGGGCGTCCGACCCGGGGATGAAGTCGTGGGACTATGCCCATTGCCTCCCCTACTTCAAACGGATGGAGACTTGCCTGGGCGGAGCCGACGAGTTCCGGGGCGGGAGCGGCCCTCTGGTGTTGGAGCGCGGCCCTGTCACCAACCCACTTTTCGGGGCCTTCTTCGAGGCGGTGCAGCAGGCCGGCTACTCGCTCACCGACGACGTCAACGGCTATCGCCAGGAAGGGTTCGCCCCCTTCGACCGCAACGTCCACCGCGGCCGCCGCCTCAGTGCGGCGAGGGCTTATCTACATCCGGTGATGGATCGCCCCAACCTGGATGTGGTGACCCGGGCTTTCGTGACCCGGGTTCGGACCGAAGGGCTGCGCGCCACCGGTGTCGACTACACCGTGGGTAGCCGCAGCCACACAGCCGCGGCCGGTGAGGTGATCCTGTGCGGCGGGGCGTTCAACTCTCCCCAGCTACTGCAGCTGTCGGGTATCGGCGACGGCGACCACCTGCGCTCGGTGGGGGTGAGTGTGGTACATCATCTTCCCGGGGTCGGTCTTCACCTCCAGGACCACCTCGAGGTGTACGTGCAGCATCGCTCCCTGCAGCCGGTGTCGGTGGCGCCGTGGATGGCGTGGTGGCGCCGGCCGCTGGTGGGTCTGATGTGGCTGTTCCGGCGCGGTCCCGGTGCCACCAACCACTTCGAGGGCGGTGGCTTCGTGCGCAGCAACCATGACGTCGCCTACCCCAACCTCATGTTTCACTTCCTCCCCATCGCCATCCGCTACGACGGGACCAGACCGCCCGGCGGGCACGGCTATCAGGTCCACGTCGGGCCGATGTACTCAGACGCCCGTGGCCATGTGCTGATCCGCTCGCCCGATCCCCGGGAGCATCCCTCGATCCTGTTCAACTACTTGTCCACCGACCAGGACCGCCGCGAGTGGGTAGAGGCAATCGAGGTGACTCGCCACATCCTCGGCCAGCCGGCCTTCGCACTTTTCGACGGAGGTGAGATCTCGCCGGGACCCGGGGTAGCAACGTCCGAGGAGATCCTCGATTGGGTGGCCGACGACGCCGAGACCGCGCTACATCCCTCCTGCACCTGCCGCATGGGCACCGACGACATGTCGGTGCTCGATCCGGTGACCATGAAGGTCCACGGCATGGAGGGCCTGCGCGTGGTCGACGCCTCGTCGATGCCCTACGTCACCAACGGCAACATCTATGCCCCGGTGATGATGCTCGCCGAGAAGGCCGCCGATCTCATCCTGGGCAACACCCCCCTACCCCCCTCATATGCCGAGTGGTACCGGGCGGTGTGAACGCATTCGGTCGTAGACACCCGCGCCTGTCCACACCATGCGAGTCGGTATCGACCCGCACCCACACCCGTAGCCACCACCTTCAGCCCCCACACCCAAACCCACCGCAACGAGGCCTGCTGAAAGCCGAACGGTGGATCCAGGCTTAGGATCGCAAGTACCCGCATGAAACATGTTCGGGGTCTTCTGGCTCGCTTCGGACGTTCCCTGTCGCCGATCGGTCTCGCCCTGGCGGTGGTCTTCTTCTGCGGTTCCCTCACTCCGTCGCTGGTGCCACGCAGCTGGCCCTACCAGGCTTTGATCTCGGGGGTTTCGCTGGCCACCGGATATGCCCTGGGTGCCCTTCTCGGCTGGTTTGGCCGCAGGATCGGGATCCGTTCCCGCTGGTCGGCCCAGACCCGCCGCCGTGGCTGGATAGCCTTCGCCGTGGCCAGCCTGGGCTCGATCGCCGCCTACATGGTGCTGGGCGCGAGGTGGCAGGCCGAGATACGTGCCGTGTTCGGCATGCCGGAAGTGCCCCCCGCCTTCGTCCTCATCCTGTTCGTGGCGGTGGCATTGGCCCTGGTGACGCTGTCACTGGGCCGGGGGCTCCGTTTCCTCATCCGCCTGGTGGCTCGACCCCTCAGGAGGTGGATCCCCTCAGTAGTGGCCCACTTGGCCAGCTCCGCAGCGGTCGTGGTGGTGGCGGTGCTCACCTTCAACGGCACCATCGTGGTAGGCGTGATGAGCTGGCTCAACGACACCTATCAGATGTGGGACCAGGGCACCGAGTCTGGTGTAGTCCGCCCCGCCGCCCAGGAGCGCACCGGCTCGCCGGCCTCCCCGGTCCTGTGGGAGTCGCTCGGTCTTCGGGGAAGGAGTTTCGTCGCCGAAGGACCCTCACTCGCCGAGCTGGCCACCTTCGCCGAGGAGCGAGGGATGAGCGCCCCGGCGCAAATGCCGATCCGGGTATACGCCGGGCTCGACACCGACGCCGACCTGGAGAACACCGCGGCGGTGGTGGTGGCGGAGCTGGAACGCACCAACGCCTGGGACCGGGAGGTGCTGGCGGTGGTGACGACGACCGGCACCGGATGGGTTCCTCCCGCGGCGATAGAGACCCTGGAGTTCATGCACGCCGGGGACACCGCGGTGGCCGCCATGCAGTACTCCTACCTGCCCAGCCCGGTGAGCTTCATAGCTGACCGGGACACCCCTCCCGCGGCGGCCAAGGCGCTGTTCGAGGCGGTGTACGAGGTGTGGTCGGAGCTGCCCGAGGAGCAACGCCCCCGGCTGGTCACCTATGGCGAGTCCCTCGGCGGCTACGGGGGACAGAGTGCCTTCAGCGGGCTGCAGGACATGACGGTGCGCACCGACGGGGCGCTCTGGGTGGGGACGCCCAGCTTCACCGAGAACTGGCGATTTCTCACCGAGAACCGCGACCCCGGCTCGTTGCAGTACAGGCCGGTGTACGAGCAGGGAAGCCAGGCCAGGTGGATCGCCGGTCCCGGTGGCTCCACCGACCTCTGGGGTTGGGGAGCGGAATGGGAGGAGCCCAGGGTGGTCTACATCCAGCACCCCACCGACGGCGTGGTTTGGTGGTCGCCCGATCTCATCCTCGACCAGCCCGACTGGCTCCGGGAGCCCTTGGGGCCGGGGGTTCATCCCCGTCTGCGCTGGATACCGGTGATCACCTTCTGGCAGGTGACCATGGACATGTTCGTGTCCGGTCAGATGCCGCCGGGTTACGGCCACACCTATGTTGAGGAGTACGCCGTGGGATGGGCCGCGATCGCTCCTTCCGAGAACTGGACAGAGGAGGACACCGGGGCCCTCAGCTCCTTCATCGCCGAGAGGCACGCCGAGGAGCCCGACCCGCTGCTGGTTCCTGCCCCCTAGCATCTGGTGGCTGAACTTCGGTGTCGGTATTGGTCCCGGTTGTGGGGTTAGAGTGGCGATCTGCCCTTGAGTAGGTAAGTTTCCATCACCCCCTTTCCCTTGACCTCGACGGGTCCGCGCGCCTCGAAGCTGTACCGGCCGTCGAGACGTCTCCGTGCTTCGGCGGTGACCTGGATCTCGTCGGGAATGCCGTGCGCCTCCATCCGGGCGGCGATGTTGACGGTGTCCCCCCACAGGTCGTAGGTGAACTTTCGTTTCCCGATCACACCGGCGACGACGCTACCGGTGTGGATCCCGAACCGCATCTGCAGCGGCCCATGGCCCTCGACCACGTGGCGTGAGATCTCCTCCCGCATGCGGAGAGCCATTTCCGCCACCGCCTCCAAGTGGTCGGCTCGGGGTACGGGCAGACCGCCGACCACCATGTACGCATCGCCGACGGTCTTGATCTTCTCCAACCCGAACTCCTCAGCCAGGTCGTCGAAGGGGGTGAACACCCGGTTCAGCAGGCTCACCATCTCGCCTGCGCTGAGACGCTCCGCCAGTGCTGTCGAGCCGACCAGGTCGGCGAACAGAATCGAGACCTCGTCGCAGCGGTCGGCGATCACCTGCTCACCGGCTTTCAGCCGGTGAGCAATCTTCGGGGGGAGGACGTTGAGCAACAGTCGCTCGGTGAGCTCGTGGGCTTCCTGAAGGTCGGACTCGGCTCGCTCGACTAGACGGCTGAAGTAGAAGCCGACCCCGGTGGCGAACGTAAGTGTGCTGACGACGCTGGTGACCAGCAGGGTGGTTTCGATCCAGGTACCTGCGATCGGTTCGGGGACGGGGGGACGGAGAGAGACCACCACCACCGGTGCGGCAATCCCGGCAACGACACTTACCCACTTCGCCGCCGGGATCTCGGCGGGAGCGAAAAGGGTCCCCACCACGGGCACGATGAATAGGAAGAGGAAGATCCCAGTACCCAGTCCCAGCATCATCGAGGTGGTGGTGAGATGGGCCAGGGTGACGAGGAGAAGGAAGAAAAAGGCGGTGTGATGGCGGCCGGAACGATTGAGGAA
>CAZLEQ010000057.1:0-13097 GCA_964558575.1 uncultured Acidimicrobiaceae bacterium | reverse complement strand
GTCGTAGGATCCTGGTCGTGCGTCTCCACCTCCTGGATGGTACCTACGAGCTGTTCCGTGCCCACTACGGCCGTCGGGACACCGTGTTGGCCCCCGACGGCCACGACGTTCACGCCACCCTGGGGATCCTGGAGTCGACCCTGTCTCTGCTGCGCGAGCCCGGGGTGACCCATCTCGCCGCCAGCTTCGACACCGTCGTCGAGTCCTTCCGCAACGAGATGTTCCCCGGGTACAAGACGTCGGCGGGCATGGACCGGGAGTTGCTCCGCCAGTTCCCCTTCGCGGAGGAAGCCCTCGAGGCGATCGGTGTCGTGGTATGGCGAAACATCGAGTTCGAAGCCGACGACACCCTGGCCGCCGCCGCGGTGAGATGGGTGGACGAGGTCGAACGGGTGGTCATCTGCTCGCCGGACAAGGACATGGCCCAGGTGGTCGTGGGAGACCGCATCGTCACCTACAACCGTCGGGAGCAGAAGATCGTCGACGAGGACGGTGTCGTGGCGAAGTTCGGCATCCATCCCGAATCGATACCCGACTTCCTGGCGCTGGTCGGTGACACCGCAGACGGAGTTCCCGGGCTCCCCGGCTGGGGGGCCAAGAGCGCAAGCACGGTGTTGGCGCGGTTCCCCCGTCTCGAGTTGATCCCCGCTCATCCCGCCGATTGGGGGGTGAAGGTGCGTGGTGCGGAGAAACTCGCCGCCACCCTGGCCGGGAGCCAGGAGGTGGTCTATCTCTATCGGGAGCTGACCACGCTGCGTCTCGACGCCCCCATCGCCGAGAGGCTCGACGACCTGGAGTGGCGAGGTGTGCCCGAGTCTCGTTTCCGGGACTTCTGTTCAACGATGGGCTTCGACCCCTCCTCCATCAACGTGCATCGGTGGGCCGACTGAGTCGATGCACGACGGCGCTGCACGACGACGCGCCAATCGCAACCGATTGCAGCGCGGACGATGTGATGTGGCTCCCGGTACCCATGTGAGGCGCCTACTCCGAGTCGCCCTCCCACACCACGTCGAAGCGCTCCATGCACTCCGAGCAGCGGTACGCGATCGGGAACCCCTCCTCGAGCGGCTCGTCGGGCGGGAGGAAGCTGAGCAGGTGTGCCGTGCCCCCGCACTCGACACAAACGATCGTCGGTGATGGTTCGGTCATCTCTCACTCCCTGGTTCTCGTCTTGGTCAAGATGATCGACCCAATGATGCCAGCTACCACCGAGCCCGAGAAAATGCCCATCTTGGCGAGTCCCGCCACGGCCGGGTCGGCGAAGGCGAGCCCGGTGACGAACAGAGAGACGGTGAAACCGATGCCGGCCACTGCCGACAGTCCCACCACCTGAGGCCAGGTGGTCCCCGGCGGGAGCCTCCCCAGACCGAGGCGAACCGCACCGAAGGAGGCCGAGGAGATCCCGACCACTTTCCCGAGGATGAGGCCCCCGGCTACACCGATCGAGATCGGCGAGGTCAACGCATCGCCGACGTCGAGACTGCGGAAGTCGATGCCGGCGTTGGCCAGCGCGAACAGAGGGACGATCACGAAAGAGCTCAATCCAACCAGTCGGCGCTCGATCCGATTCAAAGGAGACACCGCCTCGTGGGCGATCTCGGAGAGCAGCAACGTTTCGTGGTCGGCGTGCTCTTGGGCGTGCTTGTCGGGCACATCGTGGGGGTACTGGTCGAGGATGGCACGGGCGCGCCGGTCGAAGTCCCCCGGGTGGTACAAGGGATTGGCCGGGGTCAGAAACCCCAGGGCGACACCAGCCAGGGTGGCGTGGATGCCCGATCGGTAGGTCAGGTACCAGATCACGAAAGCCATCGGCACGTAGAACCACATCGCCCGCACGTTGATCCGCCCCGCGATCCAGACGGACACCAGGCCGGTCACGGCGGCGGCCAGGTATCCAGTGTTCAGGTCTGAGGTGTAGAAGAGGGCGATGACGGTGATCGCCCCAATGTCGTCGGCGATGGCCACGGCGAGCAGAAACAGCTTCGCTCCAGAAGGGACCCGGGAGCCGAGAAGGGCGACGATCCCGATGGCGAAGGCGATGTCGGTCGCCATCGGGATCCCCCAACCCTGAACCGCGTCGGTCCCCCAGTTGAGGGAGAGGTAGAAGAGGGCGGGCAAGGCCATCCCCCCGAGCGCGGCGAGCACCGGGAGGGCGGCCGCCTTCGGATCGCGCAGGTCCCCCAGGACCAACTCCCGCTTGATCTCCAGGCCGACCACGAAGAAGAAGATCGCCATGAGCCCGTCGTTGATCAGATGGAGTACCGACTCCTCGAAGTGGAACCCGGAGAAGTCGATGGTGAGCCGCTCCTGGAGCAGTGTGGTGTATGTGTCCGACCAGACGCTGTTGGCCCAGACGAGAGCGGCGACCGCGGCGAGCAGCAGCACGACACCCGAAGACGCCTCGATGCGGCTGAAGCGGACGAACGGTCGGATGAAGGTCTTGGGGACGAACCGTTCCGACGTCGCCCAGGTGCGATGTCTGGCGTCCATCTCAGCCGATGGTGTTCCCCACCGATCTCAGCACCTGACAGGCCTCCACCACCCTGGCGGCCATCCCGACCTCGGCTTTCTTCATGTAGGAGCGAGGGTCATATACCTTCTTGTTGCCCACTTCGCCGTCGACCTTGAGTACCCCGTCGTAGTTGGAGAGCATGTGATCCACTATCGGCCGGGTGTATGCGTATTGGCAGTCGGTGTCGACGTTCATCTTGATCACGCCGTAGCCGAGGGTCTCGTGGATCTCCTCGAGTGTCGATCCGCTTCCACCGTGGAACACCAGATAGTGGCGGGCGTCGTCACCGAAGCGGTCCGCCACCGCCTTCTGCCCGTCCCTGAGGATGGTGGGGTCCAACTTGACCGAACCCGGCTTGTACACGCCGTGGACGTTGCCGAAGACGGCGGCGAGGAGGTAGTGGCCGCGATCGAACGTGCCGAGGACCTCGGACACCCGGACCATGTCGCCGGGCGAGGTGTAGAGCTTCGACCGGTCGACGTCGGAGTGGTCGGTGGCATCCTCGACTCCTCCTACGATGCCGATCTCCAACTCGAGGACGATGTCGAGAGCGGCGCACTTCTCCAACAGCTCGCCGGCCAGGGCCAGGTTCTCCTCCATGGGCAGGTCGGAGGCGTCGAGCATGTGGCTCTGGAAGAGGGGCTCTCGTCCCGAGTCGACTAGCTCCCGACTCACCTCCAGCAGGGGACGGACGAAGCCGTCGACGCGATCTGCTGGGCAGTGGTCGGTGTGGAGGGCGATGTTGGCCGGATACTGCGGTGCCACCACGTAGGCGAACTCCGCCAGGGCGCGTGCCCCCAGTGCCATGTCTCTGTTCGACTGCCCCGACGCGAACTCCCCGGCCCCATACGAGAACTGGACTATCCCGTCGGACTCCGCCTCCGAGAAGCCCTCGAGGGCGGCGAGGATCGTCGAGGACGAGGTGGTGTTTATCGCGGGCAGGGCGTACTGGCCCGCCCTGGCCCGGTCGAGCATCTCGCGGTACTTGTCAGGTGTGGCGATCGGCACCGGTCGTCTCCTTGTCTTCTCACGCGAACCTTATCGGCCCGATTTCCCGACTCGCCGTCGGCAACTGAGGCCGATACTTTGCCACGGCGATGGCTGAAACCATCAAGGCAGCCGCACCGCGCAAGGCGCGTAGCGCCATCGCCAGGGCGTTTTTCTTCGTGCTCGGACTGCTCTGTCTGGCACTCATCCCCCTCAGCTATCTCCCCGGGATTCCCACCTTCGACCTGATTCTCCTGGCGGCATTCTTCTTCTCCATGTCATCGGACAAGATGTACAACTGGATGATCAATCATCCCTACTTCGGGAGGATCATCCGCGGCTACCGGGATCACGGGTTGACGGTGCGGATGAAGTGGGTTGCCGCGGTCGGGATCACCACCTCCCTCCTCGTCTCCGGGATCTTTCTCACCGATCTGGCTTGGGTCCGGCTGATTCTCGTCGCGGTGGGCGCCTATGCCATCTGGTTCGTCTTCTCCCGCCCGACGAGGGATCGCGCCACGATCTGAAGCAGGTACCGTCGCGCCGATGCGGTCATTCTCCCGGTTGGGCTTGGGCGCGGTCTCGGCGACCACGATGGCGACCACCACCTTCCCGATCGTCATCTTCAGCGTCCTCGCCGCCGCGCTGATCACCGAGTTCGAGATCAGTCGTGCCCAACTCGGTCTGTTGGTCACCGCCTTCGGCCTGGTGGGGGCACTGCTGTCGCCGATCTGCGGGAGGCTCACCGACCGTCTCGGCGCGGTCCGTTCCACCACGTTCACGATGCTCGCCGGCGCCATCACCCTCATCGCCATCGCCTTCAGCCCCACATATGCCGTGCTGATCGGGGCGGCCCTTCTCGGCGGGTTTCCCAACGGATGGGGCAATCCGTCCACCAATGCGCTGATCGCAGACAACGTCGCTGTGGGGTCTCGGGGCGTGGTCACCGGTGTGAAGCAATCCGGGGTGCAAGTCGGGATCTTCCTCGGGGGTCTCCTGCTGCCGGTGTTCGCGGTGTGGTGGGACTGGCGGATCGCGGTCCTGATCTTCATCGCCATGCCCCTCGGCGGCCTCATCGGGATGATCGGGCGCGATCATGCCAGGGGGCACGAGTCGCGCCCCACGGTGCTCGCCGAGGGAAAGCTGCCCACCTCGATCAACTGGATCGCCGCTTATGGCCTGGTGTCGGGTCTGGCGACCTCGGCGATGATCGCCTTCCTGCCCCTCTTCGCCGAGGAGGATCAGCTGTGGTCGGAGACGATGGCCGGGATGATCCTCGCCGCGGTCGGTTTCACCGGCATCTTCTCCCGGATCATCTGGTCGCGTTGGTCCGAGCGATCGCTGGGACACGGCAGGACGCTGAGGATCCTCGCCGGGATGACCACCACCACCTCGGTGCTCCTCGCTCTGGCCAGCCTGGGGGCGTTCCCGAGCTGGGTTCTCGTGCCCGCCGCCTTTCTGTTCGGTGCCGGCGCCATGGCCTGGAACGCCGTCGGCATGGTCGCCGTGATGGAGATCGCCCCCGCTCATCTCGTCGGCAAAGGAACCGGAGTGGTGCTCCTCGGCTTCCTGTTCGGTCACGCCGTCGGACCCCCGATGATGGGATGGTCGGTCGACGCCCTCGGCACCTACGCCCCGGGCTGGCTCGCCACCGGTGTCCTCATGGCCATCTCGGCCTTCCTCGCCCTGAGGATCCCGGCCGGAGGCAGGGTCGCGGTCAGGTGATCCATCGATGAGACTGGTCATCGCACGCTGCTCCGTCGACTACTCGGGCCGGCTCACCGCACACCTGCCCGAGGCCACCCGGCTCATCATGGTCAAGGCCGACGGGACTCTGGCCATCCACTCCGACGGCAACGCCTCCAAACCGCTGAACTGGATGATCGCCCCCAACGTGGTCGAGATCCACCACGACCGTTGGGAGATCACGAACGCGAAGGGGGAGAGGCTGACGATCTGGATCGAGGAGATCATCGAGGACGTCACGCACGAGCTGGGTGACGACCCGGGACTGTTCAAAGACGGGGTGGAGACCCATCTCCAGGAGATGCTGGCGGCCTCCCCCGACTTCCTCGAAGAGGGCCTGACCCTGATCCGACGCGAGTACCCCACCGACATCGGGCCGATAGATCTGCTCTGCGTCGACCGCAATCAGGCAACAGTGGCGGTGGAGGTGAAACGGCGGGGCGAGATCGAAGGCGTCGAACAGCTCTCTCGTTATGTCGAGCGGCTCAACCACGACACCCGGCTGGCCCCGGTCCGGGGGATCCTCGCCGCCCAGTCGATCACCCCTCAGGCGAGGGTGATGGCCGAAGGGAGAGGGATCGAGGCGATCGAGGTCGATTACGACGGTCTGCGTGAGGCCGAAGACAGAGCCCTGCGTCTGTTCGACCTCCACTGATGTTCGACATCGTCTTCTACTCCCCGGAGATCCCGCCAAACACGGGGAACGCGATGCGTCTCGCCGCGGTCACCGGATGCCGGCTCCACCTGATCGAGCCATTGGGTTTCGAGATGGACGATGCCCGCCTGCGTCGGGCGGGGATGGACTACCGCGACCGGGCGAGCGTGGCCGTCCACGTGAGTCTCGAGGCTTACCGGGCGTCGGTAGCCCCCGAGCGGGTGCTGGCATTCACCGTCGACGGAGAGGCTCTCTACACCGACGAGGAGTATCGGGAGGGAGATACCTTTCTCTTCGGGCCCGAGTCGGTGGGCCTGCCCCGGGAGGTGCGTCGGGCCGAGTGGATCACCCGGCGGCTCCGGTTGCCCATGGTTCCCGGGGTGCGATCGATCAACCTCTCCAACTCCGCCGCCATCGTCGTCTACGAGGCCTGGCGCCAGCTCGGCTTCCCCGGCTCCCGCTGACGGTCCAACCGCGAACCCAGGGTTGCAGGCCCCGCTCACCGAAGTGCAGCGCCCTCAGATCGAGGAATGTTGATCGAGGCTCACCCGGAGACCCGCTCCGCCAGGATCCGGAAGGCGATGGCTTCGCTGAGAGCGGCCCGCTCCAGGTCGCCGAGATCCTGGCTCTCGTTGGGAGCGTGGAAGGCACTGGTGGGGTCGGCGGCCCCCACGACCAGGATCGGAGCGTCCGGGAACAGCTCGGCAAAGGTGGCGATGAACGGGATCGACCCGCCCGCCCCCATCTCGACGGCCTCGGCTCCGAAGCCCTCACGAAATGCCTGGCGCCAGACCTCGACGGCGTAGTTGTCCGAGCCGAGGACGGTTGCATCTCCCCACTCCTCGTGGAAGAAGCTGAGCTGTGCCCCCCAGGGCACGTTGGCTTCCAGATGGGCCTTCAAGGCCTCCAAGGCGGCTCTGGTGTCCTGGGCAGGCGGGATCCGCATGCTCACCTTGGCCCGGGCGACCGGGACCAGTTGGTTGATGGCCTCGGCCACGGGCGGGGCATCGATTGCCAGGACGGACACGGCAGGGCGCGTCCAGAGACGAGAAGGAAGAGAGCCTTCCCCAATCAGCTCCAGACCTTCGACTGCGCCGGTCTGGGACCGAACCAGGTCTTCGGGGAAGTCGAGGGACCCGTCGACCTCCTCGGACAGGATGCCTGCCACCGTCACCCTGCCGTCGTCGTCGTGGAGTGTGGAGAGGAGCCGAGACAAGGCCATCAACGCGTCGGGGACCACTCCTCCGTATTGGCCGGAGTGAACCGCCGACTCGAGGGTCCGCAGCTCGAGCTTCACCGCCACGATCCCTCGGAGCGACGATATGAACGCCGGTGTTCCCACCTCCCAGTTGCCTCCGTCGCCGATGACGATGACGTCGGGGTCGAGGAGGTCGGAGTGTTTCTCGAGGATCTCGGGCAGCCCGATCGAGCCCGCCTCCTCCTCACCCTCGAGGAACAGCTGCACGCCTACCGGCAGATCGTCGCCGTGAGCGGCGATGGCGCCGAGATGCATCACGATCCCGGCCTTGTCGTCACTGGCCCCGCGCCCGTAGAGGCGCCCATCGCGCTCCACGGGTTCGAAGGGGCCCGTCTCCCACTCCTCGATCGGGCCCGGCGGTTGGACGTCGTAATGGGCATAGAGCAGGACCTTGGGGGCTCCCTCCGGGCCGGGCTTCTCGGCGAACACCGCCGGGTGGCCGTGGGACGACTCGAGGAGCCGGGCGTTGTCGAACCCGGCCTCGTCGAGCATCCCGACGATCGTCTCTCCGGCTGCGCGGACCACCTGGGGGTCGTAACCGTCGGCTGACACCGACTCCATCCGGATCAGGTTGGCGAGCAATTCCTTCAGACGGGGCATGTCGGTGGTGACGGCGGATCTCAAGTCATCGTGCATGCCCAGCAGCGTACCGATGCCAAGATGGGGCCGTGCTGAGGTTCCGTCTCTTCGACATGCCCGTCACCGTGCGTGGCTCGTTCCTGCTCATCGCGGCCCTGATCGGCCTGGTGGGGGTGGGTGACCCCGCCCAGACGGTGGCCTGGATCGTGGTCGTGTTCTTCTCGATCTTGATCCACGAGTTGGGTCACGCTCTCACTGCGCGCGGGTTCGGTTCCGAGGTGGCGATCGAGTTGAATGGGCTCGGCGGTCTGACGCGATGGTCGTTACCGCATGGGGAGATCACCCCGGGGCGACGCGCCCTCATCGCGGCGGCGGGATCGGCCACCGGGCTGGCGTTCGGCGGACTGGTCTGGCTGGTGGCTTCACAGTTCGGGCCCTATCCGCGGCTGGCCGCCTTCGTTCTGGAGAGCCTCATCTATGTCAACGTCTTCTGGGGTCTCCTCAACTGGCTTCCGATCCGACCCCTCGACGGAGGACACCTTCTCGAGTCACTACTCGACAAGGTCGTCCCCGAACGTGCTGAGTTGATCGCCCGGGTCATCTTCACCTCCACCGCAGCCGCCGCCCTGGCCATATCGCTGTCGATGCAGTTCTACTTCATCGCCGCCCTCGCCGGGTGGCTGCTCCTCTCCGAGTTCACGATCGGCCGGGAGACCCCACAGCCCTCGCCCGGCCTGCCCGTGTTCTCCTTCGACGATCCCCAAGAAGCCGATGGCGTCGGCGAGGGGGTGGAGGCCTTGGAGGCCACCGATCCCGATGATGGCGGGGAGCCACCACACCCCCAAAGGCGCTAGGTTCGGACACGATGGACTTCTCCTACAGCGATCGTGTCGAGGAGTACCGGGGACGCCTTCTCGAGTTCATGTCATCCCACGTGTATCCGGCCGAGCCGGTCTACCGGGTGCAGATGGACGAGTCGGCGGATCCGCATCATCATCCCGCCATCTTGGAAGACCTGAAGAAGGAGGCCCGCAGTCGGGGACTCTGGAACCTCTTCCTTCCCGACCCCGACGATGGTGGCGGGCTCTCGGTCCTCGAGTACGCGCCCCTGGCAGAGATCACCGGGCGTAGTGTCGAGATCGCTCCCGAGGCGCTCAACTGCTCGGCCCCCGACACCGGGAACATGGAGATCCTCCACATGTTCGGGACCCCGCAGCAAAGAGAGGTCTGGCTCCACCCATTGCTGGAGGGTGAGATCCGGTCGTGCTTCTCGATGACGGAGCCCGACGTGGCCAGCTCCGACGCCACCAACATCAGGACGAGCATCGAACGAGACGGCGACGAGTATGTGATCAACGGGCGCAAGTGGTTCAGCTCCGGGGCGGCGTCGGAGCGCTGCAAGTTCTCCATCGTCATGGGGGTCACCAACCCCGACGCCGACAGACACCGGATGCAGTCGATGGTGATCGTTCCCATGGACACATCGGGACTGGTGGTCGAGCGGGCCCCGACCGTTTTCGGATATCAGGACCGGGGCGGTCATCCCCAGATCCTTTTCGACGACGTGAGAGTCCCGGTCTCCAACCTCCTCGGCGAGGAGGGAGGCGGATTCGCCATCGCGCAAGCCCGTCTAGGGCCGGGGCGCATCCACCACTGTATGCGCGCGATCGGGGCCGCCGAGAGGTGTCTCGACCTGATGATCCAACGAGCCCAGGCGAGGACCGCGTTCGGCAAGCCCCTGGCAGAGCAGGGAGTCGTCCGGGAGTGGATCGCCGACGCCCGCATCCAGATCGAACAGGTCAGGCTCCTCGTCCTGAAGACAGCGTGGCTCATCGACAACGTCGGCACCAGGGGTGCCCGCATCGAGATCGCCGCCATCAAGGTGGCGGCCCCCAACCTGCTCACCACCATCGCTGACCAGGCCATCCAGTTGTTCGGGGCGGCCGGGTTCACCGAGGACTGGCCTATCGCCTCGCTCTACTCGATGGGTCGTTGGTTGCGGATCGCAGACGGGCCGGACGAAGTCCACCGCCGCTCGGTGGCCCGAGCAGAACTGGGCAGGCTGGGTCCCGGGGCCGTTCCCGAGCCATTCGAGAAATAGCTCGAACCGCGCGCCGGGTCTGCCCCGAATAGCAGGAAACAAGCGTTCCGGCACGAGTGTTCGTGGAGCCGACAGGCGGGAACGAACCCCGTTGACTCTGCGTTTATCAGTGCCCCAAGATGATGGGCGTCCAGTGATTGACTTGACAGTTACCCCGTGGAGGGAAGCGGCGGCTTGTCTCGATGTCGCAGGCGAATTGAGCTTCTTTCCCGACAAGCAAGACCTCGGTGCGATCTTCCGGGCCAAGGCGGTATGCGCCGCCTGTCCGGTAGCTGACATCTGCCTCACCTGGGCGATCGAAACCAACCAGACCGAGGGAATCTGGGGTGGGCATACCCCCAAGGAGCGCCGCAGGCTACGACGCCGCTGGTCGGAGGAGACCAAGCGGGCCAGCTAGCTGCGGCCGTTGCTCCCTTTCTCGGCTCTCTCCTCACGATCGGGGCCGGTCTCTGCGGCGATGTTGAGCAGCGAGTCGCCGGCGTTGACCAGAGGCCGCATCGACTGGGCGATGACCCATCCGGTCTCGGAGGCCCGCACCTGGGTTGGCCGCATACCGAAAGCATCCGCTATCGATGCCAGCGACTGACCCTTGGCGACGTGCTCCCCCAGCGAGGCCTCCATCTCCACGATCCCGCCCCGACGGGCCCGCACCCATCGGGTTCTCCGGACCAGCCGGGTGGGCTGCGCCCGGGGAAGGCGGGCATCGAGCATCCCGAGATGCCTGAGTGCTCTCATCACGCCGGCCACACCCGTCTCGATGGCGCCGACGTCGAACCGGTGTGCCTGGCCGGCCTCGTACACCAGCACCGTGTTCTCCCGCTCCGCGGCTGCCTGACGCAGCGAGCCGTCTCTCATCCGGGCATGGATCGAGAACGGTGCTCCGAAGGCGCGGGCCAACTCGAGCGTGGTCGGGTCGTCGAGATTCGCCCTGATCTGGGGGTGGTTGATTCGATGGTTGGTGGCGGTGTGGAGGTCGATGCCGACCGAACAATGGGCGACGACGTGCTCCATGAACAGATGAGCGAGTCGGGCTGCCGTCGACCCGCGCGTGGAGCCGGGGAATGAGCGGTTCAAGTCGCGGCGGTCGGGCAGATAACGCGACTGGGTGATGAACCCCAACGGGTTGACGATGGGAACCGCGATGATCGCTCCCCGCAGGGCTTTGGCGTCGATCTCCTTGAGCACCCTGCGGATGATCTGGATGCCGTTCAGCTCGTCACCGTGTATCGCCGCCGACAGCCAGATGTTCGGACCGGCGGAGCGCCCGTTGACCACCTTCACCGGCAGCGACTCGGTGGCCCCGGTGACGACCTTTGCGAACGGAAGCTCGATCTGGACCTTTCGCCCCGGTTTCACCGTGACGTCACCCACCGTGATGGGCTCGTTCTTGCGATGGTTCTCAGGCGCCAACGTTGTCTTCGATGTACTCGATGATCAGGTCGGCGATGTCGATGCCGCTGGTGTTCTCGATCCCCTCCAAACCGGGGGAGGAGTTCACCTCGAGGACCATCGGGCCCTCCTCCGACTGGAGGAGATCGACACCGGCCACATTCAGGCCCAGGCTCTTGGCAGCCCGTACCGCGGTCGACCGCTCCGAGGGAGTCAGCTTGATCATCTCGGCGCTGCCCCCCCGGTGGAGGTTGGAGCGGAAGTCACCGGGTGCGCCCCGGCGTCGCATCGCCGCAGCGACCTTGCCCCCAACCACGAAGGCCCTTATGTCCAAGCCGCCTGCCTCCTTGATGAACTGCTGGACCAGGATGTTGGCGTCGAGTTGGCGGAAGGCGCCGATCACCGACTCCGCCGCCTTCTTGGTCTCGGCCAGCACCACTCCGAGACCCTGGGTCCCTTCGAGGAGCTTGACCACGACCGGGGTGCCCCCGACTACTTCGAGTAGACCGTTCACATCCTGTATCGAGTGGGCGAAGCTGGTGGTAGGCAGGCCGACACCGGAGCGAGAGAGGATCTGCATGGAGCGGAGCTTGTCCCGGGAGCGGCTTATCCCATCCGAGCTGTTGAGGGTGAACACGTCGGCCATCTCGAATTGACGTACCACGGCGGTTCCGTAGAAGGTGTATGAGGCTCCGATGCGGGGGATCACCGCATGAGGCCGGACTTCCTCACCCCTGTAGAGGACCTTGGGCCGGCGCGCGGTTATGTCCATGTAGCAGCGCAGGTAGTCCACGACGGCGACGTCGTGTCCCCGGCCGAGCGCGGCCTCTTTGAGCCGCGCCGTCGAATAGAGAGAGGACCCCCGCGACAGGATGGCGATCTTCACGCAGTTGCCCCTCTGGTGGGCCGTTGACCGAGATAGCTGTGGTCGGGGTCGACCAGGAAATGCCTTCTCACCGTGCGGCGTCCGAGCAGCAGCCGGAAGGTCATCTCGTCTCTCGTGGTCAGGTTCACCAAGGCCTCGATCTCCTTTCCGGCAACAATAAGCCGAGTGCGGATCACGGGGCGGAGTTCGGACCGGCCCCCGGGGTTCTTCACCTTGCGCTCCAGGGCGACCTCGGCCACGCAGGAGACGCTGGGCTTTCGTTTCCGCTGTCGGACGTGGACGTCGAATCTGACCATGTCGACGCCGTCGCGCTCGAATCGTTCGACGTTGAAGGCGTGGAGCGAGGAGTTGTCCGCCCCGGTGTCGACTTTCGCTTTGATCTCGGGCACGCCCAGGTCGGGCAGCGCCACCCACTCCCGCCATCCGATGGTCTGTAGCCCTGGCTCCGTCACCCCCGGCAGGATAGGCCCCCCTGGCCGGGATCCAGTGGTCGAGAGCATCGCCTGCGAGCATCGGCATTACCCTCACTAAACTTGATATTTGACATATCAAATTACATCAGGCATACTGGAGCAGTAATCACAGTCAAGTATTAACAACAGGAGGAACTACGATGCTCATGCGATTCGATCCGTTCTCGGACTTCGATCGGCTCACCCGTCAGGTATGGGGTAACCCCCGGACCAACTACATGCCTGCGGACGCCTATCGCAAGGACGATCGCTTCTATCTCCATATCGATCTCCCGGGTATCGACCCCGAGTCGATCGACGTGACGGTGGAGAAGAACACGCTCTCGGTCTCTGCGGAGCGCAAGTGGGAGCACGATGGAGAGGAGCAGGTCTTGCTCAATGAGCGCCCCATTGGCTCGTTCTCGCGTCAGTTCTTCCTCGGTGAGAGCCTCGACACGGAGGCCATCGAGGCTGGCTACGACCACGGCGTGCTCACCCTCGCGATCCCGGTCGCGGAGACCGCCAAGCC
>CAZLEQ010000056.1:0-13195 GCA_964558575.1 uncultured Acidimicrobiaceae bacterium | reverse complement strand
GCTGATTTGTAATCAGCAGGTCGTCGGTTCGACTCCGGCACGCGGCTCGAAACTAGAGGCGAACCCGGGGATCCAGGCCCCACGCAAGCGTTGCCTGGCGCCCCGAGATCGCGTGAATCGGGGACTGTGGTGGGGTTTCGAGCCAGCGAGCCGCAAATCCTCCTGATCAGTGGGACCACCTCTTACCCTTCTGCCGATGTTGACCGAAGGGGACAGGGCGATCCTCGACTTCGAATGCTCTCACTGGCGCGCGCCCGGACCCAAGGATGAAGCGATCGAGATGTCTCTGGGCCTGAGCGCGGCCGACTATTACGAGCGGCTCCGTTCACTGGTCCTGGGTGGGGCTGCATTGGCTTACGACCCGCTGACCACTAAACGTGTCCTCTCACTCATCGAAGAACCGAGGGAAACCGGGCTGGCCATCTGATGACCAACAAGGGAAAGCACGCGTCGCAAACGCCGGGAACTTTCTACCGCGACCTGGCCATCATGATCCTGGGCATCATCGTCGTGGGAGCCTTCGTCTTCTTCCTGCTCTACCTACTCGCCGATCAGCCCGACACCGGCCCGATCGCCGCCACGACCACCACGAGCGCCCCCGAGACCACCACCACAGGGGGGGTCACCACCACCACCGGTGGCGAAACCACGACCACGACGGTCGTCTCCACGTCGACCACGGTGGCGGTCCGGCCCCCGGGCGAAGTCACCGTCGTGGTGCTCAACTCGATGGGTCTCGACGGAGCCGCCAGCCGTCTCACCAACGATCTCGCCGAGGCTGGATATCAGACCCTCACCCCGGACAATTACACCCCGGAGCAGAATCCGTCCCGTATCTGGTATCGGGAGGACTTCGCCGCCGAGGCCGCGGTCCTGGTCGAGTTGGTGTCCGGGGCGTCCGTGGAGCCATTGCCCGACCAGTCGCTTCAGGAGGGCGCCGACGTCGTGTTGGTGCTGGGTACCGGATACAGCGAATGACTCGTCTGGCGGTCGGTTTCGGCCGTGGGTTCCCCAGGATCTGGCTGCTGCCGATCGGGGTCCTCACCATGGTCCTGGGTATCGCGGCCAGCGGTCGTCTGAGCCGGTCGATCGTGGCCGATCTCATCGCCTGGTGGCCGGTCTGGGCCGGTCTCGCGGCGGCCGCCTACCTCTTCCGCGACCGCAAGGTGGGGCTGGTTCGGTTGGCGGGGATCGTCCCTTTGGTGGCTCTGCTGCTGGTGGGTTTGTTCACCTGGGGTCATCTCGCCGGATGGGCGATGATGCCCTCGGCCTCGCAGCGTCTTGTCGGCCCGGAGGTGGGTGGGTTGACGTCCTCGACGTTGACGGCGGAGCTGGAGGGGATCATCGAGGTGAAGGGGGGAGGACGGTTCCTGTACCTGGTCCAGCCGGTGAAACGGGGAGGTGGTGTGGGCATTCCCACCGCATCCGAGCAAATGATCGACTCCTCGGTGTCGGTCGAACTGCAGGCTCCCGCCGACCCGGGGCTCTACTCCTACGCGGGATGGGACATACGGCTCTCCGACACTCCCATCTGGATCCTCACGCTGGTCGGAGCATTGGAAGCCGACCTGACCACACTCAGCCTGGAGCGGCTCGCCGTGGCCGGTAGCGGGATCGTGACTCTGGGGGAGGCGGACGGGGAGACCGGCGTGGCGGTGGATGGCATGTTCCATGTCGTCGTACCCGAGGGCGTACCGGCGCGGGTCAACGGCCGTGCCTCGGTACCTGCCTCCTGGACACCGGATGCGGCCGGGGCAAAGTCCCCGGTTCCCGGGGACGGGTGGGTGATCACGGCGGGTCCCGAGGCCACTGTCACGATCTCTGAGGCTTCGGAGGCCGGCTAGGTACACTCCTCGAATCGTGTCCAGTGATCGGTTGCGACAGGCCGCGCTCGTAGTCTGGATAGCCGTCGGACTGGTCGCTCTCGGCTGGGTCTTTCTCGTCATCGGTGGGGCGATCAGGGTGATCTGGCTTCCACTGGCATTCGCCGCCGGCCTGGTTTTCATCCTCGAGCCATTGGTCAGAGTGTTCGAGAGGCTGCGCATACCTCGTCTCGTCGGATCGATTCTCGCCCTGCTCGTGTTGGTCGCGGTGATCGTGGCGGTCGGTGCGCTGGTCTGGCCCACCGTGCAGGAGCAGGGATCCCAGCTGATCGAGCAGCTCCCCGACATCTACGTATCGGCCGTGGACTGGCTACGAGGTGCAGCGATCGCCCTCGGACTCAACATCGACGAGTTCCTCTCTCAGGAGGCGATCGAGTCTTGGCTGCGTGATCCGGCCAACCAGGCCACCATCCAGGATCTCCTTTTCGGTTTCGGCGCCGGAGCAGGGATCGTCCTGCGCGGCGTGGCCGAGACCATCGCCGTGGTCGTTCTCGCCCCCGTGCTTGCCATCTACCTGCTGATCGACCTGGATCGATTCAAGAGGCAGTCGCTGGAGCTGACGCCCCCCAATCACCGCGACGAGATCGTCTACGTGAGCGGTGAAGTGGCCACGGCGCTCGGTTCCTTCGTCCGCGGTCAGCTCCTCGTCTCGCTCATCGTGGGCATTCTCTCCAGCATCGGGATGTGGGTCATCGATCTCCCCTTCTGGCTCATCGTCGGGATCGTCGCCGGCTTCCTCAACCTGATCCCCTTCCTGGGTCCTGTGGTGGGAGGGGCGCTTGCCGCCTTGGTGGCACTCCTCAACGGAGACCCGTGGCAGGCGGTTTGGGCGGTGCTGATCATGACGGCGGTTCAACAGGTCGACAATCACCTGATCACGCCGATGGTCCAACGGGCTCGGGTCCAGCTCTCGCCTCTCGTGATCGTGCTCGCCCTAATCATCGGTGGGGCGCTTGCCGGGCTGCTCGGCGTCCTGGTCGCCATCCCGGCAACGGCGGCGATCCGTATCGTCGTGGGCCATCTGTGGCGGACCCGTGTTCTGGGTCAGTCCTGGGAGGAGGCCAGCGAAGCGATGATCCAGGTCACCGAGCCCCCGGAGCGGTTGTCCAGGATCAGTCGCAGGCGTCCGCACCAGAGTCGTCTCTTCGACACCCAGGAGATGACCGAGCTCGGCGCCGAAGAGGTCCCGGAGGACGAGAAGGTCTGACCGCCCGTTCAGACGGTAGTGTGCATGAGCACCAGGAGTGGGTGTTAGACCTCCCCAAGGTACGCCTGACGCATTTGAGGGTTGTCGAGCAGGCCCTGCGCGGTGGTCGTGGAGGACGATCTGGCCAGTCTGGAGGACGTAGCCGCGGTCGGCGATCGACAATGCCATGTTGGCTTATGCTCGACGACGAACATCGTGGTGGCCGCTTCCTGGATGTGATCTCGAAGTTCAGGGCACAGAAACGGAGCCAGACGCATGGAAGGCTCGTCCGTGAGCAGGACCTTGGGGTGCGCCATGAGCGCCCGGCCCATCGTTGGGACTTAGACCTCTTGGCGGTTGTGGCACCTCGGGCCCGCAGATCGCGCGTCGGCGTACGGTTCGGTCATGGCGTCCGATGCCATGGTTGTCGAGGACGGAGTCGACGAGGGCCGACCCCCGGGTGAACCCCGGTCGTCATGGGTGCTCGTGGCTGCCGCATTCGTCCTGGGTCTGGCTCTGGGGACCATGGCGTCGTCCCCGCCTGGTCAGGAAGTCCCGGCCGTGCCGTCCGACGACTCCGACACACTGGAAACGTCCGTCGGGCCGATCACCGACGAATCAGAGTCGGGAGTATCCGATCTGGTGGCAGAGTTCCCCGATGCACTGGTGGCGGTGAGCGACGGGATCGGTAGCGGGCATGAGCATCTCTTGTGGCCGGTGAAAGGTGCCCTCGTAGTGCGCTCGATGTCCGGCGGTTCCGACGTCCACCTGGATAGGTCGGGGCAGTTTGTCGCGATGAGCAGCCACGTTCCCGACCTCGAGGGTTCGGTGCTCTCGGTCGGGCGGTTCAACGGAATCCGCGCCGTTTCTTCGGGGGTGACCAGCTATGTGTGGCATGACGCCAGGTCGGGTCATCTCGCCTTCACCACCGAGATCGAAGGAGAGTGGCTCCTCCAACGAGTGTCCGGGACCTTCCAGCCGGCGATGCTCACCACCGGTCCCGCCGACGGCAGATCTGTTGCGGCCTGGGGCGACTGGGGCTTCGCCATCCAGATCCCAGACGATGAGATTCTGTTGTTGAACCCCGCAGGTCAGCAGCGGTCGATCGTCCTCGGTGAGGTGTTGACGTCCCATGAGTCGGGTTGGCTTCTTGTCGAGGATGGGGGTTTGAAGCTGGTCTCCGCGGGTGGGGGAGTCCGCAACCTCGACCTGGGAGGCATCCCCGACCCGATACTCGCCGCCGAGTTCTCTCCGTACGGCGATCGGGTCGCGGTGGTGGGGAGATTCGGGGTCCAGGTCTACGACCTCGCATCCGAGGACGAGGTCGCCACTCTCCCGGGATATCCAGGAGGCTGGCTTACCTGGTCTTCCGACTCACGATTCTTGGTGGCACCGGCGCAGAGCGGAATAGTCTTTCATGATCTGGAGACCGGCAACTCCGTCCAGACGCTCGTGGGCAACAAGATCGTGGTGGCACAGGTCCGACCCCTGTCGACTTCCTAGAGTCGTGCCAATGGCTGGAGCCGGACCGACCGAAGAGCTCGCCCCGAAAGACGCCTACATGTCGTCGGCCGAGGGTCGAGTGCTCGATGTTTCCCAGGGTGGCCTCTTTCTCGACCGAACCGTCTTCTATGCACGGGGAGGGGGCCAGCCGGGAGATGTGGGGACCATCACCTGGGACGGGGGGTCGGTGGAGGTCGTGGACACCATCCGCAAAGATGGCAAACCGTTTCACATGGTCGCCGAGGGGTCGTTGCTCCCGGACCTGGGGACACCGGTGGAGGGCGTGATCGACTGGGAGCGGAGGTACTTGACCATGCGCACCCACACCGCCCTCCATGCCCTCTCCGGAGTCGTCTACCGCGACTACGGCGCCAAGGTCACCGGTGGCAACATGACCCCGGGGGAAGCTCGCATGGACTTCGAGCTCGATGGGATCTCGGTGGAGTTCGGCGCCGAAATCGAGCGCAAGCTCAATGAGGAGCTGATGAAGGGGTATCCGACCGAGATCATCGTGATGGCCCGGGAGATCGCACTCCAGGATCCCGACCTCATCCGGACCAAGGTGAACCTGATACCCGAGTTCGTCAAGGAGATCAGGGTGGTGGACATCAAAGGCTTGGACCGGCAGGCCGATGGCGGGACCCATGTGAACTCGACGCTCGAGGTGGGCCGGATCGAGGTGGTCAAGACCGAGTCGAAGGGCCGCGACAACAAGCGGATGCGCATCCGGGTGGTGGAGGCTGTCGACGGGATCGACGATTAGCGGCCCCACCTGCCGAACTGAGGGCCCTGGACTTCGGTGTGTGGGGCCTGGAACCCGGGGTTCGCGGAATTGCCGGGTGAAGCCCGGGAGACCAGGTACCAAGTAGGCGAGCATGATCGATTTCGCATTGGGCCTCGCCCTCGCCGGGATGCTGGTCCGTGGTTGGCTCCGGGGTTTCGTCCGCGAGGCTCTCGACCTGGCCGGGCTGGTCTTGGGCCTGTGGCTCGCCTTCCGGCTCTCGGCCCCCTTCGGCGAATTCATGACGGACAGTTTCGGGGTGAGCCCGGAAGTGGGTCGGATCGGCGGCGGGATACTCCTCTTCGTCCTGTTCGGGGCGCTGCTCAGCGTCGCGGCACACTTCCTGTCGAGGATGATGAACCTCCCCGGCCTCTCGATGGTCAACCGGGTCGGTGGAGCCAGTGTGGCGGTGGGATGGGGGGCGATGATCGCGCTGATGTTGATCAGCCTGGTCTCGGTGTCGCCGGTGCCGGACAGCTGGCGAGACCAGCTCGATGACTCGAGGGTCGTGGCGTTGATCGCTGGTGACGACGCCGTGCCGCGCCGCCTGTTCGAGTCTCTCGCCGGGGACAACGTGATGTCGGCAGTTGCCTCACTCCAGGAGATCTTCGGCGCCCCGCGGGCGGTCCCCGAGGGCGAGGAGGTACTGGAGATCCCGGCGGCTGTCGGTGACGAGATCCGTCAGGTGCGCGATGAGGCGGCCGACATCATCGATCGAATCAACGAGGATCGGGTCGGCGTCGGGCTGGGGGCGGTGCGGCCGACCGAGACCATCAACGCCGTCGCCGAGAGTCATGCCGAGATCCTCTACATGAGTGGCCGTCTGGAGAGGATCGACGACTGCCATGCCGCCTTGGCCGAGCATTCCTACCAGGCGCTCCGATGCGACAATTCGGTTGCGCTGGCGGGCACCTCGCCGGGGGCCTACTCCGGAGTGCACGAATCCGTGGGCGGCCGGGCCATGATCGAGAGCCCGGGATTCGACCGGGCCGGCGTCGCCGTGGTCGACGGCCCCACTGGTCGGCTGGTGGTCATCGTGCTCGCCGGCTGAGCCTCATCCCACCGGTTGCGGCACGCGCCCGGCCCGAACCATGGCTACGAATGCGACACCGCCCAACACGATCAACGCCCCGGCGATCTGGACGGCCGACGGACGCTCACTGAAGGTGATCGCTCCCCACACCATGGTCAGGGCGGGTTGGAGCAGGATGATGGTGGCGGTCTCGGCGGCGGGAAGGCGGGGTAGGGCGTAACCGATCATCATCCATCCCGCCACCTGGGACCCGACGGCGACTGCGAGGAGCCAGCCGTGAGCCGGCCAGCTGAAGGAGATATCGATGTCCGAGGCGACCACCCCGATGGCGAGAGACGCCAATGCGGCCCCGAGGGTCGCCTCCATCAGTGGTCCCGCTCCCGGCGCCTGCTCGTTGTTGGAGTGGCGGAAACCGAGGAGGAAGGTGGCGTAGAAGATGGCGGCGAGGAGGGCGAGGAATGTTCCACCGACCGGGTTGGCACCGAAGGCGCTCCCCTGGCCGAGCCCCGTCACCAGCGTCACGCCGAGGAGGATCACCGGAATCGCCATCAGCGTGGTGTTGCGTGGCCTCTCTCCCAAGAGGATCCACGCCCCGATGGCGACGAATATCACCGATGTGTTGGCGAGCAACGTGGCCAGACCGGTGCCGATGAAGGCGATGGCGGTGTGCCACGCAACGATGTCCGCACCCAAGGCGAGACCCGCACCGACCGCGATCCAGCGTCGGGTCGTCGGCCGCCGATCCCGTGTGCGCCGCACCAGCCACAAGATGAACAGGACGGGCAGTGCATAGACCGCGCGGAAGAAGGCCCCCGTCGTGGGGGACACGTCGGCCAGGGCGAAGAAGATCGCCGAGAAGGAGATCAGCACCGCGCCAGTCAGTGCGGCGAGCAGTGTCAACAGATCATCCCGGATTGTGATGCCGTCATGCCGTCCCGGCCAGATCCTGGAGCTCGGCGAACGAGGTGTGGATGGCGGCGACGAAGTCGTCGGAGTCGGGAAGGGCGTCGTAGTCGGACTGGATACCCCACAACAGGCGTCCGTTGTAGGAGAAGAGAGCGACTCCGATTCCGTGTTGGGCCCAGAGAGGCACCATCGGGTAATTGGCCACCATCTCCGACTCGAGCAGATACATCGGAAACTGCGGACCGGGGATGTTGGTCACCGTCATGTTGAAGGGCCTGATTCTCGGTCCGACGACCCGGTTGGCCAGGGACAGCAACGTGATTGGTGTGCCCGAGCTCAGCTCGACGATGGTCGCCGCTCCAAGTGCCTGGTTGGTGGCCTTGAGGTTGGACGTGTTTGCCTTGATCGACTCGAAACGAGATTCGGGGTCGGGGTCGGAGATCGGCAGGTCGACCAGCCACATCGCCACCTGGTTGCCCATCTGTCCCTGCTGGCTAGCACTTCGGGTCGATACCGGGTTCATTGCCCTGAACTCGGCATGGGAAGGGTCGTAGTCGCGGTTCTCGATCAGGAATCGGCGCACCGCGCCTGCGGTGGTGGCGAGGACGACGTCGTTGACCGACCCGCCCAAGGCGTTCTTGACCGCCTTGACGTCGGTGAGGTCCATCTCGGTCCAGTTGAACCGTCGATTGGCTCCGATCTCGGGGTTGAGAGGGGTCTTGGCTGAGGGCATGAGCCACCCGGACCGAAGTGAGCTCAGGGCGGCGGCCGATTTGTCCAGGACCCGATCGGTGATCGCCTTGCTCTCCCTGACGGTGTCTCCGACATTGGTGAGCCCGTCGATCACCTTCCGGGTGAGACGCGCCGTCTCGGCAACCGCGAGTTGGGTCGGTGTGGGTGCCGGACGGGGGGTCCATTCCGGAGTACCCTCGATCGTGGAGTCGGGTGCCACGTTGAGGAGGATCGTGGTGAGGTCGACCCCGCTGAGCCCGTCGATCATGCAGTGATGGATCTTGGCGATGATGGCGAATCGGTCGTCGGAGAGCCCCTCCACGACCCACATCTCCCACAGGGGCCGGTTGCGATCGAGCTTCGTCGACACGATGCGTCCCGCCAGGTCCCGGAGCTGCTGGTCGGTCCCCGGCTTGGGGAGGGAGGTGTGGCGGACGTGGTAGTCGAAGTTGAAATGCTGGTCGTCCACCCACACCGGCCGCCGGTCGTAGGGAACCCACTCGAGACGCTGACGGTAACGCGGGATGTACTGGAGCTTCGAGAGCACGTGGGCCTTGATTCGTTGGATGTCGATGCCGCCGTCGTCGGCCTTCAGCGGGGCGGCGTCGAACAGGGCCACCCCGGTCACGTGCATGTGGGAGTTCTTGGTCTCGAGCGCCAGGAACGAGGCGTCGAGGTAGCTCAGAGGCTGGTAGAAGAAGTCGGTCATTGGATTCGGGGGCGACGGTATCAGGTACCCGGGCGGTACTCTCGGGCGATGCTGGTCGACATGTTGGTGGAAATCCCTCAGGGCAGCCGGAACAAGTACGAAGTCGACTATGAGACCGGTCGCATCTATCTCGATCGAAGACTGTTCACCGCAACCAGGTACCCGGCGGACTATGGATACATTCCCGAGACGTTGGCCGACGACGGCGACGCCCTCGACGCCATGTCGCTGGTGAGTGAGCCGACCTTCCCCGGTTGTTGGGTGAGGATCAAGCCGGTTGGCTTGTTCGTGATGGAGGATCAGGGGAAGGAGGACTTGAAGATCCTCGGGGTCCCGATCGGTGATCCGGTGTGGAGGAATGCTGAGACCCTGTCGGACATTCCGGCCCACCTGCTGCGCGAGTTGGAGCACTTCTTCACCATCTACAAGGACCTCGAGGGGAAGAAGACCGCCGTCGACGGGTGGCGTGAGGCTCCGGAGGCCCATGACGCCATTGAACGCGCCCGAGCCGCGTATGGAGGCGACGACACCTGAGGTGGGCCCGTCGCTGGCTGCGTCACAGCCGGACCTGGGTGCCGACCTCGATAACCCGTTCCGGGGGGAGCCCGAAGAAGCGAACCGGGCTGGCGGCATTGCGGTGCATCAGGGCGAAGAGACGGTCACCCAGTGACATGGGTGACTTGCCGGGCCTGGGGAGGACGGTCTCTTTGCCCACCACGTACACCGCATCGTCGGGGTCGAAGCCGAAGTCGGCCGTGGCGAAGTCGGCCAACGCCCGGGGAACGTCGGGGGTCTCGATGAACCCGTATCGGAGCAAGACCTGGTGGAAGCCCTCCCCGAGATCGTGGACTGTCACCCGTCTGGCTCGGGGCACACGAGGGCTCGTAGTCCACTGGACAGTGACCAGGAGGATGGTCTCGTGGAGTACTTCGTTGTGCCTTAGGTTGGTGAGAAGAGGCGGGGGCGTGTATCCGAGTTCCGAGTACAAGTAGACGGCGGTGCCCGGGACTCGACGCTGTGGGTGCTTGGCGATCGAGCCGATGAGCCGCTCTGTCGGCAACTCACCAGCCCTCAATCGGCGGGTGAGTCGACGGCGGCCGGCCTTCCAGGTGGTCATCAGCATCAGAACCGCGAAACCCACCGCCAGCGGGAACCAGCCGCCGTCGGGGATCTTGATGATGTTGGCGCAGAAGAAGGTGAGGTCGACGGCGAGGAATACGACGGTGAGCGTGACCGCGGCGGCCGCGGTCCAGCCCCAACGACGGCGCATCACCACATAGAGCAGCGCCGAGGTGATAACCATCGTGGTGGTGACCGCCACTCCATAGGCTCCGGCCAGGGCCGACGACGACCCGAAAGCGAACACAACGCCGACACAGGTGATCATCAGCAGGTAGTTGATCGATCCGAGGTAGACCTGGCCGATTTCGCGGGGAGACGTGTGATCGACGTTCATCCGGGGGAGATAGCCGAGCTGGATCGCTTGTTGGGTGAGGGAGAATGCGCCCGAGATGAGCGCCTGGGATGCGATCACCGTAGCCATCGTCGCCAGGACGATCAACGGGAATCGAGCCCAACCCGGCGCGAGGGAGTAGAACGGGTTCGATATCGCAGCCGGATTGGAGACCAGTAGCGCTCCCTGTCCGAAGTAGTTGAGGAGCAGTGCTGGCAACACCAGCGAGACCCACACCAAACGGATCGGCCGGCGCCCGAAGTGCCCCATGTCCGCGTAAAGGGCCTCGCTGCCGGTGACGACGAGGAACACCGCCCCGAGGGCGAGAAACGCGAACCTCGGGTTGTCGCCGATGAAGGTCAGGGCGTGTGTCGGCAAGACCGCCACCAAGACTCGGGGGTGGTTGATTATCTCGACGACCCCGAGGAGTGAGATCGTCGAAAACCACACGATCATCACCGGCCCGAACAACGCCCCGACTCTCGAAGTCCCCTGGCGCTGGATGCTGAAGAGAGCGACGATGATCAGAGCGGCGAGCGGGACGACGTAGGGCTGTAAGTCGGGAGCGATCACTTCGAGTCCCTCGACGGCGGACAAGACCGATATCGCTGGGGTGATGACACCGTCGCCATAGAGCAGGGCGGTACCGAACAAGCCGACCATCAGCAAGGCTCCCCTCCGGCGACGTCTCGATCGGTCGAGTTCCTCCACCGCCAGAGCAGTCAGTGCGAGAATGCCTCCTTCGCCGTGGTTGTCGGCCCGCAACACGAAAATGAGGTACTTGATCGTTACCACCAGGAGCAGCGACCAGAACATCAGCGACAGGATTCCGAGCACGCTCTCCTGGTTGACCGCCAGGCCTTCGGCGGCCTGGAACGACTCTCTGAAGGCGTAGAGGGGACTGGTGCCGATGTCGCCGAACACGACCCCCAGGGCCCCAACGGAAGTGATCAGCAGGTACTTGGACCCACGGTCGTCCTCGGACATGCGACCGGTCAGTGTTGCACGTTCCAAGCGATCTGCTCTCGCTCACGGCGATCAGGTAGCCCGTTGCTCGTTCCGTCAGTTGGTATCGATCCACCAGCGCCTGGAATCGCGGTCCATGGTCGGCGGCTTCGAGGTGGGCGAGCTCATGCACCAACACCGAATCGAGCACCCATCCCGGCATAGAAGCGAGTCGATCGGAGATCAGGATTCGGCTCGAATCAGGCTTGCAGGATCCCCAGCGCTTCGATTGGCGGGAAGACCACTCGACAGTCTCAGGCTGGGGCAGGTCGTAACGGCGCGCTAGCCGGCGTGCTCGCCCGGTCAGGTCGACCTGGGCGGAAGTCAGCTTCCGCAGGGCGCGCCGGGTCACGCTCTCCACGAGACTCGCCTCCTCGACGGGGTCGAGTCCCTCGGGCACCCTGACTTCGAGTCGGCCGTCGGACATGGCCGCTTGGACGGTGCGTTGTCGGCGGCTGCTGCGAATCACCTCGATGGGGATGTCGTCCATTCCGTGACCGTAGGAGAGGCCGGTGACAAGAATGGGACTGGATCGTGCCTATAGCGGCCCTCGCCAGGACTCGAACCTGGGACACCAGGTTTGGAGAACCGCCAGCTGATCTACCCGGCGATGACGGTCCATGTGGCGGCCAACAGGGAGTGATCGTGAGTTGCTCGCTGTGATCCTCTCATGAGCGCAGCCGCCCCTACGCAGGTTTTTCTTTGTGACCTTCGGCTCTACCTGGGAGTTTCATCCTGGGCGAGGCGTCAGTGATCTCGCGAGTCGATGTCGAGGTCCTTCTTGACGTATTCGGTGTGCTGCTCCTTCTTGGTGGTGTTCATGGCCACCAAGGTCAGGATCGCGCCCAGCCCACCCACCACCATCAGGATGATCCCGATCGTGTTGAGGTTGAAACCTTCCGCTTCCACCGACACTGCGAACGCCAGGATGGCACCCACTGCGATGAGGAAGAGCGAGCCTCCGAAACCGATATTCCTGTTCACTTCGTATCTCCTTCGTTGGTTTCTCCGTCGTCTGCGATTCGGAGCCGATCTGATGGAGACGACGGCACGGAAGCCCGAACTCGGGTCGTCTGTGTGCTTACCAATCGTAGCACTCGATGCAACCGGCCTAAGGCTCGACTGACGATCACCTGGAGGAAACAGAGGTCGTCGAGACTCTGCTGGGTGCAGCCAGATTCTCTGAGAGTCACGCCCGGATCTGATCCATCGACGATCCAACGGCGAGTGGACGGGGTTCCGCTACTTGAACGAGAGGAGTTCGGCTACATGCGATTCAACACCCAGACGACCACCACGATCAGTCCGATGATCCCGAGAACGAACCAGATCGTTCGACTCATTTCTACCTCCTCCTGATATACATAACCCGGTTGTAGGTGCGCGGCTCCCTTGCACTTGGAAGATTCCTACCAGCCGGATCTGCCCTACGAGGTTATCCGGGAACGGCGGTCGGCGGTGGGTGAGATAGCTCCATCAGAGTCGTCGCCGGGCGCGTCAACCCACATCGGCGAACTTCATCTCGCTGAATCACCCTCGTCGATCAACTCGATGCCGACCACCAGTCATAACCCCGATTCCTCACAAAGTAAGCGACGCTGCGGCCGCGCATGACCGACCACCTCCAACGCCGCGGGCGAACCGATTCTGTGATCCGGGCGTATAGGAGCTAGGCAATTGGCGGAAGGGATATAAGCAAGTGGAGTAAACGCAGTCATCCACCGAACCCAACACCAACATCGAATCGAGTATCAGACGCCGCATACCCATTGAGGAGCAGCCATGACAGAGAAGACCCTTTACGAAAGACTCGGGGGCGTGTTTGCGATCGCCGCGGTAATCGACCACTTCAGCGATGCCGTCGTCAAGAATCCCATCGTTGGGCAAGACTCCAAGAATCCCGCCCTACGAGAGTGGCACACTGAGCAGTTGAGCAGACTGCCAGGTTTGAAGTTCATGCGAACTCTGTGGGTCTGCAACGTTGCGGGTGGACCTTTCGAATAT
>CAZLEQ010000055.1:0-13627 GCA_964558575.1 uncultured Acidimicrobiaceae bacterium | reverse complement strand
GACTTCAAGAACACCGTGATCATCATGACGTCCAACCTGGGGACCCGCGACCTCCACAAGAAGGCGGTCGGGTTCCACATGGAAGACCAGGAGATGAACTACGAGCACATGAAGGAGCGGGTCACCGAGGAGCTGAAGAAGCACTTCCGGCCGGAGTTCATCAATCGGCTCGACGAGATCATCGTGTTCCACGAATTGGAGATGGACGAGCTCAAGCTGATCGTCGACCTGATGTTGACCAGGGTCAGAGAACAGCTCTCCAACCAGCATCTCGATCTGGCCCTCACCGACTCGGCCAAGGAGTACCTGGGACAGGAGGGCTACGACCCCGAGCTCGGTGCGAGGCCGTTGCGTCGGGCCATCCAGAGGCTCCTCGAGGACCCGCTGTCCGAGCGTGTACTGCTCGGGGAGTTCAAGGCAGGGACCACGATCCTGGTCGGCTTCGACACCGACAACGAGGAGCTGACCTTCGAGGGGATCACCTCCCCGGAGTCTCCACCGGTGGAGTTGGCCGGACAGGAGTAGGCGCCCGGCTCTTGGTCGCCCGCAATCCACTAAAGGAACGCTCCGAAGCGGCCGATTTTGTGTGGGCGCTAGCTCATGTCCACCCTACTCGCCCTACTCGTCGTCTTCGTTGCCGGTCTCGGACCCGGCCAGGAGCCCGAATACGCCCCTGCCGGCACCGAGGCCTTCACGCTCGACCTAAAGGTCGACGGATACATCAACGGGCGCATGGATCCGGCTCGCATGATGACGGTGTCCGGCTGCACCCTGGAGCGGGATGCGGCGTATCTGTTCTCGCTGCTGATGGATGCCGCCCGCCAGGACGGGGTCTACCTCGGTTACGAGGACTGCTACCGCAGCTACAACCAGCAGGCCGCGGCCTACGAGCGCCGGTGCCCGGTGGTGGAGACGGCGGTCTACGGGGTGGACTCGGAGACGGGAGAGACGGTGCAGACCGGGACCAAACGGGCACGTGAGTGCAGCGGACCCCCCACCGCCCCGGCAGGCCGCTCCAACCATGGGTGGGGCCGTGCGGTGGACTTCGCCGGTCGCACCTCGGTGCTGAGCTGTTACGACGAGGCTTTCCACTGGATGAAGCTCAACGCCCACCGCTTTGGTTGGGTCCACCCGCCCTGGGCACATTGCGGCAAGCCGACCCAGGAGCCGTGGCACTGGGAATTCGCCGGGGTGACCGACCCGCAACTGATCAAGTACGTCACCATCGACCCCACTCTCATCCCCAACCTCGAGTAGGGCACTCAGACCGACCAGCGGGTACCCGTTGCTCGCTGCCTACTCTGACAGGCCTTCATGGTCAGGGCCGTGCGTTGGCGGCTGATGTGGGCGGGCGTATACCGGCGCGCAGATGACCCCCACACAAGGGTCGACGTCGGGGCGGTGACCTTGGGTGTCCAGATCCTGATCCATCTGGCAACGCCCCCTTCGGTGTCGCACTTGCCCTCCTTCGCAACTAGCCTGCCGGGGCCGGGCACTGTCCGCATTCACAATCACTGGAGGAAACAAGCGTGAAACAGAATTTTCGGTTCCTCGTTCTCTTTGCCGCCATCGGACTCGTCGTCGCCGCCTGTGGCGATGGTGGAGGTGAGGGGACCACGACAATCGCTGGCGACGCGGTCAAGGTCTGTTTCGTGACCGACGACGCTGGTGTCGATGACAGGAGCTTCAATGCTTCCGGTTGGCAGGGCGTCCAAGACGCGGTGGCCAGTGGGGCCGCACAATCAGGTCCCATCCTGTTGGAGTCGACCAGTGAGGCCGACTACCAGCCGCACGTCGAGACCTGTCTCGATCAGGGGGCCGAGCACATCGTGACCTCTGGCTTCAAGTTGGGTGCCACCACGGAGACCTTTGCCGCGGCCAACCCCGAGGTGCAGTTCACGATCATCGACTTCCCGTCGGTCGGGCCCAACGTCACCGGGACCGAGTTCCAAACCGACGAAGCGGCTTTCGCCGCCGGGTACCTCGCTGCGGGGGTCACCGAGACGGGCATCGTGGCGGTTTACGGTGGCCAAAACATTCCGACAGTCGCCATCTTCCTCGACGGTTTCGCCCGGGGCGTCGCGCACTACAACGAGGTCAAGGGCACCGATGTCCGGGTTCTCGGCTGGGATGTCGAGGCTCAAGACGGGACGTTCACCGGTGTGTTCGATCCGGCCGACCCGATCGTCCGGGCGACGTGTGAGAGCCAGCTCGACGAGGGCGCCGACATCATCCTGCCGGTGGGTGGGGCGATCAACCTCCCCTGCGGCACGGCGATTCAAGACCGGGGTATCGACGGCGCATTGATCGGGGTCGACGCGGATGCATTCGATGCGATGCCCGCCGAGTTCCAGGACCTGTGGCTCGTCACGATCGAAAAGGGACTCGCGTCCGGAGTGACCACCTCGATCGAAGCTCATGCGTCGGGAGAGCCGATAGGCGGGAGCAGCTATGTCGGCAACCTCGCCAATGATGGAGTCGGGTTGTCCGATTACCACGCGTGGGCGGATCGTGTCCCCGACGAGCTCGACGCCGAAGTGCAACAAGTGCTCGCCGATATCGAGAGCGGAACAATCACGTGGGAGAAGTTCGTTGTCGGTGGTGGATGATCTGACCTGACGATTGACGAACCGTGGAGCCCCCGCTGCTGAAGCGGGGGCTCCACGTTATCTATAGTGACCGCTCCTTGGCGGTCTAGCGATAAGGAGTCATCGGGTGGTGCTGGAGTTGCGGGGTATCACCAAGCGGTTCCCCACGGTGGTGGCGAATGACAACGTCAGTCTGTCGGTGGCTCCCGGCGAGATCGTCGCCCTTCTGGGCGAGAACGGCGCCGGCAAGACCACGTTGATGAACATCTTGTTCGGCCTCTACTCGCCGGATGAGGGTGAGGTGGTCATTGACGGGGAGCCCCTCGAGTTGAGCAACCCGAGTGCCTCGATAGCGGCTGGCGTCGGGATGGTGCACCAACACTTCATGCTGGTTCCGGTGTTCACGGTCGCCGAGAACGTGATCCTGGGTCTCGAGCCGGTGAAGGGTCTGAGTCTGATCGACAAGACCATGGCTCGACGATTGGTCATGGACATCTCCGATCGTTATCGCCTCGCCGTGGATCCCGACGCGTTGATCGAAGACTTACCGGTGGGCGTCCAGCAGCGGGTCGAGATCGTGAAAGTCCTCGCCCGGGATGCGCGTTACATCGTCTTCGACGAGCCGACCGCCGTGCTCACACCTCAGGAGGTCGGGGAATTCTTCGAGATCGTCCGTGGTCTCAAGGATGACGGGAAAGGGGTGATCTTCATCAGCCACAAGCTGAACGAGGCCTTGGAGATCGCCGACAGGATCGCGGTGCTACGTGATGGTAAGGCGGTGGGCGAAGTCGATCCCGCAAATGCGAGCAAGGATCAGCTCGCGGAGTTGATGGTCGGCCGCCCGGTGTTGCTCACGGTCGAGAAGACGGATGCCGAGCCTGGCGAGGTCGTGCTCTCGGTGGAAGACCTGGTGGTGTTGGACGATCGTGCTCATCGCACCGTAAATGGCGCCTCGTTCGTGGTTCGTTCGGGGGAGATCGTCGGAATCGCTGGGGTTCAGGGCAATGGGCAGACCGAGTTGGTGGAGAGCATCGTTGGCATGCGCCCGTCCCTGGCGGGCCGGGTCTTCATCGCCGGTCAAGACGTGACCGAGCACAGTCCGCGTCAGATCCATGAGTCTGGAATCGCCCATGTCCCTGAGGATCGTCAAGAGAGTGGGCTCGTCCTCGACTTCACCGTCGCCGAGAACATGGTGCTGGATTCCTATTACGACGAGCCATACTCACGCGGGCTCCGGATGGATTGGGCCACCGCGACCGAAGCCGCCCAGCGACTCGTCGACGAGTACGACGTCAAGACGACCAGAGTGGACGTCCCGGTCTCGACCCTGTCGGGCGGCAACCAACAGAAGGTCATTGTCGCGCGCGAGTTCGACAGGGACGTCAAGCTGGTGATCGGCTCCCAGCCAACCAGAGGTGTGGATGTCGGGTCCATCGAGTACATCCACGCCAGGATCGTGGAGCAACGTGACATGGGCGCCGCGGTCCTCGTCATCTCCTCCGAGCTCGATGAAGTCATGGCTCTGGCCGATCGGATCCTTGTGATCTACCAGGGCCGGATAGTGGCTGAGTTCGATCCGAAGTCCGTTTCCAGCACCGATGTCGGTCTGGCGATGTTGGGATCTGGGGAGGGCTGATGGGCGATCAGGAGCACGAAGGAAGGCCCGATCCGGGGGCGCACCCTGCGGGCAGGGACGTGGCCCGTCGGGTCTCCGGAATCGACGAGAAACTGGGGCGGGCGATACTCACCCCATTGCTCGCACTGGTCCTGGCGCTCGCGGTTGGGGCGGTCATCATCATGGTCACCGATGTCGACGCTTGGCGTCTCATGGGTGAGGATTTTGGCGCCGCGGTGGGTGGAATGCTGGAGGGTGTTTGGATTGCCTACCGGGAGTTGTTCCGCGGGGCCTTCGGCTCGGTGCGCGCCATCTCGGAGACGCTGTTCACGGCCTCGCCGTTGATATTGGCCGGCTTGGCGGTGGCCGTTGGATTCCGCACCGGATTGTTCAACATCGGCGCCAGGGGCCAGATGTTCGCCGGCGGGCTGTTCGCTCTCTGGGTCGGGCTCCACGTCGAGCTCCCCGCCCCGATCCACATACCGGTTGCGTTGGTCGCCGCCATCATCGGCGGGGGGCTCTGGGGAGGGCTGGCAGGGTTTCTCAAGGCACGGTTTGGCGCCCATGAGGTGATAACGACGATCATGCTCAACTTCGTCGCCGCCTTTTTCGTCCTCTACGTTCTGAAGACGTCTCTGTTCCAGGAGGCGGGCTCCAACCTCCCGCAGTCGGCCCCGGTACTCGACTCGGCCCGGCTCCCGCCCATATTTTCCCAGCAGTATCGAGTCAATATCAGTCTGATCATCGCAATCCTGGCGGTCTGGTTCATCCATTGGCTCCTGTTCAGGTCGACGATCGGCTTCGAATTCCGTGCTGCCGGCTCGTCTCCGAGCGCGAGCGAATATGCAGGGATGAACGTCTCGTTCCTCTACACGGCGGTGATGTTCGTATCGGGTGGTCTAGCTGGCCTGGCCGGAGCGTCGATGACCCTCGGTCTGCCTCCATACACGGTGACCTCGAATTTCCCAGGCACGATCGGCTTCGACGCCATCGCACTCGCCCTCCTGGGCAGATCGCATCCGGTGGGTGTGCTGTGGGCGGGCCTCTTGTTCGGTGCGCTCATCGCGGGCGGCCGGACCATGCAGGCTGCTGCCGGGGTCTCGGTCGACCTCGTCATCGTGATGCAGGCTCTGATCATCATCTTCATCGCGGCTCCAGCTTTGGTGAGGGCGGTGTTCCGGATCAGGGCTGCCGAGGCCGAGCCCACTCAGCTGACCAAGGGATGGGGATCATGACCGCCACGATCGAGAGGGTCGAGACGGCAGCGGTGCGGAACCGGGCCACACCCGAGGAGCGACGCTCGACGATCGTGGGATGGGTGCTCATCACACTGGGTCTGTTCGTCTTCATCTTCTTTGGTCTCGGTCTTGATGGCGACGCCACCGCGACCTTCAACATGTCGTTGCAGACCGATCGCTTCAAGGACCTGGCGTGGGTGGTCGACGCCAGGTTGTTGTCGTTCATCGTCGGGGTTCTCATCATCGGTCTGGGTGGTTGGCGTCTCACTCGAAGAGCGTTGGACTGGACGAACATCGCCCTGGCCATCGGGTTCACCCTCTTCGCATTGGCCTTTCTCGCCTGGGCCGCCGCGGGAAGTCAGTTCAGCATGGTGGGGATGATTCGATCGACCGTGATCCTCTCCGTGGTGGTGGTGTTTGGCGCTCTCACCGGTCTCATGTGTGAGCGAGTCGGGATCATCAACATCGGGATCGAAGGACAGCTGTTGGCGTCGGCATTTGCGGGAGTCGTTCTGAGTAGCGCCTTCGGCACTCTCGCCGGCCTCTCCGGTGCGCTTCTCACCGGTGCACTTCTCGGATGGCTGCTTGCGTGGCTCACCATTAGGTTCAATGTCGATCAGATCATCGCCGGTGTCGTGATCAACTTCCTCGCTCTCGGCCTCACCTCGCTCATGTCCGCCCGAATCCTCTCCGACGTCCAGTCCCTCAATGCTCCAGCCCGTATACCGGCTTGGAGAATCCCGCTTCTGGCCGACATTCCCGTGCTCGGGGCCACGCTCTTCGACCACACCTTTTTCGTCTACGGCATGTTCATACTGGTGGTGGGGCTCCACATCGGGCTGTTCTACACCCGATGGGGTCTCCGTTCGCGTTCGGTGGGCGAGCACCCCAAAGCAGCCGACACCGCTGGGATCAACGTGTACTGGGTCCGATACAGGAATGTGATCCTCGGGGGCATGATCGCCGGATTCGGCGGCGCCTTCCTCGGGCTGGCGCAGGTAGCGCGGTTCGAGGAGGACATGACCGGAGGGATCGGGTTCATCGGGCTCGCCGCCATGATCTTTGGCAAATGGCTTCCGTTCGGCGCCCTCGGGGCCGGCCTCGTGTTCGGTTTCGCCCGCGCAGTGCAGCAGAAGGCGGCCATTCTCAACATCGGGATCCCTTCGGAGTTCCTCCTCATGCTTCCTTACGTGGTGACGATCATCGTCGTCGCAGGTGTGGTCGGGAAGACGAGGCCGCCGGCGGCGGACGGCCAGCCCTACATCAAGCAGTAGCCCGCCGACGCCAGCTAGTCGTTTCGCTCGTTCTCGGGGCGCCAGACTTCGGTCAGTGGGGCTACCAACCCTGGGTTCGCCGAAGAGGCTATCCGCCGGTGGTGGTGGTGGTCGTTTCCGGGACCGTGGTGCCGGTCGTCGGAGTCACCGGTCGGCCGATGATCACGATCTCATCGATGGCGAGCTCGGCGAAGACATTGTCATCCACGATCTCGGCCTGGTAGGCCTCCACCACCCTGATCTCGAGCGTGGCGGTGTTGAGTGCCGAGTAGCGGACCTGCTGTGAGCCGGGCTGGTCCTGGAGCCGCACCGGCACCGGTGACAATGAGTCTTGGGCGAGGATGGTGAGGCTCTGGGCCCGGTAGTTCTGCCGAAATCTGGTGGAATCCTCGATGTTGGTCCATTCGATCCCGGTGATCGCCATCGGCTCGAGGAAGCTGAACTGAATCAACACTCCCTCGTCGCTGGTCTCCTCCCAGTTCACCTGATACTCGTTGCCGGCCCCGAAGGTCCCGGAGGTCAGGTTGGAGCAGATCAGGCTGCCGATTCCCTGCGGAGTGCACGTCTCGCTGAGGATCTCGATGGGCCCCGGCTCTGCGATCTGGGGAACGGTGCTGGAAGTGGTCGTAGTGGAGTCGGCTGCAGCCGGGTCGTCGCCCGTGAAGATGTTGAAGAAGAGGGCGATGAGGATGACCCCGAGCAGTAGACCGCTGATGGCGAGGGCGGCGCGGACCCCGGCGGTGGCCTGGACCGCGGGACGGGGGGCGGTGGGGAGCGGGCCCTGGCGCAGGCGGGCGCCGCACTCCTGGCAGTGTCGGTTGTTACCGGGGTTGAGGGCGCCGCAGGACGGGCAGTTGACCGGCCCACCGTTGTCGTTGCCGCCACCGGTGTTCGCCTGCTGTGGCGGCGCACCGCCCCGAGGCGGTCTCGACTCGAGCGAGAACTCCTCATAGGGCGGCTCGGGGGGCCCGTCGGAGCTGACACTGATCACGTTGCCGCTTCCGGAGGAGGGCGGTCGAGGATGGGACCGGGTCATGGGATCCAGGAAGGTGCCGCACGACGGGCAGAACTGCTCGTCGTCGGCGACTATCGCGCCACAGTGTTCACAAGTCTGCGAAGCCACATCCCTCCTTCGGGGTTATTGTGCCACGGCATGTTGACCCTGGCGGTGAGGACGTATGAGCCGTGGACCCTGGCAAACATCCTGGGCGCATTGTTCTTGTTGGCGCTGATCGTGGGGGTCTTGATTTTCGCACTGCAACGAACCAATCGTTAACCCTGAATGGCAACATCTTCCACATTCTCCTGCGATTCGTGCGGATATCGATCGCCCAAGTGGATGGGCTTTTGCCCCCAGTGCGGGTCCACCGACCCGCTTTCCGAGGCTTCCTGGCCGGTGTCGTCGCCCCGGCAGCGCACGGCGACCTCGATCTCGATCTCGGAGGCTACCGCCGGCTCGCTGGAACGCCTTGCCACCGGCTGGAGTGAGGTCGACCGTGTCCTGGGCGGAGGGCTGGTGCCCGGGTCGGTCGTGCTCCTGGGCGGTGAGCCCGGCGTGGGGAAGTCCACGCTCCTGCTCCAGATGGCCGGAGGGCTGAGCGCCGCCGGCGCACCCGTGGTAGTTGCCAGTGCCGAGGAGTCTGCTCATCAAGTGGCGATGAGGGCGGAGCGGACCGGTGTGGCCACGGCAGGCATCGAACTGGTATCCGACGACGACGTCGACGCCATCGTGGCCCACGCCCGGGAGTGCCATCCTGCGGTGCTGATAGTCGACTCGATCCAGACCGTGGGAGTTCCCGAGATCCAGTCCGCTCCGGGAGGGGTGGCTCAGGTGAGGGAGAGTGCTGCCCGGCTGATCCGGCTCGCCAAGACCACGGGCATCGTCGTGGTGCTGGTGGGCCACGTCACCAAGGAGGGGGGTCTTGCCGGGCCCAAGATACTCGAGCACATGGTCGACGTAGTCCTCTATCTCGAGGGTGAACCCGATCGCGGTTTCAGAGTGCTGCGCAGCAACAAGAATCGGTTCGGTGCCACTCATATGTCGGGGATGTTCGACATGCAGGGCGATGGGCTGGTGGAGGTGGAGGACCCCTCGAAGCTGTTCCTGGACGGGTGGGAGACCAAGGTGCCGGGAACCATCGTCTACCCCGCGGTGGAGGGGAGACGTTCGGTTCTGGTGGAGATCCAGGCCCTGGTCGCTCCAACCAGCCAGGCTCAGCCTCGTAGGGCGGTGCGCGGGCTCGACTCGGCCCGGGTCAACCAGGTCATCGCAGTGCTCGACCGTCACGCCGGGGTGCAACTGGCCAACATGGAGGTCTATGTCAACGTGGTAGGGGGGTGGCGTCTCGACGAGCCTGGATGTGACCTCCCGGTTGCCCTGGCGCTCGCTTCGTCGGCGGCCAACCACCCTCTGGGCCGGATGGCGGCCTGGGGAGAGGTGGGCCTGGCCGGCGAGGTGCGTTCGGTGCCGTTCGAGACCCGGCGAATCGAGGAGCTGAACCGGATGGGTCTCGATGAGCGCGTCGCCCCCGGAGGTGGGGAGCCGATGCGGCTCGCCGATGCCCTCCGCATGGCGGGACTCTGACCGGCGGAGCCATGGGGCACAAGTGATAGCCTTGACATCCGTGGGCGGTCCATCGATAAGTGAGACTCTCGAGAGGTTGGCGCCCGGCACGGCCATGCGCCACGCCCTCGAGCGGGTCATCCAGCAAGGCAAGGGTGGCCTGGTCGTGTTGGGCAACAACGAGAAGGTCCGGGCGGCCAGCTCTGGGGGCTTCACGATCGAGCACGCCTCTTTCAACCCGGCCCGTCTCGCCGAGCTGGCCAAGATGGACGGGGGCATCGTTCTCGACGACTCCTGGGACCGGATTCTCGCCGCCAACGTCCACTTCGTCCCCGACGGGTCGATCCCCACCGATGAGACCGGGGCCCGGCACCGGACCGCGGAGCGCCTGGCCAGGGAGACGAACACGCCGGTGGTGGCGGTGAGCGAAGGGCGCCGGGTGGCCACTCTCTTCTACGGGGACCAGAAGATCGAATTGGCTGCTCCCACCGAGGTGGCAGCCCACGTCAACCAGGAGCTGCAGAGCCTGGAGCGGCTCAGGTCTCGACTGGAGGAGGCGGAGAGGCGCCTCAGCCGGCTGGAAGTCACCGGGCTGGTCAGTTATCGCGCCGTGGTGACCGTGCTGCAGCGCGCCGAGCTGGTTGACCGACTGGGCGCGGTGATCCGGGACCGGACCCGGACTCTCGGCGACGAAGGGCGCATAGCCACCCTTCAGCTCCACGACCTGCTGTCCGGAGTCAAGAACACGAAGGAGTTGGTTCTCACCGACTACACCAAACCACTCCGCTCCGGGTCGGTGGATCGGGCCTTGGAACGTCTCGCCGGACTCTCCGGGAACGACCTCGAGGATCCGGTTCGGGTCGCCGAGGAGCTCAACTTCAACGATCTCGACGAGTCTGCCGAGCCGCGCGGCCATCGTCTCCTCTCCCAGGGGGGAAGGCTTCCCGACTCGGTGCGCGAGGACATCGTGCGTCATTTCGGCTCGGTGAACCGGCTGCTCCGAGCCTCCGAGTCGCAGCTCATCGAGGTCGAGGGAGTTGGGGAGACCAGAGCCAAACAGCTGTTCGGTTTCTTCGAGCGTCTCGAGGCCGCCGCCCACGAATGGGAGCCGGTGCTGGGTTGAACTGGGCCGGCTGTACACTGCGGCACCGTCTATGGCCACAGAAACCAGGTACTCGGTAGGGGACAAGGTGGTCCACCCTCAGCACGGGGCGGCCACCATCGCAAAGAAGGTTCGTCAGAACTTCGACGGGCAACGCAAGGACTACTTCATCCTCGAGATCGCCACCGAGCAGCTCACGGTCATGGTGCCGTTGGACAAGGTCGACGATCTGATCCGTCCCGTCATCTCCAAGACCAAGTCCCGGGAGGTCCTCAAGTCGCTGAAGGGTGATCCCGAGGAGGCGGGCTCGAATTGGAGCCGCTGGTACAAGGTTCTCAACGAGAAGATGGTCTCCGGTGACATCTTCCAGGTCGCCGAAGTGGTGAGAGATCTCTCGTTCGCCCAGCAGACCAAAGGGATCAGCCCCGCCCTCAAGCGCATGCTCTCCAAGGCACGTCTCACCCTCAGCTCAGAGCTGGCCTTCAGCCTGGAGGTCGACGAGGAGGAGGCGATCAAGAAGCTCGATCGCGCCCTTCCCACGGTAGAGCCGGAAGAGGAGTGAGCCCGGGGAAGCCGACCACCAGGGTTGGCTGGGGCTTCGACGCCCATCGGCTCGACGGCGACCCACCCCTCATGCTGGGCGGTGTGGTGGTCTCCGATTCGATCGGTGTCTCGGCCACCTCAGATGGGGACGTCCTTGCCCACGCGGTCACCGACGCCCTCTTGGGGGCATGTGTGCTCGGAGACATGGGCGCGCACTTCCCTTCGGACGACCCCGCCTCGCAGGGGGCCGACTCGATGGAGCTGCTACGCAGGACCGCGACCTCTGCGTCGGGAACCGGATGGAGCCCGGCCCACGTCGATGTGACCGTCGTGGCGGAGTCGGTCCGGGTGGCTCCCCACCGCGCCGAGATAGCCGGAAACCTGGCTGCTGCCTTGTCTCTCGAGCCCGAAGCCGTCTCGGTGAAGGCCACCACCACCGACGGTCTCGGTTTCATCGGTGAGGGACGCGGGCTGGCGGCGATCGCCGTGGTGACCGTGACCACCCAGCCGAACTGAACCTCGTCGAGTGTGCAGTGCTGCGGCCCGGGCGCGCCTGGCGGTCCGCTCGAACGGCGCCTTAACATCGCCACCGTGATGCGTGTTCACAACACCATGGGCCGGGAACTGGTCGAGTTCCTCCCTCGTGATGAGGGCAAGGTCGGCATGTACGTCTGTGGCCCCACCGTGCAATCAGAGCCCCACGTCGGGCATGGGCGCTTTGCAGTGGCCTTCGACGTCATCCGCCGCTATCTGCAGTGGCGAGGATTCGAAGTCATCTATGTCTCCAACATCACCGATGTCGAGGACAAGATCATCGCCGCCGCCGCGGAGACCGGGGAGTCGATGGAGGACCTGGCGGTACGGATGACCGAGCGTTTCGCCACCAGTTTCATGCGTCTCGGAGTGCTCCCGCCGGACTTAGAGCCGAAGGCGACCGGGCACATCCCCGAGATGCTCGATCTCATCTCCCGGCTGATCGATCGCGGCCTCGCCTATGTCCGCGATGGCGACGTCTACTTCTCGGTGAGGGCGTTGGAGCGATACGGTCGGCTCTCCGGAAGCAAGCCCGACGAGCTGAGGGCGGGCCACCGTATCGACGTCGACGGAGCCAAGGAGGATCCGCTCGACTTCGCCTTGTGGAAGGCGGCCAAGCCGGGTGAGCCGACCTGGGACTCTCCATGGGGCCCGGGACGCCCCGGCTGGCACATCGAATGCTCCGCGATGGCCTCGAAGTATCTGGGTGACGGTTTCGACATCCACGGTGGGGGCCTCGACCTGGTCTTCCCCCACCACGAGAACGAGGTGGCCCAGAGCGAAGGCGCCTCCGGAGAGACCTTCGCCCGCTACTGGCTACACAACGGCATGGTGAACCTGGGTGGGGAGAAGATGGCCAAGTCCACCGGGAACGTAGTCGACCTCCAGTCGATTCTCGACCGCCACGGCGGGCGGGCCCTCCGGTTGCTCTATGTACGCGCCCACTACCGATCGCCCATCGACTTTTCCGAGCAGCTGCTGGCGGAGGCGGAGGAGTCACTCGACCGCCTCGACCGATTCCGGGAGAGAGTCACCGCCGGAGAGCCCGATGAAGATGCAGTAGCCCGTTTCATGGAGGTGATGGACGACGACTTCGGCACTTCCCAGGCGGTGTCTCTCATGTTCGATCTGATCCGGGAGGGGAACCGTGTCATCGACGACGGAGGAGACGCAACGGCACTGGCGGGCGCGGTCGAGACCATCGTCGGGGTGCTCGGCCTCGACGACGCCGAACCGGCGCCGGTTTCGGCAGGTGGGCTCTCAGACGCCGAGATCGACGAGCTGGTGACCAAACGCGACCAGGCGCGGGCGGATCGCGACTTCGCCAAGGCCGACAGGATCAGAGATGAGCTGGCATCGGCCGGGGTGAGCATCGAAGACGGGCCGGATGGCACCCGCTGGATACGGCGATAAGGTCGAAGGCATCCACGCCGTCACTGCTGCGTTGGCCGCGGGCAGGGTGAGCAAGCTCTATGTGGAGAGATCGCGGCGGAGCCGGATGGGGCCCGTGCTGGAAGCTCTCGAGGAGCCGAGCATCGAGTACGTCGACGACGTTCGTCCCATGGCCGACACGGACGCACCACAGGGCGTGGTGGCGCGGTGCCGGCCGATCCAGCCGGTGACGTTGGAGTCTCTCGCCGGAGGAGACGCCGCCATCCTCGTCCTCGACCATGTGGAGGATCCCCACAACGTGGGAGCAGCGGCCCGCAGTTCGGTGGCGGCAGGTGTGGGTGGCATGGTGGTCTCCTCCCGTCGCGCCGCACCCCTCTCCTCGACTGCATTCAAGGCGGCCGCCGGTGCTCTGGAGCGGCTTCCGATCGCAGTGGTGGGCTCGATCCCCGAAGCGCTGAGCCGCCTCAAGGCTCTCGGTGTCTGGATCGTGGGTCTCGAGGCCGGGGCCGAGCAATCTCTCTTCGGTCTCGACTTGCTCACCGAGCCGGTGGCGGTGGTGGTCGGGGCCGAGGGGTCCGGGTTGGCGGAGCTGAGCCGAAAGCGGTGCAACCTCCTCGTCTCGATTCCGATGGCGACGCGCGCCGACAGCCTCAATGCCTCGGTTTCCGCTGCACTGGCCGCATTTGAGATAATGAGGGTTCGCACGGCGAGTCAACAGTGACCGGCCGCGTTAGCTCAGTTGGTAGAGCAGCTGATTTGTAATCAGCAGGTCGTCGGT
>CAZLEQ010000054.1:0-14145 GCA_964558575.1 uncultured Acidimicrobiaceae bacterium | reverse complement strand
GGCTAGAGCGCTCGCCTCACACGCGAGAGGTCAGTGGTTCAAGTCCACTACGGCCCACTGGTTTTTCCGGCTGTTCCCGGCTTCCAGGGGGTCTATCAGGGGGGTCTATGACAAGCGAGAAGCCCCGACGGTCAACCTTTATGAGGAGGGGATCTTCGGGGCTTTCTCGCTGGGTTGATCAGTTTCGAATGTGACCTCGTCACCCATCAACCACGGCGGGACTACCGAACTCCTCCAGAGCAGTGACGTTCGTCCGAGAGCGCAGTTTTCGCGTTCTTGTCACCCAAGGGTCGGGGCTGCAATTGGGGATGCTGGTTTACTCTTGCGAAGCGCCGACCACGTCCAAAGAGCACCGCCAACGTCAACGGCGCCAAAGAGCATCACGGACCAGTACCCCCATACAGCCGCGAGGGCTATGACGCCTCCGCCTATGATAAGACGGCCGAGCACGGTGCCCCTGAAGAAGGTATCTGCTTCGGATTTTGCTCCCGAGATCAAGTAAACGCCTATGCCTATGACGACGACGCCCAGAACCCTGATCCAGGGCTCGTCGGTCTGAGGGACCCCCAGGAGGTCGAGGAGGAAGTTGGGTGTTATCAGGAGGACTGGCGCCAACAGGAACGCGTAGAGACCCCATATCCAGACCGTCCGAGCCGCCGGTGACAAGCAAACCTCCCGTTTGGCTGGAAACTGTACTCAACGGTGCCACTCGTGAGGTCGCCCGAGAGCCAGGTGTTCGCGTTCCTGTCCCCCCGGTGCCGTACCTTCCCGGCCATGTCCTGCACGTCGATCTCCTCTGCCATGCGCGAGCTTCTCGAGGCCCTCACCGTCTGGCCAGACGTCGACACCGAAGGCCTACGCCGCCGGCCGGAGTGGGATCAGGCACGGTCGTGGGGTTGGGTGATGGAGTCGGACGAGCTGACCGGGACCGGGCTGGCGCATGTACGCGAGCTGCCGCGTGGGCTCGTTTCTGAGTAGACCCGGAGGACTAGTCCTATTGGACGCACTTGTTTTGGTTCTCAAGTCGTTGGTCCTACGGCGTAGCTTGAGCGGTCACAGAGCAAGCGTGGGAGAACTCACGCCGCTAGATGAGCCCCGGTTTGGAGTCCCCTTGCCGGGGCTCATCGCTTCTCAGGATCGCCGGCAGGCTTGGCGGGCCGGGGAAACCGGGGAGAACCCCAACCCCGCCAAGCCCTGTTAGCGCCGCACAGGCCGGCCCCCAACCGAAAGAATCCGGCTAGGGCGGAACTCCATCGGGACACGTTCACCGTTGATGGTCATGTGCCGGCCCTCGAGTTCGGCGCCCTGGTGCAACCCGACGTCACGCTGGAACCGGTCCGGGTCTGAGTATGGGCTCCGCTCGAAGTCGACGTCGTGGACGCGCGACTCTCCGCGGTGGCGGAACTCGGTCTTGTCGGCCCGCTTCAGCTCCTCTTGCACCCACGTCGGGAGATTGCCTTTGACCACGTCGAGTTTCCACCAGCGCACCGCGGGCAATCCGACCGTGGCCGGCGAAGGCGTAAGGGAGATCTCGTCGATGCGCAGTAGATCGCCTCGGCGATTGTCGGTACTGGTCGACCACTGCAGCTCGCCGTACTTCTCGGTGAGACCCGCTAAGTCGGCGGGCTCGAGCTCGGAAGTCTCGGCGACGGCGAGGAGCCGACCGTGGGCACGACGTAACGCGACAACCCGGCCGATCTCCTCGTTGTGCCCCCACCGCATCGGCATCGGTGCGGGGTGACTACCCGCGTAAGCCGTAGCGGGCTCGTGGGCGTGCTCGACGTGCTTCCAGAAACGCACGCCACCGCGGGGGAGCGGCTTGCTCCGGTACGTTGTGTGCTGGATGATGCCGGCGTCGTCGGCGGCGACTCCGAAGACGTAGGTCACGTTGGATCTCATTCGTCGGCACTCCCCTGATATGGCGTCCGCTTTCGATGAGGGCGGCGGGTGGCAGAGGAATTCACCCACCCGCCGCCCCTCTTCCTCATTGGGGGGAGGGCCAACCATGGAGCCAGGCCGACGCCAAACCCTCCACCCCCGGCGTCGGAAGTCATGAGCGGGCCACCTCGGCGGGCTTCGGGGGTTGATCCCACGCGTACCAATTGCGCGCGCAGACGGTGCAAGTAGCGAAGTCATAGGTCGCTTCTTTCTTCACCGTCACGGCGTGCTTGAGCAACTTTGGCTGGTCGGCAATCTCACACGCGGGCTCATGTTGCATCACGGCCGGGTCGAGAATGTCGGGCCGACGCCACATCGGCGGGTAGGAAATCTCTTTGCGCAGGTGCAGGCCCGCTCGTAGTGACCGTTCCCCACGGGGTACCACTCCGGCTGTGCGTCTTGCATCTTGCATTCGTGCTCATGGGCGAACGGGGTGTTCTCGGGCTCGCCCATGGTTGCTCTCATGTTCATGGTTGTGGTTCCTCTCGGGACCTTGCGTGTCATCGGTCTCGCAACGACGACGAACGGCCGTGGCGGGCGCTCCTGTGCTCTCCTTCGATCGACGATCGACATGAACAGAACCGCGGCGATGAGTGAGACGACGAGAAGCACATCAGCGGCCACCGATCGGCACCAGGTTCGAGGTCGGGTCGTCGGCGCCGCGTATTTCGAGCTCGACAACCCTCAGGCGCGCCGACGCGGCCATGGCGGTGAGTGCAGCCTCGGTGCGGCGGGCCTCGTTGAGGTCGGCCGACTGAAGGAAGCGGGCTAGCGCCTCTTCGTTGACGAGTGTGGGCGTCATGGGGTCATCCTGCTTTTTCCCGCCTTTTTCCCGCCATATTTCGATCGTCTTTGGCACTCGGGGGCCTGACACCACTTCCGCGGCCGTCCGCGGGGTTGTGGCGGGAGCGGAGACCCGCAGCCACGACAGACCCGGTCGTCGTCTGGTCGGTCGGTTTGCACAGCGGCGAGAGCCTGCGCGCTCCTGGTCAGCAGGCCTGCCCACTCGTTCGGGAGCCGGTCCCGCAGCTCGAGAAGACGCGCAACGTCGTTCACGGAACCTCTGCCAGCGTCGAGAGGTTTGTGCCCTGAACGCCAGGGGTATTTGCTCCCAGCCCCTCCCAGGAGACAACTCCTCCCGGGAAGCGACAATGGGGGCGCGGGCTTGCGCCGGTAGGGACCCTGTCGGCGCAAGTCCTGACAACCCTCCGCGGAGCGTCGAGCCGGCTCGACGGCCTCCAGAAATCAGCGTGGGGGGAAACACGGAGAGCTAGCTCTCCCTCCTGGCGAGCCGACAAAAATACGCCGCCCGTCACGATCCCTCCCCGGAGACCCGCCGCATGATTCGTGGTGCTGCGCCCGCGTGCACTCGAACAGCCAGGTACCACCGGCGAACACGTTGACCACGTTCGGGTCGTCGCCGTGGACGTGATACAGCGGCCAGCCGTGAGCCTCCCACTCGCCGATTGCCTCGTCTGGCAGGTCCGCCGGCGCGGCCTCGATGTTGGCGGCGATTACGTCCTCGATGAGGTAAACCATGTCGTCGACGGTCACCGCTCCCGCCGCCTCTTCGCCTTCGCCGCTCGCCCGCCCTCAGAGCTCGACTTGCGTTGATGACACCGACGGCACAGCGACTGCAGCGGACCGTCGTCGGGACCACCGAGCCCGCGTGGTATGACGTGGTCCGCGATGGTCGCTTTCTGCCCGCATCGGGCGCAATAGGGATGCTCGGCGAGCTGGCGCTTCGACCGCTTCCGCCACTGGGGGGTGTTGTAGTAGTTCCCCCGGGCGCGCATCTGCGGTGTCTTCCGCCAGCCCCTCGAGTGGACCTCGCACCGGCTTGTACCCGGGATGGCGTGCCGGCTGCAGGCGATGCACTTCCTAGGTGGCATCGTACCCTCCATTCATGTAGAAATCGCTCTCACCAGGGGTTTCACGTTTGAACCGGGGGTTCTTGGGACGGTCTGACCCTTGGAAATGGCTCTGACCAGGGATTTTGTGCAGAAATTTTTCACAAGTCCGGGTGAGCGGAGCTGGTAGACATGCGCCGACTCGTCTCCCGATGGGCAGAGCAAGCCGAGATCGAGGGGACTGTCACCCCATACGATCTCCGGCACACCGCGTTGACCCGTCTCAGGGAGATGGGCGCTACCCGAGATCAGCTTGTCGACATCGCCGGGCACATGACCACGAGGATGATCGACAAGCACTACGTACACCGGGACCAGCTCACCATCTCGGCGGCAGCTGACCTCTGGGACGCCGGGTAGGGGGTCTATCAGGGGGCCTATGTGCCAATCGGCTGAGATCCCCGCTACCAGGGGGTACGCCGAGAAACCGATCAGAAACCGGCTCTGACCAGGGGAGACGGTGACAACGGTACACACCTGGCGACCGGGTGTCCAAGCACCATTCTGCCTCACACGCGAGAGGTCAGTGGTTCAAGTCCACTACGGCCCACTAGGTTTTTCGGGGGTCGTCCCTCCTTAAGGTGCCTATCTGGGTGTCTGCTCAAGCTCCTCATACCTGGCGGGCTTGCCTCAACACCCACCGCCACGAGGGGTGGGCCAACTGGTATGGTCGTAAGTGGCACTCCCAGCCGGCGGCACTCACCTGATTCAGTCTGTCAATGCCACGCCCGCCAGTCGTCACAAGAGGTGAATGAAGGTGAAATCATCACTACCTGTGCTCATGCTCACGATGCTGGGCACAGTCATCACGGTGCTCGGGTTGTTTGTTGCCGGAAACATGGTGGTAGTCGGTATCGGACTCGCTGCCATATTCGGCGCTGGAGTCTTGGCCGTTCTCGAAGGTCGAGGCCCTTCGTGACGAGGCATTTGATCGCTTCCCCTTCATGACGGGTGGTGGGTCGGGGGGTCACGTCAAGAGGGAGTGGTCACAGACGTCGAATACAACATCTACGGATAAAGCGAGAAGCCCCGACAATCAACCTTTGTGGGGAGGGTGCGTTGGGGCTTTGTCGCGGGGTTGATCGGTTACAGATGTGCCCCGGTGGCGATTATCTCCTCGATCGGTTGGCGCCGTGGCCGGACTTAAACACCGCGGAGCTGCGCGCACGTCCTGAATGGGAGCAGGCGCGGGCGTGGGGATGGGTCATGGAGTCCGGGGAGTTGACTGGCGCGGGCATGCGTCACCGCCATGACTACCCGGAGGGCTCGTGACCGATAGACGAGAACGATCAGCGAGTGATTTCTCCAAGGGCAGCAAACCGAAGCAGGTGGGCCTGACCGCTATGCAGGGCGTACTCATCGATCATCTTGACCAGGGTGGCTCCCAGAGGACGTCCATGGCCTGCTCCGTTGGCGTCGAGCGAGGGCAGCTCGGCAATGGCCAGGTCCGACTTCTCGACCTCGGCGAGATACATACCCAGGTCGTCCTCGATGGTCTCGACCGAGCCACCGGCATAGTCGTCGTCGCCGTAGACCATGACTCGCTCCCCTCCGCCGAGGCCCCAGGCCAGGTAAGAATGCTCCATCTCCCTCATGTGGCGGACCAACCCGAGCACAGATAGCTCCACCGGCGATACCGACCATTTGACCAAACCCTCGGGCGTCAAATCTCGCAACTTGCGGAGGAACTCGTGTCTCTGATACCGAAGCCATTCCTCCAGAACTTGGCGCAAGTCGGTGGTGGGGTCCGGCTCGTCTCGTCTCGAGAAGTCCAAGGTGGTGAGGATTTCGGAGGGCACGGCCCCCTATATATACCTGATTGATGAGAACGCCCCTCCTCCTCCTCCTCCTCCTACAACTGGCGTGGCCGGATGTGGACATCGATGAGCTGCGCGGACGGGCGGAACTAGTCAACTCTTTACTTCCGGTAGTCCTGGCGCACGCCCCTGATCCCTTCAACCCTCCGGGTCGGGGAGACCGACGGTCCGGTCGAACAGATCTCGGTCCGAACTCATGCCACAGTCGGCGAAGCGCAGGTACAACTCCCGTGATGGCGTGGAATCAGTCAACTCGAAACAAGAAAGCAACTGCGCGAGGTCGGGGGGTGGTCCCCCCGTATCGGTGACCATTGCATCGCTGATCCCTCGAGGGGAGAGGGTCAGACCGCGCGGAAGGAAGGTCGCGTCGTGGTTACGCCAAGCATGTATGTCGTATAAGGGAACGCTGACGACCACTTCACCGACAGTGGGGGCGAAGCTGTCAAACGCAGTCAGGGCAGCGTCGTTGCTGGTTCGCCGCTGTTCCAAGCCCGCCGAGTAGCCCGTATACCAGGGAACGTCCACGACGAGTACTCCGAAGACGAGCAGGGTTGCGCTTCCGGCGATGTACCGAATCGCATGCTTCCGCTCTTGGCCCCGGAGCAGCCAACTCACCCTGTAGAGGACATACCAGGCCGCTGTGACGGGGATCACGAGATGCCAGGTAAAGGACGGAAGCTGGTCGTAGACGAGGGTAAGGGAGGCAGTCTTCGCCGCTACCACCAGGGCGACTGAGAGGTCGGTGGTTTCCAGCCGGCGCTGAAACACGAAGGCCGCTGAGGCCAGCAAGACTCCCACGACGAGCGGGATCATGACGCCCATAGCCTGGCCAGTGTCTGAGCCCAGCGTCATTAGCCGATCCCACGCAGAGCGGACCAGCGTTTCGTTACCGCGGTTGAAAGGAGTGCGCGCCACGGTCATCAGCCCGAAGGCCGCAATGGCCGTACCGCCTGCGATTAGGGCCAGTCGGACGCCTTGTCTGCGAGAGATGCGTCTGACTAGAAAGGGAATTGCGAAGATCACACCGAGTAGAGCGAACTCCTCTTTGAGGAGGACCAATAGAGCGAATGCGCTCAAGCCGACCCAATCGCCAAAGTCGTAGGAGCGAGGGCCCCGAGTGGTGATACCTACGGCCGCCACGGCGAATAGAGGCAGGGCAAGCGTATCAGGGTGAAAGCCATAGACGGGCTCATGCACGGCCCAAAACACGCCCGGGAATCCGATGAGGGCGATCGCAACGAGGCGCGGGAAGGGGTGGCCCCGTAGCTCGAGAATGACGCGAATAGCTATCGCAGACGCCGCAAGCACCACCGGAGTGACTGCGACGAGAACCCAAAAGGACTTCACGGGTGCCAGCCAATAGAGTGGTAAGAGGAGAAAGAGGATCAGATAGCCGTGGTCTCCCATCACATTGCCGTAGACATACGACCGAAAGAACTCGCCTTTGACAGTGTTTCGCAAGGCAATGTGAAGGTCATATAGGTCCGAGGTGTAGGCCCCGGCACTGGCGGCGGCCACTTTGAGCCCAACGGCTGCGCCGGCCCAAACAGCAATCAGGGCAAGGAAACCGAGATCTCGCACGCGCCACCTGCTCAGATGTTCGGAGAGCCTGATGCTCACCTCCCTGTGCAACGGGCCACGCAGTAGCCAAACCGAATCATGGCCGCTGGACGAAGCGGCATGAGTGTGGGCGCGCTGAATCCTCGGTCTCGTTCGGACGTGGCGCCGGAAGGTGCATCCGTTCCGCGATTTCGCCGCTCGAGTTGGAGTCGTGCACCGGTTCGCAGATGCGGACCTCTGCGCCGATGCTCATCGCGCCGGTCAGGATAGGAGTGCCCGTCGTCCCGGACTCCGAATCCGTCGCTATGGCGGCCCTAGCTGCAGAGCAGAAGATCTTGAAAGTGCATTCGGGCTGGGGGGCCGAACCCTCGACCGACGTCATGATGCTCGGCCCATTCAAGTCACTTTGTAATCTCCGATAGGACACCAGCCGGGATGAGATGCCCGCCACCGACACCGGCTCTCCGGTGGCGACCAGGAGCGCGAAAGGAAGCAGGGACGCATCCCGCCCTAGGCCAACCCTCCACCGGCAGTAACTAGCCCAGGATTTCAACTTCGCTTGGTTCTCTGTACGACGAAGGCGAACGCCTCTCAGCCCATTTCCACCCGAGACACACCACGCGCTTCAGCTCGCTTCGATTTCCCCGGATTTCAGGAAGTCGAGCCACGAACGGTGTGCATTGGGGTTGGCGATCCGGCCCTCGGTTCGCCCACCGTCTTACCGTCGAGGACAGCGAAACCGGTTGCTTGACGAATAGCGGACTGACGAACAGCGGACTTAAGCTCTCGCGCTCGTTCACGAGATCCGAACACGCGGTCGGATTCCCACTACCAGCGGAAACGACGCGATCGGCATCGAAACCGATTGTGACCAGGGAAACGACGACAACCATGGACCCCGGTGGGTTCCGATCAACAAACGCCATTCTGCCTCACACGCGCGCCGGTCGGTGGTTCGAGTCCACTACGGCTCACTAGATCCACGTCCACGCTGCGCCGGGGTGCGTTCTGCGAGCCCTTGTGCAGCCTCGACGGGTAATACCTCAGCCTTTGAACCGCACCCCGCCCTTGAACACGTGTGTGATGTTCTCCGGTGATGCCAGCACCGACACGTCCGACGACGGATCACCGGATACACAGATCACATCGGCGTCCATGCCCTCCTCGAGCCGGCCGACGTTCGGTGCCTGTGGACCGAGGGTGGCCGGTGCGTTGGCGGTCGCGGTTTCGATGGCCTGGAGGGGACTCATCCCACAATCGACCAGATGCACCAGCTCCTCGCCGTTGCGACCCCAGAGCCCCGTGCTCCAGATGTCGGTGCCCAACGCGATCTTGACCCCCTTCTCGATCGCCAGGGTGATGGCGTCGGCGTGATTCTCGGCGGTGGCGTAGAGCTTCTTCTTGGCGTATTCCGGCATTCCCGCCCGCTCACCCTCCACGAGCAGATACTCCAGGATCCAACGGGTCGGTACCAGGATGGCACCGACCTCGACCATGGCGTCGGCGGCCTCCTCGTCGAGATAGGTCCCATGCTCGATGGTCTTCACTCCCGCCTCGAGGGCGGCCATGATGCCGCGCTTGCCGTGACAGTGGGCACCGACGATCCGCTCCATCCGTGCTGCCTCGTCGACGATGGCCACCAGCTCCTCGTTGGAGAACTGGGGGAGATGGGGATCGTCGAGCTCGCTCATCACGCCCCCCGAGGCGTGGATCTTGATCACCTTGGCGCCGAGCCGGAGCATCCGTCGCACCCCGGCCCGGCACTCGTCGGGACCGTCGACGATGTTGTCCTCGCCGAGGAGGCGCACGCCGAGACGACGCGCCAGTTCGAGGTCGAGGCTGTGCAGGTCACCGTGACCGGCAGTCATGGACAGCGCCGATCCGGATCCGTAGACATTGGGGCCGACAACCACACCTTCCTCGATAGACCTCCCGAGAAAGGTTCCGAGACCACCCATCTCCCGGACCGAAGTGAACCCGGCCTCGAGGGTGCGTCTCGCGTCGACGGTCACTCTCATCGACGCCAACTGGGGACGCGTCGTGAACGCCTGCTCGACGTTGGCTGAATAGACCCCCAGGAAGTGACCGTGACACTCCCACATACCAGGCATCACGGTGTCGGTGGTGACCACCTCGGCGTCAGTGTTGCTCGGAGCGTCAGAAGCCGACCCGGCAAAAGAGATCAGCGACTCCTCCAAGACGACGACGCCATCGTCGATGATGGCGCCCTTGCCCGGTATCAGCCGGGTTGCCTCGATCCGGACCGTCATCAGGCAGCGGTCTCGATTGGTGATCGGGTGATCGCCTGAATACCACCCAAGAGCACGAACCCGGTGAGGGTGACGGTGGGCACGTCCTCGTCGGCGGTGGTGCGGGTCTCGTCTGCAAAGCCACCGGCCAACAAGTTGCCCTCGAACCTGACCCGCCATCCCTCGGGGACCACCAGGGTGACCCCACCCATGACAACGGCGAGGTCGAGGAAGATCCCGGTCGGTGCAGGCGCGGTCTTTCTGACATCGATCAGGACCCCCCCGAACATCGACATGATCTTTCCGCCGTAAAACGGGGACGCCTCGGACACGAGGTGCTGGCCCTCGAAGATCGACACCAGATCGATTTCTTCGGTGTCGGGTTCGGCGTTGGACTCGAGCAGCAGCTTCGCCGCCACCGCCGCACCCAGCATGGCGACCAAGGCAATGCGTAACAGCTTGAAGATGAATCGGAACATGGGCTCGTACTCTACGTCCCGAGCGGTCCCAGCGAAACCGGGGCGCCGGTGGAGAAATCGCGGCAAATACCTTGACGGGCCACCACGCGCTCGGGCATCATGACGCAGTCGAAGAGAGGAGCGCCGTTGATCGTGATGCGTAGAACAGCACCATTCACCGCAGCAACGCAATTCTGCACGTGCGCCCTCACTGGCTTCGAGCTCGTGCCGGATTCGAACGGACGGCGGCCCTTCATCATGTGATCTGACGTCAAGTCAGCGATTGCGAGGCCGCCGAATTCCGGCGGCTTTTTGTTTGCCGCTCTCACGCCAATCACCTGACGAGGTTTCGACATGAACGATCTACTGAAAGAACTGCAAGAAGGCCGATGTACCCAGGAGGGCAGCCACGAGCTGTTCTTCTCGGAGAGACCGGCCGATCTGGCTCGCGCCCAGGAGATCTGCGCCAAGTGCGTAGTCCGGGTTCGCTGTCTGGAGACCGCGCTCCAAGAGAACCTGGAGTGGGGTGTCTGGGGTGGGGTCATCTTCTGGGATGGCCAGCCCTACCACCGCCGCCGCGGCCGTGGCCGCCCCCGGCTCGCCGACGCTCACCTACCACTGGAAGCGGATCGGGGAGAGTTGCTGGAGCTGGTGGCTTCGGCATAGCCGGCCGACCACCAGCTCAGCGAATCGTCGCATGAGGAGCGAAGCGAAGAGTCCCGGGTCAGCGGATGGCCAGCTCGCGCAGGCCGTCGGGGGTCGAGGGGTGGCGCATCTTGGCCAGGGCCTTGGCCTCGATCTGACGAATGCGCTCGCGGGTGACGTTGAAGTGACGGCCTACCTCGTCGAGGGTGGCCGGTTCGCGCTCACCGAGGCCGTAGCGCATCTCGATGATGGTGCGCTCCCGCTCGTTGAGACGCTCCAGGACGTGGCGAAGCTGTTCGATGTTCAGCTTCGAAGCAATCAACTCGAAGGGGGCTTCGGAGTCGACGTCTTCGATAAAGTCACCCAGGGTGGTGTTGTCCTCTCCGACAGGCTCGAAGATCGAGACCGGCTCCGGAGCCACCTTACGTGCGGCGAAGATCTTCTCCACGGTGAGGCCCGATTCCTCGGCCAGTTCGGTGTCGGTGGGCTTGCGCCCCAGCTTCTTGGTGAGGTTGGCCTCGGCGGTTTGCATCTGGTTGATGGTGTCCATCATGTGAACCGGCACCCGGATGGTGCGGCTCTTGTCGGCGATAGCCCGGGTGATGGCCTGGCGGATCCACCATGTGGCGTAGGTGGAGAACTTGAAGCCCTTGCGGTACTCGAACTTCTCCACGGCACGGATCAGACCCAAGTTCCCCTCTTGGACGAGGTCGAGGAACGGAAGACGGGCCCGGCTGTAGCGCTTGGCGATGGAGACGACGAGCCGGAGGTTGGCTCTGATGAAGGTCTGCCGGGCTTCCTCGCCCGCTCTGACCATCTGGCGGAGCTTGCGGCGCTTGGCGGGATCCTTCTCGTTCTCGAGCGCACTTTCGGCCTTGCGGCCGGTTTCGATCGCCTTGGCGAGACGAACCTCGTCCTCGGCGGTGAGCAAGTCATAGGTTCCGATACCGTCGAGGTACTGGCGGATCGCCTCGTCGCTGATTTCTCGTTCGATTGACCCTTTGCTCATGCCCTCATTCCGAGTGTCGGCCAGGGTAGGAATCGGCCCGCCGACTCCCTGGCATTTGTCTATATCGCATCGGCACTTATCCACAGACATCTGAATAGGTTTAGCGACTCATCCCTGGAGTGGGGTCGTTTCGCGGCGATCGCCGGTCTGCGCAACCGTCCGATGCCACCAATGTGGGCTCGGCTCGGGCCTGGCAATAAAATGATCGGCTCCCGGGCGTTTAGCTCAGTTGGCTAGAGCACTGCCCTTACAAGGCAGGGGTCGGCGGTTCGAGTCCGTCAACGCCCACGAAGAGATGTACCTGGTCAGAGCTGGTTTCTGGCCTCTGAGCGGTCGAGTGGAATCACCTGGTGTCCGTCAGGTGTCCGTCTGGTGTCCGTCTGAGCAGCGCCGCGCAGCCTTTCCAGACCCTCCATAGCAGCCTCGTCAGCGTCCTCGTAGAGGTGCCCATAGACGTCGAGAACCGTCCGCGTGCTCTTGTGTCCGAGCCGATCAGCGATGTACCTCGGCGACTGGCCGTCGGCGATGAGCATGGCGACATGAGTGTGGCGGAGATCATGCGGAGTGCAGGGCTGGCCGACCGAGAGCTCCACCGCTGGGTGCCAGTAGCGGCGACGAAAACGACCGTAGTCGAGCGGACCGCCCTTCTCATGAGAGAAGACGAAGTCCGCCGATGGAGGAAACGCCGACAGATGCGTGGCAAGCTCCTCGGCCAGAAAGGCAGGGATGCCGATGGTCCGGTATGCCTTCTTCGACTTGAGGGGTCCCAGCGTCATCCTCGAGGATCCCTGACGGCTGAGCTGCTCATCAACTCGGAGGGTGCGGCGGAGCAGGTCCAGGTCGTCGAGCCGGAGCGCGGCCAGCTCACCGAAGCGGAGTCCGGTATAGGCACCGGTCAGCACCACCAACCGATAGCGGTCCTTCATCACGGCAGACAGCTGCTCGACCTCGGCAGGAGAGAGGAAACGCTTCTCGTCCCGATCGTTCGTCGGAAGCTTGATCTCACGACATGGTGTTCTGTGGATGACCCCATCGCTCACCGCCACCCGGAAGGACCGCGACACGATCTGATACGCCTTAGCGATCGTCGCTGGCGCATAGCCACGGTTCTCCAGATCGGCAATCCACTCCCGGACATCGTTGGGTTGGATCGCGCCTAGCTGACGGTCGTTGAACGTCGGGAGTATGAGACTTCGCAGATATGAGGCGTCACGGGCTCGCGTGGATGCCCGGCGGTTAAGCCTCGTGGCCTCTACCTGCGCAGCCCAATCACCAAAAGCGATCCGCCCGTGTTGAGGATCGACCCAGACGCCGCGCAGCTTGTCGGCTTCGAAGGTGTGCAGGAACTTCTCCGCTTCGGACTTCTTTGAGAAATTCCTAGAGCGCTCTCTTCCCGTCGGGTCGACATATCGAACTTGCCACCGGGCGGGTGACTTTGGGTGTCGTCGAATGTGAGCCACGTCTTTCCTCCTCGGCATCTGCTCCGGACTGCACTGACTCGGCCCACCTGGACCATCTAGCCGTCCGGGTCCCAAACGTACACCTGGACGCAGATACATCACCGATCCGAATCAGCCATCTGTCGTTCGATCCAGGCCTCCACCTCGCTCCATCGGTAACGGAGGTGCCTCCCAACTCGGAATCCTGCGGGTCCCTCGCCGCGGTACCTCCACTGGTAGAGGGTGGCAACGGGCACCCCGAGGTATTCAGCGAGCTCCTGGACGCGGAGAAGCCGATCCCGGTGTTGCGTGCCGCTGGTCATGGGTGGGACTCCGTCGATCCGCTGCCGTTCGTCTCCACGGCTGGCGTGAAAGGTTTCTCGAAAGAGCTTGTGACGACACGCTGCTGGCAAGGTGGAATGTTTGCCTCGCGGCATGGCGGCGGGTTCGATCTCCTGCCTGGCCTACCGCCGGGCGAAGCTGCGGTTTTGGTATCGGCCACGCCTGGAGTATCGGTGACCGGTCTATCAAAAGTCTCCCAACGGTCTACCAACAGTCTTCCAAACCGACGGCAGACTCCTTCTACCAGGGGCTTTGTGCCCTCGACCCGGCGGAGTGACTTCCCGAGTCCGTGCCGGCTCACCGGTGCCACGCGAGACGTTTTGGGAGACTGTTGGGAGACTCGACCTGTTGTCTCTATGGCCGTGGTAACTCAGAATTTCTGCCGGCCGCCCTGGAACACGAATCCAATGGTCGTTGGTTCTGGTCATGGATCTGGTCTGTTCGCGTGGGTAGCCGGCCCTGCGATATCACACATTCTCGGCCCGAGGGCCGCGAACGGGGTCGCGAAACAGCTGTGTTTGCCGGTGCTTCGTCGGATTCTCAGCAACTCTCCACTGCGGGCCCGGTCGAGGGGTTCACGCGACCCTGTCGCGACCCTGAAGTCAACGCTCGTATCTGTGGAGACACGAGAGAGCTTCAGGCTCACGACGTAGAGCGCGCGAACTGAAGGGAGCCCCGATGATCGCGATCAACTGGGAAGCCGACCGGTTCCAGGACCACAGACCATTGCACACCTGCGGTTGCATCGGGTTGGGAGGTCTCCGGCGATGATGCGGGT
>CAZLEQ010000053.1:0-14349 GCA_964558575.1 uncultured Acidimicrobiaceae bacterium | reverse complement strand
CCGCCCGTCAGATCGAGTCGGCCCGTGTCGCCATCACCCGCGCCGTCAAGCGTGGCGGGAAGGTGTGGATAACCATCTTCCCCGACAAACCCGTCACGCAGAAGCCGGCCGAGACCCGCATGGGCTCGGGGAAGGGAAACCCCGAGTTCTGGGTATCCGTGGTGAAACCAGGGCGTGTCATGTTCGAGCTGGCCGGCGTCGATGAGGAGCTGGCCCGCGAGGCCATGCGCAAGGCGGGCCACAAGCTCCCGATCAAGACCCGCGTGGTCACCAGGGAGGACGCATGAAGATCGACGAGCTCCGTGAGATGAGCCTCGACGAGCTGATGGACGCATTGGTCGAGGCCAAGGAAGAGCGTTTCAACCTGCGTTTCCAGGTGGCTACCAACCAGCTCGACAACACCGCCCGTCTCAAGACCGTCAAGAAGGACATCGCCCGGATCCGCACCGTGTTGCGGGAGCGGGAGATGGCCACCGATGCCAACGCCGAGGAGATTGCCTGATGGCTGACAACACAACCAGGAACAGCCGCAAGGTACGCGTCGGAGTGGTCACATCCGATAGCAGGGACAAGACGGTCACCGTCGAGATCCCCCGTTCGACGCGCCATCCTCGCTACGACAAGATCGTCCGCACCTCATCCAAGTTCCATGCTCACGACGAGACCAACGACGCCCATGTCGGCGACACCGTCCGCATCATGGAGACCCGACCGCTCTCCAAGCAGAAGCGCTGGCGGGTCGTCGAGGTGGTGGAGCGCGCCCGATGATCCAGCAGGAGTCCCGTCTCAAAGTGGCCGACAACACCGGAGCCCGCGAAGTGCTGTGCATTCGCGTGCTCGGCGGCTCGTCGCGTCGCTACGCCGGGATCGGCGATGTCATCGTGGGCACGGTCAAGGAGGCCACGCCTGGAGGCTCGGTGAAGAAAGGCGAGGTGGTCCGGGCGGTCGTCGTGCGCACCAAGAAAGAGGCGCGGCGTCAGGATGGCACCTACATCAGGTTCGACGACAACGCCTGCGTCATCATCGACACCAACCGCCAGCCCCGGGGCACCCGCATCTTCGGGCCCGTCGCCCGGGAGCTACGCGAGGAGCGGTTCATGCGAATCGTCTCCCTTGCCCCCGAAGTGTTGTGAGGAAGGTCTGAACATGAAATTGAAGAAAGGTGACACCGTGATGGTCATTGCCGGTAAGGACGCCGGCAAGGAATCCGTCATCTCCAAGGTCCTGCCCTCCAAGGGCAAGGTGCAGGTCGAGGGGGTCAACACTGCCAAGCGTCACACCAAGCCCACCGGTCAGACCATGCAGGGCGGGATCATCGACAAGGACATGCCGATCGACGTCTCCAACGTCATGATCGTCTGCGAGAAGTGCGGTCCCACCCGCATCGGCCACCGGATCGATGACGACGGCGGGAAGCACCGGGTCTGCCGCAAGTGTGGAGGTGACCTGTGAACACCAAGCCACGACTGAAGGCCAGGTACGACGAGGAGATCCACGCCAAGCTGATGGATCAGCTGGGCCTGGAGAACCCGATGGAGGTGCCCACCCTCGAAAAGATCGTGCTCAACATGGGTCTGGGCGAAGCACTCCAGGACAAGAAGGCCATCGAAGAGGCCCTCGACGAGCTGGGCCTCATCGCCGGTCAGAAGCCCAGGGTCAACAAGGCGCGCAAGTCGATCGCCAACTTCAAGCTGCGTCAGGGATCCCCGATCGGGGTGTCGGTGACCCTGCGTGGCCATCGCATGTGGGAGTTCTTCGACCGTCTCCTGTCGGTCGCCATCCCCCGGGTCCGCGACTTTCGCGGGCTCAACCCGAGAGCGTTCGATGGACGGGGCAACTACAGCGTGGGGGCCTCGGAGCAGTTGATCTTTCCCGAGATCGACTTCGACCAGGTGACCACCACTCGTGGCATGAACATCACGATCGTGACCACGGCCGCAAGCGACGAGGCAGGCAGGGCCCTGCTCGACGCCTTCGGATTCCCGTTCCGCAGGGTCGGGGCCGAGGTCTGAGGAGGACTCTATGGCTAAGAAATCAATGATCGCCAAGGCCAACAGGAAGCCGAAGTTCAAGGTGCGTGGTTACAACCGCTGCCAGCGGTGTGGACGGGCGCGCGCCTACATCCGCGACTTCGGTATGTGCCGGATCTGTGTACGGGAGCTGGCCAGCCGTGGCGAGCTCCCTGGTGTGAGAAAGGCCTCGTGGTGACAGTCGTAACAGATCCGATCGCCGACATGCTCACCCGCATCCGCAACGCGGTTGCAGTGGGTCACGAGCGGGTGACGATGCCGGCGTCGAAGCAGAAGGTGAACATCGCTCAAATCCTGGTCGACGAAGGATTCATCGACCGCTACGAGGTGTCCCAGAACGGACATCGCAGTGATCTGGAGCTGGTGCTTCGATACGCCGAGCGTAGGCGCCCCGTCATCATGGGTTTGAAGCGAGTGTCGCGTCCCGGCCATCGTGTGTACGCCGGCGCCAAGGAGTTGCCCCGGGTTCAGGGAGGCCTTGGTGTCGCCGTCGTATCCACCAGCCAGGGGCTGATGCCCGACCGCGAGGCGCGCAAGCGCCGACTCGGCGGTGAAATCGTATGTGAGGTGTGGTGATGAGCCGCGTTGGAAACAAGCCGGTCGACCTGCCCGACGGCGTCGATGTGAAGATCGACGGCAGCGCGGTGACGGTCAAGGGCTCCAAGGGTGAGCTGAACCGCATGTTCCACGAGCGGATCGGCTTCGACCTCGACCAAGGCGTGGTCACGGTCACCCGGCCCGACGATTCCCGCGAGTCGCGCGCCCTCCACGGTCTCAGCAGAGCCCTGTTCCACAACATGGTGGTCGGGGTCTCCGACGGCTTCCGCAAGGAACTGGAGATTCAGGGTGTTGGTTACCGCGCCTCCCTGAAGGGCAACGATATCGAGCTACTCGTCGGGTTCAGCCATCCCGTGCTGGTCGAGGCACCAGAGGGCATCACCTTCGAAGTGCCCGAGCAGACCAGGATCGTGGTGTCGGGCATCGACAAGGAGCAAGTGGGCCAGGTGGCCGCCAACATCCGCAAAGTCCGGCCGCCCGAGCCCTACAAGGGCAAAGGCATTCGCTATGTCGGCGAATACGTGCGACGCAAGGCCGGAAAGGCAGGCAAGTGATGGCGGTCATGGATACCCGCAGTCGCCGCCGTGCCCGGGTGCGCAGGAGGCTGCGCGGCACGCCCGAGCGCCCCCGGCTCTCGGTCTACCGCAGCAACAGATACATCTACGCCCAGGTGATCGACGACACCGAAGGGGTCACCCTCGCCGCGGCCTCGTCCCAGGAACCGACTCTCAGGTCCGACCGTCTCAATATCGAGACCGCGGCCAAAGTCGGCTCCCTGGTGGCGGACCGCGCCAAGGAGGCGGGTGTGACCGCCGTCATCTTCGACAGGGGCGGCTACAAGTACCACGGAAGATTGAAGGCCCTCGCAGACGCGGCGCGCGAGGCAGGACTGGAGTTTTAACCATGGCCAGACAACAACGCCCCGGCTCCGAGCAGAGTCAATACGACGAGCGCGTCATCCAGATCAACCGGGTCGCCAAAGTGGTCCAGGGCGGGCGTCGCTTCAGCTTCACCGCTCTGGTGGTGGTGGGTGACGGCAACGGCAAGGTGGGCGTGGGCTACGGCAAGGCCAAGGAGGTCCCGGCCGCCATCCAGAAGGGGATGGAGCAGGCCCGGCGCTCGATGGAAATGGTCCCGATGGCGGGTCAGACGATCGTCCATCAGATCACCGGCAAGCACGACGCGGCCAAGGTCCTGATCAAGCCGGCCGCTCCCGGTACCGGTGTCATCGCCGGTGGGGCGGTCCGTCAGATCCTCGAGGCTGCCGGGATCAAGGACGCCCTGGCCAAGTCGCTGGGGTCCCCGACCCATCTCAACGTGGCCAAGGCGACGATGAACGGTCTGCTCGGGCAGCGCCGTCCCGACGAGGTGGCCCGTTTGCGTGGGAAGAAAGCCGAGGACATCACGCCTCCCGGCCTTCTCCACGCCTACAACACCACGGAGTCGCTGCGGGCGGCGCCTTCAGAGCCGAAGTAGGTAGACGATGGCGAAGGCGAAACAGAAGACCGTGAAGGTGACGCTGACCAGGAGTGTCATCGGCGAGAAGCCAAAGACAAGGGCCACCGTCGAGGGGCTCGGGCTCAAGCGGCTCCACCAGACGGTGGAGCAGGTCGATTCCCCCAGTCTGCGGGGCATGCTGGCCAAGGTGAGCCATCTCGTCGAGGTGGAGGAGAGTTAGATGACTGAAGAGAAGAGAGAGCAATTGAAGCTGCACGACCTCGCCCCGGCACCGGGCTCGAAGAAGAAGAAGATTCGGGTCGGACGTGGTGAGGGCGGGCGCCGCGGGAAGACCGCCGGTCGAGGCACCAAGGGCCTCAAGGCGCGCAGCAAGCTGCGTCCCGGGTTCGAGGGTGGCCAGACCCCCCTCGCCATGCGGCTCCCCAAGCTGAAGGGCTTCAAGAACCCCAACAAGGAGCAGTTCGCCATCGTCAACCTCACCGCGTTCGAGGACTTCGATGCCGGTGACGAGGTGACACCCGAGGCGCTGCGCGAGCGCGGCCTGATACGGCATCGCGGCAGGGTGAAGGTTCTCGCCGAGGGCGACCTCGACAAGGCTCTCACGGTCAAGGCGCACGCCTTCAGCGCCTCGGCGCGCGAGAAGATCGAAAAGGCTGGTGGTTCGGTCGAGACAATCGACGAGCGATGATCTCGACCACCCGCCTCCCCATGACCTCCAACTGATCCCATGCTGTCCATCTACCGCAACATGTTCAAGATCCCGGACCTCCGGGCGAAGATCCTCTTCACCCTGGCGATGTTCGCGGTCTATCGTCTCGGCGCCGCCATCCCGGTGCCCGGCATCGACCTCGATGCCGTCCGTCTGTTCCAGAGCCAGCAACAGGCCGGTGGGATCTACGGTCTGATCAACCTGTTCTCGGGAGGTGCCCTCGAGCAGTTCTCGGTGTTCGCCTTGGGGATCATCCCCTACATCACCGCGGCCATCATCATGCAGCTCCTCCAGGTGGTGATACCGAAACTGCGCGCCCTCCAGGAGGAGGGGGAGTCGGGCCGCAAGGTGATCACCCAGTGGACTCGCTACATGACGGTGATCCTGGCTCTCATCCAGTCCACCGGTTTCACGTTCCTGTTCCACTCCGGTCAGTTCACCGGTGGCATCGACCTCATCCCCAACTACACCCCCGGACGGGTGATCCTGATCGTCCTCACCATGACCGCCGGAACCGCCATGGTGATGTGGCTCGGCGAGCTCATCACTCAACGCGGGGTGGGCAACGGGATGTCCCTGATCATCTTCGTGGCCATCCTGAGCCAGTTCCCTTCGGTGTTCGTCAGCATCTATGGCCAGACCGCAGCCGTTGGGTTCGTCGAGCGGTTCATCGTCATCGTGGCCATCTTCCTGGCGATGATCGCCGCCATCATCTACGTCGACCAGGGGCAGCGACGGATCCCGATCCAATTCGCCAAGCGGGTTCGTGGGCGCCGGGTGATGGGTGGCCAGTCCACCTACATCCCGCTGAAGGTCAACACCGCAGGAGTGATCCCGGTGATCTTCGCCACCTCGGTATTGCTGATCCCGTCGTTGATCATCACCGCCATCCCCTCCGACGCCGCTTGGATCCAGACGGTATTCCGCTGGATCGACGACAACCTCGGCGCCGGGGCTCAGGCGGTGAGCTGGTGGTACATCTTCATCCTGTTCGCCCTGATCGTCTTCTTCACCTACTTCTACACCGCGATCCAGTTCGACCCGGAGCAGCAGTCGGAGATGATCCAGCGTCAGGGTGGCTTCATCCCCGGGGTCCGCCCCGGACGCCAGACCACCAAGCACCTGGCTCACATCCTCAATCGGATCACTCTGCCCGGCTCGATCTTCCTGGCCACGATCTCGGTGATGCCCGCCATCGCCGGTGCCATCTGGAACATCCAGATCGCATTCTCCGGCGTCTCGATCCTGATCGTGGTGGGGGTGGCCCTGGAGACGATGAAACAGATCGAGAGCCAGCTAACCATGCGCAACTACGAGGGAATCCTCACGTGATGTCTTCGCCGCGAACCCAGGGTTCTGGGCCCCGCTCAGCGAAGTCCAGCGCCCCGAGTTGGAGCAAAATCCCATGAAGGTGCTCTTCATCGGCCCACCGGGGGCGGGCAAGGGAACCCAGGCGGGGCGGGTGGCGAAGCGTCTCGGGATCCCCCATGTCTCCACCGGGGAAATGTTTCGTGACCACGTGTCCCGGGGCACCGAGCTCGGCGAGAGGGTCGACGCCATCATGAAGGCCGGTGGCTACGTGCCCGACGAGTTGACCGTGGCCATGCTCTCCGAGCGCATCTCCCAAGACGACGCCCAGGATGGTTTCATCCTCGACGGATTCCCCCGTACCGAGGCCCAGGTGGCGTCGCTGGACCGCTTGTTGGGCGAGGACGGGCTCGATCGGGTGGTGGTGTTCGATGTCGACGAAGACGAGTTGACCGAGCGTCTCATGGCCCGTGGCCGCACCGACGACACCGAGGAGACCATCCGCAACCGGTTCAAGATCTACCTCGAGCAGACTCAGCCTCTGATCGACATGTACGGCGAGCGGAGCATCACCGTGTTCGTCGACGGGATCGGAGAAGTGGGGGAAGTGACCGAACGGGTGCTGGACGAGCTCGACACGTCATCGTGATCACCATCAAGAGCCGACGCGAGTTCGCCAAGATGCAGAAGGCGGGAGCAGCGGTCGCCGCAGTCCACGGTGCGGTCCGGGAGGCCGCCGTCCCCGGGGTGTCGCTCCTCGAGCTGGATGAGATCGGGGCGAGGGTCATCGCCGACCACGGGTGCACCTCGTCGTTCCTCAACTATCACGGCACCTACCCGGCGACGCTCTGTCTCTCGCCCAACGACGTGATCGTCCACGGGATACCCAACGACTACCGACTGCGCGAGGGTGACATCCTCTCGGTGGACGCCGGGGCGATCTTCGAGGGATTCCATGGAGACGCCGCCTTCACGACGGGAATCGGCGACGTCTCCGCCGAGGCTGAGCATCTCATCGACATCACCGAGCAGGGGATGTGGGCGGGGATCCGCCAGGTGCGCAGAGGCAACCGGCTCGGGGATATCGGAGCTGCCATCTCCGCGGTGGGCGAGGCCCACGGCTATGGGATCGTCGAGGAGTACGTCGGCCACGGAATAGGGCGCGAGATGCACGAGGAGCCACAGGTCCCCAACTACGGCAAACAAGGCATCGGCCTCAAGCTGAAGACCGGGATGGCGCTGTGCATCGAGCCGATGTTCAACATGGGAGGGCGGGAGACCAAGGTGGATGGCGACGGTTGGACCGTCCGCACCAAGGACGGCTCGTTGTCGGCTCACTGGGAACACACGGTGGCCCTCACTCCGGACGGGCCCATGGTCTTCACGGCCGGAGGGGAGCCGGTCCACGTAGACGAGGCTCTCGAATCGGTTGGCAGCCAGTCGACCTAGTCGTTGCGGCGGACAGCTCTGAACACGAGGACGATGGCGATGACGAAGGCGAGCAGTGCACCGATCTGGGGCGGAGTCAGCGCGATGACCAAGTCGTCATCGGCACTCTCGCCCGGGGTTTCGTCGATCATCCGATCAACATACCCTCAACTTGAGCAAACCCGAAACGCTAGTTATCATTCGAGGGTCTTTGTCGCTCTTTCTGTGGCCGAAAGGCGGCTTTTTAGCCAGGGCACCGTCGCCCGCAACCACTCCGAACGCCCCGGTTGCGACTGACTGTGGCCTGGGACTGCACGCGTCCGCGTGCACCGATGAGAATTGGAGTACAACACGATGAAGGTGAGACCTTCCACAAAGAAAATGTGTGAGAAGTGTCGGGTCATCCGGCGTCGTGGCCGCGTTTGGGTTATCTGTTCGAACCCGAGACACAAGCAACGACAGGGTTGATCTGACATGGCTCGTATCGCAGGAGTAGACATTCCCAGGGACAAGCGTCTCGAGATCTCGTTGACCTACATCTACGGGATCGGCCAGACGACGGCGCAGGACATTTGCGCCGACACCGGGATCGACCCCTCCACCCGGGTTCGGTCACTGACCGATGACGAGGTCGCCAGGATCCGTCGCTACATCGAGGCCAACTACAAGGTGGAGGGAGACCTCCGCCGTGATGTCCAGCAGAACATCAAGCGGAAGATCGAGATCGGCAGCTACCAGGGCGTCAGACATCGCCGTGGCCTCCCGGTGCGGGGCCAGCGCACCCACACCAACGCCCGCGGCCGCAAGGGCCGCCGCGTCGCCATTGCCGGCAAGAAGAAAGTGACCAAGTAGTGACATCTCGACAGCAAGGCTCCAAGCGGGTACGTCGGCGTGAGCGCAAGCACATTGCGCACGGCCAAGCCCACATCAAGGCAAGCTTCAACAACACGATCATCAACATCACCGACCAGACCGGGGCTTCGGTCGCCTGGACTTCGGGCGGTTCGGTCGGGTTCAAGGGCTCCCGCAAGTCGACTCCCTACGCCGCACAGGTCGCGGCCGAGGAGGCCGCCCGGCGCGCCGGCGAGCACGGCATCCGCAAGCTCGACGTGATCGTCAGCGGCACCGGATCTGGACGTGACACCGCGGTGCGCACTCTCCAGAACATGGGCATGGAGGTCACCTGGGTCAAGGACGTCACCCCCATCCCGCACAACGGCTGCCGCCCCAAGAAACGGAGACGCGGCTGATGGCCCGCTACACGGGACCGAAGTGCAAGGCGTGTCGTCGTGCCCGCACCCAGCTTTGCCAGTCGAAGCGTTGCGCCACCGAGCGTCGCCCCTATCCCCCCGGCGAGCATGGCCGGGGCCGGGTTCGGGAGAGCGACTACCAGGTTCAGCTCCGGGAGAAGCAGAAGCTACGCACCATGTACGGGGTGCTCGAGAGGCAGTTCCGCCGCTACTACGAAGAGGCGGCCCGCCGCCAAGGCATCACCGGCGACTACCTCCTTCAGATGCTGGAGCAGCGACTCGACAACGTGGTGTGGCGCTCGGGCTTCGCCGCCACCAGACCCCAGGCTCGCCAGCTGGTCAACCACGGCCATTTCCGGGTCAACGGCAGGAAAGTCGACATTCCGTCATATCAGGTGAGTCCCGGAGATGTGATCACCACGAAGGATCGCTCCAAGGACCTGATCGTCATCCAGCACTCGGTCGACACCCAGGACCGCCTCGTTCCAGACTGGCTCGTCGTCGACGTCGATGATCGCCAGATCACCGTCAACGATCGTCCCCGCAGGGACCAGATCGACACCGACATCAACGAGCAGTTGATCGTCGAGCTCTACTCGAAGTGAGGTAAACCACTTGTTGATCGTTCAGCGCCCCCAAATCGAAATCGAGGAAGTCGGCGAGAACCGGGCGCGGTTCATCGTCGAGCCGCTGGAGCCGGGTTTCGGCTACACGCTCGGCAACACGATGCGTCGGACGCTGCTGTCACGCATCCCCGGAGCCGCCATCACGTCGATCCAGATCGAAGGTGTGGAGCACGAGTTCTCGACCATCATCGGAGTGGTCGAGGACGTCGTCGACATCATCCTCAACATCAAGAGGATCGTCATCCACCTGGAGGGTGTCGACGAGCAGACGCTCTATCTCTCCGCCAAGGGTGCCGGTGACGTCACTGCGGCCGACCTCAAGCTGCCGGCAGGTGTCGAGGTGATCAACCCCGATGCCCACATCGCCGCGCTGAGCTCGTCGGGTCGTCTCGAGATGGAGCTGACCGTGGCCCCGGGGGTCGGCTACCGCACCGCCGACGCCAACAAGGGCGGCCAGACTGCCATCGGTGTGATCCCGGTCGACTCGATCTTCTCGCCGGTGCGTAAGGTTGCCTATCGGGTGGAGAACACCCAGGTCGGGCAGATGACCAACTACGACAAGCTGGTGCTCGACGTGGAGACCAACGGGGCGATCGAGCCCAAGGACGCGGTGTCGTCGGCCGGCAAGACCCTCGGCGAGCTGATGGACATCTTCGCCGACGTCGGTCAGGGTGAGGGCCTGGAGCTGGTCGACGTGGTCCCGGAGACCTCCGGCTCACCGGACCTGGAGCTGCCCATCGAGGCCCTCGACCTCTCCGAGCGTCCTCGCAACTGCCTGCGCCGCGCCCAGATCAAGACGGTGGGCGAGCTGGTGGAGCGAACCTCTGACGACCTGCTCAACATCACCAACTTCGGTCAGAAGAGCCTCGACGAGGTGATCGTCAAGCTCGACGAGCTCGGTCTGAGCCTCGCCGATGCCCCGACGGGGAGCGGTGACTGATGCCACGCCCTCCCAAGGGAAAGCGGTTCGGCAAGTCGGCCTCGCATCATCGGCACATCATGGCCAACCTGGCCACCGACTTGTTCGTGCATGAGCGGGTGACCACCACCGAGGCCAAGGCAAAGGAGCTGCGTCCCCTGGCCGAGAAGTTGATCACCAAGGCCCGCAAGGGTGATCTCCACGCCCGCCGTATCGTGCTCCGGACCATCCACGACAAGGCCGCGGTCGCCAAGCTGTTCGAGGAAGTGGCCCCACGCTACGAGGACCGTCAGGGTGGCTACACCCGGATCACCAAGCTCGGCCCTCGCCGCGGCGACGGCGCCGACGAGGCCATCATCGAACTGGTCTGACGCGAGGCCGGCGACCCCAAACCGCGAACTCAAACCGCGAACCCTGGGTTGCAGGCCCCACTGATCGAAGTCTGGCGCCCCGAGATCGGCAGTTATCGGGCGATCGCGCCCAGCAGGACCCCGAGGATGAGGATGCCAAGTCCCAGGAACATCGCCTGCGTTGGCGTCGAGCGCCCAGGCAGGAATCTGGAGGCGAGGACACTGTCGCTGTAGACGATCGCCCCGAACAACACGATCAGGGCCCCGGCCACCAGAAGCATCATCGAGAACAGCCCGGGGAGCACGATCATCACTGCGACCGCACCAAGGGCGATGAAGAACATCGCCCGGCTGAACATGAAGTCGGGCAAGTTGGGGCCAAACCGCTTCTTGGCTTTGATCAACAGGGTGTCGACGACAGCTAGGGCACCGGAACCGCCCATGCGTCTGGATTGCTTCTCGCTGCGGGGAGCGGAGAGTCTCCCGGCAGCGACAGTCGGTCGAGCTGATGGCACCGGATTGGGTACACCTGCACTCGGGCCCGGCGGTGGGCGAACCACCACCGGCGGCTCCTTCGCCTCAGGCGCCCGCTTCGCCTCGTCGCCCTTCCGCCTCAGGCTCCGCTTCCTCTTCGACCCGCTGGCCAGGGCGGCGGAGAACGACGATACGTCGTTCAGTTCGATCAGAATCTGGTCACCTTCGGCGGCCATCCGGTAGCCGGTGGGGATCTCTTCGAGTGTGACCTCGTCGAGTGACCAGCTCCCGATCTCGGTGGAGCCGGCTGCGATCGTCAGCCTGCCGTCCGATATCTCGACGGTGGCAGGCAGCCTTGTCACGTCGCCGATCGCACGCAGCGACGCTGAGAATGTGCCCATTCAGTCGATATCGGCAGGTCTTGCCGCGACCTTTTGGCCTAATTGGCGCTAAAGATCCCGACGGTGAGCACCCCGACGATGGCCAGGATCACGAGGAAGATGCCGATCAGCATCAACACGGTTCCGACTATGCCGAGGATCCGACCGGCGTTGGCGGTCCCACGGTTCTCCGGGTTGCGCCGCCCCGCATCGATCGCCTGCAGCTCGTTGTTGCCCATCACCCAAGCGACCGGGCCGAGGAACTGACACACCACGACGCCGAGGATCCCGAGAACCAGGATGGTGGTGGCCTGACTCGCCTCAGGATATGCGCCGGACTCGGACGGGAACTGGGGTGGCTGTGACATGGCGGACGAGTATCGCACGCAGCTCTAGATCGCGCTCCCGCAGTAGCCTGATCGTGGTGAATCACCCGCGATACCTCGATTTCGATCGCCCCGACTGGGCGAGTCTGCGCGGCCGTACACCGCTCACCCTGACCGGGGAGGAGATCGAGAAGCTGAGCGGTATCAGCGTCAACCTCGATATCGACATGGTGGAGGAGACCTTTCTCCCGTTGTCCAGGCTGCTCAACCTCTATGTCCAGGGGAGCCGGCTGCTCTCCTCGGTGACCGACACCTTCTTGGGCACTCAGCCGCGGCCGATCCCGTTCATCATCGGTGTCGCTGGTTCTGTGGCGGTGGGCAAGTCCACCATCGCCAGGGTGCTCGAGGCTCTCCTGGCCCGCTGGCCACACCACCCCAAAGTCGACCTGGTCACCACCGACGGGTTCCTCTACCCCAACGCCGTGCTCGAGGAGCGGGGCCTCATGGAACGCAAGGGGTTTCCCGAGAGCTATGACCGCTCGGCACTGGTCGAGTTCGTCGCTCTCGCCGCGGCCGGCGAGGAGCACCTCGAGATCCCGGTCTACTCACACATCCGCTACGACATCGTCGAAGGCGAGACCCGGGTGATCAACCAGCCCGACATCCTGATCGTCGAAGGGCTCAACGTGTTGCAGGCCGGGGACAGCGGGGCTTTCGTCTCGGACTACTTCGACTTCTCGATCTTCGTCGACGCCGAGATCGACGACATCGAGCGTTGGTACATCGACCGATTCCTCACCCTGCAGCGTACAGCGTTTACCCAACCCGACGCCTACTTCAGGCGTTACTCCCAGCTTTCGCGCGACGAGGCGGTGGAGGTGGCCCGGACGATCTGGGAGACGATCAACGAGGTGAACCTCAGGGAGAACATCCTCCCCACCCGCGACCGAGCTGCGCTGATCCTGGAGAAGGCGTCGGATCACTCGGTGCGTCGGGTGCGTCTGCGCCGCTAGGGCGGCAGCACCCCCGGACCGCTCCCGTTACCCTCCCGGATCGTGAAGATGTTCACCCGGGCGGGTAGGGCCGCCATCTTCGATCGCAAGGTCTACACCGAGGCGTTCTTCGACAACGACGCCATGGCCGACGGCGCCATCGTGGTCGCCGGCGTGGGGGCATTGACCTATCTCGGGCTCCTGGCCCGAGGCATGGTCGGCTTCGACCTCAGCGGGCTCCTCCAGATTCTCCTCGCCTCGGTCGTCTCCTGGCTGATCCTCGGCTTCGCCACCTGGTTCGCAGCCAACCGTCTCTTCCAGGGCTCGGGACGGCCCCAGACCCTGCTCGCCATGCATGGTCTGGCCCCCCTTCCGCTGTTGCTCGAGATCCTGGGGACTCCCATCGCCTGGCTCGGGGTCCTCTGGTATCTGGCGATTCTGGTGGTGGCCACCAAGGAGGGCACCGACCTCGACTACAAATTCGCCGGGGTGTCGGTGCTGATCGGGTTCGCCGCCGCCTTTCTCGTCAGGGCGTTGCTCCGGGTCCCCTTCGGCCTCTTCAGCGGGGCTCTCTTCTGAAGGTGGCCGTCTATCGGCTCGACGTCTCATACGACGGGACCGGGTTCAGGGGATACGCCCGCCAGGACCATGTCCGCACCGTCCAGGCGGAGCTGGAGTCGGCCCTGGCGACCTACCTGAAGACCCCGGTGACCACCGCGGTCGCCGGACGCACCGACGCCGGGGTTCACGCCCGCAAGCAAGTGGTCTCCTTCGACTACCACGGGATGCTCGATGTGGAGCGGTTGCCCCGAGCGCTCAACGGGATCATGGGTCCCGAGGTGTCGGTTCTCGCCGTTTCCCGGGCAGCCGACGGCTTCAACGCCCGGCATTCGGCGACATGGCGCCGCTACCGGTATCGGATGGACATGCGACCCTCACCGGACCCGCTGTGCCGTCATCTCGTGTGGCATGTCGGCCGGGAGCTGGAGGTGGAGAGGATGGCCTCGACGGCGGAGGCGTTGGTGGGTGAGCACGACTTCAGCACCTTCTGTCGCACGACGGAGGGCCGGAGCAATGTGAGACGGCTGACCGAGTTGTCGGTCTTCGAGGAGAGCGGCCGTCTCGACTTCTGGGTTCAGGCGAACGCCTTCTGTCATCAGATGGTCCGTTCCCTGGTGGGCTATCTGTACGACGTGGGCCGTGGCTTCAGCGACCCGGCCCGGGTCGAGGAGGTCATCGCCTCCCGAGACCGCTCCATGGTGGCAACGGTTGCCCCCGCTCACGGGCTCACCCTGTGGGAGGTGGGGTATTGACGCTTCTGTGCACCCCAGGGCCGGTATACCGGCCCTGGTGCATTAGGAACCCGATTGGCCTAGCGAGCGCCGGTCGAATACCATGTGGGGCGCTTCCACCGAAGCCGTTTCCCCAAACGCTCCCCGTGCTTTCAGCGTGCGAGGACCACCAATGACCAAGAACAAGACATATTCACCCAAGCCGGGTGACATCGAGCGCTCCTGGCATCTCGTCGATGCCACCGACCT
>CAZLEQ010000052.1:0-14428 GCA_964558575.1 uncultured Acidimicrobiaceae bacterium | reverse complement strand
GCAGCGCCGCCTCCGCCTCGCGCACGGTGAGTGGGTCACGCCCCTCGTCGCCGGGAGGCCCCGGTGCCTGGTCGCCGGCGGCGGCGAGCAGGAAACGCGATGGACGCTTCTCGCCTTGATCGACGCCGGCTTCGGTCGCCGTCCAGACCAACCGGCGCCGGGCCCGGGTCATGGCGGTGTAGGCGAGTCGCATCTCCTCCTGGACCTGGAAGAGATGTTGGGCTTCCGGGTCGACGATCCGCTCCGGAGAGAGCAGCTCGGGCCGCAGCATCCGCCGGCTTCGTCGCAGGTCGGGGAAGAGGCCTTCGACCGCGTTGGCGATGAACACCACTTCGAACTCCAGACCCTTGGCCTGATGGAGTGTGGTGAGGGTCACCCGGTCGACGGTGAGGCGATGGGAGATGAGGGGAGTGGCCTCGAAGTCCCCCTCTTCCACCAATTCGAAGAACCTGGCGAGGCTGACGGATGGGTCTCTCTCTGCTTGCTGTCCCAGCATCTGACCGAATGCGGTCCAGGCACGGCGCCACTCGTCGCGGCCGGGATCGTCCACCACCCCCGCGATCCCATCGAGGGTGATCCACAGCTCCCAGAATCCCTCGGAGGCCCCGGCCTCGGCCGCCCAGGCCGGGTCGGCGAGGAGGGATATCAGCCCCTGCTTGTCGGCCAAGTGCTCGGCTACAACCTGCTCCCAAGACCTCCCGGTGCGTCGCCGCTCCCTGTGCATCTCCCTCTCGAGGCCGATCGAGGCCCCGAACAACGGACCGAGCAGCACCCGCCGCATCGCCCGGTCGGCGAGGTCGACGTCGATCGGGGAGGCGTCCTGGGTCGGCCCGCCTCGGGTGGCGGCGATGACGAGATCCTGGACCAGGTGCACGGCGGGGTGATCGACCAGTCGCGAGTGGGGCGGGTCGTGGGGGATGCCACGGCGGTCGAGAGCGCGGGACAGCTCGGAGAGGAACTGCTTCTTCGATCGGACCACCACCGCTACATCTGATGGACCCAGGTCTTCGACCCTGATGAGATGCTCGATCTCACGCGAGATCCACTCCGCCTCGGCCGTCTCCTGGTCGAACACGTATGTCTCGGACCGACCATGATGCTCCGCCGGCTCCACCGGGCCGGCGGCGCCGGGGAGGTCTCCGGCTGAGACCACCCGGAGTGCCGCGCTGAGGATCTCCTCGGGGACCCGGAAGCTCCGGGCGAGGACGATGCGGGTGGTACCAGGTCTCTCGGAGAAGGAAGCGATGTTGCGGACTTCGGCACCCCGGAACGAGAAGATCGACTGATAGGGGTCACCGGCCACGGTGAGGTTGCCGTGGGAGCGGGCGAGCAGCTCGGCCATCTCGGCCTGCGCCGGTGAGGTGTCCTGGTACTCGTCGACGACGACATAGCGAAATCCAGCGGCGAGCCGGGCACCTTCTCCGTGGTCGCCGAGCAACTCCACCGCCCTGGCGAGGAGTACCCCGTAGTCGGTGCGGACGATCTCGGTGAGCCGATCGAGATAGCGGCCGTAGAGACCGGGGAGGCCCCTCCAATCGGCGCGTTCGAGGGCTCGTTCGGCGAGCTCGTCAGGAGTGAGGAGCCGCTCCGAGCAGCGCAGGAGGAAGTCGGCCACCTCGGCGGAGAAGGCGTGGCTGGTGAGGATGCCCCGGTAGGTGAGCGGCCAGTCTTCCGGATCCTCCTCGCGGAGGATGCTCCGGACCAACCCGACCTGTTCGGGTGTGGTGAGGGGGATGGGCCGCCGTCCCCCGGTGGCCGCCTCGATGAGACGTAGGGCCAGGGAGTGAAACGTGGTGACGTCGACGGGCATCACGTTGGGCCCTATGGCCTCCTCGATGCGTTGCTTCAGTCGGGCGGTGGCCCGCCGGGAGAACGACACCAGGACCACTTCGGAGGTACGGGCGCGCTCGGTCTCGATGATTCGCGCCACCCGGCGGATGAGGAACTCGGTCTTCCCCGTCCCGGGGCCGGCGACGACCATCTGGCGGCCGTCGGTCCGATCCAGGATGTCGGGCCAGTCCTCGGGCTCCACCCGTACCTGTTCCACCACCCCCACGATCGTAGGACTCAGGCTGCGGCGGGGAGCGTCGTCTGCGCCACCAGCTCGGCGTCGACACCGAGGCCGGCCAGGTAGGCCACCGGGTCGGCGAACACAGCCTCGGTCGCCTCTGTGTCGTTGCAGTTTGGGTTCGTCATGTCCGCCAACCTAGGGACCGGCACCGACAGATTTCGGCGACAGCCTCATTTGGGGAGGTGACATGACATAGGATCCGGCGACATATGAAGAACGAAGGCAATGCGGAGCCGCGACCGGAATTCGACTCCCAGATGTACAACGAAGCCGTCGGTCAGTTCAACCGCGTGGCTTCCCTGATGGGTCTCGACGACAACGTCGCCGATCGGCTGCGGGTACCACAGAAGTCGACGGTGGTCAGCTTTCCCTTCCGTCATGACAACTACACGGAGGTGGAGACGATCTTTGGTTACCGGGTCCAGCATCTCACCACGATGGGCCCCACCAAGGGAGGGATTCGGTTCGACATGGACGTCGACCTGGGAGAGGTCGCGGCCCTGGCGATGTGGATGACCTGGAAGTGCTCGATCGTCGGGGTCCCTTTCGGCGGGGCCAAGGGAGGGGTCCGGATCAATCCCTTGAATCTCTCCAGGGCCGAGCTGCAACGGGTGACCCGCCGGTTCACCATGGAGATCATCAACGTCATCGGCCCGGACACCGACATCCCGGCTCCCGACCTGGGCACCAACGAGCAGGTGATGGCCTGGCTGATGGACACTTACTCCCAGCACGTCGGACACGCCGTGCCCGCAATCGTCACCGGCAAGCCGCCTGCACTCGGAGGCAGCGTCGCCCGCCGAGAAGCCACCGGACGCGGCCTCATGTTCCTCCTCCCACAGGCGGCGGCTGCCGTGGGCGTCAACCCCGCGGAAGCGACTGTTGCCATCCACGGGTTCGGAAACGTCGGTCGGTACGCCGCGGTGGCGGCACATGAGATGAACCTCAGGGTGGTGGCGGTGTCCGACATATCCGGGGCGGTCTACAACCCCGACGGGCTCGATATCTCGGCGGTGGGGAAGTGGGTCGATGAGAACCGGTTCCTCGAGGGCTACCCCGACGCGGACTTCATCGAGGGGAGTGCCCTGATCGGCCTCGACGTCGACGTGCTGGTGCCGGCGGCGATCCAGAACGTGATCCGGGCCGACAACGCTGCGGACGTGAAGGCGAAGCTGGTGATCGAAGGGGCCAACAACCCCACCACGCTGGAGGCCGACGACCACCTCAGGGAGAGGGGGGTGTTGATCGTGCCCGACATCTTGGCCAATGCCGGTGGCGTCACCGTGAGCTACTTCGAGTGGGTCCAGGACGTCCAGAAGTACTTCTGGTCGGAGAACGAGACCGTGGGGCGTCTCCGGGAGATCATGACCCGGGCCTTCGATGAGGTCCATGGCATCGCCACGGCCGAGAAGGTAGACATGCGCACCGCCGCCCTGATCAAGGGCATCAGGAGAGTTGCCGACGCCAAGCTGGTGCGAGGTGTCTTCCCCTAGCCCATCGGCCGGATCAGGTCGGTGCTCGATCTCAGGGCCCTGAAACAACGTTTGGCGCGGGGCTTTCCCCCCCGGGTTCGGAGGTCTCGCCCACTCCAGCGAACGCCGGGCAGATCTCCTGATATGAGCACCAGTCACAGAGTCGTCCTCGCCGCGCCGGGAAGCGATCGACTGCGATCGCCTTCTCGATGGCCGACCACAGGGCGCGCAACTGGCCGTCCATCGCGTCGAGCTGGCGGTCGTCGACCGGGAGCCGGTAGAGAGTCGGCCCGTTGAGGTAGAGGAGACGAACCTCCTTCGGGGTCTCTCCGTGCTTGTTTCGGATCAACAGGGCGTAGATCTTCAACGCAAAGAAAGCGGGTAGCGCGTAGCGCTCCGGTGGTGCCTTGCCCGTCTTGTAATCGGTGATGATCAGATGGCCGTCGCGGTCACGGTCGACGCGGTCGAGGATCCCCCGGATGAGCATCCCGTCGAGGTCCTCGAGCATGTCGAGCTCGCGATCCTCGGGCTCGAATCTGGTCGGGTCCTCGATGGTGAAGTAGTTGGCGAGCAACTCCATGCTCTCGAGACCCCACGCCCGCTCTTCCTCGACGTCGGAGAACAATCCCTCGAACTCCTCCTCACCGCGAATCTCGGTCCACGCCTCACGGAACAGGTCGTAGAGCCGCTCCGGGGTGCGCTCCTCCATCCCGTGGTCGAATAGGCGCTGCAGGGCCAGATGAGCGGTGGTGCCCCGGGCCTGATGCACCGAAGGAGGCTCCGGGATCCGATCGATGGCCCGGAACTTGAAGAGCTGCGGGCAGGTCTTGAAGTCTCCCGCCCTGCTCGGCGAGAGGGTCTCGAGACGGGGCTGTTCGACTTCGACTGCCACGGTGACGATCATAGGGGCCACCCCTGACAGAAACGGGGACGTCTTGGCTCGAGACCTTCCTGGCCTCTCGCGAAAGTTTCCGGTAGGGCGCGAAAAGTCGGTCCTGCATCGGTTTGACCTCCTCCCAACCCCCGCGTACTTTCCCGCCTACCGATCGAGGGCAACTTCGGTTGGGGAAGGAGAGACTCCGGTCTCTCTGGATGCCACCCATCCGGGGGCCCGCTTTCCCGGTGAGTGGCATGAGAGCCCCAAGAGGGCTGCGGCTTCGGCCACGGCTTTCTTGGGGTTTCTCGCGTCTCAGCGATACTCGTCTTGCCGGTCCTTCCCCAACGCCCACCAGGCGACGGCAGCGGCCGCGCCGATGTGCCATAGGCCGTGGGGCTGCCAGATGCTCTCCGGGTGGCAGAGTGGCCCGCCGGTCGCCCCGAGGCGTCCGATGATCGCCACGGTCACCAATAGCGCCAGGGGCGCCATAGTGGCCTTCGACCGGTCTCGCATCACCAGGCCGACGATCGCCACCGAGGCCAGGGCCACGGCGATCGGATCGGCGGCCCCCGGAACCGCCGCGAGTGGGGCGATCACGAGCAGGCCGGGCACATGGGCCCATCTCTCCCACGATCGACCGTGGGTGGCCACGACGAGGAGCAGCCAGGCGAGGCTGGCATCGTGGGCCCACTCCGCGTAGGGGGGCATGGGTCCGTGGAACAAGATCGATCCGATCCCGGTGGCGATGGAGGAGATTCCCACCCAGAGGTGGTCGGAGCGCATGATCACCACAATGCCTGCGATCACGAAGGCGAAGGCGGTGAGCGTGTTCACCGGTTGCCCGAGGACCGGGTGGACCACGGCTTCGCAGTCTCTGAGAGCGCCCATCTCAGGGCCAAGCTATCGGCCGAGGAGGGCAACGCGAAAACTGATCAACTGCTCGCGAAAAACAAAGAGGGTTTCGACTTGTCAGGCCGAAGGGCGTGGTCTACTTTTCCCGCCACGTCGACGGGGAAATCCGAAGATGACGACCGACTCGGCGGGCAACCGCCGGACTGGTCGGGCCAGAGGGCCGGCTTGCCGGTTCGAAGGCCAGCCGGAGGTCGGCGGAAACGCCAGCCAATGGCCCGGTCGGAGTTCCGGACGGGGATCCCTCGGGATCGTCGAGCGGACGAAGACCATGGCGAGTTGAGAGGCTCGCCGAGGCGGACCGAGAGGTCGGCCGCAGACAGATCGAGAGGTTTGTCAGGTGGCCAGGTCGTGAGACCAACGCCATGTGATTCTCACGAATCACACAGCAGTGGGACTCGTTCTCACTGTGAACTCCGGAAGGAGTCGGGTCCCCGGCCCGGCACCTGAAGGAATGAGAACCCCGAGAGGGTCGACGCTTCGGCAGAGACTCCCTCGGGGTTTCTCGCGTTCTCACCCCGATGCAGGAGAGACGGGAGATCCCTTCCGGGTTAATCTCGGCGCGAACGACCCAGGAGGCTGCAGTTGCACATGCAAGACGACTTCCCGCTGCTCCTCAGCACCCTGTACGACCACGCGGTGTGGATCCACCCCGACCAGGAGGTGGTGTCCGTCGAGTCCGACCTCAGCCAGACCCGCTGGACCTATGCCCAGCTCGACGGGAGGATCAGGAGACTCGCTTCGGTCCTCGAGGACCTGGGGATCGAGCAGGGAGAGGCGGCGGCCACCTTCGCCTGGAACAACCACCGGCACCACGAGCTCTATTGGGCCACCGCCAACACGGGACGTATCTGTCACACCGTCAACATCCGTCTGTTCGCCGACCAAATCGTCTACATCGTGAACCATGCCGCTGACAAGGCGCTGTTCGTCGACCCCGACCTGGTGCCTCTCGTCGCCCCCCTCGTCGACCGGTTCGAGACCGTGGAGACCGTCGTGGTGTTGGGGGAGCAGGCCAGTGACGACATCCCCGGGTCGATCGCCTACGAGGACCTCCTCGCCGACCAGAGGCAATATGGCGACTGGCCGCTCCTCGACGAGCGGTCGCCGATGATGCTCTGCTACTCGTCGGGGACCACCGGCAATCCCAAGGGCGTCGCCTACACCCAGCGGTCGACCTACCTGCACACGATCTCGAATCTGGCCGGCTTCTCGATCGAGCCGTCGGACAACGTCCTCCCGGTCGTCCCGATGTTCCACGCCTCCGCCTGGGGATATCCCTTCATGGCCACGACGAGGGGGGCGAAGCTGACCTACCCGGGGCCCGACCTCTCTCCCGAAGGGCTGGTCAAGCTGTTCGTCGACGAGAAGGTGACGTTCAGCGCCGGTGTCCCCACGGTCTGGCTGGGGATCAAGCACTACCTCGACGCCCATCCGGAGGTGGACGTGTCCTCGATTCGGGCCTTCCTCTGCGGTGGCTCGGCCGTGCCGAGGGCGATGATCAAGGCATACTGGGTCGACCGTGGTATCCGGGTGGTGCAGGGTTGGGGCATGACCGAGACCAATCCCGTGGCCTCGATGGCCTACCTCAAGCCTCACATGGAGGAGTGGGACCTGGATGACCAGCTCGACCGGCTCGAGACCGCCGGTATCCCGACACCGGGGCTCGAGGTGAAGATCGTCGACGAAGCGGGCGAGCGTCTTCCTCACGACGGAGAGGCGTTCGGCGAATTGCTGATCCGCGGACCGTGGATCGCCGCCGAGTACTACAAGGACGACCGGACGGCGCAGTCGTTCGAGGACGGCTGGTTGCGCACCGGAGACGTCTGCAAGATCACGCCCGAGGGCTATATCCGGATCACCGACCGGGCCAAGGACGTCATCAAGTCGGGTGGGGAGTGGATCAGCTCACTTGACGTGGAGAACGAGCTGATGGCTCACCCGGCCGTGGCAGAGGCCACCGTCGTCGGGTTGAAGCACCCCAAGTGGCAGGAGCGGCCGGCAGCGTTCGTCGTCCTCGCAGAAGACGCCGAGGCGACCCCGGAGGATCTCCGCCAGCACCTGAGCGAGCGGGTGGCCAAGTGGTGGCTCCCCGATGAGATCGTCTTCATCGACGAGATCCCCAAGACCGGCACCGGCAAGTTCGACAAGAAGGTGGTCAGGGACCAGTACGCCGACCTCCTCATGGAGGAGTAGGGCCGTCCCCGGCCGGTGACGGCTACGAACCTATCTCGACCAACTGGCCCGAGGTGAGGTCGAGGACGAACTCCTTCGGGCTCTTGGAGTCGGCGATGAAGTTGGCGAGGCGGGCCCCTCTCTCACGCACTATCCACCAGGCGTAGTCGTCTGATCCGGTGGCGACGAACGCTCACGCGCCGCCCTGGCCGCATCCACCGCATCCGCCTCTTCGGCGAACTCGCCGGTCACCGTCTCCCTCGTCTCTGCCGCCTTGCTCACTTCACGAATTCGACCATCTCGAACATGCCGCACCCTCCACCTCGAACATGCCTGCCTCCTCCAGCGAGCCTACCGATCCGCCACTCTGGGGAGGGCGTTTAACCTCCGCCGCCGTGAGTGATTTCCATGCCATCTGGGGGCAGGTCGCGGTTTGGCTCAATGGGTTGGCCGGTCTGTGGGGAGTGGCCATGGCGAACCGGGAGATCGTGCCTCGAGTCTTCTATTGGGCGGTGGGATTGGCGATCGGCGCCCTGCTCGCCGAGGTGGTGATCGGGCTGGTCATGATGAATACCTCCGGCATCGATCCCGGTGACCAACATGTCTTCTACGGTGTGGTGATCACGGTTACCTTTGCCTTCGCCTACATCTACCGCGCACAGTTCCGGAAGCATCCCGCCCTGTACTACGGGGTGCTCCTCTTGTTCGCAATGGGATTGGGGATAAGAGGGATACAGACGATCGGAGTCGACTTCTGATGCTCTTGGAAGACAAGAAACTGCTCATCACCGGTGTCTTGACCGACGACTCGATCGCATGGCACACGGCACGGGTCGCCCAGGAGGAAGGGGCCGAGATCGTGTGCACCGGTTTTGGCCGCGGGCTCCGTCTCACGGAGCGATCCGTGCAGCGTCTCCCTCGCGACTGCGACGTTCTCGAGTTGGACATCAACGACCCGGATCATGTCGAGGCCGTGACCTCCGATCTCGACGACCGGTGGGGAAGGATCGACGGTGCCCTCCATGCCATCGCTTTCGCCCCCGAGGACGCCCTGGGCGGGAACTTCCTCCAGACCCCGATGGAGTCGGCACAGACCGCCTTCTCCGTCTCCGCCTTCTCCTACAAGACACTGGCGGTGGGCTTGCTCCCCTTGATGCAGAAGGCGGGCGGCGGTGCGTTGGTGGCGATGGACTTCGACAACTCCCAGTCGTGGCCGGCCTACGACTGGATGGGAGTGGCCAAGTCGGCACTCCAGAGCGTCACCAGATATCTGGCCCGTTACCTGGGCCCACACAACGTCAGAGTGAACGCGGTATCGGCCGGTCCGCTGGAAACGGTGGCCGCCAAGGCGATTCCCGGATTCACCAGGTTCGACCAGGTTTGGGCCGAGAGGTCGCCTCTCCACTGGGACACTTCCGATCCCGATCCCGTCGCCCGGATGGTGTGTGTGCTGCTGAGCGACTGGGCCCCGAAGACGACCGGTGAGATCGTCCACGTCGACGGTGGGTTTCACGCGGTGGCGGCGGGAGGCTCCACCGATTAGACGTCAGATCCCGTGGTCGGGATCTCGGGGCCCGCCGCGGGCAGATCGACCAGGAACGTGGCGCCCCCACCTTCGGTCGCCTCGACCCGCACCGTCCCCTGCATGACCTGGGCGAGACTCTTTACGATAGACAGCCCCAGGCCGGTGCCTCCCTTGGACCGGGTGTCGGACTGGTCGAGCTGGGTGAAGCGCTCGAAAATGCTCTCCCGGGCGTCCTCGGGGATGCCCGGCCCGTGGTCGACCACCGCCATCAACGCCCGCGATCCCTTGTGCCATGCAAACAGCTCCACCGGCGAGTCGGGTGCGTACTTGGCCGCATTCTCGACGAGGTTGATCAGGATGCGAGCGAAGTGGTCGCGGTCGGCATAGACGGCGAGGTTGGCCGGCTCGATGGTGGTCGAGGGCTCGATCGAGACCACCCTGGTCACCTCGTCGAACATGTCCTTCACCTCCACGACCTCGGGGTGCACCGGGATCGCGCCCCGATCGATCCGGGAAACCACCAGGAGGTCCTCGATGAGACGCTGCAGACGGCCCGCCTGCTTCCGCGCGCTGACCAGCAACTGCTGCGACATCGGCTCGGGGGGCGCCAGCTCCGGTCGGTTCACCGTGTCCAGCGAACCGATGATCGAGGTCAGCGGGCTTCGCAGCTCATGGCTGACGGTAGAGACGAAGTCGGTCTTCATCTGCGCCACTTCCTCGAGCCGTCGTGTCATCTCCGCCTGAGCCTCGTAACGCCCGATCTGGCTCAGAACCAGCCCGGCAGGTGCGGCCAGCGAGCCCAACTGCTCGAGTTGGTCCTCGGTGAAGCTGCCCTCATAGGGGTCGCCGACGACAATGACGCCGACCCGCATCGACTCCACCTTCAACGGGGCGACCAGGGCTTGGCGGAGCCCGAGGTCCTTCAGCAGCACGTGCGATTCGGTCTCCCCGTCGACCCGTTTGACGAAGATGGGCTTGGCCGCCCGATAGGTCTGGGACACCACGCTCGGAGCGTTGATCTCCACCGAGATGGGATCGGTCTCCAGCGGGTAGCCGTTGACCCAGATGGGACTCATCACCTCGAGACGATGCATCTCGGTGTCGTGGAGAAGCACCACCCCCACCTGGGCGTCCAGGTACTTGCAGATCGTCCCGATCAGATGTGGGACGATCTCGGCCAGCGACTCGGCGCGGGCCAGCGTGGCACTGACCGCGTAGAGGCGCTCGAAGTCGAGCCGCTGCTGCTCGAGCTTCGCCTCCTTGCCGAAGGAGGTGACCGCTTCTTTCTCGAACTCGAACCCGACCAGTGCGGTGGCGGTGGCGACGACGACGATCACCACTATCGGGGTGACCACATCGGCGACGACGTTTGCCCCGCCCGCGTTGAGGTTGATGAAAGCGATGGCGAGCCCGATGATCACCGTGACCAGGCCGTGGGCCCACCACACAACCAACAATCCCGATACTGCCGTGATCCCGTAGAGGATGGGCTCGGAGGTGGCCTTCAGATCCGGGATCAGGGCCAGGGCGGAGATGCCGGCGATGAGCCCGAGCAGCCAACCGGTAGCAGCCCAGGGGGCAGCCTTCGAGCGCATGATCCGGTCCCAACGCAATGCAGTCGACAGGATGAGCAGCGTGGCCAGCGTCGCCATGGGAACGAAGAACTCGGGCAGCGTGAACACCTGGTCGCCGTCGGGAAGGGGGCTGCGCACCGCCTGGTACCCGATGATGATCACGACCACCCAGGCCACTGCCGAGGCGCGGCGAAGCAGTGACGACCGGAATCGTGCCATCGCCTCGTGGACGCTCGTGCTCACGCTCTCGCTAGTCATGGGAAATAGGCCTGTGATAGGTATTCTCGGCGCTTCTCCGGGTCTGATCGAGGATTGTTATTGGCACTGCGCTCATTTCTTGACGGAGCACTCTTCGCCGAGGTTTACGGCGAGAGGGCCCCGAACGTCCTCGCTCTGCACGGTTGGGGCAGGCGTGGCCATGACTTCGCCAGAGTCCTCGAAGGGTTGTCTGGCATCGCTCCCGACCTCCCAGGGTTCGGAGCCTCACCCGCTCCGGGCAAGGTGATCGGCGCCGAGGCCTATGCCGACATTGTTGCTGGAATCCTCGACTCTTTCGATAGGCCTCCTGTCCTCGTCGGCCATTCGTTCGGTGGCCGGGTCGCGGTCTGCCTGGCCGCCAAACACCCCGAACGGGTGGGGAACCTGGTCTTGTCCGGCGCCCCATTGATCCGCCTCCACACCGGGCGGCGGCCCGCATCGACGTACCGGGCGATCCGGTGGCTCAATCGGGTCGGTCTGATTTCGGACGAGCGACTGGAGAGAGAGAAGCGAAATCGGGGCTCTGAGGACTACCGCTCCGCCAGCGGGGTGATGCGCGACATCCTGGTGAGGGTGGTCAGCGAGAGCTACGAGAGCCAACTGGCCCGTCTCACCGGCCATGTTCACCTCCTCTGGGGTGCCGACGACTTCGATGTCCCGGTGGCGGTGGCCGAGGCCGCCGACGCCCTCATCGCCGACTCCACCCTCGAAGTCCTCCCCGGAGTGGGTCATTTCCTCCCGATCCAGGCACCCGATGCGCTGCGCGACGCGATCGAGACAGCGCGATGATCTGGCTGCTCGCCCTGGCCTGTGCAGCCGCCACGATCCCCGCCGGGCTCCGCTGGCTCCGGGTGGCCCAGCGCGAGCACTACCTACCCGGTGAGGCCACCAGGTTCGCCGTCCGATGGTGGGGGAGCAGCCCTCTCGACATCGTCCTCGCCGTGATCGCGCTGACTGGTTTGGTGTTGTCCCAGTTGGATCTCCGATGGGGTCTTCTGGTCCCCGCCGCCCAGGTGGGCCCGACCGGCCTCTCGCTGAAGGGCAGGACCTCTCCCTTGGCATGGACCGACCGTCTCCGGAGACTGGCGATCGTCACGGGGCTGGTCCTCTTCGCCGCGTACCTCGGAGGGGCTCTGCTCGCAGAGCCTTTGATGATCGTCATCCCGCTCGCCGTATCGTTCACAGTGCTGGACCTGGCTCTGCTCGCTCTCGCTCCTTACGAGCGCCGCTCAGGCGCACGATGGGTGGAGAAGGCAGCGAACCGACTGCGGGCGATCGACCCAGTAGTGGTGGCGATCACCGGGTCGTACGGCAAGACCACGACGAAGCACTACGTCACCCATCTTCTCGCCGGGTCGCGGCGAGTGGTAGCCAGCCCGGCTTCTTTCAACAACCGAATGGGGCTGGCCCGGGCCATCAACGAGAACCTCATCCCGGGCACCGAGGTCTTCGTGGCCGAGATGGGAACCTACGGCCCCGGAGAGATAGCCGAGATGTGCGAGTGGCTACCACCGAAGGTGGCGGCGATGGTGACCATCGGCCCGGTGCATCTCGAGAGATTCCGCACCCTAGAGAACATCGTGGCTTCGAAGGCGGAGATCCTCCAACGCGCCGAAGTGGGTGTCATCTGTGTCGACCATCCGCTCCTGGCCGAGCTGGCCGGGGAGCGGTCGGAGTCCATGGACGTCATCGAGGTCTCGGCCAACGACGGGGTGGTGGTGGCAGGCGAGCGCGTGGCTGAGATCCCAGACGGAGTCTTCGGGGCAAATCTTGCAGTGGCGCTTGGCATCTGTGGGGCTCTGGGGCTCGATCTCGCCGAGGTGCTTCCCAAGCTGGCCCAACTGCCCACCGTCGAGCACCGCCAGTCGATCTCCACTGCGGCCTCCGGTTTCACCATCGTCGATGACACCTTCAACTCCAATCCCGAAGGGGCACGGGTGGCGATCGACACCGTCACCGATCTCGGAGCGGGAGGGACCACCGCGGTGATCACCCCGGGCATGGTCGAACTGGGTCCGGCCCAACACGATGAGAATCAGGCTTTCGCCGCGCTTGCGGCCGAGCGTGTCGATCACCTGGTCATCGTGGGTAGGACCAACCGGCGCGCCCTCCTCGAGGGTTCCGCCAACGGCAGGGCATCGGTTACCGTCGTCGACTCGCGGGACGAGGCGGTCGAGTGGGCTCGGGCGCACCTCGGGCCCGGCGATGCCGTCCTCTACGAGAACGACCTCCCGGATCACTACCCATGAGCGCAGGCAGGAAATGACCAGATCAGCAGTGGTCTTTGGCGGACCGTCCGACGAGCACGACATCTCCATCCTCACCGGGCTGCAGGTGGCACGGGCGCTCGAGGAGATCGAAGCCATCTACTGGTCGAAGTCGGGGGAGTGGTATTCGGTGGACCCTACGCTGGAAGCCGCCGACTTCGCCGAGGGAGCCCCGCGCAAGTCGAGGGCGATCGAATTCGTCGCCACACCCGGGCAGGGCTTCGTCCACAAGAAGAAGCCGATGGACCTCGAGGCGGTCCTGATCGCCTGTCACGGTGGTCCCGGAGAGGACGGGACCTTGCAGGGGATGCTCGATCTCGCCGGGCTCCGCTACACCGGTCCCGGGCAGGCGGCTTCGGCTCTCGGCATGGACAAGTTGGCCTTCGGTGCTGCGATGGCTGCCGCCGGGCTGCCCACGCTGCCACGGACGCTCGTCCAGACCGGGGAGGAGCACGATCCCGACTTCGGCGGGCCTTTCATCGTCAAGCCGCGCTTCGGCGGGTCCTCGATCGGCATCGAGGTGGCCGAGGACTGGTCAACCGTTCTGGCCCTGAAGTCGTCGTCGCATTTCTTCGACCGGGGCGCGGTGGTGGAGCCGTTCCTGGGCGGCTCCCGTGATCTGCAGGTCGCGGTCCGGACCCACCCGCAGTGGGAGTTGTCGGCGGTGGAGGCCCCGGCGCGCTCGGGTGAGGGCATCTACAGCTACGACCAGAAGTACCTGGCATGGGGTGGCGAGGTGAGTAGTGGCAGGGAGCTTCCGGCGACCCTCGACGATGCCACTGCCAAGGGGATCACCGACCTCTCCCGACGTGTCACCGAGGTTGCCGCTCTACGCGGAATCGCCCGCATCGACTTTCTCGACAAGGACGGCGAGTTGTACGTGAACGAGGTCAACACGATCCCGGGCTCGATGGCGGTCTATCTCTGGATCGACCCTCCGATGGAGCGGCGTCAGCTCTTCGAGGACATGTTGGCCGAGGCCATCGCCGGTCCGACGCGGGTGTTCTCGACTGCGGGCAGCGACGGCACGGCGCTGCGCAGCGCCGGGACCATCGCCTCGAAACTGGGCTAGGGCCCTAGAGGTGGACGACCGGGCAGGTGAGGGTCCTGGTGATCCCGTCTACTGCCTGGATGCGGGCGACGACGAGTTTGCCGAGTGAGTCGACATCGTCGCTGCTCGCCCTGACGATCACGTCGTAGGGGCCGGTGACGTCGTCGGCGCTGTCCACGCCGGGGATGTTGCTGACTTCCTCTGCTACGACGGCGGCCTTGCCGACCTCCGTCTGGATCAGGACATACG
>CAZLEQ010000051.1:0-14454 GCA_964558575.1 uncultured Acidimicrobiaceae bacterium | reverse complement strand
AAGGTGGCGACCGCCCGGATCGCCACCTTCTCAGCGGAGCACCGTCCCCCCGGCGCTCAACCCTTATCGCGTTTCGTCAGCCGGCCAGGAGTCGGAGCGGATCCGGCTCGGTCTCCAGGGCGGCCATGAAAGCCTCGATCTCCTCTTCGGTGATCGGATCGGGGTTGATGACCTCGAATTGAACACCGGTGGCGAGCAGGACACTGACAACTCGGGAGTTGGCGGGTCGTCTCTGCTCCGACGTGCAGCTCGGGCATTTGAAGCAATAGTCACCTTCCCTACCACCCGGACGAAGCTCGAGGGCTACGTCGCTGGGCGTCAGGTGAATATCGCCACAACGATTGCACGTTGTCTTGATGGTGGTCATCTCTTGGTCTCCGGTCTCCGCATTCGGTAGTCAGGAGATCGGCAGGTGATTTGCGAAACTGAAGCGTCGACCCGTAGGTCTTCCGACCCTATCGGTATCTGGCCAGGACCATCCGCCCGATCTCGGCCAAGCGAGCAGCTACGTCGGGGCCTTCGACGAGCCTTCCTTCGGCGCCGAGCCGAAGCAACAGACGTGCCGGCACCTCGGCATCCGGAGAGTGGAAGCGGATCCTCGTCGTCCGGGAAGACTCCTTCACCACCTCCACCGGGTAGTACTCGAGCACCCAGCGTGCCGACTGCTTCAAGTCGATGAGGCAGGTGATGTCATCCCTGGACGGCAGATAGCCGACCCGTGGCTCGGGCACCGACTCGGGACGCCGAAACTCCTCGTCCCGGACCGCGAGCTCCTTGATGCGGTCGACGCGGAACGTCCGCTGCCCGTCGACCAGCCGGCAATGTCCGAGCACGTACCAGCGGCCCAGCGTGGTGAACACCGACCACGGCTCCACTTCGCGTACTGTTGTCTCCTCTTTGCCCACGGAGCGGTAGACCATCCGCACCACCCTGCGCTCGGAGGCGGCATCACGCAGGACCCCCACGTGCCTTGACTGGTCGAGGACGTCGACGGAGAGGGACGAGTCGGCGTCGGGCATCACCACTTTGCTCAGCTTATCGACGGCCGACTCGAGGGCTGGACTCGCCTCACCGGAGCCGATGACGGTCATCCCGGCGGCGAGGAGACCGAGAGCCTCACTGGGAGTGAGCCGCGGCGCCTTGGCGAAGAAGTCGGCGGCGTCGATGATCACTTCGTCCTCGTCGAGGTACGCCTCCATCAAGTCTCCGGGCCCGTAGCCGGGCAGGCCGCAGACGAAGATCGTGTTGAGGTCCTTGGTCAGCTGCTCCTGGGTATACCCAAAGCGTTCCATGATCTCGCCCACGTCGACGGCCTCGCGATCGAGCACATATGGAATCAGGGCGAGGATCCGTGACAGTCGGGAAACGGTGCGGGAGCTGGTCACTGCAACTGCTCCAACGCTTCGCTCACCCGGGAGACCACGGCTTCCCGCATCTCGGAGGGCTCCAGCACCTCGGCGGAGGCTCCGAAACTGAGCACCCATCCGACGAAGGCGTCCCGGTTGGCGACCGGGACTGTGGCCACCAGCTCCTCGTCGTCGGACTCGGCCAACCCGAGGCTGCGCGCCGCCCACCAGGCCACCTCGGGGTCGAACCTCACCGTGGCCTGGATCTTGGGGTCGGTTCCCGCCTCCCAGGGCTGGCTGTCGACGTTTGCGCGTATATCGAAGTCCTTCGGTTTGTCGAAGGCGTCCGGCTCGTCCCCCACCTCCAGGTTCTCGATCCGATCGACCCGATACATCCGCGCCCCGTCGGGGGTGTTGCCCACCAGGTACCAGTGCCCGCGCTGGTGGGCGATACCGTAGGGCTCCACCGGCCGCTGGTGGCCCCGGTAGGTGAGCCGGATCTTCCTCCGCTCGGTGACCGCGGCGAAGAGCTCGCCGAGAACCTCGACGTCCTCGCCCAAGTCGGCGCCCAACGGCTCGATCCCGTCGCCCCGCTCCATGCCACCGAGCTTGATGATCGCCCCGACACCGGCCTCGGTGCCCCCGAGGCGAACCAGACGGCCGGCCACGGAGAGGGCGAGCCGTTCCTCATGGGTCAGCTCCGGGTCGGGAACTGCGTACTCGTCGGGATCGACCGTGTAGCCCTCGTCGATCTCCCATACGTCCATGGCCTCGCGCTTCAGTGGCACCCCGAGCCGGCGCAGCACTTGCTTGTCACGTTCGAACATGCGGTGGAAGGCCTCGTCGCTCTGGTCGGCGTAGCCGTGGACCGTGTTGCGGACGTCATTGGAGGTGACCGGTGTCGGCGACTCGAGGAGAAAGATCAGCAGGTTGAGCACCCGTTCCACCACATTCTGCATCTCTAATGGCCGCCCGACTCTGGCCGAGAGTCTCCCGGCAAAAGAGGTTCACGCTTCACAGGGGATCAACGTAGATGACTCTCGAGCCGATGGTGTCCAATTCCGGCCAAACAGACGCCGGTCGTGCGGCTGCTACCGCTACCGCCCCAATGTCGGCCGGCCATCAAAGGCTGGCTATCAGCTTGTCTACTCGCTCGTCCTCCGACTTGAAGGGGTCCTTGCACATCACTGTGCGCTGGGCCTGGTCGTTGAGTTTGAGATGGACCCAGTCGACGGTGAAGTCACGCTTACGCGCCTTCGCCGCCTTGATGAAGGCTCCGCGTAGCCGGGCCCGGGTCGTCTGCGGTGGCCGCACCACCGCATCGGCCACTCTCTCGTCGGTGACCACCCGGTCGGTCATCCCGGCGTTCTCCATCAAGTAATAGAGGCCCCGTGTCCGGTCGACATCGTGGTAGGCGAGATCCATCATCGACATCCTCGGGTCGGAGAGAGGGATAGCGCGCTTGGTCGAATAGCGGTCGAGGAGCTTGTACTTCATCACCCAGTCGACCTCGCGGTCCAGGGTCATCGGGTCTTTCTCTAGGCCGGTGAGGAGATGCTCCCAACGGTCCACCGCCGCCTGCACCTGCGGGGGGAAACCGGGGCTGCGGGAAAACCGCATCGCCCGGTCGAGGTACTCCCACTGGATGTCCAGGGCGCTCAGCTCGCGTCCGTTGGCCAGACGCAGCTTGCGGGTGCAGGTGGTGTCATGGCTCACCTCTCGGATGGCCCGGATCGGGTTCTCCAGGGTGAGGTCCCTGAAGACGACGTCCCTCTCGATCATCTGCAGTAGCGCCACCATCGTCCCCACCTTCACGTAGGTGGCGTACTCGCTCATGTTGGAGTCGCCGGCGATGACATGGAGACGGCGATAACGCTCGGCGTCGGCGTGAGGCTCGTCCCGGGTGTTGATGATCGGCCGGGATCGGGTGGTGGCGGAGGACACCCCCTCCCAGATGTGATCGGCCCGCTGGGCCACGGTGTAACCGGTCCCGCGCGGAGTCTGGGTCAGCTTGCCGGCTCCGACGAAGATCTGACGCGTGACCAGGAACGGGATGAGGACGTCGACGGTGCGGTGGAAGTCCTTGTGCCGACTGACCAGATAGTTCTCGTGACAGCCATAGGAGTTGCCGGCGCTGTCGGTGTTGTTCTTGAAGACGTAGATCTCTCCGCGGATGCCCTCCTCCTCGAGTCGCTCCTCGGCTCCGGACACCAGGCCCTCCAGGATGCGCTCACCCGCCTTGTCGTGGGCGACCACGTCCTCGATGCTGTCGCACTCCGGCGTGGCGTACTCGGGGTGGGAGCCGACGTCCAGATAGAGACGGGCGCCGTTCTCGAGGAACACGTTCGACGAGCGGCCCCACGAAACGACCCGGCGAAACAAGTATCGGGCGACCTCGTCGGGACTCAGCCGGCGCTGACCGCGCAAGGTGCAGGTGACGCCGTATTCGTTTTCGAGCCCGAAGATCCTACGGTCCATGGCGTCAGGCTAAACCGAGTCGGCGGCTCTAGTCGGACTCGAGCTCGCCCGGTGCCAGTCGCCGGAAGGCGCGCCGACCGTTGCCGCTCTCGAGCACCGCGACCTCCCAGCCCTCAGACTCCCTACCTTCCGCTCGGTTGAAGGCCTCCATGCACACCGAGAACGCCTGCTGCAAGCTCATGTCCTCGGTCCAGAGTTCTCCGAGAGCTTCGGCCAGCTGTTCGGCCTTGCCTCCGATGGCGACGTACTTCCGTTCGTCGTAGAGAGTCCCGTCGTAGGTGATCCGGAAGAGACGGTGCTCACTGCCGTCTTCGGAGATCTCAGCGAGCAGGATCTCGACCTCGTACGGCTTCGGGTCACGAATGAAGATGACACCGAGCGTCTGCGAGAAGGCGGTGGCGAGACCCATGGCAGTGACGTCGTCGCGGGCGTATAGGTAGCCCATCAGGTCGGCTTGGCGTATGCCCGCTTTGCGCAGGGTCTCGAACTCGTTGTACCGACCCACACCGGCGAAGGCGATACGGTCGTAGACCTCCGAGATCTTGTGGAGTGCGGTCGAAGGGTTCTCGGCCAAGATCAACACCCCGTCGGCGTAGTCGACCGCCACTATCGAACGCCCCCGGGCGATCCCCTTCTTGGCGAATTCGGCCTTATCGCGTACGAGTTGCTCGGGTGCAACGTAGAAGGGAATGCTCATCGCACCTTCTCCAACGCATCCTGGGCCAATGGGAAAATGGTCTCGTCGGGCACCTCCATCACACCGTCGGCCTCGATGCGCACCACATTGGGGAGGATCCCCCGTATGAGGTCGGGGGCACCTGTGCCGGTGTCCTCCGACGATGCGGCAACGAGTGCGTTCACGGCCAACGCCATGGCCTCCTCGGGGGTCAAGTCCTCTTGGTAGGCCGTGCGCAGATACGATTTGGCGAGACGCGAGCCCGATCCCGTGCTACCGAAATCGGTCTCCTCGTAGCGCCCGCCCACGACATCGAAGGTGTACACCCTCCCTCGGCCCTCCCGGTCGTCATAGCCGGCGAAGATGGGCACGACCACGAGACCCTGGAACGCCATCGGGAGTTGGCCACGCACCAGCCTGGCGAGAAAAGAAGCTTTTCCATCCAACGACAGCCTGATGCCTTCGATCTTCTCGTAGTGCTCCAGCTCGACCTGGAACAGCTTCACCATGTCCATGGCCAGACCGGCGACTCCCGCGATGGCGACCGCGGAGTAGCTGTCCGCCGGGAACACCTTGCGGATGTGGCGATGAGCCACCAGGTGCCCTTCGGTCGCACGCCGATCGCCGGCCATCACCACACCGCCTCGATGACGGAGGGCGAGGACCGTGGTGCCCTCGGGCACGGACACCGAGCCGGCTCCCGATGGAATCGTGATCTCGGGCGCGGCGCCGATCCACTGCAGGAGATCGGTGAAGCTGGAGCCTGGTACCGGGGCGTCGAGTGGCAGAGGGCCGTTGGGCTTCTCTATCACTGGCCGCCCTTCTGGACGTAGTTCTTGACGAACTCCTCGGCGTTCTCTTCGAGGACCTGGTCGATCTCGTCGAGGAGATCGTCCAGGGCGTCCAGGTCGGCCTCCGATTCGACGGATTCGGTGACCTGGTCTTCGGTCTCTTCCTTGCGGCGGCCTTCCGCCTGGCTGCGTTCTCTATCTGACATCTCTATCTGCTCATCCTTCCAATCGCTGCAGCAGGTCTGCAGCGTCTTCGGCGTTGTCGAGGAGTTCACCCACGAGGCTGATGTCCCCTCGCAGTGGCTCCATCATAGGAACACGTTTGAGGTGCGATTCCCCGATGTCAAATACCAGCGAGTCCCAGTTGGCGGCCACCAGGGAGTCGGAGAACTCACTGACACATCGGCCTCGGAAGTAGGCCCGGGTCCGGGTCGGTGGCGTGGAGACCGCTTCGAGTATCTCCTCGTCGGTGAACAGCCGTCGCATCGAGCCACGCGCCGCCAGGCGGTTGTAGAGACCTCGCTCCGGGTCGACGTCGTGATACTGCAGATCGAGGGCGCGCAGCTTGCTGTTGCCCCACTGCAGCCCGTCCCGGGATACATACCCATCGAGCAGTCGCTTCTTCGCCACCCAGTCGAGAGTGTCGCTGAGCTGGGAGGGATCGGTGGAGAGCAGGTTCAGCGTGCGCTCCCATTCGTCGATGACACGTCCCCACACCGGGTCGTCCAACTCCTTCTCGGCGTACTTGGCCAGCCACTCGAGATAGCGACCCTGCAGCTCCAAGGCGGTGGCCGTGCCTCCTCCATCGAGCTCCAGCGGGCGACCGAGGGCGAGGTCGTGGCTCACCTGCCAGCAGGCTTCGACCGGGTCGAAGAGGTCGAGGGAGTCCGGGATGGCACCGTCCTCGAGTGCGGCGAGCATGAGGGCGGTGGAGCCCAGCTTGAGGAAGTTCTGGTATTCGGAGAGGTTGGCGTCGCCGATGATCACATGGAGGCGGCGATAGCGCGATGGGTCGCCGTGCGGCTCGTCGCGGGTGTTGATGATCGGACGTTTCAGCGTGGTCTCGAGACCGACCTCCTCCTCGAAGAAGTCGGCTCTCTGTGTGATCTGATAGTCGATGTCGGCCCGATCGTTCTCCTTGCCGACCTTTCCGGCCCCGGTGAATATCTGCCGGGTGACCATGAAGGTCATCGCGTAGCGGATCACGTCGCCGAAGGGAGTCTCCCTGCTGAGCAAATAATTCTCGTGGGCTCCGTAGGAGTTCCCCTTTCCGTCCGAATTGTTCTTGTACAGCGACACTTGGCGACCCGCGGTCTCGCTGGCGGATCGCGCGGCGCGGTGCATGACCATCTCTCCGGCCTTGTCGTACAGGGCCGCCTCGAGGGGGTGGTATGTTTCCGGTGCGCTGTACTCGGGGTGGGCGTGGTCGACGTAGAGTCGGGCGCCGTTGGAGAGCACCGAGTTGACCACCGCGCCTTCCGGGTCGATGAGGCCGTAGGTGTCATGGCCGAATCCGCGCGCATCCCGCCCCGGCGACTCCTCCTCGTAGGACCACTGCACCTTGACCCGTGACCCGGGGTAGGAGTTGACCACCAGAGAGGAGGCGACGGCAGGGTTGAAGCCGGGGTCACCCCGGACCACGATGCCGTACTCGGTCTCCGTCCCGAGCACCTTGTGCAGAGCCATCAGAGGTACTGGCCGCCCGCGACCTTCTCGATGAGACGACTCTCTTCGTCGCCTCCCACGAGAGTGCGCACGTAGACGATCCGCTCACCCTTCTTGCCGGAGATCTTGGCCCAGTCGTCGGGGTTGGTGGTGTTGGGCAGGTCTTCGTGCTCGCGGAATTCCTGTTTGATCGCTGCGGTGAGGTCGTCGGTGCGCACCCCGCCGGTGCCGCCGGCGATCTGTCGCTTGATGGCGTCCTTCTTGGCGCGGCGAACGATGTTCTCGATCATGGCGCCGCTGGCGAAGTCTTTGAAGTAGAGGGTCTCGCGGTCGCCGTTGGCATAGGTGACTTCGAGGAACTCGTTGTCCTTCGACTCGGCGTACATGTGGGCCACCGTGGTCTCGATCATCTCTTCGATGGCCGAGCCGGCGTCGACACCAGTGATCTCGTCAGGGTCGAGCGGTGTTTCGTCGCTGAGGTAGATTCGGAAGATCTCCTTGGCGGCGGTGGGGTCGGGACGGTTGATCTTGATCTTCACGTCGAGACGGCCCGGCCGGAGGATGGCCGGGTCGATCAGGTCTTCCCGGTTCGAGGCCCCGATGACCACCACGTTCTTAAGCGACTCCACGCCGTCGAGCTCGGAGAGGAGCTGGGGCACGATCGTCGACTCGACGTCGGAGCTGATGCCGGTGCCCCGAGTGCGAAACAGCGAGTCCATCTCGTCGAAGAACACGATGACGGGGACACCCTCGTCCGACTTCTCCTTGGCCCGCTGGAAGATGAGACGGATCTGGCGCTCGGTTTCGCCCACCCACTTGTTGAGCAGCTCCGGGCCCTTGATGTTGAGGAAGTAGGAGCGAACGTCGGGGTTGCCGGTCCGTTCGGAGACCTTCTTGGCCAGGCTGTTGGCCACGGCCTTGGCGATGAGGGTCTTCCCACAGCCGGGGGGCCCGTAGAGAAGGATGCCCTTGGGCGGTTCGAGCTCGTATTCCCGGAAGAGATCGCGGTGGAGATAGGGCAGCTCAACGGTGTCTCGAATCATCTCGATCTGGTCGGCGAGACCGCCGACCTCGTGGTAGGTGATGTCCGGCACTTCCTCGAGGACGAGTTCCTCCACCTCGGGTCGCTCGAGCTTTTCGAGGATGAGAGAAGTCTTGGGGTCGATGCGCACGTAGTCGCCGGCGCGCAGCTTCACGTCGGCCATCACCTCGGAGCGGTTGAGTACCCGTTCCTCGTCGGCGTGGGCGATGACCACGACGCGCCCATCGTCCATGGTCTCCCTGACCCTGAGGACCTCACCGGCAGGCTCGAAGTAACGGACGTCGATGATGTTGAACGCCTCGTTGAGGAGGACCTCCTGGCCGACCTGGAGCATCTTGACCTCGACGGATGGTTGGGCTGCCACCCGCAGCTTCCGGTTCCCGGTGAGGATGTCGACGGTGCCGTCGTCGCTGACATTGAGCACCGTCGCGAAGTTGTTGGGCGGTTGGGTCAGCTTCTCGACTTCCTCGCGCAGGACCCCGAGCTGTTCCCGGGACTCTTCGAGGAGGGCGGACAGCTTGTCGTTCTGGCCCACGACCCGGTCGAGGCGGTCCTGGGCCCGAGCCAGCTCGGCCTCTAGGTCTTCGGTCCGGCCGGGGGCTTCGCGCAGGCGACGGCGGAGGAAGGAGACTTCCTCCTCGAGCGCAGACACGACTTTGCGCAGCGCTGCGGCGTCCTCGTGATTGCGTCCTTCATCCACGGCTACCTCCTGGCGTTCGGTCGCCTTCGATCAGTATACGAACGACGAGGTTTAGTTCTCGGGGTTCGACTACGCACCTTCATCGGCAGTCTTTCGCATGAAAATGAGAAACCCGGTGTGCCCGACCATTGATTGCTCGGGGCGCACCGAACGGCCCTTCACGTTCCAGTCGCGCATCAGGAACTCCTTGACTTCCAACTCCGCGAACTTCCCCGTCGCGCGAGCGGTCTCGACCAGGGTCTGCACCTGAGGCACGGTAGGAAGATACGAGCAGAGCACTCCACCGTGCGGTTGGAATTCAGCCGCGGCCACGACGGTGTGCCATGGCTCGGGCACATCGAGCACGATGCGCTCGGGCTCCACTTCCTCCACGACGGCGGAGACGTCGCCCACCCTCATCTCGACGGTCGCCGGCACCTCGCCGAACCAACGCTCGAGAGTCTTTCGGGCGTGGTCGGCGTGGTCTTCTCTCTTCTCCACCGTTACCACACGGCCCGAGACGCCCACGGCACGGGCCAGGCCCATGGTGAGGGCCCCCGACCCGGTGCCGGCCTCGAGCACAGTCATGCCGGGAGCGATGTCGGCGTAGACGAGGATCGGGCCCAGATCCTTGGGATAGATCACCTGGGCACCCCGCTTCATCTTCAGGATGAAGTCGGCGAGACGGGGGCGCAACAGCAGGAGCCGGGCGTTTCCGCTGGATTCGACCCAGGTGCCGTCCTCTGCTCCGATGAGGTTGTCGTGGGGTACCGACCCGTGGTGGAACTGGAAGGTCCGGCCCGGTTGGAGTTTGAGAAGGAAGTGGCGCCCCTTGCCGTCGATGAGCAGGGCGGGCTCTCCCTCGCTGAAGGGCATCAGAAGAGGGACAAGGCTGCGACCGCCACCGACAAGACCATGGCGACCACCGTGACCCAGATGACGACCTTCACGAGTTTCTTGTTCTGCATGGTGTTTTAATAGATCGACTGAGGCGACCACGGTAGACAAGATGGCAAGGCTGACGAAGCGACTGATCAACCGATTCTGGGGCGACCCGACCAGCGAGGCCTATCGACGCTCGCTGCGGGGTCTCCGCGAGGGCGACCGCCGGGAGCTGACCATCGGCCTCGCCCTGGCCGCCTTCTCCTATCTCCGCTCCACCGGCCCCCGCAAGGAGCTCATCTACCGCAAGACCGTCCCCAAAGGCTCCGCCCTCGTCATCCACCACCGCAAACGCGGGGGTCCCAAGCTGAAGATCAAGAAGCGCTGAACCGTTCTGTGCGGGTTGTCCACCAGGAGGTGGCAGCGAACCCGCACAGAACGTCCGAACGAGGGGGTTGTGCCGCACCGCTTCAGCGATCACGATCTCTTCATGTGGCGGGAGGGTCACATCAGAGCGCTGGCTGGACGCCAGCACGGACTCGTCAATCGGCCCCAACTCCTTCGATCCGGGGTCACCGACAACGATCTCGTTCGCCGACACCTCAAAGCCCGCCTCGAGACGCTCCACCCGGGTGTCTACTACCTCGATGCCAGCCCGGCCACTTGGCGCACCCAGGTGCTGGCCGGTGTGATGGCGGCCGGTCCAGACGCACTGGCATCGCATCGGACGGCAGCTCTCCTATGGGAGTTCGATGCGATCTACGGACACACCATCGAGGTGACCGTGCCGTTCAACGAGGAACCCGAACCGGCAGGCATCATCGTTCACCGCACGCGACGTATGAATCCCGGAGCAGTCGTCGAGGCGATTCCGGTCACGGCTCCAGAGAAAACCCTCCTCGATATCACACCCCTGGTACCCGACAGAGTCTTGGAGAAAGCGATGAGCTCGGCGATACGGAATGGGCTCACGAGCGAAGAGAAACTCGACTTGGCGATCGGCCGCCATGGAGGTCGCGGTGTCGCTGGCACGCGCCGCTTTCGGCGCGTCGTCCGCATAGTCGCCGAGGACGCCTCGGGCAGCGTCGCCGAGATCGACCTCAAGCACATCGTGATGGACGCCCCGATACCGAAACCGGTTCAGCAACTCCGAGTCAGGCTCCCGGAAGGCGCTAACACCTACCCGGACTTCGCCTGGCCCGATCGGATGCGGCTCGTCGAGGTCGACGGCTTTGGGGCCCATAGCACGCCGGAACAGCTCCAAAACGATCTCAGACGTCAGAACCAGTTGATGGAGTTGGGATGGGAGATTCGCCGCTTTACCGCCAATGACGTTCGGAAGCGGCCACGTGAGGTCAGAGAACAGATCATCCTCTTCGTGAGCAAGCCCTTCCGTGCGGATCTTCTCCCAGCCCCTGGTAGTTAACCTGCACAGAACGGTTCAGACTCGGTAGACCTCGACCACGGTCTTGTTTCGGGAGCCACGGCGACGGCCGATGATGAACGCGGCCACCACCACCACCGCCACTGAGGTGGCAGCGAGGACCGCCTTGTTCTGCACCGACTCCTTGGTCTCGTCGACGGCGTCGACGAGTTGGCGGGCCTTCGCCTCGATGTCTTCTCTACTGACTGTCAACTGAGATCCTCCAGACGACGATTCCCGCCGCGCCGGCGGCGGCAATGGCGGTCAGCCCACGGGCCAGGACCACCCACCACTCCCCCTCTGGCAATAACATGGTGAGGCCGTAATAGAGCCCCCAGGCGAGGCATACCGACCCGATGCCCATGACAAGCGCCCCGCCGAGCCCCATCCCGGCGTGCTTCCCCAGCCTCTTCGCCGGCTCCAGAGTCTCCTGACGGAGGTACTGGCGCGACATCTCCACCAGCTCGGTGGCGATCTGAGAGATCTCCTGTGGATTGGGCATGAGTAACAGAATCTAACAACTGCTGGACAGTCCGCTACCTGGAGTTATCGTGCGGGCCGGTGCATTTCGTCAAGTCGATGCGGTCCCTCGGTCCCCGATACCTGGCCTTGTGGGTCGGTCAGACGATCAGCCAGCTCGGCAATTACGTCGCCATCATCACCGTCCCACTGCTCATCCTGCACATCCAGGAGGCATCGGGTGAACTCAACACTCTCGATTTCGCCCTCGCCTACGCCGCGGACACCGCCCCAACCCTGTTCGTCGGGCTGATCGGGGGGGTCCTCCTCGACCGGATCCACCTGCGGCCGGTGATGATCGCCACCGACCTCCTCCGTGCCTGTGCCTTCTTCTATCTCGCCGCCGGGGTCGGGTCATACGGGGTTGGCACCGTCTTCGCCATGGCCTTCATCGTCGGTTCGATGACGACGCTCTTCGACGCCGCCCTGTATGCAATGATCCCGGCTCTCGTCCCCAAGGACCGGTTATCCGATGCCAACTCGTTCGTCACCGCCTCGATCCAGGCCACGTTCGCCCTGGGACCGCTGATCGGCGGGCTGCTCACCTACATGTTCGCCACCCCCGCCGTCGGGCTGTTCGTCAACGGCCTGACATTCATCGCCTCGGCTTGGATGCTCAAGTATGTCGGCAGGGTGGCGCACAAGGCGGCGACCACCGCCGACCGGCCCTCGGTGTTCACTGAGTTCGTCGCCGGGCTCCGTCGGATATGGAGCGAGCCGCGCCTGCGGATCTCGACCATCTCGGCGGCGGTTCCCAACTTCGTGATGGGCTTCATTGAGGCCACCTTCGTCGTCCTCGCCACGGTCGTCCTCCAGACCGAAACCGAGGCTCAGATCGGCATCCTGTTCTTCTTCATGGGGTTCGGCGGTCTCGTAGGTGCGTTATTCGCACCCAGGGTCACCCGGGCCCTGGGCCTGGGTCGTGCGATGACGATCGGTCTCGCCTTCGCCGGGATCAGCCTCCTGATCGTGATGTTCACCACCTATGGGATAGGTGCGATGCTCTTCCTGGCTCTGTTCATGTTCGGGATCTCCGTGATCAACATCCCTCTGGCCACCATCCGCCAGATCTACGCCGGCGAGGAGATGCTGGGCCGGGTCATCGCCGCCGCCCGCGCCATCGGCTGGGCCACCCTCCCCCTCGGCGCCCTGGTGGGCGGCTGGCTGGGCAACACCGAGAGCACCTACCCCTGGATTGCCCGCTTGTTCCCGCTCATCGCCATTGGCTGCGCCCTATGGCTGTTCACCACGGTGATCTGGTCAGACACCTACGGCCCCGAGTACCGGGTGGGTCGGCACAGCTCCGAGGGCGAGGAGAGGGCGGAACGCTCAGGCTCGTGAGTCCTGCAGTGGGCTCAGCTTCCCCAACGACTCCGCTACGACGATGAGATCATCTCCTGTCTGGAATCGGAAGTCAGGGGGCAGGTTGCTGAAGATGTGGCCCTCTCGGTTCACGGCGAGCAGCGTGGCGCAATGCTCTTTGCGCAGCAGCGCCGAGACGTCGTCGATGGAGAAGCCGGCCACCTCCTTGGGAAGCTCGACCCGGTAGAGTTCTGAGCCCTCTCCCCCCGACACCAGGTCGGTGATCAGTTCGGACAGACCCGGGTATAGAGCGGAGCGAGCCAGGAGGTGGGCGGCGAGCTTCGACGTGACCATCACCTCGTCGACGTTGGCGCGCCGGAAGTGGGGCACGTGATCGGGATTGTTGACCTCGACCACGGTGCGCACACCAGGAGCTATCGACTCGATGGCCAGCACAGCCAGGATCGATGCCATGTCGGCCTCGTTCGAGGCGTCGGCGGGGCACACGATGGCGGTGAGGGCGTTCTCGATTCCGGCCCTCCGGAGGTCGGCTTCTGAGGAGGGGCTTCCTTTGACGAAGTAGACCTGGCCCTCAACGGGGTTGTGTTCCAGCTCGCACAGAAGCACGATCGATGCCCCGTAGTCGTCGGTGCTCAGCTCGGTCACAAGATCCCGTGCGGTGGAGTTCCACCCACAGATGACGATGTGGTCCTCATATCCCGATGCGCCCATCCCTTGTCCCTCCTTGAGTAGGAAGTCGATCACGAACCCAACCAGGGCCCCGGTGATGGTGGCCACGATCGCCACCCCGAACAGACCCAACAGCCAACCCACACCCCATCCCACCGGCCCCGAGACGTAGGAGGCGTCTCCCTGACCGAAAACGGTGGTGACCGACCAGTGGAGCGAGGCCCCGAAGTCACCTATGGTGCGGTCGGTCTCCACGGCCCACACGGCCAGCGCGGCTACCGCCAGGACCACGCCCAGACCGCTGAGGAGTGAGATGAAGAAACGACGGTCCACCTTCTCGCCGACGCGGTGTAGATGCCACATGACGCGGCGCAGCAGTGGAGAGTCGACGAGTGAGCGGAGCTTCCCCATGGGCGGCGACAACCTACTCGCCTCCAGCTCGATCGCGCGTCATCGCGCCCCTCGCGCTAGTCCCTTCGGAGGTAACGGGGATGACACTCAGGACTCGAGCCGCGGCATGCCGATGGAATAGGTATGGATCCAGACCGCACGCCGTTCTCGTCAGACCCCGGGTGCATCGAGTGTGGGAGTCGACCGACCTTTCTGACTCCACACGGGCTCCGTTGCCGGCATCACATCCATCTCGATGAGGTGTGGGACGACTGGATCCCGCTGACCCGCAAGCCGGGCCATGGACGACTCGACAGCGCACCGCCCGCCCGGACGGCGGCTCGGCCGGAACGCGTATGACGGTGTCGGGGCCCGCCGACGGCCGGTCGATTGGGGAGAGAGACCGGTCCTCGGGGGGACTTCTGCGAACTGAGGGCGCTGGACTTCGCTGAGCGGGGCCTGCAACCCTGGGTTCGCGGTGTGGTGTCGGAGAGAGGACTCGAACCTCCACGGGGCTGTAAACCCCACCAGGTCCTTAGCCTGGCGCGTCTTCCAATTCCGCCACTCCGAC
>CAZLEQ010000050.1:13792-14896 GCA_964558575.1 uncultured Acidimicrobiaceae bacterium | reverse complement strand
ACGACCTCGTGCTCCCAAAGCACGCGCGCTACCAAGCTGCGCCACAGCCCGATTCTGGGTCCAGGGTAATTCCCAACCCTTTCTTGTCACAGACGATTCCTAGGTTCGTGCCATGGAACTCGAGGCCGCCGTCCTCGAGCGGGTGAGGGCATACGAGTCGTTGTCACGCTGGGAGCGCGCGGAGTTGGGACGCGACCTGCGCCGGGCAGGGCTGTCCTATGGGGAGATCATGGAGATGATCCCCGTCAAGAAGTCGACTCTGGCGACCTGGTGCCGGGAGGTGCGGCTCACACCAGAGCAGATCTCGGCGATCAAGGAGCGTCGCCCCTCGACAAAACGGGACATACCCCGGAATACTCAACGAAAACGCCATCGGGAGGCAGAGATGATCTCCTCTCAAGCTGCACTCGAGGCGGAACATCTGGTCGCCGATCCATTCTGGACAGCAGGGGTGTCGTTGTATTGGGGCGAGGGATCGAAGACCATACGTCGCCTGTCGATGGCGAACGCCGACCCTGCAGCACTCCGCTTGTTCAAGCGATGGAGCGAGCAGTATCTAGCCCCAAACCATGGCTGGCGGGCCAAACTCAATCTCCACGCCGACAACGACGAACTGGCTGCCCGGCAGTGGTGGTCGACCCAGCTCGAGGTTCCGCTCATCGACTTCACCAAGACGTACGCCAAGCCTGATGGGACGGGCCACCGGAAGAACCATTTGCCCCACTGCGTGTGCACACTTGTCAAACGCAGGAGCGCCGACGCGTTCATCACGACGATGGCGTGGATCGACTTCTTGCAGGTTCGCTACGGCAGCTAACATTTTCGTGGGCCGCTGGCGCAATTGGCAGCGCAACTGACTCTTAATCAGCAGGTTGCGGGTTCGAGTCCCGCGCGGCCCACCACATCCCACAGATCGACCCTTGATTTGCGGGACAGCGCCCCACTTCGCGGGTGTGGCGGAATTGGCAGACGCGCGGGTTTTAGGTGCCCGTGGGAGCGATCCCGTGGAGGTTCAAGTCCTCTCGCCCGCACAAGGGAAGACTGCGATGGCTCGCCCTCCGCCTTCATGCGGAACTCACGAATCTCGATGACGTCCTCGCCAAA
>CAZLEQ010000050.1:0-13692 GCA_964558575.1 uncultured Acidimicrobiaceae bacterium | reverse complement strand
GCTCGCCCTCCGCCTTCATGCGGAACTCACGAATCTCGATGACGTCCTCGCCAAAGGGCTCGGTCTCCCGGGCTAACTTGGCGGCCATCATACGATTTTCTACTGGTCGCACCTGTCGGGAGCCGCCCTCGTGGTTGTCTCCGACCGATTCGGTTGGGGACACGCATTCGTCCTGATCGGGATCGCCGCAATCGCCGTCGAAGGCATCGTCGAGAGTGCAGTCATCGGACGGAGGCTCACACGGATCGCGGAATCGGAAACCCCGGACGTCGACGACTTTCGCAGAACCCTCTCATGGAGCAATCTCGCCCACTTCGTCCTGTTTGCAGTGGTCGTCTGGGCGATGGTCGTGAAGTTAGGGGCCTGAATCCGAACAGAGGGTCATCAGCTGCATACCGCCGCGCCCGCACGGCTCAGGAGTAGCCCTCGGCCACCTCGTAGCTGATGAGGTCGTCTGGCTCGATCGTCACATAACCCAGCCGTCCGTCGATCTTGAACCAGTGCAACTCTGCCGCTTCCCCGTCCGCGGGCACGACCATGTCGTCCCAGGCGATGGCTGCGGCATTGCCAAATCCGCGGTAATGCGCTACCGCGATCTTCTCCTCACCGCCCTCTCGGTAGACGATCGAGTAGCGCCAGCCGGTTGTCAGAGTCATGTCCTCAGCCTAGGTATACCCGGCTGGCGCTTCATCAATCCCTGGGGATGCCGGTGATGATCCGCGCCCCCCGGCGGAAAGTGAGGTAGTGCCACGCCCAGCCAGCCAGCACGAAGAACCGGTTCCGAAACCCGATCAAGTAGAAGATGTGAATCGCCAACCAGGCGATCCAGGCCAGGAAACCCCCAAAACGCAGACCCTTGATGTCGGCCACCGCCCGGGCCCGACCGATCGTCGCTAGAGACCCCTTGTCCCGGTACCGAAACGGTCGCCGCTCCCCGGTGGCGACGACTCGGCCAGCGTGTCGCCCCATCTGCATCGCCGCCGGAGCGACACCGGGGACTCCTTCCACCGCGGCGAGGTCGCCAACCACGAAGACCTCGGGATGTCCCGGGACCGACAGGTCCGACTCGACCAAGACCCGGCCCGCCCGGTCGACCTCGCCCAACATCGATCCCAGAGACGACGCCTGAACACCTGCCGCCCAAAGCACCGTTCCCGCCTCGACACGCTCCCCCGACGACAGGGTCACTCCCCCTTCGTCGATGGCGGAGACGAGGGAGTCGGTCCTCACCTCGACACCCAGGTCTTCGAGTTGACGTCGGGCGGAAGCCGACAGCGACCGCGGGTATGGGGGGAGCACGCGGTCGGTCCCCTCCACCAGGATCACCCGAGCCTGGGAGGGGTCGACAACGTCGAACTCCTCCCCCATCGCATGGACGGCGATCTCGACCAGAGCCCCGGCCAGTTCCACTCCGGTCGGTCCTGCACCGACCACGACGAAGGTCATCAGACGCATTGCATCGCCCGGGTCTGCTTCGGCCCGTTCGAAAGCCCGCAACACCCGGGCTCGAATCACCAACGCGTCCTCGATGGTCTTGAGACCGGGGGCGACCGACTCCCACTCGTCGTTGCCGAAGTACGAATGGGTGGCACCCGTGGCGACGATGAGATTGTCATAGGCCACCGCCTCCTCATCGACCACCACTCGCCTGCCCTCCAGATCCACCGAGGTCACCTCGCCGAGGAGCACACCAACCACATTCGCCTGGTTCTTGAACACCGAACGGATGGGATAGGCGATGTCGGACGGGTTCAGCGCCGCCATCGCCACCTGGTAGAGGAGCGGCTGGAAGAGATGGAAGTTGCGAAGGTCGATGATGGTGATGTCGACCTCTGCTCGTCTCAGGGCCCTTGCGGCGTTTAGCCCGGCGAACCCCGCTCCCACGATGACGACGTGTGGCCTCATAGACCGAGCGATTCGGCCAGGGCCCGGATGGCGCGAGCGCGGTGTGAGAGCCGGTTCTTCTCGTCGCCGCCCATCTCGGCCAGGGTTCGCCCCGCCAACTCGAACACCGGGTCGTAACCGAACCCGGCGTCCCCTCTCGACTCTTCGGTGATCCTCCCCTCGAGGGCGCCTTCCGCTGTCACTTCGACCCCATCGGGGAACACCAGCGCCACCACCGTCCTGAACCGAGCGCCCCGATCCGCGACACCGGACATCTCCTCGATCAGCTTGGCCACGTTGTCCTCATAACGGGCACCTTCACCGGCGTAGCGGGCGGTCTGCACCCCTGGTGCTCCGTCCAACGCCTCCACCTCGAGCCCGGTGTCGTCGGCGAGCACCGGCAGCCCGGTGTACTCGACTACCACACGAGCCTTCAGAAGCGCGTTCTCTTCGAGCGTCGAGCCGGTCTCGTCCACTTCGGGCCAGTCGAGACCGCGCACGACCTCCCTTGCGAGGCGGATCGAGTCGAGGATCCCCTCGATCTCGGTGATCTTGTCGGGGTTCTTGGAGGCGACAACCAGCCTCGGAATCACCCTGCCACCGCTCTCCGCTGCATGTCGACCAGCTCTTCGATGCCCACCGTGGCCAGATCGAGGAGTTCGTTGAGGTCTTCCCGGGTGAATGGGGCACCTTCGGCAGTTCCCTGCACCTCGACCAGAAGACCGCGCCCGCTCATGACCACATTGAGGTCGACCTCGGCTGCCACGTCACTCTCGTAGTCGAGATCGAGCACCTTCTCGCCGGCGACGATCCCGACCGAGATCGCGGCCACCTCGTCGACGATCGGATTCTCCGCGATGAGCCCCCGGGCAACAGCCTCCTCCAAAGCCTGGTGGAGTGCGACCCACGCTCCGGTGATCGCCGCGGCTCGCGTCCCCCCATCGGCCTCGATCACGTCGCAGTCGACCCGGACCATGAGCTCCCCCATCTTGGTGAGATTGACCGAGGCCCGCAGCGCCCGACCGATCAGACGGGAGATCTCCTTGGCCCTTCCCCCCTCGATGTGATCGCGCCGCACCCTTTCGCCAGAGGAGCCGGGCAGCATGGCGTACTCGGCCGTCACCCATCCCCGGTCGGAGTTGCGCAGCCACCGCGGCACCTCCTCCTCGATCGAAGCGGTGCACAGCACCCGGGTCCGGCCCATCGAGATGAGGACCGAGCCCGGCGTCGAAGTGGTGAAGCCGAGCTCGACGCTGACGGGTCGAAGTTGATCGTGGGGACGGCCGGTCATTCCGATCACGCTAAACGCAGGGCTTCACACCTCGAAACTGGTGCCGGCCACGGCGAGACGCACCGGGCGTCCGAACACCGACTCTGCCTCCGCCACCGAGATGGAAGGATCGAGATACGGCGGGATGTGGGTCAACACCAGTGCCCCGGCGCCGACGCTGCGTGCGATCTCCCCCGCCTCCACGGCACTGAGATGATGCGGGTAGTCGGCGTTCTTCGTCGCCTCCTGATAAGAGGCCTCCGACAAGAGCACGTCGACTCCAGAAGCGGTGTCCCGCCACTGGCCGGCAGGGCCGGTGTCGGCGGTGTAGAAGAGCGTGCGCCCGTTTCCGTCCCATCGGGAGCCAACGGTGGGGACCGAGTGATCCATCTCCACGAACGTCACCTTCAGGTCGCCGACCTGCACCTCGTCTCCGGTCCACACCGGGATGAAGTCGAAGCAGGGTGGCTCGCTCTCGAGGAACCCGATGAGGCGATCCCACACTGCCTGGGGTGCGTACAACGGCACCGGCGGTCTCGGGTCGGGCCGGTAGGTCCAGGCGTGGAAGGCAGCCATGAGGTCCGAGCAGTGATCGGGATGCTGGTGAGAGATGACCACGGCGTCGATCAGGTCTGGCTCGACGGGCAGCGAGATGAACGTCCCCGACCCGGCGTCACACCACACGTGGGTTCCACCCTGTTCGATGACATAACCCGACGCCGGGCGTCCATGAGCGGGGTAAGTGCCCGACGATCCAACGACGTGAACCCTCATGGTGAAAGCCTCTCCTTGATCCATGCTCCTCCTTCGTGGCGATAGCGAATGCGATCGTGGAAGCGGTTCGGTCTGCCTTGCCAGAACTCGACGATCTCCGGGTCGAGTCGCCACCCACCCCAATGCTCGGGACGAGGGATCGCCTCTCCATACTCCTCTGAGACCACTGCGAAACGCTCCTCCAACACGGAACGACTCACCACGACATCACTCTGCCGTGAGGCGTGAGCAGCGATCTGCGCGCCACGGGGCCGGGAGGCGAAATAGGCGTCGGCCTCCTCGACGGTCAACTGGGCGACTGAGCCTTCGAACCTGACTTGACGATGAAGCTGTGTCCAGACGAACGTGGCGGCGGCCCTGGGGTTGACTGACATGGCCCGGCTCTTGCGACTGGCAAGACCGGTGTAGAACACCAGCCCTTCCGGCGAGAAGTCCTTCATCAACACCGCCCTCGCCGACGGGGTGCCGTCGGCATCGACGGTGGCGAGCACGAAGGCACTCGGCTCGTAGAGATCGACTTCGAGAACGCCGGCGAACCACTCCTCGAACTCCGAGAACGGGTCGTCGGCCATGACTTCGGGGTCGAGACCAACGGTCTCATACTCGCGGCGCCGACGCGCCACCTCTTCTCGAATCACGTGCCGACGATACCCTCGACTGGGTGCCTGACCCCACCGTCTCCAGAGCCACGCTGATATCAAGAGGGATCAGGCGACGCTGCCCGCGTTGTGGCGAGCCCGCCTTCGAGGGGTGGTTCCGGATGAAGGAGCACTGCTCTCGCTGCGGGTTCCAATTCGAACGGGAGCACGGCTATTGGGTTGGTGCGGTGATCATCAACACAACGGTGATATTCGCCACCTTCCTCGTGGTGTTCGGAGGGATGGTGTTGGCTACCTATCCGGAGGTTCCTTGGGTGACGGTGCTGATCGTCACCGCGTTGGCCAATATCGTCATCCCGATCGTCTTTTACCCGGTCTCGAAGAGCCTCTGGGCGGGCATGGAGCTCTCCTGGCACCCCCTCGAGCCCCACGAGATCGAGAGGGCCGATAACAGGGCGGGACCGCACTAGAGCCGCTTGGCGATCTCTTCGAGCATCACCTCGGTGGCGCCACCTCCTATGGAATGGATGCGCACGTCGCGATACATCCGCTCCACCGCGGTCTCGGCGATATAGCCCATGCCACCGTGGAACTGGACACAGTCGTAGAGGACACCGTTGACCAACTCGCCCACCAGTGCCTTCACCTCTGAAACTTCCCTCACCGTGTCCTCGCCCTGGTCGGTGAGCCAGGCGGCGCGGTAGGTGAGCTCGCGGGCGGCGTCTACCTCAGCCTGGCGCATCGCCACTCGCTGACGTATCCCCTGTTTGGCCCACAACGGACCGCCGAACGCGGTCCGCTCCTTGAGGTAGGCGACGGTCAATTCGAGAGCTTTCTGAGCCTCTCCGAGGGCCTGGCCCATGATCGAGAGACGCTCATTCTGGAAGTTCTCCATGATGTAGTAGAAGCCGCGGTTCTCCTCGCCGATGAGATGGCTGGCCGGGACCCAGACGTCGTCGAGGACCAACTCCGCGGTGTTGGACGAATGCCAGCCCATCTTCTCCAACGCCCGGCTGGCCGAGAATCCCTCGAAGTCCCGCTCCACGGCGAACAGCGAGATGCCGCGTGAGCCCTTGACCTCGACGTCCGTCTTGGCGGCGATGAAGACGACATCGGCGATCGCTCCGTTGGTGATGAACATCTTGGTGCCGTTGAGGCGCCACCCGTCGCCATCGTGCCTGGCCGTGCTCTTGATCGCGGCGACATCCGATCCGGCGTCGGGCTCGGTGACGCCGATGGCGGTGATCATCTCGCCGCTGGCGAACTTCGGCAGCCAACGCTCCTTCTGCTCATCGGATCCGAAGTTTGTGACATAGGGCGTGGCCAGGTCGGTGTGGACCAGCACGGTGATGGCGAAACCACCGGAGGTGCTGCGACCCAGCTCCTCGGCGAATGCCACCGAGGCGACGTGCCCCATTCCGATCCCGCCGTACTCCTCGGGGATGCGCAGCCCGAAGAAACCCAACTCGCCCATCTCGTCGAGCTTCGACCTGGGCACGGCCCCCTCGGTCTCCCACGCCTCGACGTTGGGGATCACCTCGCGCTCGACGTATTGGCGCACCTGGCCGCGTATCGCGGCGAGATCGTCGTCGACGTAGATGGATCTCATTCCTCTTCCCCTTGGGAGATCAGGGCGATCCCGGCCCTGCTGTTGTAGACGAGATCCTGCTCCACGGAGAAGCGGTGCGCCACCCGGGCCACCTCGGCACCGTCGACGCCGTGACCGATGCCGAGCCCGTCCAGGAGCCATGCGACGTCCTCGGTGGCGACGTTACCGGATGCCCCGGGTGCGTAGGGACATCCGCCCAGCCCTCCTGCAGACGAGTCCATCTTGTCAACGCCTGCCGTTAGTGCGGTCACGGTGTTGGCGATCGCCTGCCCGTAGGTGTCGTGGAAGTGGACCCCGACCTGTTCGACCGGGACCCGATCGAGCACGTGATCGAGGAGTCGCTCGACGTGGGCGGGGGTGGCCTTGCCGATCGTCTCGCCGAGGAATATCTCGTGCACCCCCCATTCAGCCAGGGTCTCTGCGATGTGCGCCACCCAGTCGGGGTCTTGCTCACCCTCGAACGGGCAGTGGGTGGCCGTGGAGATGTAGGCGCGAAAGGTGAGAGTCTCGGGACTCTCCAGCACGATGCGTCTGATCCGGTGCATCGCCTCATCGACCGTGGCGTTGAGGTTCCGCTTGCTGAACATGTCGGAAGCCGCGGTGAGCACCCCGATGTCAGTCACTCCCGCCGCCAATGCGTCCTCCAGCCCCCGCATGTTGGGCACCAGCCCGATGAGCCTCAGGCCCGGCGCAGTGACCCGCTCGACCACCCCGGCTCCATCCGCCATCTGGGGCACCCACCTGGGACTGACGAAAGACACCGCATCGAAACTGGTGAGACCGGCCCCGGCGAGGTCGTCGATCAGTGCAGCCTTGGCTTCCGTCGGGACAAAGGCGCCGAGCGACTGCAGACCATCGCGAGAAGAGGATTCCGTGATGGTGACACGATCGGGATATCCACTCACGGGCTGCGACGGTAACCGGGTCCCGGCCCTTTTGATGACTACCGGGTGCGGGCGAGGAAGTCCTCGAGAACCTCGGTATAGCGGGTCCGTGCCCTCTCTTCGCTGATGTCCCTCCCCAACGCCACCCAAACGGGCACCCACTCGGCGATGTCGGGCGCTGGTCGGCACAAGGCCACGGCCTCCCAATGGCTCAGGTCGGGCAATGGGCTGCCGCTCAGCTCTCGATAGCTCTTGATGAAGTGGTCGGCGACACGGTCCATGCCCAGATACCGGATGTCGATCGAGCAGTAGGCGACGTCCATCTCCCGATCACCCATGGCCGGTGACTCCCAGTCGACCACCGCGGCCAGGTCACCGTGTCGCCACAATGTGTTGCCCGGCCAGTAGTCGGTGTGGCTGAACACCTGGTCCGATTCGAGTCTCCGACTGCCGAGGAGGACCCGTCTCCGAAGGAGATCCTCTCCCAGGGGGTGCTCGAGGACCATCTCGGGATTCTCCTGGATCCTCCTCACGTCCTCGCCCGCCCCGGGCGGGAACAGCTCGAGATCCGAATCCTCGAGACGCACCTCGTGGATGCGCACCAGCACCGCGGCCATCTTCTCGGCCCAGTCGAACGGGTTCGAGGGGGTCAACTCGGGTGCACCATCGACGAAGGAGATGAGGATGGCTCGCTCATCGAACACCCCGTCGGTGTCGACCCAGATCGGGGCGGGTGCCGGGATGTTCGCCCGTTGCAGGAGCTCGAGGGCCCTGGTCTCCCGGGCCGCGACATCGACCTCACCATCCCACACTGAGGGCCGGTAGCGGCGTAGGACCAACTGGGTCGAGCCCTCGGTCAACACGTCCATGGTGCAGCCCAGACCCGCCTCGATCCGCTGCTTGTGCAGCAAGGACGTGGCGCCTATCGCATCACGTACGCGGTCGAGCTGTTCGTCGGTTGGGAGAGGTGCGTATTGCATCGGTTGTCACCAGTCAATGAAAACGGGGGCGGGCTACCCCATCTCGAGGACGCAGTGAACAGGCTAACCGAGGCGTCGCCGGGTTCTCCGCTCTCGGAGCGGTCATGGGGCAATCGCCTCCGCGATCAGCTTCTCCTGCTCGTGGCGATGGGTGCGAGCCGATCCGGTGGCGGTCGATGGCGAGGCTGGGCGTCCCACATAGGTCGGTGTCTTCCCGAAGATCTGCTGGAGATGAGGTGCGAGGAACCTCCAGGCACCCTGGTTCTCGGGCTCTTCCTGACACCACACGAGCTCGGCGTCGGAGTATCGGGCCGCGATCTCGGAGAGGCGTTCTTCGGGGACCGGATACAGCTGGGCCACCCGGATGAGAGCGATGTCTTCTTCCCGCCCTTGGGCGTCTTCCCGTGCCCGGGTCAACTCGTGGTAGAGCTTCCCAGCGCAGAGGAGGACCCGGCGTGGCCGCGAGGGAGACTTCGGGTCGTCCAGCACCGTCTCGAAACGCCCCTCGGTGAACAGCTCCGTCTTCGAGAACGAGTCTTTCGCCCGGAGGGGTGTCTTCGGGGCGAACACTATGAGGGGCTTCCGCTCTCTGGTGAGGGCCTGGCGACGGAGGAGATGAAAGTACTGGCCGGTGGTGGCCGTCACCACGACACGCATGTTCTCTCCAGCGCACAACTGCAAGAACCGCTCGATCCGCCCTGAGGAGTGATCAGGCCCCTGTCCGTCGTGGCCGTGGGGCAGCAACATCACCAAACCCGAAGGCTGACCCCAGCGGGCTTCCCCGGCTGCGACGAACTGGTCGATGACCACCTGGGCGCCGTTGGCGAAGTCCCCGAACTGTGCCTCCCAGATGACCAGGTGCTCCGTCCGCTCGATCGAGTACCCGTATTCGAACCCGACCGCGGCGAACTCGGAGAGCAGTGAATCCACTATCTCCACGTTGGTCGAGGTCTCGGCGCCGATCTCGGCGAGAGGCGACCACTCCCGCCCGGTGTCGTGACACACCATCACCGCGTGGCGGTGGCTGAAGGTGCCGCGCTTGGAGTCTTCGCCGGCCAATCTCGACCCCACGCCCTGTCTGGCCAATGTCCCCAGCGCGAAAGCCTCCGCGGTGCCCCAGTCGATCGCGTCCTCGTCGAGGATGCGGCCCCGGTCCTCCAACATCTTCGCCAGCTTGGGATGGACCGTGAAGTCGTCGGGAGGGGAGGTCATCTTGACGAGTACCGCTTCCAACTCGCTGCGCTCCACCCGGGTGGGAGCTTCATCGCGCGCACCCAGACCTCCCACGCGCTCCGGCGCCGCATCGCCGTCCTCCGTCGTCTCCAAACTACCCGCGTCCTGAGTCTCTTTGAAGGCCTGGCTGAGGATGTCCCTGAACTCGGCGAGTGCCGTCTCACCGTCCTCCACGCTGATGTCCCCATTGTCGACCAGATGGGCCAGGTAGAGCTTCCGCACTGGGGTGTGGTCGTCGATGAGCTTGTACATCAGAGGCTGGGTGAAAGACGGTTCGTCGGCCTCGTTGTGACCACGCCGCCGGTAGCAGACCAGGTCGATGACGACATCCCGGGCAAAGGTGTTGCGGTATTCCACTGCGAACCGCCCGGCCCTCACCACCGCTTCCGGATCGTCTCCGTTGACATGGATGATGGGCGCCTCGATGGCCTTGGCCACGTCGGTGGCGTAGATGCTGGAGCGGGCATCCCGGACCGGAGTGGTGAAGCCCACTTGGTTGTTGACCACGATGTGGACCGTGCCTCCCGTCTGGTATCCGGAGAGTTGGGAGAGGTGGAGGGTCTCGACAACCACTCCCTGGCCGGAGAAGGCGGCATCTCCGTGGATGAGCAACGGCAGCACCTGGTCCCTCCCCCCTCTGCCGATGCGCTCCTGCTTGGCGCGAACCACCCCCTCCAGCACCGGGTCGACCGCCTCCAGGTGTGACGGGTTGGCGACCAACTCCACTGCCATCTCGCTACCGGTGCTGGTCTCATACTTGCCCTTCGCCCCGAGGTGGTACTTGACGTCTCCGGATCCTCCTGTGGAGGCGGGGTCGAGCTGTCCTTCGAACTCGGCGAAGACCGTGGCATAGCTCTTGCCGACGACGTTGGTGAGGACGTTGAGCCGGCCTCGGTGTGCCATGCCGATCACCATCTCCGTCTGACCCCCGGCGGCGCCGGCCTCGAGGATCGAATCGAGGGCTGGTATCAGCGTCTCGGAACCTTCCAACCCGAATCTCTTCTGGCCGAGGTACTTGGTGTGCAGGAACCGCTCGAACGCCTCCGCCTGATTGAGTTTGCCGAGGATGCGCAGCTTCTCCTTCTGGTCGAGGGCCGCGGGCGGAATCTCCACGTACTCCTGGATCCAGCGCTTCTGATCGGTGTCGGTTATGTGCATGTACTCGATGCCGCTGGTGTCGCAGTAGGTCTGACGCAGCCGGGAGAGGATCCGCTTCAGGGGCATGGACGTGGCTCCCCCGAAACCACCGGTGGCGAACTCACGGTCGAGGTCCCAGATCGTGAGCCCGTAGTAGTGGATGTCGAGCTCGGGGTAGAGCCGGGGCGGCTTCTGTCGCAACGGGTCGGTGTCGGCGATGAGGTGGCCCTGGGTTCGGTAGGCGTTGATCAACCGGGCGATGCCGGCTTCCTTGGCGGGCCTGCCGACCGTGGCATCACCCCGGGCCGGGTGTTCGTCGACCTCCCAACGCGCCGGCGTGTAGTGGATGCCGAGCTCGGCGAAGACCCTGTCGAAGAAGTCGTCCCCACCCAACAGCAGTTCCTCCACCTTGGCGAGCAGTTCTCCCGAAGTCGCACCCTGAATGACCCGGTGGTCGTAGGTGGAGGTGAGGGTCACGACACGGGACAGCCCGGTTTCGGCCGCCCGGGCCGGGTCGCTGCCGCGGTGCTCGGCCGGGTAGGCCACCGCCCCCACCCCGATGATTGCGCCCTGGCCTTCCATGAGCCTCGGAGCCGATTGGGTGGTGCCGATGGTGCCCGGGTTGGTCAGGGTGATGGTGGTGCCTTCGAAATCAGAGAGTTCCAGCTCCCCGTTGCGGGCTCTGGTGACCAGGTCTTCGTAGGTGAGCCAGAACTCCCTGAAGTCGAGTCTCTGTGCCCCTTTGATGTTGGGGACGACGAGACTGGCTCGAGCGTCTTCCCCCAGCGAGATGGCCAGCCCGAGGTTGATGTCCTGACGGGTCACCTTGTGGGGTTTGCCCTCGATCTCCCGGTAAGCGGCGTTGATGCCATCGATTGCGGCCACCGCCTGGACCACCGCCCAACCGATGAGGTGGGTGAAGCTGACCTTGCGTCCTTCCTGGTGACGCCGCAGGTAGGAGTTGATGGTCTCGCGGTTGACTTCGAGGAGTTTGGCGGGGAGGGTGCGAACCGAGGTGGCGACGGGGATGGCGAGGCTCTCGTCCATCCGCGAGGAGATGATCCGGGCCGGGCCCTTCAGCTCGGTGAGCGTCTCGCCGATGTCACCGTGCTCTGACTCTGGTGTCGTCTCCGATTCGGCTGCCTCCACCTGGCGGGTGCCGGGTTGGCGGCGGTGATGGGCGGAGGCGGTCCCGGCCTGTTGTTCCCGTCTCCGGGCGCGGGCCAGCTCGGGACTGTGTGGCTCGTAGTCGGCGAAGAACTCCCGCCACACCTCGGCGACCGAGGTGGGATCGTCGAGGTAACGCCGGTACATGGCGTCCACACGGGAGCTGTTGGGCCCGAACATCTCCTGGGATTCTTTCTGATCGATGAGACTCATTCTTGCGAATCTGACCAGATCTGCACTTGGAGAGGCCGACGCGACGAGACCCGCCTCCCGATCCGTGGGATCGCGGAGGCGGGTCTTCCGTCTGTGCACCTGCTCTCTTCAGCCGGGACTCGAGGTCCCGGATCTGCGATCAGATGTCTACAGGATCCAGATCAGGGCGAAGATGACTGCGCCACCGAAGGCTGCCAGAGCAAGCACTGTCGGTACCACCACACCAAGCGTCCAAGCCGAGTCCCGGACATAGTCCATCCGAGCGAGAAGCCCGAATGCGATGGTGAGCAGGACACCAGCCACGATGAACATGCCGAAGGGCCAACCCTCGACGAGTCCACCGAGGAACCAATCATTGGGCACGTAGTACATCCACGCGCCCACTCCTGCCGCAAGCAAACCGGCGATTCCCGTTGTGTACTCTGTGATCCGGGACCGCCGGGTCGGCATACGGGTGACCTCGGTTGTCTGCTGCTCGCGTAGAGCTGTCATGGAGACCACCTCCTCTGGTGAGAGCCCAATCTGGGCCCTCCACGACGATCATGCCGGATGGTGACGACGGCCGGCTAGAGGCATTGGTCCCGAATTCGGTCGCACGAGGGCCGCGGCGTCTCACAACCCGCCCAGGAGGTCGAGCCACGACAAGACCCGCCCTTCTGCGAAAACCGCTGGCCATCGGCATCCGTGCGCCGAGAGCTCCGAGTACCGTGGAGTTCGCCCGGGGTCCTCGCTCGTCAGTGGCTTGAGACTCCGACAGCTTTCGAAGGAGTTCGCGATGGGCGAGTCAACGAGCGGATCAGACTGGATCTCCGCGGCCGAGTTCCACCGGGTGCGGGGCGTCTCCGACTGGCGTGTCACAGGGACAGGCCCGCAGGCCGTCTTCACCGCGACCTCCCTCTCGCATGCGGCAGACCTCATCGCCCCGGTCGTCGCCGCTGCCGAGCGATTCGGTATCCTGCCCGACGTCGACGTGCGTCCCGAGGGAGTCGTCGTGCGTATCCCGTCCCGCAGCCCGGATGGCATCCCCGCAGCCGCCGTGGAGTTCGCGGCGGACGTGTCCCAGGCAGCCGCCGAGCTGCAGCTGGCCGCCGATCCCTCGCTCGCGCAGTCGATCGGCATCTACGTCGCCCAGCATTCCCAGGCTGACGTGCGGCCGTTCTTCACAGCCGCACTCGGCTATGAGGCGTTCGGCGACACGGATGCCGTCGATCCGCTGCGCTGCGGGCCGCAGCTCGCCTTCAACCCGATCACCGGCGACTCTCCGGCGAGAGGCCGGACACACTTCGACGTCTTCGTGCCGGCCGACCAGGCTCGGGCGCGGGTGGAAGCCGCTCTCGCCGCCGGAGGGAGACTCGCCGACGACTCGCACGCTCCCGCCTGGTGGTCGCTCGCGTCGCCCGACAACCACGGCGTGGACATCGCGTCCTGGACCGACACGTACGACTGACACGTGCTCGCTTGGCGTCGTGATCTCACCGCTTCTTCTCCCCTGCCCCGAGCTTGACGGCTCGGGGCTATCTCGTGTCCTAAGAGTCGCTGAGCACACCCCCTCGAGGCGGATCCGAGCCTCGAGCACGACAAAACCCGCCCCGTCGATCCTGAGATCTCTGGGGCGGGTTTTTCGTTCGTTCGGGTGCCACTTTTTCGTTAGCACCCGTTCGTGGAGGTGCGGGGAGTCGAACCCCGGTCCGCTGAGCCGTCAGCGCTGGCATCTCCGAGCGCAGTCGTCAGCGAGCTTCGGGTCACAGGAACTCTGACGACGAGTTTCCCTGCGCCTATCCGGAGTTGTTCTTAGCCGCCCAATCCCGGAAACCCGGGCGGAGCATCCCACTTTGCGACGCCCTGACCTGACCGGGTGGGAGCCAGCCAGGCGGACGGGCTACTTAATTAGGCAGCCAGTGCGAAGTTGTCTTCGGCACTTATTGGTTGTTCCGGTTTGTTG
>CAZLEQ010000049.1:0-16217 GCA_964558575.1 uncultured Acidimicrobiaceae bacterium | reverse complement strand
CTTCGGCGGGATTCCATACTTTCCTCTGACCCGGCCTGGCGGTTCGAGATCGAAGTGGAGCCGGTTCAATCAGAGGGAGTGGCTTCGGCCATGGGGGCATGGCCAGACCGGTTTCAGAAGGTTTGGCCGAGTCCGCTTCGTGGTGGATGCGGCCGACGTCCCCTCACCCTGTACTGGCTGGAAGGATACGGAGGGGGCGTGTTCTCCTGTCCGCGACGCCACCTCGGGGCGTGAGACATATCCAGGAGGCCGCTACCTGCTCAACACCACGAAGGGGGCCGATCTGGGCCACGAGGACACCATCCCGGCTGGCCTCGACTTCAACTATGCCTACCACCCCTCGTGTGTCTACAGCACCGGCTGCTCCTGCCCCCTTGCCACCAAGGAGAATTCCCTGTCACTGTCGATTCGAGTCGGAGTGCGGCTCGCCTGATCGGATCATTGCTCGAGCCGATGGAGTGCCCGAGACGTTGTCCCGGGAGGTTGGTCAGTCCCGCAAGCCGAGGTCGGCCGTAGCCCTGCCTATGCGTATCCCGGACCAGAGCCCGCTCTCGTTGCCAAAGCTGTAGTGGATCCCCCCGTAAAGGCGGGACACGGCGGCCTCCTCGGCGGCATGGCTGAAGGACGCGAAGGAGCGGGGATCGAGCCCGGTGTCGTCGTGTGTGTGGTCGGTAAACCGATATCCGTTCCCGAACATCGATGTCATCACCTCAGCCCACGCTCCGGATTGGGTGGAGTGACCCGAGGAGTATTCCGGAAATGGTGGCGTTTGGACAAGGGAGCTCCAGTCGGGATCGATGTTTGCCCGGATGTACGTGATCGGTCGGAGCAGATTCCAGATGTATTTCTCGCGCCAGCAAAGGATGAAGGCGTCGGCGATGGCACATCCCACCCGAAGGTAGGACTCGGCGGCCTTCTCCAAAGAAGCATCTTCGCTGGAGAGAATCTGGCGGAGCATTGAGACTGAGTGGCCTGGAGGCGTGACCGTTCCCGGATCGTCCGCCCAGAAGAAAGCGACGGCTTCCTGCTCGGGTGTACGACTCGAGCTGGTGTCGTAGACCTCCAGTCCGTAGCGGTAGAACTCGGAGGAGGGATCCTCTGAGTAGGGCGGTGGCGGTGGGAACCCAAACCCAAAATTAGTGAACGATCTGTTGTGCCCCCAGAAGGGCTGCAATGGGATCGGCTGGAAAGCCGGAGGAGTCGGTGTCCACAGGCCAGCACCGACCGGTGGAACGTAGTTGGAGGGAAAGTTGTTCAAATGGCCGGCGTGGCCGCCGTCCTCCGTAGCCCAGCCATCGACTATCTGAGCTATGGCGGCCCCTCGGTCGACTGACCGATGCCGGATCGGGGCTGGCACCGAGAACTTTCTGTCGAACGACTCTTCTAGTGCTGCCACCTCGCCGATCCTGGGGGCACTGGGTGGGAACAGGCTTCTCAAGATCCCGGCCAATGCATGGTTGGCAACGGTGGGCCAGTGGAAACCGGAGTTGGGGGTCTTCGGCGTTGGCGGAAACTCGGGGAGCAGTCCGTGAAGCGACCTGTAACCCACCATCCCCGGAACCAATGACTCGTATAAGGCTGCCCCCATGTAGGCCAACGCCCGGGAGGCAACGGGCGGCGTGAAACCCGGTGTCGAGGAAATCAGTCCCAGGGCCACCTCTGTGTAGGCGTTCGGTACGGCGGCGTCGTAATGCCTGACGAGACCGCTCGTCCCGGCGTACGTCCACGGAGCAGACCATGGACCAGCTACCGACAGGGCGACACCGGCGGAGGCCGACTTGAGGAAGCTGCGACGGGTCATAACGGTCGACATTTCATTCCTTTCCGAACCTTGGGTCGTAGAAATACATCAGGGCTCGGCAGGTGTCATCCGTGGTGACCACGGATTCCGGGATCCGGCTTGCAAGGCTGGGAGAGTCGTGGGGCCGCCCGACCCGTCGTCACGGAGCGAGAAAGGCCGCCATCTGGTAGAGAAGGCAATCGTTGGGGCCGACCTCACCGTCTGTCAGCGCCGTATCAGGGAAGAACGGCGGGAAAGGGCTTTCATCGGAGCAGCCGCCGCGGTAGGTGTCGATCATTCCCGGCATGTGCTCATCGAGGGCAGGGCCATGGTCGTTTACCACCAGTTGGACCTCGACCGTCATCGGATCTCCGAGCGAGCGGTCCGGGAGCCATCCCTCGAGCGGCCCCACACCAACAGACCCTGCGAAGGTGCTCCGGCTACCGCCGGCTACATGGCCCCCGGCGTAGACGACCTGAGAATCTGTCTCCTCTACCCCGATCAGCTCGGGTCCTGGACAGGGGTTCGACACGCAGGCCGACGGCTCATTGGTCACCACCAGCCACAACGTGTAGGCGTTGCCCGGGATTAGGTCCTCGGCATGGACCTGGAACGAGATCCCCTCCTCGTAGCGGACCAGCTCGGCCCACGCCCCATCGACTGCTCCGGAATTGCCAGACCGCTCCTGTTGCGGGTGCCATCTCACCTCGGCGACTTGGGGGCTCTCCACGATGGCCCCATCACTTCGTTCACAGGAAACCGACACCAACACCACGGTGAGCAGGGCGACGAGGGATATTGAACGGGTCAGTGTCCGTGGGATGGGTCTCTTCGATCCAGCAGTTGTCCATGTGCCAACCATCACGATCCTCCCTTGTTGCGAACGCCACCTCCAATACTGCTCTCCAGACTGTGCACACGACGTCCGTTCTCCACCCACCCCTCGAGCCCCCCGGCGAGTTGTGCCACTCTCCAGTAGCCCATGCGTTGCAGGGTGTCGGCCGCCATTGCCGAGCGGTCGCCCGTATCGCAGTACAGGATGATTCGGCGTCCCCGGTCGAACTCCTCTATACGATGAGGGTTAGCCGGGTCCGCACAGAACTCCAGGACCCCCCGGGGAGCGAACATGGCTCCCGGAAGAACGCCGTTCCTTTGGCATTCGTCAGGCTCGCGGACGTCCACCAGCAGGGTCTCGCCGTCGAGGGCGGCAGCCACCTCGGTGGGTGACAGACTCTCGATCCGAGTCATGGCATCCTCGACCATGCTCACCACGGATACATATTCCATGACACCATCCTTGTCGTAGGGGATGACCAATTGACGGCACGGTTGCGCCGACAATGCCAAAAACGACTCACGAACAGGCCAGATGGTCGGGGAGGAGTCGACCGGACTCGTCCCCGACCACCTCTCTGTTTTCTTTACTGCCCGGCGAAGATCGCCGCTTGATAGAGCCGGCAGATGTTGGGCCCAACCGAACCGTCGCTCAGAGCACTGGCCGGGAAGACACCGGGGAAAGGGCTCGAGTCCGAACATCCACCCCGGTAGGTTTGGATCATCCCCGGCATGAACTCCGGCAGCATCGGCCCGTGGTCGTTTATGACCAGATGTATCTCCGAACCGAACGGATCCTCCAGCGCTCGATCCGGTAGCCATCCCGACAGACTTCCAACCCTGATGTGGCCCGCAAATGTCCCTTTACCGGAGCCTCCCGCCACATTCCCGGCAGCGAATCTCACCTGGGAACGGGTGTCCCCATTGAGGATGATGTCGGCAGCTGAACAAGGCTGGCTGGCACACGCAGCGGGGTTGTTGACGACAGCCAGCCATAAGGTGTAGGCATTTCCCGGTTCGAGGCCGGTGGTGCTCAACCGGTATGTGATGCCGTTCTCGTTGCGCACCAAGCTGGCTTGACCACCTTCCACCTGCCCCGTCTTCCCCAGGGCCGCCTGCTGGGCGTGCCAGTTGACGCCTGTCGTCTGTTGGCTGACGTCCGCCGAAGCCGCCGGTGCCGCTACTAGCAAGCCTGCCAGAGCCATCAAGACAACCCCCGTCAGACGTCGTCTTGCCCTATTTTGATGCATTTCTCATTCCCTCCTGCTTCGCAGATTTTCTACTGGTACGGCCCTGCCGTACCGGTATCCTTCTTCGGCCGATGATGTCTGATTACCGAACGAGGTCTGCCCTGTCATCCGTGTAAACCACTGATTTCAGATCCGGCGATGGGAGATGGTCATGGATCTGCTCGACCGAGCCGGTGTGACGGCGCGGGAGCGAGAGGTGCTCGCCCTCCTCGGCGAGCGGCTGACCAACGCGGAGATTGCCGAACGTCTCTTCATCTCGGTTCGGACTGTGGAGAGCCACGCCTCCTCGCTGCTCATGAAGCTTGGCGTGGGCAATCGCCGGGATCTGGCGGGATTCGCCGACAAGGCGAGACGCCGGGGCTTTCCGATGCCCCACACCTCGTTCATCGGGCGAGAGGCGTCGCTGCCGGAGATTACGCGCCACCTCACTGATTCACGATTGGTGACGCTGACCGGTGTCGCCGGCTCCGGGAAGACTCGTCTGGCGATCGAGGTGGGAAATCTCCTCGCGTCGCAGTGCAACGATGGCGCACTGTTCGTCGATCTGGTGCCGGTCAGCGATCAGGCCCTCGTCGACGGCGCGGTGGCCAATGCCTTGGGAATAGCCGGCGGAGACGGGAAGACGAGACGCGACGATTTGGTGGCCTATCTCGGCACCCGGGACATGGTGGTCGTCCTCGACAATTGCGAGCACGTCCTGGATGGGGCGGCCGCAATGATCAGTGTTGTCCTCCTCGAGTGCCCGATGCTGAAGATATTGGCGACCAGCAGAGAGGGGTTCGCCATTCCGGGGGAGGTGGTCTATGCAGTGCCACCTCTGGAGCTTCCCGACGGCGACATGCCTGCGGAGGAGGCTGCAGCCGTGCGACTGCTCGTGGACCGGACCGAGTCGGTGCGTCCCGGCCGAGACCTGGTCAGCACCCACCTAGGCACGCTGGTCGACATCTGCCAGCGTCTCGATGGGCTGCCACTCGCCATCGAGTTGGCCGCGGTCCAGATGGCGCATCTCTCGCCACGAGACGTCGCCGCCCGTCTCGACGACCGCTTCCGACTGCTAGTGGGCCGCCAACAGACGATTCCAGCCAAATCGGCCGCCCTACAGGCGGCTGTCAGCTGGTCTTACGACTTGCTTTCCGAGCAAGAACGCACGCTGTTCAACCGCTTGGGAGTGTTCGCTGGCAGCTTCTCGCTCGAGGCGGTCGAGGTGGTGTGCTCCGGTGATGGCATCGAACTCGACGCGGTGTCGACATTGATCGGCTCCCTGGTGTGGAAGTCCCTGGTGCTCGCCCTGCCAGACCCCGACACCTCCCGGTATCGGCTGTTGGAGACCATGCGGGCCTACGCCCAAGAGCAACTTGCCGAGGGCTCGGAGGAGAATCGAGTCTGGGCTCGGTTCTGTAATTGGAGCGTGGCGGAGGTTGAAGCGGCCGCCCCCCGCCTCATCCGAGCCGATGCCGGCATATGGCTCAACCGACTCAACCGTGAGATGGGCAGTCTACAGACCGCGTTGCGGTGGGCCGTAGACAACAAGAGATCGGAGGAGGCCTCCCGTCTGGTGGCAGGATTGTGGCACTACTGGCACATGCGGGGGGACATCGAGCAAGGCCGTCTCTGGGTGGCGGAAGCGCTAGCGATTGGCGGCGAGGATCCACAAACTCGAGCGCGCACTTTGGAAGCCGCCGGCGGTCTCGCCTACTGGGATGGGGCGTTCGCTGACTCTCGAGAGTATTACGAGGAGGCGCTTAGCCTGCTCCGCGACCACGGGAGTGAGCAAGACGTGGCCAACGCCCTGTACAACGCCTCCTTCGCCTATGGCTTCGGAGGGCAGACCGAGCCGGCGTTGCGCTACGCCGAGGAGGCCCGGGAGATCTACGAGCGTCAAGGGGACGAGGCGGGCGTGGCCAAGAGCTTGTGGGCTTGGGGTTCGTCGGCCCACGCAGACGGAAGGGACGAAGAGGCCAGGATGGCCTACGAGATGGCCCTTCCCATGTATGAACGACTCGATGACACCTACTCCCTGGGCTGGGCCCATCGCATGCTGGGCACCGTGCTCCTCCGTCTCAACGAGCCTGAGGCGGCGAGACCTCATCTCTCCGCCGGTCTCCGAGTCTTCGACGAATCTGGAGACGTGTCCGGGATCATCCTCCATCTCCGTGACTTCGCTCACGTCGCCATGGATACCGGTGATCATGAGCGGGCGCTGATACTGGCGGGTGCAGTAAGCACCCTCGAGGAGGAGAGTGGCTTGCGCCTTCTGGAGAGTTTCTCAGAACAACTGGAGGGTCTGGAAGAGTCGCGAAAGACGGTCGGGGCGGAGAGGGCTGAGCAGCTGCTCGATCGGGGACGCAACATGTCCAAAGCACAGGCGATCCGTTTCGCCCTTTCCAATACCGACATGACCGAGGAGTCGCCCCGGCAGAGGTGAGCGGGGAATGACACCAGTCGGGCAACGATCCGCAGTTTGAGCGACTGTCAGGGCACGGGGGCAAAGGCGGCAGTGAAGTGCCTCAGCCACGGGGCCTGCTCGACGATCTGCAGGCCGGTCAATCGGTCGGCGCCTGCCGCCACCATGGCGATGACTTCTCCCACATAGTCGATGTGACTCTGGGTGTAGGTGCGACGGGGAATCGCCAGACGGACCAGCTCCATGGCCGCGGGCGTCTCGGTCCCGTCAGGCTGCGGTTTGCCGAACATCACCGAACCGATCTCCACTCCCCGCACGCCTCCTTCCAGATAGAGGGCACAGGCGAGGACCTGGGCTGGGTATTGGGTGGAGGGAATGTGAGGTAACAGACGGGCGGCGTCGAGGTAAACGGCATGTCCTCCTGGTGGGCGAACCGTGGGCATTCCGGCGGCGTCGGCCTTCTCGGCGAGATAGGCGGTGGAACGGATTCGGTAGCGGAGATAGTCCTCGTCGAGGGCCTCCCAAAGCCCCTGGGCGACTGCTTCGAGGTCGTACCCTGCCATTCCCCCGTAGGTGGTGAAGCCCTCGGTGAGGATCAGCAGATTCCGAGAGGCCGCGGCGGTCTCCGGGTCGCGGAGACCGAGGAACCCTCCGATGTTGGACATCCCGTCCTTCTTGGCGGACATGGTTGCCCCGTCGGCCAGCGCAAACATCTCTCTGGCGATGTCCACTGGGGCGGTGTTCGAATAGCCCGGCTCTCGCTGCTTGATGAACCAGGAGTTCTCGGCAAAACGACAGGCGTCGAGCATCAGAGGGATACCATGGCTGTCGCAGATCGAGCGCACCTCCCGGAGGTTCGCCATCGACACCGGCTGTCCTCCCCCGGAGTTGTTGGTCACGGTCATCATCACCAAAGGGACCCGCTCGGCCCCGACCTCGGCGATTGTCGCCGCCAACGCCTCGGTATCGATGTTCCCCTTGAAGGGGTGCTCGGACTGGGTGTCCCTTCCTTCGGCAGTGATGAGGTCCCGAGCCTCGGCACCCTGGTACTCGACGTTGGCCCGGGTGGTGTCGAAGTGGGTGTTGGAGGGGACCACGTCGCCCTGACCTACCTTCACCGAGAACAGGATCCTCTCCGCTGCTCGCCCTTGGTGGGTCGGTATCACCTCGGGGAATCCGGTGATGGAGGTGACCGACTCCCGGAACCGCTCGTAGGAGCGACTGCCGGCATAGGACTCGTCACCTTGCATCATTCCCGCCCATTGCCGGGTGGAGAGAGCACCGGTTCCGGAATCGGTGAGGAGGTCGATGATCACCTCCCTGGCCTTGAGCCCGAACAGGTTGTAACGGGCCCGTTCCAGCGCGACCTGTCGCTCCTCGCGGGTGGTGAAGTCGATCTGCTCCACCGAGTGCATCCGGAACGGCTCGATGATGGTTCGGAAACCGCTTCCAGCTATCGGTGGCTCAGCCATGGTCACCCGACCTCATTTGGGGCCTTTCGGGGTCCGTGAGCCCAGGGCGGACCGATCATAACCACCGAGGGGTTTGCCGCCGATTCTCTCGTCCGGGCTGCGGCTGGAGTCGACGCTGCCCGAGTCACGGCTCATCGGTGGTGTCGGGGGCGCCCCGTCTCGCCTGGCGGGAGGCAGCCAAGGCCCTTCGCATCCGCAGCGAAGCCAGCCATCCCAGGACCGAGAGCACCAGACCAACCGCGACACTGGCGGCGAACCCGGCGCGGACCGCTTCGGCCGCACCCACAGGGGCGTCACCTTCTGCGGACGAGATCAGCTCACGGACCAGTTCCACATCGCCGAGTTGGCGGGTCACCACGAAGAGGAGGACGGCACCGCCGATGGCGGCACCGAAGGTGAATCCCTGGTTGCGAGCGAAGAGATGGGCGGAGGCCACCCGACCCATGCGGGAGGAGTCGGTGACCGCCCTGAGCAGGGTGAGGGCGGCGTTGGTGGCCAGGCCCACCCCGACTCCGGCGGTGAAGAACACCCCAAAGGAGGCGATGAGAGAGACATTCGCGGCGATGAGATACCAGGCCAGTCCCATGGAGGGCACCGCGACCATGAACCCGACGATCACGATCCAGGACTCGGAATGCCGATCGGCCATCCGGCTGGAGATGATCGCCCCCACCGTCCACCCTACCGTGAGGGGGAGTACCGACCAGGCGGTGAGTCCGGGTGAGCCCTCGAGGCCGGCCCGGACGTAGAGGGGTATGTACGAGCTCATGGCGAAGACGCCGGTGAGCACCAATCCGGTCGACAGGGCGAGGCCGCGGTAAGGCTGGGCGACGATGTGCTCCAACCTCACCACCGGTGACCGGGCCCGTCGGGCATGACGGACGTAGAGACCCAACGCCACCAGCGCGCCAGCAAGCCAGAACAGGGACACGACACTGAGCGCGTCGACGGCGAACAGGGTGGCGACTGTCAACCCGGTCAGCAACAGCGTGCCCTTGAAATCGAATCGCCCCGTCGACTCCCCGTAGGGACCAGGCAGCACCTTCCACCCCGCCCACAGGGCTATGACACCCATTGGAAGGTTGATAAAGAAGATCCACTCCCAGGTGAGGAAGGTGAGGATGAGGGCAGCCACTGCAGGGCCCGCTACTCCCATAACCCCCCACACGGTGGCGTTGGCGGCGAAGGCCCTCCCCACCAGGTGTTGGGGGTAGACCAGCGACACGGCCGCAGTTCCAGTCGACAGGATCAGACCCGCACCGGCTCCCTGCAAGAGCCTGAACCCGATGAGGACCTCCATCGACGGTGCGAAAGCTGTGGCGAAACCGGTCGCGGCGAACACCGTCACCGCCAGCCGGAACATCCGCGAGACCCCGATCGCATCGATGAATGGACCGGCCACCACTGTGGCCAGACTCGAGGTGAGAAGAAACGAAGTGATCACCCAGGGAAGCAGGGACACGTTGCCCAGATCGGCCGCCATGTCGGGGAGGGCGGCGGCCACCCCCAACGCCTGAAACGAGGCCAGCGCCGCGGTGGCGAAGACCGCTATCGAAGCCGGCAGCAGCTCACGGGAGAGGACGCTGGTGGGAGGCGTCGACACGGTCTGAGCGTAAACCGACGCTACGGCACCCCAGACTGATACCGGGCCCCCTCCCTCGGATCAACTGTCTACGGGGACTAATCCCTTGGAGGTCGAGCCAACTCGCCGCCGATCAGCTGGCCGACTCGCTCATCGTCGGTCGCCGCCCTGTTGGTCAAAGGGAGGCGGGCGAGCCGGTCTCTCCCCTCACCGCGGCGCGGGGGATCTAATCCCCTCAGATCGGTTCGGCGGTGAGGGCCGATGCGATCAGGCGTGTGTGCGGGTCATTCGAATCAGGATGATCCCGACTCCGAAGGCACCCATCGCGATCAGGAGCAGCACCATGCTGTTGCCACCGGTGAAGGGGAGCTCGGGAGCCACAGTCGTGGCCGTGGTCGGGACTGTGGTGACGGCGGCCACCGTGGTCGTGGTGGCCCCGACGGTGGTGGTTGTCACCGGAGCCGACAGGTCACAGGTCGGTTGGGTGAAGGTGTCGTTGATCAGGGTCACTTCACCGTTTTGTGCCAATGCTCGTCCATGGACGGTCACTGCGTCGCCCAGGGTGATCGTGGTCAGGGCGAGGACGTTGCCCACGAACACCGAACCGTTGAGGGTTGCCGAACTGCCAACCTGCCAGAAGACATTGCATTCTTGGGCACCGTTTATCAAAGCCACCGTGCTCCCTGTCGCCGTGGTCAGCGTCGAGTCGGTTTGGAAAATGAAGACCGAGTTGGGGTTGCCCTCTCCATCCAGGGTCAGGGTGCCGGTCAAGGTCAACGCCGACTTCGCCGGCCCGGCATACACCCCGCCCACCAGGGTGAGGCCACCGAGTTCCGAGGTAGTGGTGGCGTCGAGGGGCCGACCCGCCGCGTCCAGATAGGCGACGGTCAGATCTGACTGCGCCTGTTGAGAGGTGGCAGTGGCTCCGTCATCGACGATCCCCGGTGGGAGCACCACGCCAGGGGGAAATCCTGTGATCGCGGTCCCCGGCCACACTCCGACACTGTTGGCCAGGACACTGGGGCCGGTGTTGGTCACCGTCTGGCCGCCGAGCACCGAATAGTTGGCCGAGGTGCCCAGTTGGATGGTGGGTACTATCGCCGCAACGGCGATGTTCGCAGCCAGCAAGGTAGAGACCAGGGCTGCGAGCACCAAGAAGACGGTTCCGACCCCTGCGGAGCCCCTCCGACGAAGGACGGTCCTTGGTGAGGAACGGCCCAGGGTGAGACCTCGATGCATGCGCGAGAGCAAAAGCATGAGGAGAAGGACACTGACGGCTCCCGTGACAAGCATCTCGGGGCTCCTTTCGCGACCGGGTGGTGAGCCGCCGACTGCGCCTCAATCCGGACATCTCCTCAAGATATTACTCATAAGTCGGATTCTGGCAAGACGTTTCTAGTTAATTCTTGCTATAGTCGTCTTACCATGAAGAATGACTGGAGTTTCCTGACCAATCATGCTCGGGCGTTGCTGTTCATCGCCAACGACACCAATTCTCGGCTCCGCGACATCGCCTCGGCTCTCGAAGTCACCGAGCGCACCGCCTACAGCATCGTCACCGATCTCACCAGTGGGGGATACGTGGCCAAAGAGAAGCAGGGCAGACGCAACGTCTATCAGGTCCAAGCTCATCTCCCGGTGCCCGATGCAATCAGTCGCCAGCGTGCGATCGGCGAGCTTCTCGATCTGTTCATGGACACCGACCATCCGGGACGACCGGGAACCGAGTTGGCATGACCACACTTCCGACAGGGTCTGGTTGCCGCCCCATCGGGTGATCGAAGGCGATCTCCGCTGAATAGACCGGTGCCGACTGCTCTCAGGCCCGACGCCGGAGGCTATCCGGTCGCTCACTTCGACCAGATGGTCCTACCCCTCGACTTGCCCCCACAGTTCGGCGATCCCGGTGAGTCCGCAACAGGCCACGGCAAGGCGCGGGCCATGTGGTCGAGATCAAGCGAGGAGCGCCACCGGCAACCCGAGCGGTTTGGCCCAGAAGGGAGGCCTAAGTCTCCGGCGTCGGCTCGGGGGCATTGCGGGGACGGACTGCGATCACCGCCACGAAGAACACCAAGGCTACCGCCAGGCTGACCCACCAGAACGACTCGGTCCCCGGATAGGTCCCGGCGGCACGCTCCCAGATGAACACCACGACCAGTAGGCCGGCGATGAATGCGAACGGCCATACCAAGTCGAGTCGTTCCTCGAGTCGCTCGGCGACATTCCATTCGGCCCACGCAACCCCAAGGAACACAGCGCCAAGCGCCCGCGGCCATAACGAATCCACGTCATAGCCGAACAACGTGCCCAGTGCGACGTCGGGAATCAGCAAGAACGCCGCTCCATAGGCAAAGAATACGACTGACTGCACCTGCATCACCGTGCGCAAGGTGTTCACTGATCCCATCGGCTTCTCCTTCTCTGATTGCTGAAGAACCTACACAAGACAAACCCTCCAGGTGGCCCGCAATCTCCAGCCTCGAGCGGCGGTGTCACCTGGCTCACTGTTTTGTGCCCACCATCGTCCTGATCAGCGCGGCCGCAGCCGCGCCCACCATCGGATTTGACTGGTTCGCTGCGGAGAGGCGGCCTGGTTTGAAAGGTGGCCCGATCGTCGCTCAACACGCCGGGATCAGGGACTGGTGCGGGTGGCTATCGCGTCGGCCAACTCGACCAGATGGTGGTATCCCTCGACCTCCTGCCAGGGTTGAGGGATCCCGGTGAGCCCGAAACGGGCTCCGGCGAGGGCACCGGCCATGGCGGCGATGGTGTCGGTGTCCCCACCGATCCGGAGCGCCCGGAGGATCGCCTCCTCGAAGTCTGCGGCGAGCAAGAAGCAGTACAGGGCGGTGACCACCGACTTGTCGGCGGCCACCCAGTTGCCCAGATGCAGGGCGGCGTTCTCGTCGTCGCCCTCTTCGAGACGCCGGTCGAGGGTGTCGAGCTTGTCCCGGAACTGTTCGGTCTCGACCAACCGGTCGAGATCAGACCGGAGCGCCATCCGGTCGAATTCTTCACCGTCGGCGGTCTTCAGGGCGTGGTGGGCGGCCACCGCCTGGATCATCGCCCCCTCCACTCCGACCTGGTGGGTGTGGGTCACCCGGGCGGTCTCCTTGGCGAGACGCACCGTCTCGTCGAGATCGGGGTATGCCCACAACGCCACCGGGGCCACCCGCATCGCCCCGCCGTTGCCGTAGGAACCCTGACCGTCGAACTGGGCCTCGGCGGCGACATGCCAGCGGGCCCCGGAGAGCACTGCTTCGAAGATGGTGACGGACCCACCCCCGTAGCCCCGGAACGGCTCGTCCCGATATTCGGCGGCGAACCGCATAGCCATGTCGGCCCCGTCGAACCCGTCAGATTCGATCAGCGACTCGGCCAGTTTCAGTGTCATTGCGGTGTCGTCGGTGTAGATCAGCAACGGGGGTCGGGTCTTCACCTCGGTGAGATACGACTCACCAACACTTCGGTGACCTTCAACCGGTCTCCCCAAACAGTCTCCGACCGCGGTCCCCACCATCAACCCGCGGAATCGGTCCTCAAGCGTGGTCATTGGTTGGAAGACTATCCGGCCGACCCTTTCTTGTGATCATTACATATAATGGGAGGATGAACCCTCCAGACGGCGATACCTGGACCCCGTCCCGGTTTGCCGTCACCGCCGATGTCGCGGTGTTCACCGTCGAGGACCGGGAGCTCCAGGTGGTCCTGGTGGAGCGGACCAATCCTCCATTCCAGGGGGCCCGGGCTCTGCCCGGTGGTTTCGTCGACGCCGAGGAGGGTCTGGAGACAGCCGCGGCCCGTGAGCTCGCCGAGGAGACCGGTCTGGGTGGCGGGGGCCCGCTGATCCAGTTCGGGGTCTACGGGGATCCCGACCGCGACCCGAGGATGCGGGTGGTCACCGTCGCCTACTGGGCCGCGGTCCCGCCCACGACCCAACCGCGAGGTGGGAGTGACGCCGCTTCGGCCGGTTTCGTCCCGGTGGCCCAGGCCCTGGCCGACCCTGAGAACCTCGCCTTCGATCATCACCGAATCCTCGGCGACGCCGTCGACTCGCTCCGCTCGGCGTTGGAGCACACCACGGTGGCCACCGGGTTCCTGCCGGCAGAGTTCACCATCGGCGACCTGCGCGAGATCTATGAGGTGGTGTGGGGAAAGGGTCTCGACCCGGGCAATTTCCACAACAGGGTGACCGGAAGACGCGGCTTCGTGGTTCCGACGACTCGGACCAGACGGGGCGGGTCTGGCCGCCCGGCCCATCTCTATCGCCCGGGCCCGGCAACCCGGCTCGACCCGCCTTTCAGCCGGTAGCACCCCGGACCCACTGGTGTGTTGACCTGGGTGTGCGCCGGCAAGCTCCTATCGCCGGAGCTGCGATCGTCGTTCGGAGAGCCGTTCCGTTCTGCCCCACGAGTCGCAGTCAGGGACGGAGGCGACCTGCCTCCACCCCAACGCTCCCGTAGCCGATCGGGTTGGTATCAGGGCTCGGGGAAGGGGTCGCAGTCCTCCGGTGCGTCCGCCGGGAGTGAGAGCCCGTTGGCGACGTCGAGGAAGACCGCGTGGAGGATCAGGTCCTGTCCGCTGTCGTTGAACCCGGTGTGCACGTTGCCCTGCCCGGGATCGACGAACGCCTCACCCGGCCCGTAGGTGCGCAGCACACAGTCGTTGGCGTTCACATAGGTGAACGTGCCTGGACCGTTGTTGGCCAACAACACCGCGCCAGGGTGGCTATGCCAGGGGAACGCCGCCCCGTCGGGGACGGTGATCTCGGCGAACACCACGTCCGAGGCGTCGCGCATGTTGACCACGTTGGTCGCTCGACCGTCCAGCTTGACCTTGACCGTCACCCCAACGTCGTCGGTGAACGTGCCACGCCCCAGTTGGGACACATGGGGGCCACCATGAACCGCGCCCGACGGCAACACACCGACTGTCAGCACCGCAAGACCGACAAGTGTCATGAGAACGATGAGTCTCCGCCTGTTGGCTACTGTCTGATTACTCACCTCGCCACCTCCGTCTCCGTGGAACGAAAAGGCTCGTCCGCACGCTCGATAGATACAGGGCCGGATTTCGCCGGTCAACCCTGGAAATCCGATTTTGGATCGGACGACCGACGGACCGGCTTGACGATGCCTGGCGTCACGGCAGGAGAGCGAGACGTTCTTTCATCACGTGGGGAGCGGCTGACCACCTCGGAGATCGCCCGAACGGCTCGTCACCTCCCACCGAACCGCGGAGAGCTAAGTCTCCGCACAGCTCACCAAACAGGGTATCCACAACCCCGGGGATCTCGCAGGCCCAGCGGTCAATACCGCCAGTTGGGGTCTCCGGTGCCGTCCCTAGTTGATCGGTCGAGAAGGGCCCGAGGCCGAGAGCAGCCTCGCTTCGGGGTTAAGCCGGCTGGTAGCGTCGAACGTCCGCCGACCCTGACAGGCGCCGAGAAACCATGCATGTGAACGAGAAGCTCGCCCGCCGCGTGATCAAGCACCTGAGGTGGGAGATCTCGAAGCCGAACAATCACTCGGTGCAGCTGTTTCGGGTCATCGCCAGGTGAACGGGCGGTCCCATTCAGGGAACGCGTGATCGTGATGCACGTGCGTGATGAGACCTTCTCGGAGGCGTGGTTTCACTTCGACGACCAGTACCCCCTCGACGAGTTCCTCACCTCGATCTAGGGGTGAGACTCCACTTCTTGTGGGGACATTTCGGGCGCCTGGAGAGATGGTTGGCGGGCTCGTCGTCGAGAGGCTCGGAAGGTGTTATTCGACATAGATAGTTCCGTCGCGTTCGACCACCCTCGCCCGACCCAGCGGCAGCACCAGGGTGAGGACCTTGTAGGCGGTGCCGAGACCCGGGATCTTGGCGAAGACACCCTGAGGACCCCGCACCATCCTTCCGGTTCGCACGTCGTATCTGGAGCCGTGCCAAGGACATACCAGACACCCGTCCTCGCCGATGCTGCCCTTGGCTAGATCGGCGTTGAGGTGCCGGCAGTTGCGGGTCACCGCGAACATCTCCCCGTCGATGTTGCCGACGGCATAGCGGCCGGCTCCTCTCACGGTGCCGGGGGTCAGTTCGGACGCCGGCCCCACTTCCACCTGGTCATCCACTGTCTAGACCCTTCTAGAGGCGGACTATGGGACAGGTCAGGGTCCGGGTGACCCCTTCGACCACCTGGATCTTGGTGACCACCAGTCGACCGAGGGCATCAACGTCTGGGGCCGTCACCCGCACGATCACGTCATACGGTCCGGTGAGGACATCGGCGGTGCCGACGCCCGGAATGCCACCGAGCTCGGCGGCTACCTGTGGCGGTCTCCCGATCGCGGTCTGGATGAGGACATATGCTTCGATCATTCTCTGCGACCTCTCCTTCGGACTCAACCGTAGTCCTCCGCAGACGACATGACGACGGGTCGAAGGTTGATCCCGTACCGGGCAGTTCACTCGACGGGATCGCCGCCGAAGTCAGAGAGTCGGCGACCGTCTCAGGGCGATGCCTCGGCTCTCATCGCGATGTAGGTCGAAACCGCCCCGGCCAATTCGATTCCGGCGAAGACCAGGAGCTGCCATGGCTGACCGGTCGCCCAGAACGCCACCAGCGCTGCCGTGGAAAACCCTCGTCCCAGGATCGACGCCGCGAAGAAGGTGGTGGTGTTGTTGCGTGCCGCATCGAAGTAGTAGAGCGCCAGGACGATGGCAACCACCCCGACGATCCTGATCCAGACCTCGTCGGTCTCCGGCAACCCGACCACGGTCAACAGGGTGTTGGGGACGACGGCGAGTGCCACGCCCACCACCATCAGGTAGACGCTGAAGACGTAGATGGTCCGGGCGGCACCCTTCATGCCGACCTCCTTCTCATCGGGCGACTGTAGGCGCGGCACCCACT
>CAZLEQ010000048.1:0-16220 GCA_964558575.1 uncultured Acidimicrobiaceae bacterium | reverse complement strand
CAGCGTTCCTTGTCAACCACAACAGATGCCGCGAAGAACCAACTCAACCTGGTTCTTTCTCGCGCGTTTGACGTGGATTGCTAAAGGCCCTGGTCAACGCACGTTTCACCTAAAGTTCAGTATCAGGTTGTGCGACGAGGTCCCAATCGAAAGATTTTGCATATTTATCAGGGTTGGGAACAGTTACCCTGATAAACTCCTTGAGTATGTCAGGGCAAGCCCGTACCTGGACCGATTCGCTCGGTCGCACCTACGAATACACCCCGCACACCCCGGAGTTGCTCGCTGGGACTGAGTTCGAGTTCTCTTCTGAGGTGATCTTGGCTCTTGCTGAGGCGTCCAGGGCCTTGGGTTCGGTGCCACGATTCCCGTTGGCTGGTATCGCAACGGTCATCTACCGGTCTGAGTCGAGCGCCTCGTCGTTGATCGAAGGTGTTGGTCCCGGGCCGCGGCGGATCCTCGAGGCGGAGTTCGCCGACACCGATGAGGTCAATGATGAGCCTGCTCGGAGGGTTGTCGGCAACCTCGAAGCCTTGCGAGCGGCAATCGCCACGCCGGCTCCGGCGACGGTGGAAGACATGTTGGAATGGCATCGTCTTCTGATGGAGGGTCATCCCGGGATGCGTCCCGAGGCTATTGGCGCCTTGCGGACTGAACAGAATTGGATCGGTGGAGGCTCCTTCGGCCCCCGTGACGCTGAGTACATCCCTCCGCCACCTGAGGATGTGCGCCCGCTACTGGAGGACCTAGGCAGCTTCAGTGCACGAACCGACTTGACCCCTGTCGCCTTGGCGGCGCTGGCGCATGCCCAGTTCGAGGTGATCCATCCCTTCGTCGATGGGAACGGGAGAGTCGGACGAGCACTCCTACAGCATCTCTTGGTCAAACGAGCCGGACTCGAGACTCCCGTTCCGGTCTCTGTGCCGTGGAGTAGGGACACCGACCGCTACATCGCGGGGCTCCGCGCGTATCAGGATGGCGACACCGACTCCTGGCTTCTGTTCGCGTCGTGGTCTGTCATCGAGGCTGTTGGGTGGATGAGCGAGATGACCGGGGGAGTGGAAGACCTCTTACATCGGATGAGAGGTCGCATCGAAACCAGGGGACGATCAGTCGCCGCGAAAGTGATTGACGATCTGCCTCTCCACCCTGTCGTCGATACACAAAAAGTCGCTGAGCGCTATGACGTCGCCCCCCAGACTGCCCACGAAGCTCTCCTTCGGTTATCCGAAGCCGAGATCCTCGAAGAGCGTCCACTGTCACGACGAAAGAAGGGACGTCCGCGCCGCGTATTCGCCGCAACCGAGTTGATCGATTTGCTCAGCAATCAGTAAGACCGAGTCGTCTTGCGGTTTGATCAATGGCCCTGGGCCTCAAGATGGGACGTGGCGAGCTCCCGCCGCCACCGCACCTATTTCGTTCATCGGTGCCCCTTGACATTCGACTCCCTGGTCGGGACCGCCATATACCGGTAGTTGGCAAATCTCTCTTCGAGACTGCGTTGTTCAGCGAGATAGCCCAAATCGGGCCAAATCTGAAGTGTGAGCCATGGCTCGAGATGATGCTGTCCGCCCCGGCGTTGCTCGGGAGCCCTGTCGTTAATAGTGTGCGGCGGGAATCCCAGAGGAGACGATGCCGGCAGAGTTCTTTGATGTAGTTGAGGGCACAGTCGCGTTCGAAGGGCCCGACTCCGACAGTGATCTTGCCTATCGGGTGTACGACCGCGACCGGCTGGTCCTGGGCAAACGCATGGAGGACCACCTGCGGGTGGCCGTCTGCTACTGGCACTCGTTCAGCTGGCCGGGGAGCGACGTTTTCGGCGCCGGTACATTCGACCGGCCCTGGCTGGACGCCGGCGTCGAGCCGATGGAGGCGGCCCACGCCAAGATGGACGCTGCCTTCGAGTTCATCTCCAAGCTGGGGGTGCCCTTCTTCTGCTTCCACGACATCGACATCGCTCCACCCGGCGCAACGTTCGCCGAATCCGCCAGGAACCTCGAAACAATGGTGGACTACGCCGAGAAGAAGATGGCCGACACCGGAGTGCGGCTCCTCTGGGGCACCGCCAACCTGTTTGGGCATCCCCGGTATGCGGCGGGAGCGGCCACCAACCCCGATCCGGAGGTGTTCGCCTACGCCGCCGCCCAGGTCAAACATGCCCTCGAATCGACCCATCGGCTCGGCGGGGCGAACTACGTGCTCTGGGGGGGACGGGAGGGTTATGAGACGCTCCTCAATACCGACCTGCGTCGCGAACAGGAGCAGCTCGCTCGATTCCTGACGATGGTGGCCGAACACAAGGCTGAGATCGGCTTCGAGGGGACTCTCCTCATAGAGCCCAAGCCGGCCGAGCCCACGAAACACCAGTACGACTACGACAGCCAGTCGGTGCACGGCTTCCTCGAGCGATTCGACCTGGTGGGCGAGTACAAGCTCAACATCGAAGGCAACCACGCCACCCTGGCCGGGCACAGCTTCCACCACGAAGTCGCCTACGCCGTCGCCAACGGGATCTTCGGGTCCATCGACGCCAACCGGGGCGACTATCAGAACGGCTGGGACACCGACCAGTTCCCAAACTCGGTCGACGAGCTGGCGCTGGTGCTCTATGAGATCCTCTTGGGCGGGGGGTTCACCACCGGTGGTTTCAACTTCGACACCAAGCTCCGGCGCCAGTCCATCGACCGCGCCGACCTCTTCCACGGTCATATCGGCGGGATCGAGACCCTGGCCAGGGCTCTGCTCGTTGCTGCCGACATGGTCGATGGCGGGACGATCTCCGCCGCCCTGACCGAGCGTTATTCGGGTTGGTCGGGGCGGCTGGGGTCGGGAATCCTTACCGGCGGCGAGAGCCTCGCCTCACTAGCCGCCAGGGTGACGGCCGGTGAGATCGACCCCGTGCCCGTTTCAGGTCGTCAGGAACTGCTCGAGAATCGCGTAAACCGGGTCATCTGGTCCCAGGAGGGATAGGTGGACGGCGGGTCGACCGAGGCAACGACTACCGAGGTCACCCGCCGGCTTGGGCCCTTCGAGGTCACGGTTCCCACCGGCTACGGGCCCCGGCTCTTGGGTCTGAGACACGACCGAAGCCCCGACATCTTCGTGAGGATGGAGCCTGAGGCGGGGATCACCACCGAGGGTGTGGGAAGTTTCCACTTCCGGGGCGGGCACCGGTTGTGGGTGGCTCCCGAGGTAGCTCGGGTCACGTACGTCCCCGACGACGACCCCTGTGAGGTCACGTTCCGAGATGGAGTCATCCGTGTCGCCGGTTCTGTCGACGCCGCCGGGTTCGCCAAGGAACTGGCGGTGTCGGTCGGGGGCGAGGATCTGATAGTCGACCACACCCTCAGGTGGACAGGTCCCGGCACCACCAGGGCGGCGGCGTGGTCGATCACCCAGCTCCCCCTCGGGGGCACAGCCGTCCTCCCGGTCGTGGGTATTGAGAACGGCTCGCCGCTGCAGGCCGACCGGAGCCTCGTCATCTGGCCCTACACCGATCTCTCCGATCCGCGCCTTTCGTTCCGCCCTGCGGCGGTGGTCTTCGATACCGCGGCCGGTCCCCAGCTGAAGCTCGGCTCGGGCCCAGCGCCCGGCCGGGTCGGTTACCTGCGGGAGGGCTGGTTGTTCCTCAAGTCCGTGACTCCGGCAGACGCCGACGACTATGCCGACAGGGGAGCAGTGGCTCAGGTGTTCTGCAACGAAGAGTTCTGCGAGCTCGAGAGTCTCGGCCCTCTCGTCGAGCTCGAGCCGGGCTCTGAGGTCGGGCACCGGGAGCGGTGGTCGGTGGGCGAATGCCCAGACGTGGAGTCGGCGCTGAAGCGGGTGATGGGGCCCGGAACCGCGTGAGTTTCGTCATCGGCATCGATACCTCCACTACCGCCACCAAGGCACTTCTCCTCGACCAGGCGGGCGCCGTCGTCGCCACCGGTGCCAGCGAATACGACTACGAGACACCGCAGCCGCTGTGGACCGAACAGGATCCCGAGCTGTGGTGGCACGCCACCGTGTCTGCCGTCCGGCGCCTGATCGACGAGAATGACGTCGATCCCGCCGGGGTGGCCGCCATCGGCCTCACCGGCCAGATGCACGGTTCTGTTCTCCTCGACGACAACGGCGACGTGGTGAGACCCGCCATCCTATGGAACGACCAGCGCACCGAAGCCGAATGCGACGAGATCAGACGGCGGGTGGGTCCTGAGCGCCTCATCGAGATCACCGGCAACGATGCCCTCACTGGTTTCACCGCCCCCAAACTTCTGTGGGTGGCGCGGCACGAGCCTGACAACTGGGCCCGGGTCCGCCACGTCCTCCTGCCGAAGGACTACCTCCGCTATCGGATGACCGGCGCCTACGCCGTCGACGTCGCCGACGGGTCGGGAACGATTCTCTTCGATCTCGCCCGGCGCACCTGGTCGCCTGAGATGCTCGACGCTCTCGGCATCGCACCTGAGCTCATGCCCCCCACGTTCGAGGGCCCCGCCGTTACCGGAACCATCACTGCCGATGCCGCCGGGGCGTTGGGTTTGGCGGTCGGCATCCCGGTCGTGGCGGGAGGGGGCGACCAGTCGGCCAATGCCGTGGGGGTGGGGGCGGTGACCTCCGGGGTCGTCGCTCTGTCGCTGGGAACCTCCGGAGTCGTCTTCGCCACCACCGACGGCCCCGCCATCGAGCCCGGGGGACGGGTCCACTCCTTCTGTCACGCCGTCCCGGACCGCTGGCACATGATGGGAGTGATGCTGTCGGCGGCGGGTAGCTTGCGCTGGCTCCGTAGTGCCCTTGCCCCCCATGCCTCTTTCGAGGAGCTGGTGGACGGGGCGGCCGAGGTGCCTCCTGGCAGCGACGGTCTGTTCTTCCTCCCCTATCTGACCGGTGAGCGGACGCCGCATCCCGACCCTCACGCCCGGGGGGCGTTTGTCGGGTTGACGATTCGCCACGACCTTCGTCATTTCACCCGCGCCGTACTGGAGGGAGTGGCCTACGGGCTCCGCGACGGCCTCGATCTCATGACAGGCGCCGGCTTGGAACCTCCCACACAGATCCGGGCCTCGGGCGGAGGAATCAAGAGCGCTCTCTGGCGCCAAATCCTCTCCGATGTCCTCGGAGCCGACATCGTCACCGTGGCCACCGAAGAAGGAGCAGCCTACGGCGCCGGTGTCCTGGCCGCGGTCGGCGCCGAATGGCACGCCTCCGTCGAATCCGCATGCCGCCAGGTCGTAGTGGTCCATCCCTCGGCCACCCCTTCGAACGAACAGGCGCCCTACCAAGATCGCCACCACCGCTACCAAACCCTCTACCCAGCCCTCCACCCAGGCCGTTCCCGGTAGGCCGCCCCCCTTCCGACCTCCGCCTTGCGACCCGCCCGGAGCGTCCGCTGTCCGCCATCCGACGCTCTTAGCCCATCGACTCTTCCGACATCGGCCGAAACGCCACCTCGAGAATCCGATGATTGCGGGGTCTGGTCAGCACATACACCACAGCCTCGGCCACATCCTCGGGGCTCATCATCGTCGCCAACTGGGGCATGTCGGGGGTGCGCCCTCTGCCCATGGCGAAGTCGGTGGCCACACCACCGGGAGCCACGTTCATGCAGCGGATCCCCTTCTCGCGCAACTCGTGGTCGAGCGCCCGTATCAATCCGACCTGGGCGAACTTGGAGGCGCAGTACACCGCCTCGAAGGGGAGACCCCGACGCCCCGCTTCGCTGGAGAGCATCACCAGGTCGGCGGCGTCGCTCTCCATGAGATGGGGGAGGGTGGCGCGTACCGAGTAGAGGGCACCTTTGACGTTGGTGTCGATGATGTCCTCGAGCTCGTCCGCCGGCATGTCGCCGATGGGCCCGTAGGACCCGACGCCGGCGTTGACCACCAGGATGTCGATGCCCCCGAACTCAGCCACCGTCGCCTCCACGATCCGCTCCATCGACCCGGGGTCGCGTACGTCGGTGGGGAGGGCCACCGCTCCGTCGATGCCGAGGTCGTCGCCGCTGCGCGACGCCAGGCCCACCTTGGCTCCTTCAGCCGTGAGCGCATGGGCCACCGCCGCGCCGATGCCTCGGCTGGCTCCGGTGACAAGCGCCACTCTTCCGTCCATTCGATTCATCCGGGGTCCTTCCGCTTCCGCCTTCGACTCTCTCCTACCCCCGCCAACCCCCAGCCTCCAAGGCTCGGACGCTCCCGCCGTATCTCCGACGTGGACTGCCGACTTCCGCCTCAGGAACGGAGATCTTCCAACTCGCTCTGGGTCACCTCTTCGGGCAGCTTCCCGATGATGATCATCGCCAGCACCTCGTCCATCGTCACGTCGCCTCTGTCGACGGTCCCGACCAGGCGCCCTTGCAGCATCACGCTGATCCGGTCGGCCATGTCGAAGACGTCGTGGATGTCGTGGCTGATGAGGATTATCCCGATTCCCTCTTTCTTGAGGGTACGGATCAGGCTTCGCACCTGCTCCGTTTCCGCCGGGCCGAGTGCCGCGGTGGGCTCGTCCATGATCAGGATGCGGGCGTTGAAATGTACGGCGCGGGCGATCGCCACGGACTGGCGCTGACCGCCCGACAGCGAAGCCACCGGTGTCTTGAAGTTGGCGAACTTGGGGTTCAGCCGGCCCATGACCTTGCGGGCGGCGTCCTCCATCGCCGAGTCGTTCAAGTTGCCGAGTGGCGTCGTCAGCTCCCTGCCCAGGAACATGTTGCCGGGAGCGTCGATATTCTCGGCCAGTGCCAGCGTCTGGTAGATGGTCTCTATCCCCAATGCCTTGGCGTCGCGGGGGTTGTCGATCGTGACAGGCTCGCCATCGATGAGTATCTGGCCGGAGTCGGCCCTCTGGGCACCCGACAGGGTCTTGACCAGTGTCGACTTGCCGGCGCCGTTGCCACCGACGATGGCCAGGATCTCGCCCGGGTAGAGGTCGATGGTGACTCCCTCGACGGCATGGACCCCACCAAATGAGACGTTCATCTCACGCATCTCGACCAGGGGGTCACGATCGGTCATCGAGCAGACCTCCTGCGGTAGTAGACGTCGACGGCCACGGCAATGACCAGGACGATTCCGACGACGATGTCCTGGAGGGGGGCGTCGACACGCATCAGGACCATGCCGGACTGCAACGATTGCATGACCAGCGCGCCGAGGACGGCTCCAGATACGGTCCCCAGCCCGCCGGAGAGTGAGGTGCCGCCTATGACCGCGGCGGCGATCACGTACAACTCCGAGAGGGTTCCAAGGCCGCTCGTGGCCGCGTTGAGCCGGGCGATGGTCACTGCCGCGGCCACCGCCACCAGGATCCCCATCACCATGAAGGCCTTCACCACGGTCCAGCGGGTGTTGATGCCGCCCAGCTCCGCTGCCTCGGGATTACCCCCGATCGAGAAGACGTAACGCCCGAAGCGGCGCCGGTTGGCGATGAAGCTCATCACCAACATGGCGCCCATGGCGATCAGCACCGGATAGGAGATGCCCAACGGGATCTGCAGGCCCGCTTCCGGCCAGGCGATGCCGCGTTGCTCGGCGACCTGGCGGGCGAGGTTCTCGGGCAGGTAGTAGCTGTTCATCACCCAGACTGCGGCGAACACGGCCAGGCAACCCCCCACAGCCAGAGTGATGACGACCCACCGCGGCCGGAGCGTGAAACCGTAGCGCCGGCGTTGTCGTCGGTCGTAGGCCAGGTAGGCGACGATGCCCGCCGAGACCAGGCCGGCCACGATCCAGCTTCCCAACGCACCGAGAGAGCCGCGTGAGCCACCTCCCAACAGCTGGAAGGTGGAGTCCATCGGCGCCACGGTGCGCCCGCTCGCCAACGACCACGCCACCCCTCTCCACACCAGCAGGCCTCCGAGGGTGACGATGAAAGCCGGCACCCCGGCGTAGGCGACGACGAAGCCCTGGAACAACCCGACGAGAGCGCCGAGCACCAGGCCGAAGGCGAGGACGATGATCCATGTGGCGGGATGTCCGAAGCCGAGGTAGGTGGGGAGGATCTCGGCCTGGACGACGGCCATCGACATCCCGATGAGACCGAGCATCGAGCCGACCGAGAGGTCGATGTTGCGAGAGACGATGATCAGCACCATCCCCGTAGCCATGATGGCGACGGGCGAGAACTGGACGGAGAGGTTCCAGAGGTTACGGGGGGTCAGGAACGTGCCACCCGACATGAGATGAAAGCCCACCCACATCACCGCCAGCAGGGCCATCATCCCCAACATGCGGGTGTCGACCTCGGTCCTACGGATCAGTGCCGTGAACGACCGGAGCGGAGGTGGACCCTCGAGTTGTTCGGCTTCGCTCGGCGCGACCTCGGTCACACTCATGATTTCAGAAGCGGAGGATAGGCGGCGCCCCCCGTCCGGTGGGGGGCGCCGCCTATCTTTCCGTTCGAGTCTGCCTTAATCGCAGATGTCCAACGACGTTACGTTCTGGCACACCTGTTCGATGGTGATCCATCCGGCGTCCACCACCAGATTCAGGTTGTCCTGGGTGATGGCGATCGGCTCGAGCAGGATCGACGTCATCGAGTTGCCGCCCGGGGAGTCGAACTGGACCACTCCCGGCACGTCACCGAGGGCCGCTCCTCGCGCCATGGCGATGGCCGCTTCGCCGGCCGCCTTGCCGAGTTCGCGGGCGTCCTTCCACACCGACACCGCTTGGGTGCCCAGGGCGACTCGGTTGAGCGCCGCCAGGTCCCCGTCTTGGCCCGACACCGGCACCTCACCGGCGAGGCCCTGCGCCTCGAGCGCCGAGACCACACCACTGGCCATGCCGTCGTTCTCCGACAGCACCGCCTGGACATCGTTGTCGGCCTGGGTGAGGAACTGCTCCATCTGGGTCTGGGCGAGCGCCGGGTCCCAGTTGTCCGTGTAGGACTCGCCGACGATCTCGATGTCGCCGGCTGCGACCGCGTCGCCGATGACCTGCTCGAAGCCCTCACGGAGGAAGTCGGCGTTGGCATCGCCCGAGTCGCCCTTGATGATCACGTAGTTGCCGGAGGGCACCATGTCGTAGATCACCTCGGCCTGGAGTCGGCCAACCCCGATGTTGTCGAAGGTGATGTAGAGGGCGCCCGGGTCTTCGATCAGGCGGTCATAGGCGATCACCGGCACGCCTTGATCCAACGCGGCCCGCACCGCCGGCAGGATGGCCGTGCCGTCCTGGGCCAAGATGATGAGGACATCCGCTCCCTGAGCGATCAGGTTCTCTACATCGGTGAGCTGCTGCTCGGCCGACGACCCGGCGTCAGAGGAGATGTAGGTGGCGCCGCCCGCCTCCAAGGCCTCCCTGATCGAGGGCTCGTCCCATCGTGCCCAACGTTCTTCGTTGTAGTTGTTCCAGGAAACGCCGACGACGATGTCCTCGGCATCTGGGCCTGCCGTCGTGTCGGGACCGTCGACCCCGGTGGTCGTGGTGCCAGCGTCGCCGCCGCAGGCTGCAGTCACCAGCGCCAGCATGGCTACCACCCACATGCTCTTTCGTATCTTCACGTCTCTCTCCTCGGTTGGTTGCTCGAACAGAATGCGTCTGAGCGAGACGGGCAGGGTCGCCCACCGGCCGCCCGTTGGGTTTCGTGCTCCGGCCGCGAAGCGCCGCGAGTGACCTGGGCGACACGATACTCCTCAATTGTTCGGCCCCGCAACAAATATAGAGTCATTCTGTGGAGCCTCCATCCAGCCCCCGATTCCCGGGCGGAACGGTGCCCTTATATAGTGGAGTTCCCGACAAAAGGCACGAGATGAACCGGCGCCGCCGCCCCGATGACCCTGGACCACATGGCCAGGTACGGGGTGTCGCCGCCGAGGAGTTGCGCCGCCACAATCTGACGGCGATCCTCGAGCCCCTCCACCTGTCGGGTCCCATGTCCCGGTCGGCTCTGGCCAAGAGAACCGGGCTGAATCGCTCCACCGTCGCCGACCTGATCGGCGAGCTGAGCCGGCTCGGTCTCGTGGAAGAGGGCCCGGGTGCCACCAACCTCGGACCGGGACGCCCGTCGCCAGTGGCCCGGGCACGACCGGACGGCGCCGTCGTGCTCGCCCTCGAGCTCTCCGTCGATTCCATCGCCGTGGCGACCGTCGGGCTCGGGGGCCATGTCTACAACCAGCTTCGCATCGCCCGGCGGCGGGAGCGCTTCTCGCCCGAGGAGACGGCTCAGGACATCGGCAAGCTCGCCGAGCCCCTCCTCGCCTCCCTGCCCGACGGCCATGTCCTGGCGGGAGTGGGAGTGGCGGTGGCTGGGATCGTGCGCCGCACCGACGGTTTCGTCCACCTTGCCCCCAACCTGGGGTGGCGGAACGTGGCGCTGGGCGAGTTGGTGGCGGTAGGCCTGGGGCTGTCCGGATCAGTCGCTTTGGCCAACGAAGCCGACTTGGGGGCGCTGGCCGAGTATCGGCGGGGAGCCGGCTCGGGTGTGCACGACCTCTTGTATCTGGCCGGTGAAGCAGGGATCGGCGCCGGAATCATCCAGGACGGGCGACCGATGTTGGGATCGACCGGTTATGCCGGTGAGGTGGGGCACACCGTCATCAATCCCGACGGCCGGCGGTGCCGTTGTGGTGGCAAAGGATGCTGGGAGACCGAAGCGGGCGAGGCCGCCCTCGCCCGCCGCGCCGGCCTGGGCAACTCCGTGGGCCCGGGACTCCTCGAACAGGTGATGGCCCAAGCGGAGGCAGGTGACACCAGGACACTGGCGGCGTTGGCCGAGACCGGGTGGTGGCTGGGAGTTGGGATCGGCAACCTGATAAACATCTTCAATCCCGAGGTCGTGGTGGTGGGCGGCGCCTACCAGGAGATCTTTCCGTACCTGGAATCGTCGCTCGTTGCGGGAGCAACCAAGGCCTCCCTCGAAGTCCCACGGGAGGCGGCCACGATCCTCCCCGGAGTCCTCGGGGTCGATGCCTCGCTGCTGGGGGCCGCCGAGCTCGTGCTCTCCGGGGTGGTCGGCAACCCGGCGGAGGTCACCGGCATCTCTCCCCACCTTCCCGTCCCGGTCGCCGAAGGTGGCGGGTGAGCCGCCTCAGCTTTGGGCGGCGTCGGCGAAGATCCTCTCCAGGACGACCAGATTGGCAACGGCATCCTCGGGTGGGGTAGGAACCGGCGTGTCCTGGCGTATCGCACGCGAGAAAGCATCGGCCTGGACGCCGTACTGGTCTGCAGGCGGTATCTCGTGAATCTCGACGTGGGGATCCATCGGCGGGTCGCCACCCGCCACGCGCAGAATCCGGGTGGCGTGGCCGGGAGGGATGTTGATCGGGATCTCGACGATCAGGTGACCCTCTGTCCCGTGGATCGCCGCCCGCTGGTCTTCACCCATTTGGGTCGAAGCGGTGAAGGTGGCGTGACGGCCGTCGAAGTCGAGGAGGGCCGAAGTCACGACGTCGGTGCCGAAGACCTCGTCGCGGTTGATGGCCCCCTTCACGGTGGTGGGCTCGGACCCGAACAGCATCCGCGCCATGTTGACGGGGTAACACCCGATGTCGTAGAGCGCTCCGCCCCCGAACTCGGGTACGTTGCGTATGTTGGCCGCATCGACGTTGGTGTAGGAGACGACAGCCTGGAACGCCCTGACCTCGCCGATGAGCCCGCTGCTCACCATCCGCTGCACCTCCACCCACATGGGGTGGAGGCGGTACATGAACGCCTCCATCAGCTTCACTCCCGCCTGGGCACACCCGTCGACCATGGTCTGCGCCTCGGCGGACGTCATGGCCATCGGCTTTTCGCACAGGACGTGTTTACCCGCCTTCGCCGCCGCCAGCGCCCACTCGGCGTGGAGATGGTTGGGCAGCGGGATGTAGACCGCCTCGAGGTCGGGGTCGGCCAGCAAGTCCTCATACGAGCCATAGACCTTGGGAATGCTCAGCCTGCTAGCGGCCTCCCTGGCCCTGTCCTCCGACCGCGAGGCGATGGCCTCGACGCGGCTCACTTCCGAGCCCTGCATTCCTGGGATCACCTTGTGGACGGCGATCTTGGCTGCCCCCAACACTCCCCAACGAACGGGCGATTCCAATTCGGGTCTCTTTCCGTTGCGCGAAGAAGCGATTCTCTCCGCCGTCGCCCCGAAGGGCAAGTCGCCCCCCAGCCGCGAGCCGCGACTTGACCACAGCGGAAGACGTCGCCGGTCGCGGGAGCAGGTACTGGTGGTTGGTGGCCGGAATCGTGTTCGGCGCCGTGGCCACCGCCGGCTTGGCCCTCATGGTGGCGGGCTTCATCCGGGGAGACGCTCCCACTACCGCCCTGGGGCCGCCCCTCATGGTGGCCGAGACGACCGCTACGGGAATCGACCACGTCTACGACGGCGACTTCAACTATTTCGTCGGCGGGGGAGTGGCTGTCTTCGACTGCGACGACGACGGTCGCCCCGACCTCTACTTCGCCGGGGGGGCCAATCCGGCCGCGATGTATCGCAACGGGAGCTCGGCGGGAGGCGAGCTGTCGTTCACTCCGGTCGAAGGGCCGATGGAGGTGACCGGGGTGACCGGGGCCTACCCGATCGACATCGACTCCGACGGCAACATCGATCTGGTCGTCCTGCGGGTGGGTGAGAACCTCGTGCTGCGGGGCCTGGGCGACTGCCGCTTCGAGGTCGCCAACGACCGCTGGAACATCGACGGTGGCGACGACTGGACCGTTGCGTTCAGTGCCACCTGGGAGCAGGACCAGACCCTGCCAACCCTCGTGTTCGGCAACTACCTCGAGGTCGAAGACTCATCCCACGTCGATCGCACCTGCGCCGACAGCTATCTGATGCGGCCTGACGGCGACACCTATGCCCCAGCCGTGGCACTCGCTCCCGGGTGGTGCACCCTCTCTGCCCTCTTCAGCGACTGGGACAGCTCGGGACGCCGGGACCTGCGCCTGACCAATGATCGTCACTACAACCGCGACGGTGAGGAGCAGCTCTGGCGGATCGAAGCGGGGGCGCCGCCCCGCCTATACACACGCGAGGAGGGCTGGGAAAGACTTCACATCTGGGGGATGGGCATCGCCGGTCACGACCTCACGGGCGACGGGATGCCGGAGGTCTATCTCACCAGCCAGGGCGACAACAAGCTCCAGAAGCTCGTCGACGGCGCGGCACGGCCCACCTACGAGGACATTGGCCTCCCAACCGGTACCAACTCACCGCGCCCGTTCGTCGGCGACACTAACCGCCCGTCCACGTCCTGGCATCCCGAGTTCGGCGACCTCAACAACGACGGTTTCGTCGACCTCTTCGTCACCAAGGGCAACGTCGAGGCCCAACCCGATTTCGCCGCCGAGGACCCCAACAGCCTCCTCCTCGGCCAGCCCGACGGGACGTTCGTCGAGGTGGCCGACCAGGCCGGTCTCCTCGACTTCGCCCGCAGCCGCGGGGCGGCGCTGGTCGACCTCGATCTCGACGGCCTCCTGGACGTGGTGGTCGTCGAGCGGCGTGAGCCGGTCAAGCTGTGGCGAAACGTGTCCGACCAGGCGGGCAACTGGCTGGCCGTGGGCCTCGAGCAGGATGCGCCCAACCTCCACGCCGTCGGCTCATGGGTCCAGGTCCGGTTGGGCAACGTCGTCCTCGGGCGAGAGGTCACCGTCGGGGGCGGCCACGCCGGCGGCCAGCTCGGCCGGCTCCACTTCGGCCTCGGTCAGGCCGGCAAGGCTGACATCCGCGTCCAATGGCCCAACGGCGACGTGACCCCCTGGAAGTCCTTCGAAGCCAACCAGTTCATCACCCTCCGGCCCTGAACGGGCGAAGGGGGAAGCCTCAGCTTTCACCGGGCACCACGGAGGCGATGAGCCAGCGATCCCCCCCGACACGTCGGAGCATGAACATGGCGGTGAACTCGGAGGTGACCCGGGAGATCTCGCTGCCGAGAGCGTCGTGGGTGACGACCGCCACGGTTCCGGTCGCCTCGAAGGAGAGGCCGGCACTCGTCTGGAGCTCATCGGTCTCGGCCACGTCGAGGATGAGCGCGTCAAACGAATACTCGGGAACCTCCCTCTCGCCGGTGCTGATGGCGTCGACGACGCGCTGCTGCATCTCGGCGAGCCGGTCGCCGGTGGCGACGGGTCCCAGCATGCCGGCATCTGCCCGTCGCAGCGCCTCTCCCTCGATGTACAGGTTCTCGGCCAGGGTCACAGCCAGTTGGGAGGCTTCGACGTCCAGGTTCACCGCCGCCACCCTCGGGCTCACCGTCACTTCGGGAAGGCCGGAGGGGTCGATCTCGGCGAGCACGTCGGCGGGAGCGGCGGGAACGGCCTGGGCGCTCTGGCGGGCGGGCATCCCGGCCAGGACGATCGCCACCGCCACCACCACGAGCCCGATCCCGATGCCTGTCCCTTGAATGAAGGCGGCGCGAGGCCGACTGGAGACAACGGCCCCTCGCGAGACAACGGCCCCTCGTGGCCCGGCGGGGAAGCGGCGGTCGAACACCGCCCGGATGGGGTTGAGAATAACCAGGCTCCCCAACAGGGCCACCTTGGCCCCGAACTCGACCGTCTGGGGAGCGATGAGGAGCGTCGCCAGAATCCCCAGGGTCAAGGCGAAAGCCACCCGGGCCTGTCGACCGGTGGGGACGGTCTTGGGATCGGTGATCATGAACAACATGAACACGAGCAGTTCGGGCGACGTGACCAAGACCCACCAGAAGGCGGAGCCGCATACGGGCTCGGGGGACCAGGCGGCGATCATGCAGTGCCCCGATGAGGCGAGGACTCCGAGGCCGGTGGCCACAACCACCCAGAACGCAGCCGCCATCTCTAGGAGAGCCAGACGGCTGGTGATGGCTATCCCGCCGCCGAGGATGATCAGGTAGGCCGCCAGCATCCACGGGCCGGGAGGCGCCCACCAGAAGTCGAGGGGCTCGACCACGCTGCTGCCCAGGACCAAGAAGGCGGCGACCAGTCCTACGTTGGACGGATTGAACAGGTGGGCGCCGCGGTGACGGATCAAGAACTTGGTGGCCACCGACAGGCCGGCCACCGTGGCGTAGATGTGCCAGCCGTTCCACGTCCATTGGTTCCCCGCTTCCATACCGACCAGTCGGAGAATGAGAGCCACACCGCTTCCGGTGAGCATGCCGCTCGCCGGCCACACCAGCCTCCGCGTCAACCGCAGGGTGAAGGCGACGTCGACGAAGGCGGCGGCGATGACGGCGCTCAGTATGTGAGGCACCGACACCCTGAACCCCAGCGCCGTGATCCCGATGGCGTGGACCGAGATGATCACCGCCGCGGTGTGCAGGCGGGCGTCCCGCCACGAAGGGAACACGACAGGCACCCGTCTCCCGCCCAGTCGGACCGTCGGCAGATCGGCTGTGGCCATCGTCACGAGATTAGGCCGCCGCCGGGGAGCCCGGGCATAGACGCTAGACGCCCGACACTCCGGGGGGGACAAGACGACTGGCTGGCAAGGGACAGGTTTCCCGGGTTGAGCTTCCCTTGAATTCGCTCCACGATGTTGGCGTCTCGGCTGCTTCGAGTTTCGTCATTGATCAAGACTCGATCCATCTCCGCACTAAGTGGCTACGTGCAGCGTGCCGAGGCACGGATCGGGATCCTGGAGACCATGAACCCGAGGAAGGTCACGTCCTCGAGAGCGTTAGGCCGGGGAGGCTTCCTCATGATTGCGAACATTCCGATACAGGCCGTGCTGCCCGCATCCGACATCGAACGAGCCCGAAGGTGGTACTCCGAGAAGCTCGGACTCGAGCCCGTCTCGACCAGCCCACTCGGTGACCTCAGGTACGAAGCGGGAGGAGTCGAATCTCTCGTCTATCAGTCTGAGCTCGCCGGTACCAACCAGGCGACCGCAGCCGGATTCAGTCTGGAGAACTTCGATGAGGTCGTCGCCTATCTGCGGTCCAACGGCGTGGCATTCGAGCACGTCGACTTTGGCGAAATAGGGGCGACCGTCGACGGTGTGATCACCACGCCCGACGGCAGAAGGCCGCCTGGTTCGAGGACAGCGAGGGCAACATTTTCGCCCTGTCGATGTCTGACTGATCGCTGTGGGTCACTCGTTGCTGGTGCCCTGGACCCGCATCTGCGCACAATTTCTCCTGGCTAGTTCCCTTGGCCAGGTCCATGAGAAATGAATTGGCCGAGATACCGCTCTCCGTGGTTGACTCAGATGAGTTTTACGCAGGCCGCTCGAATGGCTTGTGTCGTGTCGATGGCCTCTGATACTTCGGCTTTTCCGAAGGTTTGTGATCCGTACTCGGATCGGTTTCGGTTGCGCCTGAGGCGATCGAAGCGACTCAA
>CAZLEQ010000047.1:0-17272 GCA_964558575.1 uncultured Acidimicrobiaceae bacterium | reverse complement strand
GCCCCTTCAGGTCACGGACCCCGACCTAGTTACACCACTCCATGGGACGTGAACCAGCTCAATGTCTCGGACAGAGAACACAGGTGATAAACGGTTGAAGCCCATGGGCGAACGGTAGTGGGTCCGCTACCCGGCCCCGATGCCGCCGATGGCGGCCAAGCACAGGGGTGGCTGCACCTCAGAATTGGGGAGAGACCCACAATAAGGCGGCACCTATCGCCAAGTCAGGAGCGGAATCACTTGCCTGACTGGAACGCAAACCGATTGGCACCTTGGCGTGCGACTCTGCCTGGCCGGTACGTCAGCGGATAGCTAATCGGAGAGGTCTGGTTATTCGCATGGCGTGCAACGTTTGGGTCGAGTTGAGCGTGTATTACGTGACAGATGGATTCAGATGCGAAGGCCTATCAGGAGCTGCGGTTCGAGCTGACTCGTCTCGCCACGGCACTGGTTGGGCCGTCGGAGGCGGAGGATGTTGTGGCCGATGTTGTAGTGCGGGTGCTGGAACGGCCCGGAGGCCTGTCCGGATTGAAGGACCCCCGTCCCTATCTAGTGAGGGCGATTATCAACGAGGCTCGATCTCGGTTCCGGAAACGTAAACGTGTTGATGGCCTTCTGGCCCGTGTCGAAGAGGATCCACCGGCTGCGGACTATCGGGATCAGCTTGTTGAGGTGGTGTCAATGCTGCCTCCGAGACAGAGGGCAGCCACCTTTCTCATCTATTGGGAGGGGCATACCTCGGTGAGTGCGGCGGAGCTGATGGGTTGTCGGCCGGCGACGGTACGCCGTTACCTGCATCTGGCGCATCACAAGCTCAAGGAGATGATCGATGAGCGACGCTGACTTTCGTACCGCCTATGACGCTCTGTTGGAACAGATGCCTGATCCGCCGTCCTTTGAGCGGATCCGGACTCAGACTCTACGACCACAGCCACGGCTGGTTCCCGGCTGGCAGGTTGCCACGGCTGCCGCGGTCGCTGTCCTGTTGGGCATCGGTGGGATTGCCTTGTTCACCGGAGGCCAACCTCGCATTGGCGAGGGTGTCGAGGGAGTCGAAGCAAGGCTGGTGGAGGCCATCGCCGATCTCGGCGGACTGTGCAACGAGTCCTCGACGATGGCGGACTTCGACGGAGACGGTCTCACCGATGCAGTCGTGGTCGGTTTCACAGACTGCGAAACACCCGCCGACCCATCGGATCCAACGATGGTCGTGTCATGGTCGTCTGGGGATACCGAATCCTGGGACCTCGACCAGTGCGGAGTGGCCCAACCCGAGGGACCTCCAAGACCGACCGGAATCTGTGAGGTTTTCGCAGCTCCCGACCTCAACGACGACGGAAGGGCCGAGCTCGCCGTGAAAGTCCAACAAGCGGCAGGGTCGATCGTGTTGCTGCAGTTCTATGCGCTGACACCCGAGGAAACCACACAGACTCCAATTCAGATAGCACCGGGCGGGCCAGGACCCGCTGAAATCACCCCCGGACAAATAGCAACGTTGACCTTCGGGTCATCTCCCGACTACGAGGAGAACATTCGTTGCACGACCAGCCCGGAGGGCGAGCCGATCTTCCTCGTGACCGTCGCCGAATCTCAGGGGGATCAATGGAACGTTTTCGAAGGGACCTGGCATTACGACGGACGGCTGATGGACTTCCGCGCACAACGCACCTACTCGATATCGAATGACTCCCCAGCCGCCTCCGACCTGGTCGCGGGCGACGACATTTGCGGCGCCCCCGTTTCGGAGAGCCAAGAAGAAGTCGAGATCAACGGTTTCAACATGGTTCTCACCTATCCCGGTCACTGGTACCTCGCTGAAGAGAGCCTGACACCCAACCTCGCCAGCCCGACAGAGGTCTTCTCTCTGGGGAGTTTTCCTCTCACGCCGGGTGGGCCGAATTGCGCTCAGATCCCGTCGCAGGCCCTGCATGACATGGCTGCAACTGATGTGTTCGTAACCGTCCAAGAACGTGGTCGCGATGCCATCCCGTCGGGGTTTGACCCTCGACCTGACAACTTCGGGCCCACTCCTGGATCGACCGACAACGTCTTCTACGACTGCCTGGAACCCGAGGAGCGGGACGACGTGGGCGCGATCCATTGGATTTGGTTCACCGACCAGGACCGCTACTTCCACGTACTGCTGGCGTTAGGACGAGACGCCACTCCCCAAGACACGTCCGCCGTCTGGAAGGTCCTCGACGAGATGCAAATCCAGCCCTAGGGACTGATGTAGTAGTTATACTATTGACAGTATAAGTGCTCCTATCTACTGTCGACCGTGCGATGTCTGAGAACGCGTCCGAGACGATCATTGAGGTGCGCGGCCTACGCATGCGCTATGGCTCGAACGATGTGCTCGACGGCGTGGACTTCACTGTGAGCCGTGGCGAGGTGGTCACTCTCCTCGGCCCCAATGGAGCTGGCAAGACGACCACCATCGAGATCTTGGAAGGGTTTCGAGAGAAGTCTGCCGGGGAAGTGACCGTCTTCGGCGATGACCCAGCTAGCGCCAGTGAGGACTGGAGGGCGCGTGTGGGAGTGGTGCTGCAGTCGTGGCGGGACCACGCTCGATGGACACCGAGGGAGCTCCTGACCCAGCTGGGACGTTACTACCTGCCCTACTCGACTTCGGAACGTTCCCGCCCCTACGGGGTGGAAGAGCTGATCGACATGGTGGGCCTTCCCGCTCAAGCTGATCAGAAGATCCGAACTCTGTCCGGCGGACAGCGTCGCCGCCTCGATGTGGCCGTCGGCATCATCGGCCGACCCGAGCTGTTGTTTCTCGATGAGCCGACCGCTGGCTTCGACCCACAGGCCAAGCGCGAATTCCACGAGATCGTCCATCGACTGGCCGACTTGGAGGACACCACGATCCTTCTCACTACCCACGATCTCGACGAGGCGGAGAAGTTGGCTGATCGAATCCTCATTCTCGCCGGAGGCCGCATAGTCGCCGACGGATCTGCCGACAGCCTGGCTCGCCAGATCACCCGAGAGGCTCAAGTGCGGTGGAGCCTGAACGGAGCGCAATTCGTCCATGCCACCCCCGACGCCACAGGATTCGTCAGAGAGTTGTTCACCCAGCACGGCGACGCGGTTGATGACCTCGAGGTCCGCCGGGCAACCCTCGAGGACACCTACATCGCCATGGTCCAGCATTTCGAGAGCGGACAGACAACCGGAGATGCGGTGCGAGCCTTTGACGAGGTGACCGAGTGAACCCGCGCACGAATGCAATGAAGACGGGTCTCGATCGTGGTTGGACGGAGTTCAAACTTAGCCTGAAGAGCCCTCAAGACCAGGGGTTCTACCTGTTCATGGCGGTGGTCATACTGGGCTACCTGTGGCTGAACAGGAGCGGGGAGATCGAGGGGGCCGGGATGACAATGTCAACCGCGGCATTTTCCATGCCCTCGATTCTGGGAGCGCTCATTGCTTTCGGTCTGGTCATCGGTCCGGGCTACTCACTGGCGATGGAGCGTGAGGACGGGACGTTGCTCCGCTCCAAGGCGGTGCCACACGGGATGACCGGCTATGTGACGGGCCAGATCGTGCTCCACTCCATGAGCATCCTCCCCATGCTCCTCGTCATTCTCGTCCCCGGCATGTTCTTGTTCGACGGCTTGATGCAGAACGGTGCCTCCGGTTGGGCCACCGTGATCTGGGTGACGCTTCTCGGCCTCCTCGCGACCCTCCCGCTCGGGATCATCCTCGGCTCGCTCGTGCCGAGCGTCCAGAAGATGGGGACCTGGGGATTCTTCCCGATCATGGGGCTCACTGCAGTTTCGGGGATCTTCTATCCGATCCAGGCCTTGTGGGAATGGGTGCAGGTGGTCGCCCAGGTCTTCCCGATCTACTGGCTCGGGCTCGGTATGAGATCCGCCTTCCTCCCCGATGCAGCAGCCGCCCTAGAGATCGGAGGCAGTTGGCGTACCGTCGAGACGATCACGGTGCTCGCTCTGTGGGCAACGGCGGGGTTCGTTCTCGCCCCCCGCGTTCTGCGGCGAATGGCCCGGCGTCAGTCTGGATCCCAGGTCGAGGCGGCACGCGAGGCTGCCGTCCAGTGGGTCCGGTGACCGACCAGGTCTACAACCGCATTGCCATGCTCCGTGTCGAGCGGGGCGTATCCCGGCGAGAGCTCAGCGAAGCTCTCGCGGTGCACTACCAGACCATCGGGTATCTGGAGCGGGGCGAGTACAGCCCTAGCCTCCATTTGGCGTTGAAGATCGCAGAGTACTTCGAGGTGCCTGTGGAAGTCGTGTTCTCGACTGCCCCGTTCGCTCGCATCGGCAGCGAGAGCGCGTGACCGGCTGGCCGGGCCGACCACGGCAGGCAGCGCTTTGAGCCGGTGCGCCCGGACGGACGGCGAGAGGCATTTACGCGGTCATGGGATTGACCGGACATTCGCAACGAGAGGGCTCCCGGGTTCGGCTTCGTTGGACGGCACGTGGAGCCTTGCGGGACTGTTCGAACCGAATAGGTGGCCGACCAGACCGGCGAGAAAAACCAGAGTGAAGAACCCCCCGATGACGAAGCCGAAATGGCGGCCATCGGCCGCTGTCCTCGCCATCTCTGCGGACCTGCAAACCAGACCGCCGCCCCCGAAGTGAGAAACATGACCGGAGCCAGAACCGGGATCCATGCCCAACCGAATCGACACACCGAAATCAACAACCTCGCGGCCGCCGCCCCGGTACATCCGACCGGAGAGCCAACTGCTACTCCTTCGACGATCAAACGGGATGAGTTGCCTCGGACTCGAAGACTGTGTAGGTGCCCGGTTCTATCCCCTCATTTTCGCCTTGCGATACCTGAGGACAGCGGAAAGAGCGAACACTGAGATGACTGTCACCATTCAGATGGGCGTGTAGATGACCGGATTCTCCAACGGCCACACTGTCAGCTCCGGCGTACCGGCCGGGATGTTGCCGAACAACTTCCTGATAGCCCTGGGTCACCGCCCTCAGGGCTCTGGCTCTCGTACTGGTCCTGTCCTATCCGACCGCGGTGGTTCTCGAGGCGACCTTGATTGCATTTCGTCAGATCTCTCCCCCCATGAGGCTCGTCTGAGATGCTCGCTTTTTCAAATCATCCGTAACTAATCGGGTCCTCGATCCGTCTTCCTCGGATAACAAGCAACCAGACTCGTGGAGGACTGGAGTCGTGTGGGCACAGCGTCGATCGAAGACTTTTACCGGGAACACGCCACGGCCGTGTACGCGTTTTGCGTCTCGTTGTGCCGTGACCGGGTGTGGGCGGAGGACTTGATGCAAGAGACATTCGCCAGATCCACCCGATATCTCGGCGGCTATCGGGGCGGAAACCCCCGGTCGTGGCTCTTCACCATCTCCCGAAGCGTCTTCATCGATGAGGTCCGTCGACACCGGCCCATCCCAACCGACCAAACCTACGAGATCCCGGTCGAGGACACCGACGTCGCCGAGGTCGACCTGATCGAACGGGCCCTGCGGGCCCTGCCCGAACGGCAGCGGATCGCCTTGCTGCTCGCCGACCATGCCGGTCTTCCCTACGTGGAAATCGCCATGGCAGTTGGTGCGACACCGGCGGCGGTCAAAGTGCTCATCCACAGGGCCAGGGTCAATTTCAGGGCCGCCTACACGAAGGCGAACTCGTTATGAGACATGTCGAAGTACAGGAGCTGCTCGAGGACTACGTCGACGACAAACTGGACCGTTCCACGAGAAAGGAGGTCGAGGAGCATCTCCGGACCTGTGAGGAATGCCGCGCCCTGCTCGACGAGGTTGCACCGGTTGATCTCGCCGCGGTGGGTCCAAACCGTTTCAACGAGCGGGCGATGCAGCGGACCGCTCGGCGCTCGGTCCTCCGCACCGCCTACAACGCGTTGGTCCTCTTATTGGCTGGATTCATCGCTCTGTGGCTGTTCTCTGCCTTCGTCTTCCAGCCACTGGTCATCGATCGTGGGGGACGCGCTGCCGGCGCAGCCAGGGCGACCATGGACGTGACTTCGATGATCAACCCGGGGGCTGTCATCACCGGCGGTCGGATCCAGTCGGGCCTGTTCGACCGGGAGATGAGCTTCGAGGCCGCCCTCCAGATCGGCAGTGGCACCGAGGACCTGGGAGCGGTCGAGGTCAGGCTGGGCGCATTCAGCCTGAACGGTCTCAACGGGGTGGCCCCGTGGCCGTATCTGAGCGACGACGAGTTCGGCGACGCCCGAGATCAGATCACCCACCTCGATCCAGGAACCGTGACGACACTACAGATGGATTTCACCTACCCGATCACCGTTGAGCAGGCGCAGGCCATCGCCGACGACCCCAAGTACGACATCCGGCTGACCTGGGCCGGCTTCGAGATCGGCGATCCCGAGTCGGACCCGAGTCCGTTCGCGTCCGGCGGGTACCTCGGTTACGGCACCTGTCTTGAAACAGACGCCATTCCAGATGAGTTGCTAGGAGCCAGCTCGGCAGGGTTCGAAAGGACCTCGGGTGGGGCGCCGGCGTCGGTGAGTGGCGCCCTCGACTCGGTCATCGCCGCCCTGGAGAACCTCGAAGAGCACCCCGAGTGGTTACAGAATCTCACTTTCCATGAGACCGACAGCTCCGAAGTATCAGCGGTCATCAACGAGCTGAGCGACAACCCGAAGGTGCGGGCCATTGTCATCACCGGGCCCTCCGCAGAGGTCGCCCGCTATCTGGGCGACAACACGGCAGCGATTGGATTTGCCCGAGTACTGGCCATCGATTTCTACAACTGGTCACCAGGAGCATGTGGGAGATAGGAATGACGACATACCGCCATATCAAGGTCGGGCGAGGTCTGGTCTGGGCCGGGATCGTCCTTGGCTACGCGGTGGCGATCGCCGTTACCGTGTTCAACCTGACCACCGAGTATGGGACGGTGCTCACGGCGCTGGCCTTCCTGATCATGCTCTCCATCCCGTCGACAATGGCACTACTGGCCCTCGACCGTCGCCCGTCGCTGCAAACCGCAGCCACCATGTCGGCCATCCTCATCGGGGTGCTTCTCCTCTTCGCCGTGGTCGGCTTGGCGTATGTGGTGATGGCGATCCTTTGGTACCAGGCGGGTCAGCGGCGGCCTCGACCCCCCATCGCGCCGGTATGGGCATCATGGGGCCGACCCCTGCTGGCCGCGGCCTCCATCCTTCCACTCCTCGTCATGATGATCCACCTCGACCCCCGGTGCACCATCACCGACACTGAGGGAAACGTCGCCGTCACCTCGGACACCGAGTTCCCCGCCGGTTGGGGGTGGAGCTTCGGAACCAGCGTGACGACGACATCCGACGAGAGTGGGTCGGCGAGCTGCACCACTGATACCACCCAGCCCTGGGAGGCCCTGCTCTCGATGGGAGTCTCGGCAAGTGTGATTGTTCTAGCGTCGAGATGGCCCACCGCAGCGAGTCTCGACCGAAATAGCGAGCAGCGACATCAGACGGTATGACCGCGGGCCATTGAAGAAGCCCCGACTGGCCAGAACCGAAGTTCGACCGCCGGAGCTTCCGAAATGCACACTCTCACAGGACAGGCAGCGTTCCAGATGCCGTCCATGAGTTCAAGCCCACGTGGGTGATCCTGTGTGCAAGTCATATCGATGTCCGAAAGACGACCCGTTTCGTCATGGCAAGGGGGATGAAGGGTCCAGCCCTCTCGCCAACGATGTCACTGCCACATCTCTATTAACAGGTGGTTGCTGGGGCATAGGAGCGCTACCGCGAGGTCGTCGGAGCTGAGTGGCTCGGACGCGACCCGGAACAGGTCAGTGCTCCAACAATCCGATCTCGCAGACGCTGGCCTTCCCAAACGCCACAGAACCACGTAGAGTGGCTATTGACAGCATACAGTGGCGAATCTCAGACCTCGTGGCTTCGTCCTAACGCCGGAGGCGTGCGATGAAAACAGAGAGACGGCCGACTGACCTACGCAGTGCGTTCCCTCGCCCGGTAGCTGCGGTGCAGAAGGTGCCCATCATCGTGCTGACTACCCTCTTGGTCCTCTTCGCCTTCGGCCCGGCACTTCAAGCACAAGAGTCGGTCGGCCTCGGAACAGCCGATGACTTCGCAGTCCTATCCGGCGAGTCCATCACCAACACCGGCCCGACGACCATCACCGGCGATGTCGGCATCCATCCGGGTACCTCGGTCACCGGGTTCGATTCGGTGACGTTGGACGGTGAACTCCACGAGACCGATGCTGTCGCTGAGCAGGCCAAGGTCGACCTCGTCACGGCATACGACAATGCAGCGGGCCAGCCGGTGACTGCCACCATCCCCACCGAACTCGGTGGACAGACCCTGACCGCTGGCGTTTACGACTCGGCTGCGGGGACCTTTGGGATAACCGGGACATTGACCCTCGACGCCCAAGGTGACCCCAACGCCGTCTTCATCTTCCAGATGGCGAGCACTCTCGACACTGCCTCAGCAAGTAGCGTGAGCCTCATCAACGGCGCCCAAGCCTGCAATGTGTTCTGGCAGGTGGGCAGTTCAGCCACCCTGGGAACGAACAGCTCCTTGATGGGGAACATCCTGGCGCTGACTTCGATCACCCTCACTACTGGAGCAACGGTCGAGGGCCGGGTGCTGGCGCGAAATGGCGCAGTAACACTGGACACCAACACCATCACCCGAGCAGTCTGCACCGCCGCTGCTCCGGACACCACGACGACCACCATTCCAGAGGACACCACGACCACCAGTGCTGCAGATGACACCACGACCACTACCACTGCTGCAGCCACGACCACCACTGCTGCAGCCACGACCACCACCGTGGCACCGCCCGTGGGCGGGGTCGACACCGGTGGTGGTTCGGGCTCAGGCGCTCTGAACATGATCCTGCTCCTCGGCGGTTTCTCTCTCCTCGCCGCCGCTGTCGGAGCGTTCGTGGTTCGCCGACGGCTCCAAGACCGTCAGTCGGGTTAGTCAGAACCATGCCCAGCATGGGCGCCGCCCGCCACCGCTTTCTCGCCGTGGCGGGCGTCGTTCTCGCGGCAAGCGGAGCGACCATGATCGTCTGGGCTGCGACAGCCCAGACCCCGCCGCAACCACCGCCGTCGGCCGCCTCGGAAGGACTCGCGCCAGAGATGTCCCCAGTTGGGTCTGACCCTGCACAACCGCCCAGCGGGGACCACTCCCTCAGACCACCAACCGTGTTCTCGCCGGTTCCCGAGGAGGTCGAAGATCCCGTCCTCCCGTCGTCGGAGCCGGCCGCCATCGACATCCCGACGATCGGGGTCCACTCGGAGATGCAACAAGTTGGCCTGACTGCCGAACACACCCTGGAGGTGCCCGCTCCCGGCCCGCATTACGACCAGGCGGCCTGGTACAAGCACTCAGCGACCCCCGGCGCCATGGGTCCCGCCATAATCGTGGGCCACGTCGACTCCGCCGCCAACGGCCCTTCGGTGTTCTTCGACCTCGGAAACCTGCATCCAGGGGACGAGATCCTGGTCACCCGCCGCGACGGCAAGGTGGCGATCTTCGAGGTCGACGCGGTGCGCCAATACTCGAAAAATGACTTTCCCACCGATCTCGTCTACGGCGACACCGCCCACGCCGCCCTGCGTCTGATCACCTGCGGTGGGACGTTCGACCGCACGCAACGCAGCTACCGCGACAACGTCGTCGTCTTCGCCTCCCTCGTCGGCTCCCATCAGGTTTCCCCATCATCATGAGGGGGCTCGCATCGAAAGCACCGAAGTGGCCGGGCTCACCTAGCGCCCATCGTTGTGGACCACCTGTGGAGTCTCACAGAGTGAGTCAGTCTGAAAGAGCAAGAGCTACCGAGCATCGTGCCGATCTCGGACCAACTGCGGTGAGCCTGTCGCGCCGAACGCACCGCCCCAACCAGTTCCGCCTCAACTACCTCGCGCCGCTCCGCCAACTCAGCGGTCATCCTAGAGCCTCAGTGTCGGCCTTCTTCAGATCCGAGGACGGACACGCTCCGCCCAGCCCTCCAACGCCTTGGCTCGCTCGGCCTTCGACTGCTCATTCGATCCACCAGCCCTCGAAAGGCCAGCACCCAATCGGGGGTCGATGGCAGCAGTGTCGGCGTCCATATCGCGTTCTAGCCAGGTGCACATGGACGGTCGGGGTCGGCAGTAGAAGTCAGATTCCATCTCCGGAGAATGTCGGACATGGTTCCGTTCTCGTACAGCACATCGATGGCCTTAGACAGTGCGGCCTGGAGGTCTTTCTCGCCTTCTCGGACGCCGAACCCGAACTTGCGAGCGAAAACCTGGATTCCCGGCACCACTTCGAACAATCCCGGTTCCTTGCTGGCATAAAAGTCGCCCTGCACGTTGGCCAGAGTCACTGCGTCAGCTCCGCCGGCTCTAAGTGCGTCTAGAGCGTCAGGTTCAGAAGCAAAGGCGATCCGCCTGAAAGGCTCCAAACCTTTCTCCATCAGCTTCTGCTCGATCTCCTCCAGCCCCTCTGTTGCATATCCGGCCACCCAGCCAAGCCCTCTCCCGGACAGGTCCTCAACCGAGAGGATGTGTTGGGGGTTGCCACCTTCTACGACAATCACGTCCGTGAACGAACCATGAAGTGCGAAATCGATTAGTTGGTCGCGCTCTTCAGTAAAGGAGAGGGAACTGTTTATCGCGTCACATTTCTTGGCCTGAAGTGCTCGGACAATGGCGCCAAAGCCGAAGGCCCGCCACTCAACGCCCACACCCATCAGATCAGCCACGGCAATGCCAATATCGACATCAGATCCCGCCGGGTTCCCGTTCTCGTCCAGGAACTCCTGAGGAGGGGCATCAAAGGAGGTGCCGTAGATTATTGTGCCCCGCCGAGCGATGTCCCCTGGTGGCTCCACCACCGGCGTGCTGGAACTCACCGGTAGTCTCCAAGCACATCGGGGACTCTACATCTCGCTCGTCCTCCCCGAGCGAGGCTCGAGTGATCCGCACCGCGCACTTCCTTCAATCAGATGGACGAGATCGCAGATGCTCACGGTCTGAGCCGGACACCGCGGCCGTCACGAGGGTTGGGGAGCCGTTCTATGCCGACGACGCGCTGGCCACGCTGCTCGACACCCAAGCGGCCAGCCTAGGAAAGGCTCCAACCGACAGAGCAGGCCGACCTGGCCGATCTGCTCGACACCGACGACGTGTTGGCCCGCCTGCTCCAGGTCGACGTGCTGGAGCAGGTAGAAGCCGCCGTCCATCCACTCGAAGCGGATGGTGCCGGTGGCTTCTCCGGTCATGTCCCAGGCCCCGATCAGTTGGTCAAAGAACCGAAGGTCGTCCGCCGGGGCGAGAGCCCGCATCTCGTTGTCGCTCACTGCATAACTCCAGCGGCGAGGAGGGCGTCGAGTCGCTGATAGCCCTCGTTGACCCCGACCTCCATGCCGCTAGCGATGAAGGCGTCGCGGCCCTCGAAGGAGTCGACGAGCGAGGTCGAGGTGACCCTGGACCGCCCATCTCCGAGATCCTCGAACTCGATGCGATCCAGTGACACACCATCCGGGATGTCCTCGTAGTTGAACGTCTGGATGATCACCTCGTTGGGGCGGATCTCGTGGAACGACCCCCGGAACCAGCCCTCCCATCCATCCCCGGATGTCTTGTACCTGTAGGAGCCCCCGGTGCGGCAGTCGAACGTCTCGATTTCGTTCTCGTAACCGTTCGGCCCCGTCCATTGTTTGAAGATGTCGGGATCGGTGTGAGCCCGGAACACCTTCTCTACCGGAGCGTCGAACTCCCTGATGATTCGAACCAGAGGCACGTCGGGGTCGACGATGATCTGGGTCTCGTGCTTGGTGTTGGTGGTCATTGGCCTTCTTCCTTTTCGTCTTCGGACATGGTCTCGAGGACCGCGTCCAGTCTGCGATAACGCTCCTCGGCGAGTTGCCGGTAACGCTCTATCCACTTGGTCATGAGGTCGAATACCTCCGCCTCGAGATGCACTGGTCGACGCTGCGCATCTCTCTTCTTGGTGACCAACCCCGCCTCCTCGAGCACCTTGAGGTGCTTGGAGACCGCCTGGACCGTCACGTCGTATGGCTCCGCTAGCTCGGTGACGGTGGCGTCACCCACGGCGAGACGTGCGACTATGTCCCGCCTCGTCGGGTCGGCGAGAGCGGAGAACACCCCGGACAGCGGGTCCCGGGCTGCGGCAGCATTATCAACCATATGGTTGAATATATGGCCTCAGTTGAGCTTTGTCAACCGCCTGGTTGATAACATCCCTCGCGATGACTGCGTTCGACACCCCTGCCGGCTCGATCGTCCGGCCCCGTATCGGCCCCGTATCTGGGGCCAGGGGATGGTGTCTGCCCGACTGCCCTCATAGATCGTGGCAGTCGGGTACCGCCACATCTCGGATTGGCGTTTGGAGACGTGATGGAGGGAACCAACGACGGAAGGACCTCGCAGCATGCGAGATGCTTCGAGGGCGGAATCTTGTGGGTCCCCCCGTGGAGCGTGAGACAGGAGGATCGTGAATCCAGCGAGCGGGCGGGCATCCAGCAATCGCCCTGAACAGAGCGTTTAGTGAAGCTAGACGGGATTTGAACCCGCGGTCCCCTCATTGCGAAAGATGCGGTCAAAACCCTCTGACCAGGGGGTTCGGCATTCAGAGCCGCCTCACTGCCCCTCCCCCAGTGTGTGACTCGCTGTTACCCCTCAGACAGGTCCTCTGCCTCTTCGATTATCTCCTCCACCATGCGGAGGTAGTACTCGTATTCATTATCCGGGAGTCCCGGCGGGTAGGCAGCACGAAACGCGTCGAGGACCTCCTTTACTGACTCGAAACTTGTCGCTGGCCAAGCCAGCACAAGGTCCATTTGATCCCGGGTGCGGTCGCTGTCCAGTTTCATCAGTAAGACCTGGTCAACCGGAGCCGCCAAGCCTTGAGCCGACCACGCTCCAACATGACCTCGCACTCGTCCTCATCGAGAGTGAGAGGACGGTGTGGGAACGCCCTCGGATTCAACCAGTCCTCGTCTAGCCCGTGCCCGCTTCGCCACCTCTCGAATCGCTGCGGCGAGATCCTGATCTATCGGACGTGCCGAGTCCACATCGGTCGTGGTGTTGCGAATCTGGTAGTAGGCAAGCAGAGCTCCCCCGACGACCACGACGATCCGATTCTCCCCGTCTTCGCCCAATGCCTCGGCAACCTCATGGAGGTATGCCTCGATCTCGTAATACGTGAGCGGCTTAGACAACCGTCACCGAGTCGCGCCAGAGGCTCGAAGCATCGACTATCAGCCCTCGCTCTGCCAGGCACCGCGGTGTCTGCGCTTTCCTGGTGGCCATCTTTCGTGGAGTAGAACGCATGGACCACGGCGAACTGAGCGGCTCGATCTCCTTCGTCCACGCCGGAGGTCGATGTCCGGCGGAAAGAGAAACCGTTTCCGCGATGCCGGCAAGCAGGTTGTCCATCACTTCCGAGCCGGATGGTTCCGGCGCTTCAACGACGCTGGGCCAGCGCTGATCCGGATCCAGGGCGAGAGAATCGAGGAACGAGCGAAGCCTCGTGAAGTCCGGTCGCGTTTCCCCACTCTTGGATATCGTCCAAGCATCACTGAGCGTCGCCAACGAGGGACCAGCACTCGCCGCCTTCAACTCCAACTTTCGGCCGCATGCATACATGAGGCTCTGCAGCGTCTCGACGGTAGGGGATACCTTCCCGGCTTCGATACGCGAAACCGTGGAGGCGGCTACATCCGCATGCTCAGCCACCGCTCTCACAGACAGCCCAGCCCTCTCACGGGACTCTCTCACAAGTGTTCCTACATCAGACACAGTGCTGTAAGCATGAATGCAACACTCATCGAAATCAAGCCCCGACGAATCGACAGCCGACTCGTTAAAGCGTCATCGCATCAGAAACGACCATTGTGACTCTTGCCGCGCGGCTGTCATTGGAGTGCTCCACTCGCCGACGTGTTGGTTCTCGCGAGGATCTCCTTGAGACGCCTGGTGTCCGCACGGTCCTCCTTGCGGATGCTCCTCTCGATCAAAGGCGAGGCGAGACGAGTCAGACCTTGGAGATGAATCTCCACTCCGTAATTGAGCCTGGTCTGATCGGTACCGAGAGGATCCACCTCGTACCATCCTTTGCCGGTGAGACCATCGGATGACGTGAAGATGAACACCACCCGGCGCCCTGGTTCGAACTCGACGTACTCGTTGTCCCCAGTTACTTGCCGGCGACCCAGCCGTCGCACGAATGTGTGCCTGGTTCCAACACCCATCGCACCGTCCGTGGTGCGACGGACCTCGTCGAGACTCTGCTGCCATTCCGGGCTGTTTGTCTGATCGCTGACGTACGCGAACACGTCTGCTGCAGGGCGGCTGATATCGAGGTGACCGATCACTCTCATGCTCTCGTCCTTCTCTTGGAGTGTCACTCTAAAGTTTTACTCTATGGCGACGCTCTTGTAAAGTCCCTCGGTACAAATGGGTGAAGCGAAGAAGGAACGTCGGCAGCGATCGGCTGCGACCCGCCGGGCGATCATCGAAGCCGCCCATGAAATGTTCACCAGCCGCGGGTTTCATGGAGCAACCGTCGAAGCCATCGCCAAACAGGCCGGAGTCGCCCCCCAGACCGTCTATTTCACTTTCAACAACAAGGTCAAACTGATCAGCGCCGTTGTCGACGCCGCCGTCTTGGGTCCGGAGGAGACCGCGCCGCATGAGCAGGCCTGGTGGCAAGAGATGCTCGTCGAGCCCGACCCGACCCGCTCACTTCAGATCTTCATCAGAGGATCCGGACCAGTTTTTCAGCGGGCATCGACCATAAGCGACGTCCTCGCCGCCGCCTCCAGGACCGACGACGAAGTCATGGCGATATTCGAGTACCACGAGTCGCTTCGTCGTGAGGCCTTTGGGGAGGTGCTCGACATGCTCGCCAACAAGGGCACCTTGCTACCCAACCTGACCCGAGAGCGATTGCTCGACATCTTCCTCGTCGTATACGGCGACGCCACCTACCACCAGCTCACCACTCAGATGGGATGGCCACACGAAGAAGTAATGGACTGGCTCTGCGGACACCTACCCCCGATTCTGTTAGACGGTGCTAGTGGCTGACGCGGGAAGCAGTCAAATCCCGTGAGTCGCAGCCGGCCTATGAGCAGCGGGCACCGCTATCGGCAATCGGATTCATGTGAGGTGGAGTGAGAAAGCACCTCGCAGAAAATGAGGGGTCACGACGCGAATCCTGTGGGCCGTGTGTGGAGCGCGAAGCTCCAGCCATCGCCGAAAGTGGCGACCGGGACGCCACCAAGAATCGCCCTGACCAGGGCATTCAGTGGAGCTGACGGGATTTGAACCCGTGACCCCCTCGTTGCGAAAGATGTGGTCAAAATGCTCTGAGCAGGGGCAATAGCGCTATCTCACTGGCCTGTGGGGCGGCTGTGGAGCGAGCGACGTGAGGTGTCGTGAGACGCGGTGAGAGGTGAGACGCGGTGAGACCCGTTGCCGTCTCGGCAAGGGTCCCTGAGTGAATCTCCGGCCCCGAGTGTCGGTGCGACCAGGAGCCGCCTCCGTCCCGGCCGGTCAGCTACGCGGTGGCTTTCGAGCCGTATTTTCGCTGGGCTGCTTGTTTCGACACGCCGAGCATCATGCCGATCTCGGACCAGCTGCGTTGGGCCTGACGGGCCGAACCCACCGCCTCGGTGAGTTCTGCCTCGACTTCCTCGCGTCGCTCCGCCAGCTCAGCGATGGTCCGCAGGGCCTCGGTGTCGGCCTCCCTTAGATCCGTGGATTCGACACGCTCAGCCCACTTCTCCAACGCTTCGGGCGGCTCAGTCCTCGACTTTCTCATTCGTTCCACCAACCCTTCAAGAACTTCTCACGAGCATTCATGGCGTGAATAACCGCCGTCTCGTCTTCATCTGTGACAACCCCAACCTCGAGAGGCTCGGCCTTACGAGACGGCCCGATGAACATCGTCACCGCGGGATCGTCTGTTTCGAAGGCATACTTCTGCGGTGGATCTTCTAGCCCTACGAGGGACCAAGGACGCTCAGAAGGAGTTCCCCAAGCGGATCGTCATCTCGGTGGCCATCTGGTCGGTGAGTCTCGCCCTGGTTGCACTCGCCGTCAACAGCCATGATCCGACTGTCGCCTCCTGGCGGATCGCGCTTGATGTTGCCGTCGGATTGGCTCTCGTCCTCGCGGGTGCCACGTCTCTTGTGCGACCACAGATGAGAGCGTTGATTGTGGCGGTCGGCTGGTCCTGGCTACTCGCCTCACTGCCCGCCGTACCGGCCTCGTGGCATCAAACCATTCTCGCCGTCTCCCTAGTGGTGTTCCCTTCCGGACGAATCTCTAGACCGATCTACTGGGTATTCATCGGCTTGGCGATCCCCTTCGCCCTTGGCTTCTCATCTCAACCCGTGATGGCGGTGTATTTTCTCGTGGCGGGCGGCATCGTGATCGCCACGACGCCTGGTCGACCTTCGTGGATCTGGTTCCCGGTGGTCTCATGCCTGATGATGGCCCTGGTGCTTGGCGGACTTTGGTCCGCCGCCCTGCTCGACCCCGACGACTTCGACCCCCGTACCGGTTTGCTGATCTATCAACTCGTGTTGATCACAATTTCGGTCGGGTATGCCGTCGCCAGCCGTGCAGCCGCCAAGCTCGCCTCGCGGCTCACCGATTCTCTCCTGGGGCAAGGCGAGCCGACCGGAATCGACGGACTGCGAGCGGTTCTCGCCGCGACTCTCCGCGACCCGGGCCTGCAAATCCAGCCGTGGCACGACGAGGCTTCGGCGTATGCCAACCCATCGGGCATCCGGTCCGATCTGTCAGACCGGAATGGTTTCGAGGTCACCGACAGCGGACGTCCTCTAGCGATGGTGGTTCACAACTCGCCCGCGCTCGACGATGACGACATCCGCGAATCGGTGGCAACCGCGATAAGGATGACCCTGACAAACGAGCGGCTGATCGCCGAACTCGACGATCAAACCGAGGCGCTGACCGCCGCCAGATCAAGACTGATGACTGCGGTGGACGCGGTCAGGGAGACCACAGGGACACGGCTGCGCGGCGACGTGTTGGCTGCTTTGGACAGAGCGGTGGAAGGTCTCAGTGGAGCCGTTAGAACGGTCGCCAATGACGAGACCAGCTCCGCTCTCACCGTCGCCCTCGAAGAGATCATGGCCGCCAACGCCGATATCACCTCACTCGTATCCGGATTGCCGCCCCCGGGACTGGGCCACGGAGGAATAGTGCCGGCTATTGGCGACCTCGCCGCCCGGAGCCCGGTCCCTGTCACAACCCGACTGCCCGACGAGCTCGTCTC
>CAZLEQ010000046.1:0-18651 GCA_964558575.1 uncultured Acidimicrobiaceae bacterium | reverse complement strand
CTTGTCAGTTAGTGCAAGGCCGACTCGATGTCTCGGCGCAGCCAAGAGCTGACATTGGACAATTGGTCAGCGCACAACGCTAAGTGGTGCGCGGAGAGGGCGTCGTGGCCCGTTGGGCCATTCCGCTGCGAGTTCTTTGTTGATCAAAGACTCGTACGCCCAGTGGAGATCACGAATTGTGGTCTCCAGGCTGTCAGCCTCTTCACGGAAACCATCTGCGCGCATTCCTTGCGCGAGTTCCCTGAGGTGGCTGGTCGTCTGCCACAAGGCCCTGCTGTGGCTGAGGGTTTGATCCCGGTGTGCTGTTGATAGCAGTCTCACTTTCACCTTTCTCGCTCCCCGGCGCCCATAACCTCCCGAAATTACCCCTACGCCATGTTGGCCAAACGTCGCATCTCGGCTTAGGGTCGCTCGACCACCCCATATGGCCACGTCTCCGCGTCTTCGCCACCTGAACACCGTCATTCGTGCGGTGGTGGGCCCAGCTCAGCAACGACGATGCGCAAGCCCGGCCTGCTCAAGAGCCGGGCAGGGAGCCAGGCTGGACCTAATCTCACCCATCGGCCCTCCTCCGACCAACTCGATGTTCCCATCGCTCGGCCGCCCACTCAGCCGGTCGAGATGGCTCCGAGCAGGCATTCGACATCCAGCTGCACACCGGGTACTTCACGGATACCAGTGACCTCCCACCGATGGCTTCGAAGTCCTCCCCAGTGAGGTTGAGAAGAATCCCGCCGCTCTCTTAGTGCTAACCAGGCTTCTTCATCGATTCCGGCGAGCTGCGTATTAGGGCGCACAGATCACAGATACCGAGCGGTTTCGCTTATATCTTGAACCGCGCTAGATCGGCACGGACGGTGGGCTACCGGTGCGATCAGGTGTCTCGTCGAGGGACCTGAGGCGCCTCCATCTACCCTGACCATCCTTACCCCAAGGAGGTATACCTTGCCCGAGTATCTTCCCGACGCATACACCAACTTCCGTCACGCCTACCCGGAGGTGGCGCAGGCCCTGGACACCCTGGGAGCGGCCACCGGGGTGGCCGGACCCCTGGAGGAGCGAGCCCAGCGGCTCGTCAAACTGGGCATCGCCATCGGAGGGTTGGCGGAGGGAGCGGTCCGATCCAATACTCGCAGGGCCCTTGAGCTGGGAGTCTCGGCCGACGAGCTCCGCCATGTCGCTCTTCTGGCCATTACCACCGCTTCCTTTCCCACCGCAATCGCTGGGCTCTCCTGGATCGAGGAGGTATTGGAGACGGAGGCCTGAGCGGCCGCAGCTGCTCACAGACGCGGCTTGGCAGCGGTTGCGGAACGGCGGATGGATCGAGGTCTTCATCTTCGACTTCCCCTCTCAGCACAAGCACACATGCCTAACAGCGGATGCCACCGGACAGCTGCGACGTCAACAACCAGAGCAGATCATCTAATGGCGGGTAGTAACGATCACTCCGAGCAAGAGCGCACACCGGCACTTCGGTGTGGATGATCGCTCACCCGTCCGGGGCCTCCGTTGGGATGGTGGTGACTGGGACAAAGGCGTCCGGTGCAAGCGTGCACTCAAAGACGACGTCTTCAACCAAGACACCTTGTGGCGGGCATGTTGCGATGACAGAACCATCTGGTGCGATAGCTTCGGGAGTCAAATCAGAACCAAGGCCGGCCAGGGCCACCAGACCGTCTGATGAAGCGACCTCGTCGACAGCCATCCCAGAACTGTCGGTGAGGCGAACCAAGTGGGCGTCCGGTGGGGGATCAACAACAACTATCGAGATGCTGCCGGCGGAATCCCGGGCTGCCAACCCCATTGAGTACAACGGATCCAGGCTCCCCTCTCCTACAACCGTCGTCTCAACGCTCTCGCCATCGTGTTCTGCGGTATAGCGCTGGACCGTCATGGTCTGTTCGCACGTGCCAGGTGGAGGCTCCTCATCATGATCCATCAACCATTGCGTGTGGCATCCGGGCGATGGGAGAAATTCCTCCGACACCGACAACGTGATCTCAATGTCCTGAGCCGTTGTCCGCGGCAAATCCGATGCGGCCGAAGAGGATCCGCATGCTTCCAGGGCACCAACCAATACGGCGATGCCCGTCATGGCGCCCCAACGCAGAGTCCTCACTCCCATATGACGTCAATTCGCAGGGTCAGGTTCCAGTGTCGTCCCTTGGCCGCCCATATAAACCAATCCGCTGCGATTACGCCCATATCGGAAACCGCCCGCTATCGGCATGTCGGCGTCTTTCGATTCAATCATGTGCTTGTGTGTCGACGGTTCTGACACGGTGCGTAGGGTTGCTTGGAGGAAAGGAGGCGCATGTTCATCGACACCGTCCCGAAGAAGGACGCAGCCGGGTTGGTTCGAGAGATCTACGATGAAGACGAGGCCAGGTGGGGTTACTTGCCCAACTTCACACAGCTCTTCTCTCTTCATCCTGAGGCTTACCGGGCATGGTTGGAGCTGATTACAGCTATACGAGGACAGATGGATCTGCGGCGATGTGAGCTCGCCACTGTGGCCGCAGCGCGGACCATGAAGTCGACGGCTTGCACCGTGGCACATTCAAAGATGCTGCGGGACCGGTTCTACGAAACAGAACAAGTCATACAGATCGCAACCAATCATCGCCACGCTGGCCTCGCCGACGTCGACGTTGCCATCATGGACTTTGCGGAAAAGGTCGCGGAGACTCCGTCCGAGATCAGTCGTGAGGAGGTGGAGCGCCTCAAGTCTCTTGGACTGTCCGACCGCGACATTCTCGACATAGTTCTGTCTGTGGCCGCACGAGCATTCTTCACGACTGTTGTTGACGCGTTGGGCTCACCGGTCGAAGAGCAACTGGTCGAGGACCTGGAGCCCGAATTGCTCGAGGTGCTCATCGTGGGACGTCCCCTTCAACCGACATAGGTGCCTGGGCAATCAGCGCCGATCAACAATTCTGGGCTGAGAACCGAATTGCGCCTCCGTCCGCCAGCCTGTCATTGGTCTCAGATTTCCGCCTTTCGACTCCGACGCGGTGAGGGTTGAAGTCGAGCACGAAGAAGGTGAGGCCGTGGTTGTGTTGCTTCCATACCTTTCCCAGGAGTCGAGTACGGAGAGTTGAGGGCTGGTAGAGGCGATAGCCACATCTGGACCTGACCCAGCGCACAGATCCATCGCGCAATCGCCCACGGCGCAAGCCACTCGAGCCACCCACGCTCTGCTGCTATGATACCTTGTAGCTCTATGTATATTGGTTCGAGGTATTGGAGGTGTGATGCAGATCGACAAGGACCTGGTGGCGGCGTCGGCAACTCCGCTGGTGCTGGCGATCCTCGCCGAAGGTGAGAGCTACGGCTACGCAATCCTCAAACGGGTTCGGGAGATCTCCGACGGTGAGCTCGACTGGACCGACGGGATGCTCTACCCGCTACTCCATCGTTTGCACCGGCTTGGCTTCGTGACCACTGAATGGCGACGCTCGCCTGAGGGTCGTCGTCGCCGCTATTACGCCCTCACCGAGAACGGCCGCGTCGCCCTCGAGGAGCACAAGCGGCAGTGGGCCACCGTGACACGGGCGTTGGGCGATGTATGGGGAGGAGCGGTCTCACTGCCCTTCGCGTGGGGGAGGGTCTGACGGTGGAGCATCTGGAGGCGGAGATCGCCGAGTGGAGGGCTTTCATCGAACAGGGACTCACGGTCGACGGCCGTGACGTCGACGAGCTGGAAGATCATCTGCGTGACCAGGTCGGCGATCTGACCGCCGCAGGGCTCGCGCTCGACGAGGCATTCCTGATCGCGGTGAAGCGGATGGGGAGACTGGATGAGCTGTCCCGTGAGTTCGCCCGCGAGCACAGCGGAAGGCTCTGGAGACAGCTCGTCGTGTCCTCCGGTGACGATGAACAGGCGGCCGGCGGCCGGTGGCTCGAGATGGTGGCGTTCGCTGTTGCGGCGGCCATCGCGGTTCAGGTCGCACGTGTGGCATCGGGATTCCCTGGCGAGGAATCGTCGTGGTTCCTGCGGAATGCGAGTCTGCTGGTGTTCCCGTTCCTCGCCGGCCTCTTCGCCCGGCGCCGCAGACTCACCCTTTGGCAGTCATTGCTGACGGCGATTCCTTTCGCCGTCGCCGCGTTGCTGGTCAACGTCTACCCCTGGGCCGACAGGTCTTCGACCGAGTTGCTCGTCGCTGCTCATTTGCCTGTCCTGCTGTGGTTCGTGGTCGCCTACCCGTACATGGGTGGTCGCCTCCGCTCGCACGAGGGGCGGATGGACTTCGTGCGCTTTACCGGCGAGTGGTTCATCTACTACGTGCTGATAGCACTCGGGGGCGGGGTGCTCATGGCACTGACCGCTCTCATCCTCGAGCCCACCGGTGCGGACGTCGAACGGATCATCGAGTGGGTGCTGCCCTCGGGAGCAGCAGGTGCGGTGATCGTGGCGGCATGGCTCGTCGAGTCGAAGCAGCGCGTGGTGGAGAACATGGCTCCGGTGCTCACCATGATCTTCACGCCTCTGTTCGCGGTGATGCTGGGCTTGGCCGCAGTCGCGTACGTCGTGACCGGGCTAGGCGCGGTGTTCGATCGCGAGTTGCTCGGCATTTTCGACGCACTCCTCGTCGTGGTCCTTGGGCTGGTGTTGTACGGGATCTCCGCGCGGGATCCGTCCACGCCGCCGGGCTGGATGGACCGGATCCAACTCTCGGCCGTCGTCAGCGCCATCGTCCTCGACGGGATCGTGCTGGGCGCCATGATCGCCCGGATCGGCGAGCTCGGCTTCACCCCGAACCGAACCGCAGCTCTCGGTCTCAACCTCGCACTGCTCGGGAGTCTGGCCGGGACCGCCTGGCTCGCCAGCCGGTTCCTCACCGGACGGGGCACTTTCCATGAGCTCGAGCGGTGGCAGACCACCTATTTGCCCGTTTTCGCCCTCTGGGCCGCCGCGGTGGCAGTCATCCTGCCACCGATATTCGCCTTCACCTGATCCCGCTCTTCGAAATGCCCCCCGGTGATTTTCGACGTCAGCTACCACTCTGGGAGTGCCAGGCTCGTCTCGTATCCGTCAGACCAGACACTCATCTCGGGAGACTCCCCCAGACCCACCACCACATACACCCATCCCGGTCGCAGGGCCCGCTCGAGGTCGGTCCCAGACATCCGGGCCGGTCCGGAAGGATGGGAATGGAACGATCCCCGGATCTCCCAGCCCCGTGACTCGGCGTCCATGACCGCGTCGTAGTGCTCCCGGGGAGGGATCGTGTACGACGATGGCGAGGCGTCGTCGTTCCCGGTCGGATAGACCCTCATCACCCGGTCGCCGGTGATAGCCAGCAAACCACAGCCTTCGTTGGGGAGGGCGGCGACGCAGTGGTCGACGATCTGGCGTCGCAGCTCGACGGGGAGTGCCACCGCTGCGGTCAATGGGCGTGGGCGGGGTCGATCGTCTCCGGGTCGATCTGGTAACGCTGCATCGCATCGGACACCGCCTCCGGCTTCATTCGACCGGCCCGAACCAGGCCCGAGATGGCCGCCACGACGACGTGCCCGGTGTCGGTCTCGAAGAACTTGCGCAGGGCGGAGCGGCTGTCGGAGCGCCCATAACCGTCGGTGCCGAGGACGATGAAGTCCCGTGGCATCCACTTGGCCACCTGATCGGGGACCATCATCATGAAGTCGGTCACCGCCACCGTAGGTCCCTCCGAGCCCGAGAACAGTTCGGTCACCATCGGCACACGTGCCTCCTCTTCGGGATGGAGCCGGTTCCATCTCTCCACCTTCAGTGCCTGCTCACGCAACCTCTTGTAGGAGGTGGCGGACCACAGCTCGGCGCCGACCGCGTAGTGCTCGGCCAACTCCTGTCGAGCCTCCCGGACCGCCAGGTTGGCGGTGCCCGAGAACAGGATGGAGACATCCTGGTTGGTGCCCTCGGGTGCCTCGGACCACCTGTATAGACCGTCGATGATCCCCTGCTCGACACCGTCGGGGCGGGCGGGCTGGGCGTAGTTCTCGTTGTACAGGGTCAGGTAGTAGAACACATCGTCGGGGTCTTCCCCGTACATCCGGTGTATGCCGTGTTGGATGATGGTCCCCACCTCGTAGGCGAAGGCGGGGTCGTAGGCCTGACAGACCGGGACCGTGGAGGCCAGGATCAGGCTGTGCCCATCCTGATGCTGGAGACCCTCTCCCGCCAGGGTGGTGCGGCCAGCTGTGGCACCGAGGAGAAACCCACGGACTCTGGCGTCGGATGCCTGCCAGATGAGGTCGCCGACCCGTTGGAAGCCAAACATCGAGTAGAAGATGAAGAAGGGGACCATCGGGATGCCACGGGTGGCGTAGGAGGTCCCGGCGGCGGTCCACGACGACACCGACCCCGCCTCGGTGATGCCCTCTTCGAGGATTTGCCCGTCCTGTGCCTCCGAGTATGAGAGGATCATCGAGGCGTCGACCGGCTCGTAGAGCTGTCCCTTCGATGCGTAGATCTTCAGCTCCCGGAACAATGAGTCCATCCCGAACGTGCGCGCCTCATCGGGAATGATCGGCACCACATGGGGGCCGAACCCCTCGGCGCGGGCCAGCGATCTCAGGAGACGGGTGAACGCGGAGGTCGTCGACGCCTCTACCTTGCCCGATCCGGCCATCACCTCGGCGTAGGCCTCGTCACCGGGGAGGGGGAGTGAGGTGTCTCTCACCACCCGCTGCGGGATCGGCCCGCCCAGCTCCTCCCGGCGCGCCATCAGGTACTCGTGCTCGGGGGTACCCGGTCCGGGCCGGTAGTACGGGGGCTCGCTGTTGCCCTGGAGGGACTCCTCGGCGATCTCCTCATGGAGATGCAACGTATCCCGCAGCGCCAGGAGCTGCTTGTTGGTCAGTTCCTTGATTTGGTGGGTGGCGTTGCGACCTTCGACGTCGGGACCCAGGGTCCAGCCCTTGATGGTCTTGGCCAGGATCACCGTGGGCTTGCCGTTGTCGAGCTCGGTAGCCACCTTGTAGGCGGCGTAGATCTTGCGGAAGTCGAGCCCGCCCCGCCGCAAGGCCCAGATCTCCTCGTCGGTCATGTCGGCGACCAACTCCTTCGTCCTCGGGTCCTTGCCGAAGAAGTGATCGCGCACGTAGGCGCCACTCTCGGCCTTGTATCGCTGGTACTCCCCGTCGACGGTGTTGTTCATGACATTGATGAGGGCGCCCTCGTTGTCCTTGGCCAGGAGCTCGTCCCAGCCGCTGCCCCAGATGACCTTGATCACATTCCACCCGGCTCCGCGGAAGACCGCCTCGAGTTCGGTGATGATCTGGCCGTTGCCCCGCACCGGCCCGTCGAGACGCTGCAGGTTGCAGTTGATGACCCAGGTGAGGTTGTCGAGGTCCTCCCGGGCGGCGAGGGAGATCGATCCCAGAGTCTCCGGCTCGTCGACCTCACCGTCGCCGATGAAACACCAGACGCGCGACTTCGAGGTGTCGTCGAGCCCGCGGTGCTGGAGGTACCGGTTGAACCGGGCGTGATAGATCGAGTTGATCGGGCCCAAGCCCATCGACACCGTGGGGAACTCCCAGAAGTCGGGCATGAGGCGGGGGTGGGGGTACGAGGAGAGGCCGTCGCCTCCGATCTCGAAGCGGAAATTGTCGAGGTGCTTCTCATCGAACCGGCCTTCGAGGTAGGCCCGGGCGTAGGTGCCGGGGGCGGCGTGGCCCTGGATGTAGACGTAGTCACCACCGCCGGGGGCGTCCTTGCCCTTGAAGAAGTGGTTGAACCCGATCTCGTAGAGAGTGGCCGAGGAGGCGAAGGTGGAGAGATGACCACCGATGCCCTTCTCGCGGTGGTTTGCCTTGACCACCATGACTGCCGCGTTCCATCGGATGAACCTGCGGATTCGGCGCTCGATGTGCTCGTCACCGGGGAACTCCGGCTGCTCCTCGAGCGGAATGGTGTTCACGTAGGGAGTGGTCACCGCACCGGGGACCTCGAGACGCTGCTCATGGGCCCGCTCCACCAGCTTGGCGAGCAGATACCTGGCGCGGGCCGGACCGTGCTCCGTGGCTACGGCGTCGAGCGAGTCGATCCACTCCTGGGTCTCGACCGGGTCGTTGTCGAAGAGTTGGTGGAGATATTCATCACCGATGGTGTCTCCGAGATCGGAAGGCATGTCTCCAGGTTAGTTAGGCTCCGATTTCCCGGTTCAGCTGCTCTTCCAGCCATGGTTCGATGACCCCGAGGGTACGGATCGGGGCGTCGATCTGGGGTGTGTGCCCGGTGTCTTCCATCTGGACCAGGGTCCAGTCGGGTCGTAGCGAGCACAGCCACTCGACGGAGCTGGGTGAGACGATCGGGTCGGCGATCCCGTGGATCACCAACGTGGGCGCCTTGATGTCCCGGATCATCGCCACGAACCGGGAGGGTCTGGTGAAGAGCTTGCGGATCGCCTGGCCGGTCTTGGGGACGGCCTCGGCGACCCACGGGAACCCGCGTCGCCTCTCCGCCACCTCGACGAATGCGTCGACCAGTTCGAGGGGGACCCGGCCCGGTTTGTGGGTTATCCGTCGCAGTGAATCTGTGATCAACTCCCGTGAGCTCGTCGATTCGATCAGTCGCCGCAGCAGCAGCGGGCCGAGGCCGGGGGTGGCGTTGAGGAGGAGCCTGCGGGCGGTGGGCCAGTCGATGTTGGGGTCGGGGAGCCTGGGCGGAGTGGCAGGGGAGATGAGCACCAGGGCGGCGACGAGGTCGGGCCTCGACGCCGCGGCCATCTCGGCGATGAGGCTGCCCATCGAGTTCCCGATCAGGGTCACCGGGCCACCGAGGTGCTCGGCCGCTTCCACCACCGCGTTTTGATAGGTCTCCAGTGACCAGTCCGGCCCCGGGGGGGAGAGGCCGAAGCCGGGCAGGTCGATTGCGGTCACGTGGCCGTGTTTGGCCAGACGCGGCCCGATGGCGTCCCAATTGGCCAATGAGCCACCGAGACCGTGGACCAGGAGGATGGTGTTGCCGACACCCCCGTAGCTCTTCCACTGCAGAGGCCCCTGGGGTAGCTCGAGGTACTCCGACATGACCTGCGGAGGCTATCGATGGGCGGTCCGTATGCTGAGCGCAGATGAGGGTCCTTCTGATCTCCACCTACGAGTTGGGTCGTCAGCCGGTACATCTGGCCTCACCGGCGGCGACGTTGCGCCGAGCCGGCCACGAGGTGCGAACCGTCGACGTCGCAGTCGACGAGTTGGAGGAGGAAGGCATCTCGTGGGCGGACCGCGTGGCGATCTCGGTGCCGATGCACACCGCCACCCGCCTCGCCGACACCCTGGTGGGAATGCTGACGGAGTCCCATCCCCGGCTCCCGGTGGCCCTGTTCGGGCTCTATGCCGCAGTCGGAAGCGCCGATGTCGATGCCCGTCTCGAGGGTGAGTACGAGCCTGCCTTGTTGGAGTGGGCCGCCGGCGAGATGTCCGGGGACAGCCGCCATCTCGGTAGATCGGATCTGACCACGCCCGACCGGACTGGGTTGCCCCCACTCGACAGGTATGCCCGACTCGACAACGCGGGCAACTCCGTTCTCGCCGGAGCGGTGGAGGCTTCCCACGGGTGCCGGCATCGCTGTCGTCATTGCCCCATCCCGTCGGTGTACGACGGTCGCATCAGGGTGGTACCCAGAGCCGACGTGCTCTCCGACATCGCCAATCTGGTGGCTGCCGGTGCCGGCCACGTCAGCTTCGGCGATGCCGACTTCCTCAACGCCCCGGCGCACTCGTTGGCCATCCTCGAGGCGGCCCACGAGTCTCACCCCGAGATCACCTTCGACGCCACCATCAAGGTGGAGCACATCCTCCAGCACGGGGATCTGTGGCCCCGCCTGACCGATCTCAATCTGCTCTTCGTCGTCTCCGCTTTCGAGTGTGTCGATGACCCCACCCTGGAGATCCTCGACAAGGGGCACACCGTGGCCGACATGGCCCGGGCGATCGAGCTCGTCCGCGGCGCCGGCATCCACATCCGACCGACCTGGCTCCCCTTCATGCCGTGGACAGCACCCGGGGATGTGGCCGACATCTTCGAGTTCATCGACACCCACCACCTCAACGAGGTCACCGATCCGGTCCAACTGTCCATCCGACTGCTACTGCCCAAGGGCTCGCTCCTCGAGGATCATCCCGCAGTGATCCCCCATCTCGACTTCTACGACGCCCATGCCCTCACCTGGCGTTGGAAGTTCGCCGACCCCGAGACGGCCGTGCTCCACAAGAAGCTGGAGATGATCGCCGCCACCGCGTCTGACTGCGGCCAGGAGCACGGGCCGACCACCAACGAGATGCGGGCAGTAGTGGCCCGGGCGACGGGCAGGAAACTCGATCCACTCGCAGACCTGGCAGTGGCTCCCCGCCTCACCGAGTCGTGGTTTTGCTGTGCCGAGCCCACCGGGTCACAGACCCTCTCCATCGCGAGGCGCCAGTCGCAGCGCACGCCCTCCTAGTTGACACAAAGGGACTTTGCATGACAAAGTCCATCAGGCAGAGCCGACGTGCCCTCGACGATAACCTCGCGGCCTTGCAGCAGCTGATCGACCAGGTTGGGGGGGAAATGAGCGGGCAAATCCTCGTCGCGGACTCGCTCGCGAAGAGTTTCGGAGATCTCAGGGCAGTCGACGGAGTCAGCCTCACCATCGCTCCCGGCGAGACCTTTGGCCTGCTCGGGCCGAACGGAGCCGGTAAGACGACGACCATCTCGATGATCGCCGGGCTGCTCGACCCGGACTCCGGATCGGTGGTCGTGGCCGGAGAGGAGATCCGGACCAACTCGACCAGGGGACGTGGGGCCATCGGTCTGGTGCCCCAGGCACTCGCCATCTATCCCGACCTCACCGGGGAGGAGAACCTCGTGTTCTTCGGACGGCTCTACGGCCTGGCCTCCCGCGCCCTCGAGAAGCGCGTCGAGGAGGTGCTGGCGATCATCGGCCTCACCGATCGCAAGAACGATCAGGCCAAGGAGTACTCGGGAGGGATGCAACGGCGGCTCAACATCGGAGTCGGGTTGCTCCACCACCCCAGTTTGCTGATCCTCGACGAGCCCACCGTCGGGGTCGACCCGCAATCGCGTAATGCGATCCTGGAGTCGGTGGAGAGCCTCTCGGGTGAGGGCATGGCGGTGCTGTACACCACCCACTACATGGAGGAGGCGGAGCGGCTCTGCGATCGGGTGGCGATCATCGACGAGGGCACCATCCAGGCCGAAGGCACCAGACGGGAGTTGGTTTCGTTGGTGGGCGGGATGGATCGGGTGTCGATCGCTGCCACCGGCGACCTCGCCGGGGTCGTCGAGGCACTGCACCGGGTGCCGGGAGTCACCGATGCCTCCTCGTCCGATCAACGCGTCGAGATACTGGCAACGGAAGCCTCTTCGATCCTCCCCGCCCTCCTGGGAGCTGTCACCGAGGCGGGCGGGTCGATCACCGGCGTCGAGATCGTCGAGCCGAACCTCGAGGCCGTCTTCCTGCACCTCACCGGCAAGGCACTGCGCGACTGATGTGATCTCAGCGCTGCGCATCGCCGGTAAGGATCTGACGCTCCGGATCCGCGACCGATCGGCCCTGATCATCGGCATCGGCGCGCCACTCACGCTGGCGTTCATCTTCAATCTGATCTTCGGCGGTGCTGTCACCGGATCTGGTCTCGGGCTCGAGTACGGGGTCGTCGACGAGGATCGCTCGGAGATCGCGCGGGCTTTCGTCGCAGTGCTCGAGGAGGCGGAGGAGGCGGGGATCCTCGCATTGGAGACGTTCGAGGCTCGCGCCAAGGCGGAGGCGTCGGTGGAGCGGGATGAGATCGACGCGTATCTGGCGATACCCGAGGGGTTCGAGAAATCGGTGTTGGAGGGCCGGGTCGACGTCATCGAGATCGTGGGCAGCGTGAACTCCCCGACTTCCACCCAGATCGCCGCCTCCTTCGCCGAGCAGTTCTCATCTGGGCTCGCCGCCGGTCAGCTCGCCGTCGCAACCACGGCCGACCTCGAGGGTGTCGAGGTCACACCTCAGTTCCTCGCCGGCCTGGGGCACGACCCGGCGATCGCATCTCGCTCATTCGTCTTCGACGACCGTGGCGCGGAGACCAGGCAGTTGGACGCCACCACGTATTTCGCGGCCGGCATGGCGGCCTTCTTCCTCTTCTTCACGGTCCAGATCGGGGTCACCGGTCTGTTGGACGAAGAGCGCGACGGGACGATGGCCCGGCTGATGGCGGCTCCGATAGCGAGGGCCTCGATCGTCACCGGAAAGGGAATCGTCGCTTTCCTCCTCGGAGTCATCTCGATGACGGTCCTGGTGCTGGCCACGAGTCTCCTCATGGGCGCCGACTGGGGGGCGCCACTCGGAGTGGCCATCCTGGTGGCGGCGGGAGTCCTGTCGGCGGTGGGTGTCATGGGAGTGGTGGCCGCCTTCGCCAAAACCCCTGAAGGAGCGGGGAATCTCGGTTCGATCGTGGCGGTGGTCCTGGGGATGCTGGGCGGCACGTTCTTTCCCATCGGAGCGACCGGCGGTCTGCTCGCCAATCTCACCTACCTGACCCCACACGCCTGGTTCATGCGGGGTCTGGGAGACCTCGGCTCGGGGGCGTCGTGGACCAATGCGCTCCACTCTGCGGGAGCGATCATGGTGTTTGCCCTGGTCACCGGGTTCGTGGCCTGGTTCGCCCTACGTCGGAGGAGGCTGGTGTGAAGGCGCTCTCGATCGCCATCGTCGACGTGAAGCGAATGCTCCGGGAGCGGAGCAATATCTTCTTCGTCTTCATCCTCCCCATCGCCCTGGTCCTCCTGATCGGAATCCAGTTCGGAGGTGGCGGCCAGTTGGTGGTGGGGGTCAGTCAGGAGGACCGGGGAGCGCTCGCCTCGGCGATCGTCGATGAGGTCGAGGGCGAGCCGGCGGTCACGGTGCGCCGTTTTGGCTCCACAGCTGAGGTGCTGGCGGCGACCGAGCGAGGCAACGTCCAGGCCGGGCTCCTGCTCTCCGCAGGGATGGACCAGATCGCGGCCGAGGGCGATCCGATCGAGATCGGCTATGTGAGACGGCCCGACGGCTCCGGGGCTCAGATCCAGACCGTGGTCTCTGCCGCCGTCGCCCGGGTGATGGCGCCGGTGGGCGCGGCCCAGTTCGCCGTCGTCGAGGTAGAGGCCGACTACGAGGACGCCCTTGCTGCGTCGAGGCTTCTAGCGGATCGGATCCAGCCGATCGAGGTCGAAGTCCGCAACGTGGGCGAGGCCATATTCCCCGACACGATGGGCCAGTTCGACCTGGGCGCAGCGTCACAACTGACCCTGTTCGTGTTTCTCACCGCCCTGGCCGGAGGGTCGGCGCTCATCCTCACCCGACAGCTCGGGATCAGCCGCCGGATGCTGTCGACGCCGACCCCGATCACCACGATCATCTTTGGCGAGTCGTTGGGCCGGTTTGGCACCGCGTTGGTTCAGGGGGTCTACATCATGGTGCTCACCCTCATCATCTTCGGCGTCGACTGGGGCGATTCCCTCGCGGCCACACTGGTTCTGGTGGCGTTGTCCGCGGTGGGCGCGGGAGCGGGAATGCTGATGGGGGCCACCTTCAGCAATGACCAGCAGGCGTCCGGGATCGGCGTGGTGCTCGCTCTGGGACTGGCCGCTCTGGGCGGTGCCATGCTCCCCATAGAGCTTTTCTCCCCGACGATGAGACAGGTTGCTCACATCACCCCTCATGCCTGGGCGCTCGACGCATATGCGGAACTGGTGCGGAGAGGCGGGGGCACTCTCGACATCCTGCCCGAATTGGGGATCCTGATTGCCTATGCGGTGGTATTGCTCGGTCTGGCGTCGTGGAGATTGCGGGTCGCCATCACCCGTCCGTGATGCCGAGTCTCCCGTCTGGTGTTTGAATGGGACCCATGACAGCTCTCGGCCGCGTCCTCCAAGTGGTTGGATGGTTCTGGGTCCTGGCCGGCTTCTTCGGCCCGATCGCCGGTTATCGGGGAATCAACGTCTTCCCGGGGTTGATCCTCGTCTTCGTCGCCCGGGCGATCCGAAACCAGGCGGCGCGAAGGGCACCGGATGAGCCCGAGAGCGTGGGCACCGGGACAGAGGAGCGCCCTGAGCGCATACTCAACACCGAGCGCCTGCCGCGGCCCCGACCCGTTCCTGAGCCGGTCATCCGCTATCAGCAGGCCGAAGAGCAGATGGCCGACGCCGAGGCTCCCACCCCACCGCATCCGGACAGTCTCATCGAGAAGATCGTGTTGGCGGGTCGGGAGGAGGATGGTGAAACGATGGACCGCGAACCGGGGCTGTCTCGGGAGCCGACCGGCGAAGACCAGGCCCGAGTCCGGATGTCCTCGGAGGAGATGCTCGCCCGCGCCCGTGAGCGCTGGAACCGCAAGCCCTAGAGCCCCGCCGCGGCCAGGGCACGGGCCGCCCTCACCTCCTCGGCGAAAAGACGCCGTCGCTCGGGAACATCGTGTGCCTCCTCGAGGAGATCGCGGTTCTTCGCCAGCGCAAGGGCAGACTTGAAGAGCACCTGGCTGACACTCTCCCCGGAGATGAGGCGCTCCTCGATTCGATACAGACGAGCCCGGGCGAGGCACCTCTCGAGGAACTGGCCGTCGTCGAACCGCCCGTCGAGGCTCTCCAGCTCGTCACCGACGATCTGATAGGCATCGAGAAAGGGCAGGACCGCCCAGTAGGCGACCGGTTCTCCCATCTTCGCCATCACCCCCAGAGCTCCAGTCGCCTCGAGCACTCCCTCCCACCCGGGCACGTCGACCGACAAGTCCTCTGTCACCGCGGCGATGAATTGCTCCTTCCCCGGGAAGTAGAACTCGAACTTGAGCAGATCGCGCAGCTCGAGGAGACGGAGACGCAGGGCCGCAGGATCGCGGTTCCCCTCATCCTGTAGTGAGGTGAGTGCCATCTCGGCGATCGCCCGGTCGACGAAGAAGTGCACGATGATGTTGCGGTAGTAGGAGATCCGGATCATCTGCTCGTCGTCGACCCAAAACACCCTGCGGCCGACCGCCTCGTGGCTCGACACGTTCCCGTGCTCGCCGAGCCGATCGAGGATCCTGGTCACTTCGGTGGCGTCGTCGAGGTCGAGTCGCTCGGTTGCGGGGATCTCGCGGGCCCTGATGAACTCCACCAGACGCAGGCACGAGTCGGCGAGCTCTTCCGCGGTCCGGGCCTTGCCCCGAGCCGCCAGCAGAGCGATGGAGACCACGGCCACCGGCGTCGCCGGTGTCACCCGACCGATCCGGTACATGACCTCGAAGGCGAGTTTCTGCAGCCCGGGCGAAGTCTCATCGTCTTCGTCGATGTCCCCGATCACGGAGGCGACCGATATCGGGTCGCCGAACCGGATGTAGATGTCGCCATAGCGACGTCGGAGGGAGCGGACCGCCCTCACCAACCACCCGATCGACTCTTCCTCCTTGCCCCGGCCCTGAGCTTCACGGGCATAGTCGGGGACGTCCTGGATCTGGTCGTAGGTGATCGAGACCGGGATGAGCTGCAGGTCGTCACTCTTGCCTCTACGGAGAGAGTCGACGACGTAGTGGAGCAACCCGAAGCGTGGCGGGTTGAGCCGGCCGGAGCGGGAGCGCCCTCCCTCCATGTACCACTCGATGGGGAATCGCTTCTCGATGAGATAGTCGATGTAGGCGCGGAGCACGATCTTGTACAGCTCGTTGTCGCGGAACGACCTCCTGATGAAGAAGACCCCGGTGCGGCGGAGGAGGGGGCCAATGGGTGCAAAGTCGAGGTTGATCCCACCGGCGGTGTGATTGGGAGGGAGGTCGTTCTCCCAGAGCATGAACTGGAGGCTGAGACGATCCAGGTTGGAGCGGTGAGAGGGCAGAAACACCACCGGGTACTCCTGGCCGAGGGCGGCCACCTGTCTCACCTCGTCTTCGGAGTATTTGATGCTGCCGTACCCCTGGGTGTAGACGGTGTGGATCGCATGGGCAATGAGATCGATCACGTAGGGGCTGTGGGTGGCGGCGATCTCCTTGAGGTATCGCTCCGCGTCGCGTCTCGTCTCCGCTGGATCGGCACCGATGGCGGTGGCGTACTCGTCGAGTGATTGGGCGAACTCACCCCGGGAGAGGATCGCCTCCGCGACGAAGCGAGGGATCTTGTAGCGGTTGCCGCGCAGTCTTCGCTCAGCCTTGTCGAGGGTCCTCCATGCGCGCCGGGTGACGAAGGCCGCCAGCCCGTCGATCTCCCCCGAATCGGCATATGCCCGCCTCAAGGAGTCGAGCGATGCCCCGGCGGCGGCGGTCAGCTTCACCCGTCCCGGGTGGAGGGTACGGATGTATCGGGCCCGGGGCCCACGCGGATCGCGGGGGTCACCGGGCTTGAAGACATCCGACCACCCGACGGAACGGCGACCGTCCTTCTCTCGAGCCATCCACACCACCCGGACCGGGATGAGGTGGATGTCCGCGGACGTCTCCAGCCAATGGGAGATGTCGTCGAGGCTGGGCCCGCGGCGGCGACGGGAAGGCTTGATCCGAACCATCTCCGGGGAGGTGACCTTGCGCGAGATCCACTTCTCGAGGAGTTTCGCCTCGTAGTCGGTCGAGGCGTCGAGCAGATACACGACACGGGAGCCACCGGGCCCCAAGAGGAGTTCGTCGGCGGGACGAGCGGGATCAGTCACGTGCCCACTCTATTGACTGCCAGAATCAGGCCCCATGAGAGTCGTCCTCCAGAGAGTGTCCCGAGCCTCGGTGGCCGTCGACGGCGAGGTCGTCTCCTCGGTGGGGCCCGGGCTGTGCCTCCTGGTCGGGGTGGAGCCCGAGGACGGCCCCCCGGAGGTGGAGGCGGTGGTGGACAAGATCGTGGGCCTGCGGATCTTCGGAGACGAGACGGGCAGAATGAATCTCTCCATCGGCGACGTGGGTGGCGGGATCCTGGTGGTGAGCCAGTTCACGCTGCTCGGCGACATCCGCAAGGGGAGGAGGCCATCTTTCACCGCTGCCGCACCGCCCGAGCACGCCGAGCCCTTGATCGACTCCATGGCCGAATCCTTCGCAGAGATCGGCATCGAGACCCGCACCGGCGTTTTCGGAGCCGCGATGAGCGTCGACCTGGTCAACGAGGGCCCGGTCACGATGGTGCTGGCGGTCAGCGACGGGAAGGTGAGCTGAGAGGGGTGTCCCGCCAGTGTTTCCACGAGATGATCGCGGCGATACCGATCGAGAGAGCCGGTAGCCGTCCTCCCGGCTCCAGACCTCCCGTCGGCCAACCGGCGGCGGGCCAGAGGAAAGAAGAGGCCATCAGGGCGGCAATGGCCAGGAGCGCGGCCGTCCCCGACGACCGGGTGGCCACCACCCCGGTGGCTATCACCATCACTATCGGCAACAGAACCAAAGGCCACAGAGCGGTGAGCACACCCAAGGAGATCCCGAGGCCTTTGCCTCCCCGGAACCGATACCAGAGGTTGTAGACATTGCCGGCGACCGCACCCAGCCCGGCGGCGACCGCTCCGGAGCCGTCGGCGAGCCAGTCGCCCAGTGACACCGCGGCATATCCCTTGGCCGCCTCGACGACGAGCACGGCAGCCGCCAGCCACGGTCCCGACGTCCGCAAGGCGTTGGCGGTGCCGGGGTTGCCCGAGCCCCGAGAGCGGAGATCGATCCCCCACAGCCTTCCGAGGAGTCCGGCGGTAGGAAGGGAGCCGACCAGGTAGCCGAGCACGGCAGCGAGGGTGCTCACTCTCGGTCCACCCCCTGTCCCGGCTCGCAGAACTGGAGGAAGTCGCAGTTGTGGCACCAGGGCCCGGGAGTCGCCTCGTAGGAGCGACGGTCGATGGCGTTGGTGAGCTCCAGTAGGTGGTCCCGGGCCGCCGATACCCAGGCCGGGTCGGCTCTGGTGGTTTCTTCGTCCACCCCACCTCCGAGATAGGCGAAGGTCACGTCGAGGGAATCCGGCTTCTCGGCGGTGAACTCGACCTGGTCGACGGCAACGGCATAAGCCTCGAGTTGCACGATCCGGGAGGGGTCGTGGCTGCGTCTCCCCGTCTTGAAGTCGACGACCTCCCAGTGTCCGTCGTCGACGTAGATGGCGTCGATCCGCCCCCGGATGGTGTAACCGTTGTCCAGAGTGACGCCGAAGGGAGCCTCGACGAAACGGGCCGGACGGGAGGCGAACCGGGAGGCCTCATAAGCCCGGAAGCCGCCTCCCTTGGCTTCCTCCGTTTCGTGTACGGCATCGTAGAGACCGGGCTCGAGGTCTTCGAACGGGATCTGGCCGCGCTGGTGCAGCTCGATCTGGCGGTGGATCTGACTGCCTCGGGTCGCCGCCAGGTTTCGGCGCCGGGGGAGTGGGTCGACATCGGTCCAGTAGAAGCGTTTCGGGCACTGGGCGTAGGTGACCAGGCCGGTCACCGACACGGCCGAGGGCTCCACGCCGGACCGGGGCGCATCGAGGTCGTCGAGGTCGAACAATCTCTGCTCCCACTTCTCGGTCAGACTCCGGTACTCCTGTCCGACTCCCTGCTCGGAGGCCAGTCGATCGATCCCCGAAGGGTCCTCTATCGCCATCTGCAATGCAGACTGCCACCCTCCGGGGAAGAGCGGGTCGGGCACCGCCGACTCGTCGGCGAGGCGGAGGATCTCGGGGGGCGGACCGGGCTCGGCGTGCCCGGCGCTGACACTGCGCTGGTGCCCCTCGACCATGGCGAACAGCTCGGA
>CAZLEQ010000045.1:0-18912 GCA_964558575.1 uncultured Acidimicrobiaceae bacterium | reverse complement strand
CCCCCTCGTAGAGGAGGTCGACGATCAGCTTGAGCTCGTGGAGGGTCTCGAAGTAAGCCGACTCGGGCTGATAGCCGGCCTCGACGAGAGTCTCGAACGATGCCTTGATCAGTTCGGCGACACCACCGCAGAGGATCACCTGCTCGCCGAAGAGATCGGTCTCGGTCTCCTCCTGGAAGGTGGTCTCGAGGATCCCGGCCCGCCCCCCTCCGATGGCAGAGGCATAGGAGAGGGCGATGTCCTTGGCGTTTCCGGTGGCGTCCTGATCGACGGCGAGGAGACACGGCGTCCCCGAGCCCTGCTCGAAGGTGCGACGGACCAGATGGCCCGGCCCCTTGGGGGCGACCATGGCCACGTTCACTCCCTCCGGGGGGACGATGGCGCCGAAATGGATGTTGAAGCCGTGGGCGAAGAGCAGCGTGTCGCCCTCCTCGAGACTGGGGGCGACGTCCTGGGCGTAGATCTCCGCCATGATCTCGTCGGGGACCAAGAGCATCACCACCTTGGCGGCGGCCACTGCATCGGAGACCGACATCACCTCCAAGCCCGCCTCCTCGGCGGCGGATGCACTGGCGGAACCGGGCCGTAGCCCCACGACCACGTCGACCCCGGACTCGGCGAGGTTGCGGGCGTGGGCGTGTCCCTGGCTTCCGTATCCGATCACGGTCACCTTTCCCTGCTTGATCAGGTCGGAGTCGCAATCGGGGTCGTAGTAGATGGTGGCCATGGATGGATTCTCGTCGTTTCCAACCGGCTCGCCCAAACGGAGCCGTAGGATCGAGGCGATGACCACGAAGACGAGATCACGAGATGTGACCGAGGGGGCGGCCAAGGCAGGGGCGCGCGCCATGCTGCGAGCGGTCGGCCTGACCGACCAGGACTTCGACAAGGCACAGGTGGGGGTGGTGTCGGCAGGCAACGAGGTGACGCCCTGCAACGTGACCGGTCCGGAGCTCTCCGAGCACGCCAAGGCGGGTGTGTTCGAAGCCGGGGGAGTGGGGCTGGTCTTTTCGACGATCGCCATCTCCGACGGGATCTCGATGGGACACGAAGGGATGCGAGCTTCTCTCGTCTCCCGGGAGGTGATCGCCGACTCGGTCGAACTGGTGATGCACGCCGAGCGGTTCGATGCCATGGTCTCGATAGCAGGCTGCGACAAGTCGCTCCCCGGGATGATGATGGCGGCGGCGCGCATGGACCTGCCCGCTGTCTTCCTCTACGGCGGATCGAGCCTGCCCGGACGGTACAAGGGTCGAGACATCTCGATCGTCGACGTGTTCGAGGGCATCGGCGCCGAGTCCGAAGGGCGGATCACCCGAGACGAGCTGAACGAGATCGAACGCTCCGCATGCCCGGGCGCCGGCTCCTGCGCCGGGATGTTCACCGCCAACACGATGGCCTCGGTCGGCGAGGCCATCGGGATGGCGCTGCCGGGATCCGCCACGGTCCCCGCTGTCGACCAGAGGCTGCGCGAGTACGCCCGCAAGTCGGGCGAGGCAGTGATGCGTCTGCTGGACTCCGGCATCACTGCCCGCCAGATCACGACGAGACCCGCCTTCGAGAACGCGATCACCGCGGTGATGGCACTTGGAGGCTCCACGAACGCCGTCCTCCACCTCCTCGCCATCGCTCACGAGGCGGGGGTGGAGCTGGAGTTGGAGGACTTCGACCGTATCTCCCGCAAGACGCCACATGTCGGGGATCTCAAGCCCTTCGGCAGCTATCACATGGTCGACTTAGATCGTGTCGGAGGCGTGCCCAGCGTGCTCAGGGCGCTCTTCGACGAGGGGCTTCTCGATGGTGACGCGCTCACCGTCACCGGCCGGACGATGGCGGAGAACTTAGCAGACGTCCACCTCCCGGAGGGGGGCGAGGTGATCAAGCCTTTCGACGATCCCCTGGCGGCAGAAGGAGGCATCGCCATCTTGAGAGGCAATCTCGCTCCTGACGGTGCGGTGGTGAAGCTCGCCGGGATCGAGCTGGAGCGTCGCCAGGGCCCGGCGCGGGTGTTCGACGGGGAACAGGACGCCCTGAAGGCGCTGTTCGCCCACGAGATCAGACCCGGTGATGTAGTCGTCATCCGCACCGAAGGCCCCAAGGGAGGGCCGGGAATGCGAGAAATGCTCCAGATCACCGCGGCGATCAAGGGCGCCGGCCTGGGCAAAGAAGTCCTGCTGATCACCGACGGCAGGTTCTCCGGAGGCACGACCGGACTCTGCATTGGGCACATCGCCCCCGAGTCGGAAGTCGGCGGGCCCATCGGTCTCGTAGAGGAGGGCGATACCATCGACGTCGACGTCCCCGCCCGCCGTCTCGACGTGCTCGTCGACGAGGAGACTCTGGAGGAACGCCGCAAGCTTTGGCAGCCCAGGGACCCTCGATATCCGACGGGGGCACTGGCCAAGTACGCCCGGCTGGTCGGCTCGGCGGCCAACGGGGCGGTCACCGAGTAGGAGCTCGGGGGTCAGGTACCGCCACCATGCCGACTCCACCCGCCGACTTGGTCGAGCGCAGGGGAGCCAGGGTCTGAACCGGCTGGCGAGTCAGGCCGACGCCCCAGAGTAGTTGCGGATGCCCCACTTCCAGATCATCCGGCTCACCAGGAGGGTGACGCAGGCGACGCCGAGGGCGGCACCCAGCCACCACCCTGCGACGCGCTCGGTGATGATCTCGGCGGGGACGGTGATGGCGAAGGCCAGCGGGATGATCACGGTCAATGAGCCCCGCAGCCAGAGGGGGTAGATCGTCACCGGCCAACGACCCGCTTCGTAGACCCCGTTCAGGATCTGCATGAGGTCACCGACGTCGACCGCCTTGAATGCGATGGTGACCGCGGTGAGCCAGATCGAATAGACGATGGCGGCTCCGCAGAGCAAGGTGACGGCGAATGCGACCAAACTGCCCGCGGTCGGATCGATCGGCATCGAGGCTATCGCCCAGGCCACCACGGCCACACCGAGAAAGACGTCGATCAGGCTCCATATGTTGAACTGGCGCACACTCACGATCAGCTGAGAATCGGCCGGTCGGGTGAGGGTGTAGTCGAGCGTTCCTTCCTGTACGTCCCGGATCAGCGACCACATGTTGGGAACGACGAAGGTCTTGAGGAAGCCCCCGATGAGCACGTGCACCCCGAGGACTGCCAGGAGCTGCTCGGAGGACCAGCCCCCGAGCGAGTCCGTCTGGTTGTAGACGACGGCGATAGCGATCAGCCCGGTACCCAGGTTGAGAGCCGAGTTGAACAACTGCACCCAGAAATTCACCCGGTACTGCAACTCGTTGAGAGCCCCCAGCCTGAAGTGGAGACGGGCGAGTCGGACCGGGCTGGCCGGGCGGCTCAATTGCCCACCGCCCCGTATCGTCTGATCGCCCGCTTCCAGACCAGAACGAACAGCACGCCCAGCCCCAAACTCCACAGCGCCTGGATGCCTATGCCGGCAACGACTTCCCGGGGGGAGAGACGTCCGATGAAGGTGTCGATCGGGAACTGAAAGGTCCACTTGAAGGGAAGCCATGCAGCGATGTCTGCCACCCACTTCGGCATCAGCTCGAGGGGAACGAGACGGCCCGAGAGGACCAACTCGGAGGCGATGAATATCCCGAATATGGCCGAGCCGCGGGTGGTCCAGAAGTTGATCATGCCCAGGGCGTAGAGCATCACGAATCGGACCGTGTACCCACCCCAGAGCGCAATCACGAACGCGATCACGTTGAAGGCCGCCCAGTCGAACACCGGGTCGAAGATGAGAGTGAGGAAGACGGCGACCGGGATCCACGCCAGGGTCCAGACGAACTTGGCACCGGCGAAGAACGTGTAGTCGCGATGGAATGGATGGATGGGCTGAGAGAGGAATTCGTTGAGTCGGCCCTCACGGATCCGCCACTCCCAGGCGTCGGGCGCGAATCCGAGGTTGTAGACCCTGACCAAGGTCCAGACGATGTAGTAGGCGGCCAGGGTACCGGTGGTGAGCCCGGCGATCTCGCCGCCCTGGGCGTCGGCGACACTGGTCCAGACGACCAGATAGATAGTGGGCTCGATCATGAAGCCGAGCAACATCAGGAAAGCCCGAACCCGGTATTGGATCTCGCGCTGGAACCCGATCCGCATCCCCGCCTGGTAATAGCGGGCCAGGCTGAAGTCAGTCTTCGGCGTGGTCACTCTGAGCGCTCTTCTTGGAGAAGACCCGATCGATCACGTCTTCGAGCGGAGTCTCCTCGATGGCGAGGTCGGTGACCGTGGCCACGGAGAGGAGGTGGCCTGCAACCGCCGAGACCTCATGGCGGCGGACCTCGATGGAGACCCGGCCCGGGTTGCGTTCCAGAACCCGCCCCAGCCGATCGAGGTCCTGGGGAAGGTCGGCTGCCTCGACCCTGATGGTCTTGTGGGCCGAGAATCGGTCGGCGAGACCTGCCAACTGCCCGTCGTAGAGAATCGACCCGTGGTCGATGACGATCACCCGGGACACCATGGCCGACACGTCCGCCATGTAGTGGCTGGTGAGCAGGACGGTTGCCCCGGTCTTGGCGTTGTAGTCGAGGACGAATTGGCGGAGTCTCCGCTGCATGGTGACGTCGAGACCGATCGTGGGCTCGTCGAGAAAGAGGATCTCGGGGCCGTGGAGCAACGCGGCGACGATCTCCATCTTCATTCGCTCACCGAGCGACAGGTTGCGAACCGGTTTGGTGGCGATGTCGCCCACGCCCAAGATCTCGATGTAGGCGGCCTTTCGCTGCTGGAAGACGTCGTCCGGGATTCCATAGATGGCCTTGTTGAGCTCGAATGAGTCGACGGCGGGGAGGTCCCAGGCCAGGTTGTTGCGCTGGCCCATGACGAGCGCGATCCGCCTGAGGAGTTCCTTCTCCCGCCGCCAGGGCTCGTGCCCCAGGACACGGGCCGTGCCGTCGGTGGGAAACAACAGACCGGTGAGCATCTTGATGCTGGTGGTCTTGCCGGCCCCGTTGGGTCCCAGGAACCCGACGATCTCGCCCGGCTCCAGGCTGAAGCTGATCTCCTTGACTGCCTCGACGTTGCGAAACTCCCGACTGAACAGGCTGATCAGCGATTGGCCCAGGCCGGCTTCGCGGACCGGGACCCTGAAGGTCTTGGAGAGGCCGTCGACGACTACGGGAGTGTCCAAAGGATTCGCCATTCTGGCACCAGGACGGTGTTCATGGCCCCCAATTGCGATCTCAGTGGAAACGAGCCGGCGATGTTCGCTCCGGGTCGACATCGACGGCGGCGAAGTGGTCGGGGAGGTCCTCACCCGTGGCCAGGCAAGCGAGCAGCTTCCCGTAGCCGGGTGAGGTCTGGATCCCGATGCCACCCTGGCCCACCAGCCAGTAGAACCGTGGCGCGATCGGGTCCTCTCCGATGACCAGCTCGCGGTCCGGGGCGAACGTCCGCAGCCCGGTCCATTGCGAGTTGACCGTGCGGATGGCGAAAGTCGTTGCCTCGTTGATGCGTTCGATCGCCAGGGCGACGTCTTCCATGCGGGGTCGGGCGTCCATCGGGTCCGAGGGCACCTCCTCGGCGAGGGAGCAGAGGAACTGGACGCCGTCGGGTCGGAAGTAGAAGCGCTCGTCGGTCTCCACCACCATCGGCCAGTCGGCCGACTCCTCGTTACCGGGGACCATGAACGCGGTGCGACGCAGGGGCTGGAGCCCGATCGGGTCGACTCCTGCCATGGTGGCGACCCGATCGCCCCAGGCGCCGGCTGCGTTGACGATGGCTTTGGTTCTGACCACGTGGCCACCGGAGCGCACCGACCAGGATGCACCGTCCCGCTCGATCTCGGTCACCGCAGCGCCGGTTTGGATCTCGGCACCGTGGCTCCTGGCTATGCGGACAAAGGCCTGATGCAGTCCGGCGACGTCGACATCGGCGCCCGAGGGCTCGTAGAGCGCCCCTTCCAGCCATTCCGCGCGGAGCGCGGGCACGTGCTCCATCGCCTCGACAGGGGTGAGCAGCTCACAACGTGCCCCCCGCCCCTGGGCATCGATGGCCTGCTTTTCGAGAGTGCCCGATTTTCCTGGTCCCGAGATCCACATCACCGCTCGGTCGGAGAGGAGGGGGCTGTCCACCGCGCCTTCCGGGGGATTCTCGAGAAAGGGGCGTGCTGCCTTCACCAGGGGACGAGCCCCATCGGAGCCGTAGTCCTCGACCAGCATCGCCGCCGACCGCCCCGAGGTGTGATAGGCGAGACTCGCTTCTCTCTCCAGCAAGGTCACCGAGCCGTGTGGGGCGAGGTGAGCAGCGGCTGACACGCCGGCGATGCCGCCACCGATGACGACGAAGTCGATCATGAGAAATCGATCATCGGATATCGGTCATGGGTTGACGATCACCCGCCCTACGGCTTTCCGGTCGGCCAACCACTGCAACGCCGCCTTGGAATCGTCCAGGCTGTACCGCTTCTGGATGATCGGAGCGACCTTTCCCTCGTCGGCCCATGCGATGATTCGAGCGAAGTTCTCCCGGTGGCGCTCGGGCTCTTCCTGGGTGAAGCGGCCCCAGAAGACTCCCACGATGGCATTGCCCTTCAGTAGCGGGAGGTTCAGCGGGATCGACGGGATGCCTCCGGCCGCGAACCCGACCACCAGCAGTCGGCCGTTCCAGCTCGTCGACCGAAGCACTTGCTCGGTCATGTCGCCACCGACGGGGTCGTAGACCACGTCGACGCCCTTCCCGTCCGTGGCCTCCTCGATTCCCTGCCTGATCGGGATGGTGTCGTAGCGGATGATCTCATGTGCCCCCGCCTTCATCGCCGCCTCTGCCTTCTCGTCGGTGGACACCGCAGCGATGACCTTGGCCCCGATGACATTCCCGATCTGAACGGCGGCCATGCCCACGCCGCCCGAAGCCCCGAGGACCAACAGGTTCTCCCCGGGCTGTAGCAACCCACGGTCGACCAGGGCGTGATAGGAAGTTCCGTACCCACCGGGAAGAGTGCTGGCGACTTCGGAGCCGAGGGAGTCAGGTAGACGGACACAATTCTGTGCCTGGATCACCGCTTTCTCGGCGAGTCCGCCGTGGAAGGCGAACCCGGCAACCCGGTCGCCGGGGGAGAGGCCCGGTGCCTGGTTGACTTCCAAGACGGTCCCGGCCATCTCATATCCGGGTGCGAACGGGAGCTCGGGTCGGATCTGATACTCGCCCTTGACCATGAGCGTGTCGGCGAAGTTCACCGTCACCGACTCCACTTCGATCAGGATGCTCCCCGGCCCCGGCTCCGGATCGGGCAGCTCGCCGACCCGGAGCGCATCGATGCCCGCGTACTCGTCACAAATCAGTGCTCGCATCCGGTTCAGACTAAGACGAGCGCGGCGAGGCGCGCTTCTGACACAATCAGGCGTGTGCCAGTAGAGCCGGTCCCTTCACGATTCGAGCTTCCCGACCCGTCCACGGCGGACGGCGATGTGGTGGCGGTGGGCGGCGACCTCGAACCGGGGACCCTCCTCCAGGCGTACCGGAAAGGGATGTTCCCCATGAATCTCCCCGACGGGCATCTCGGGTGGTGGTCTCCCGTAGAACGAGCGATCATCCCGCTCCATGGCCTCAAGGTGTCACGGTCCCTTCGCCAGTCGACCCGGCGCTACCTGGTCTCGGTGGACGAGGACTTCGAGGGTGTCATCGAGGGCTGCGCCGAGGCAGACCGGCCCAACGGTTGGGTAACCCAGGAGTTCATCGAGGCCTACACCGAGATGCACAGGTTGGGGTGGGCTCACTCGATCGAAGTCTGGGACACCGGTGGTGAACTCGTGGGAGGTCTCTACGGTGTGTCGATAGGAGGTCTGTTCGCTGGAGAGTCGATGTTCCACCTGACCAGGGATGCTTCGAAGGTGGCACTGGTCCACCTCGTGGTGGTCATGAACCAAGGAGGTCGCCTGCTCGACGTGCAATGGCAGACACCGCATCTCGAGTCTCTCGGAGCGGTCGTCATCGGACGCGGCGAGTACCTGAGACGTCTGACTCCGGCTCTCGCCGTTCCCGGCCCCTTTGGCATCGCCGGTGGTTAGAGTCGCCGCCGTTCACCTGGGAGCACGATGACCCGAACTCTCGTAGCGGGGATAGATCTCACGGCAATGGGACGCCGGGTCGCAGACCGGGCCCGGATCCTCGCCGAAGAGGGCGACTCCGCCGTCAATCTGGTTCACGTGCTCGAACCTGTAGGTGAGTCGATGATCGACCCGGGGTTGGCCCGGCTCATGCGTGAGCATCAGAGGGCCGAGGCCCGGAAGATCGCGGAGTGGTTGTCGGAGCGGACCGACGTCGAGGTGACCCTCGACGTGGTCAAGGGATCGCCCGCCTGGGAGCTCGCGTCGCGCGCCAAGAAGGCCGACCTCATCCTCCTGGGTTCGTCCACGGTCGATGCCTTCGCCGCCGGTCCAGTCACCAGACGGGTGGCACACATGGCGCTCAGCGACGTGTTGGTCGTGCGACGTCAGCCGCGGGTGCCCTATCGACGGATCATCGCCGCGGTGGACTTCTCCCAGGCTTCCCGGGTGGCAGTGGACCGGGCGCTTCAAATGAGCTCGGAGGCAGAGGTGACGGTGCTCTACTCGCTCCCGTCGCGCTTCGATTCGATTCTCGCCGATGCCGGTCTGTTCCGGGAGGAGATGGACGCTTCCCGGCGCGAGCGGATCGAGGCCGCCCGCGACCGGATGCTCGAGTTCAGCCAGGAGTGGAACGGGCAGGTCCGTATCATGGTCACCGACGGACCGCCGGCGGAGACGATCGACGAGTCGGTGCGCCGACGGAACGCCGACCTGGTCGTGGTGGGGAGTCGTGGGGCTTCTGCCACCCGCATGGTCCTGTTGGGCAACGTCGCCGAAGGCCTCGTGGGCCACGCCCCATGCGACGTCCTCATCGCTCGCTCCCCGGCCAACTTCCGCCGCCCTTGACCGTCCTAGGAGGCGGCCAGGGCCCGTTTCACCGCCCGGCCGACATAGACCTTGGCCAGATGGGCCTTGTATTCCTCTGATCCGTAGAGGTCCTCGAGCACCGTGATGCCCTCCACCGCCTTCTCGGCGGCGGCCCTCACCGCCTCGTCGGACCCGTCGGTGCCGATCAGCGCCTCGGCCACACCGTCGGCGAGCTCGGGCTTGGTCCCGACACCGGTGACGGCGACACGGGCGTCCGCGATGGATCCGTTGGACTTCTTGATCCAGGCGGCGGCGCCGGCCACGGCGTAGTCGGAGTGCCCGCCGCGCCGGCCCAGCTTGTCGTAGGCCGAGCTCTCGCCGGGTCCGGTCTTGGGGATCCGGATCGAGGTGAGGATCTCGTCGGGGCTCAACGCGGAGGTGAGCGAGTCGACGAAGAACTCCGACGCCGGAATCTCGCGGGTCCCCGAGGTCGACTGGGCGATCATCACCGCGCCACAGGCCAATGCGCCCGCCGGCTGGTCAGCGGCCACGTCGGCGTGAGCCAGCGCACCGCAGGTGGTACCCCGGTTACGCACCTGGACATCTCCGGTCAGGGCAGCGGCCGTCGCCAAGGCGGCGGCGTTGGCATTGACGAGCTCGTTCGATGCCGTCGTGGCATGCCGGACGAGGGCGCCGATCTCGATATGGTCGCCGATGTCCGCGACACCGTCCAGATCCTCGATGCGGCCGATGTCGACGACGACCCCGGGGGAGAACAGCCGCATCTTCATCAATGGGATGAGGCTCATCCCTCCGGACATGACCTTGGCGTCGTCTCCGAGAGCCGCCAACGCCTCGTCGAGAGAAGGAGGGGCTACGTAGTCGAATGGTCGTGGATACATGGTCAACCCCTCGCTTCCTGGATGGCTCCCCAAACCCGTTTCGGCCTCAGTGGCATGTCGACGTGTTTCACACCGAGCGGTGAGAGGGCGTCGACCACCGCGTTGACGATGGTCTGCGCCGAGGCGATCGTCCCCGCCTCACCGATTCCCTTCGCTCCCATCGAGTTGCAGAACGTGGGCGTGTAGGTGTTGCTCAGCTCGAACATGGGCATGTCACCGGCGGTTGGGATCGGATAGTCGAGCAACGAGCTCGTCAGCAGGTTGCCGTCCTCGTCGTAGATGGCCTCCTCGTACATCGCCTGGCCGATGCCCTGGACAACTCCACCGTGGACCTGTCCGGCCACGATCATCGGGTTGATGAGGTTGCCGCAGTCGTCGGCGGTGATGTAGCGCAGGATCTCCACGTTGCCCGTGTCTGGATCGACCTCGACCATGGCGAGATGCGAGCCGAACGGCCAGGTGGCGTTGGGCGGGTCGAAGATCACATGCGACTCGAGCCCCCCCTCCAATTGGCTCTCGCCCAGGCGATGGGGGAGATAGGCGGCCGCGGCGATGTCGCCCCACGGAACGCTGCTATCGGGCGAACCGGTGACGTGTCCCCCCTCGTCATCGAGTTCGATGTCGTCGGCTGCGGCCTCGAGCAGGTGAGCAGCGATGTCCCTGGCCTTGTCGGCCACTCGCTCGGCGGCGAGGAACGTCGCCGCGCCATCGACCGCCAGTGACCGGCTGCCGAAGGTGCCGATCCCCATCGGGGAATCCTCGGTGTCACCGTGGATCACCCTGACTCTCTCGGTCGGGATCCCGAGCCGGTCCGAAACCACCTGAGACCACGTGGTCTGATGGCCTTGGCCACTGGGACCTGTTCCGGTCACCACGGTGACGGTGACATCGGGATTGACCCTCACCAGGCTCGTCCCGTAGAACCCGGCGGGGAGGCCGTATGTCGACCAAGAGAAGCCGAGCTCGGAGAGGGCCGTGGGCGCGAACCCGCACACCTCGCAGTACGCGGACACGCCGATGCCGACATAGCGGCCCTCTTCACGAGCCCTGTCGCGCTCGGCCTTGAGCCCTTCGTAATCGGCCACTTCGACGAGTTTGTCGAGGTTGGTCGAATAGTCACCCGTGTCGATCTCGAAACCGATCGGAGAGGTGGCACCGGAGTCGAACTTCTCGATGAAGTTCTTCTTCCGCACGTCGACCGGGTCGACGCCGATCTCTCGAGCGAAGGCGTCGATGACTCTCTCGATGTAGTAGGCGGCCTCGGGCCGGCCGGCTCCCCGGTAGGCGTCGGTGGTCATGGTGTTGGTGAGCACGCAGGCCACCTTCCAGTGAGTGGGGAACTTGTACTGACCGGACCCCACGAATAGACCGAGGAAGGGGATGGCAGCGGTGAAGTTCTGCTCGTATGCGCCCATGTCGGCGAGGCCGTCGAGCTCGTAGCCGAGGATCTCCCCGTCCTTCGTACCGGTGACGGTGGCAGTGGCCACCCATCCACGCCCCTGGATGGTGGAGTTGGGTGCTTCCCGGCGGGTCTCGGTCCACTTGACGGGTCGTCCCAGCTTCTGTGCCGCGAAGCAGGTCAGGATCTCGTCGTTGTAGATGTTGAGCTTGGCGCCGAAGCCTCCGCCCACCTCGGGTGCGGTGACATGCACCTGATTCGTATCGAGCCCGAACGTCTTGGCGATGGCACCCATCAGGGCATGGGGGATCTGCGTGGTGGAATGGACCCGGAACCGGCTATAGCCGGACATCCACTCGGCGAGAACGGCGCGTGGTTCGATGGCGACCGGGATGAGACGCTGGTTGACCGCCTCGATGCTGACGGTCACCGTATCGTCGCGCTCCTTGGCGGCAGCGATGGTCTTCTTGGTCTCGGCGATCCCATCCTCGTCTCCCCAGGGTCCGGCCTCCCAGGTGATGATGGTGTTCGACTCGAGATCGTCGTGGACCAACTGGCGATCGCTGGCGGCCTCCTTCAGGTCGACGACCGGCTTAAGGGACTCATAGTCGACATCGACCAGATCCGCAGCGTCACGCGCCTGGTAGGTGCTCTCCGCCACCACCATGGCAACGGCTTCGCCGACATGGTTCACCTGGCCGTTGGCCAGCAGCGGCCGCGCCTTGGCCACGACCACCTGGGCGAGCAGGTCGCCCAGGTGAGCGACGTCCTCGTGGGTGTAGACCGCCACAACTCCGGGGGCCTCCTCCGCGGCGCTGGTGTCGATCGAGTTGATCTTGGCCCGGGCAAACGGGCTCCTGACGAAACCGATGTGGACGGTGCCCGCTGGGGCGAGGTCATCGACGAAGACCCCCCTCCCCTGGATGAGGGCGGGGTCCTCCCTACGGCGGATCGAGCCGCCCAAGGCGCTGGTGGTAGCCATCATTCGCCTCCTTCCCAGTCGGGCGGTGCGGGCTCTTCGCCGCGCATTCTCGCGCCGGCGTACTCGACCGCCCTGACGATGTTGTGGTAGCCGGTACAACGACAGAGGTTGCCTTCGATGCCGTGCCGGATCTCTTCCTCCGAGGGGTTGTTGTTCTCCTCGAGCAGGGCCGAGGCGGACATGATCATGCCGGGGGTGCAGAAGCCGCACTGGAGCCCGTGCCGCTCCCAGAAACCCTCCTGCACCGGATGCAAGTCACCGTTGGCGGCCATTCCCTCGATGGTGGTGATGTTGGCGCCATTGGCCTGCACCGCGAACATCGTGCAGGACTTGATCGCCTTGCCGTCGAGATGGACGGTGCAGGCACCGCAATAACCCGTCTCGCAACCGACATGGGTCCCGGTGAGTCGGAGATGCTCGCGGATGAAATGGACGAGGAGGGTTCGCGCTTCGACGTCGGCCGTGACCTCTCTCCCGTTGACAGTCATCGAAACTTCCATACCAAGACCTTTCGCTAGCTCGCCAACGAATCCGAAACCTATCAACTTCGGACGGCCGGCGCCGGACAGAAGGTGGAGGGTCTCAGACGATGGCGGGAAGGCGAACCTCGAAGGTGGTGCCTCCACCATCGCTGGAGACGTTGATCTCGCCACCGACACGCCCGACGATCGTGTGGGCGGTGTGGAGACCGAGACCGGTCCCCTTCCCCGGCTCTTTCGTGGTGAAGAACGGGTCGAAGATCCTCTTGACCACGTCTTCGGGGATCCCGGTTCCGGTGTCGGACACGGTTATCACGATGTCGTCGTCGGCGTTCCGAGCCGAGATGTTCAGCTTGCCCTTTTCGGGCATGGAGTCGGCGGCGTTGTCGATCAGGTTGGTCCAGACCTGGTTCAAGTCGCGGCCTGCCGCCTCCACCTTGCGCAGATCGTCTTCGAATTCGAGGGTCACCTCAACATTGCGAAGCTTGTGCTTGAGGAGGATCAGCGTGTCCCGGATCCCGGAAGTGACGTCGACCTCCTGGATGGGGGCGCGATCGAGGAATGAGTACTCCTTGACGACGCGGACCAACTCCGAGATGCGACGGGCACCGATGCCCAGTTCATCCACGACCTGGTCGGAAGTCGCCCGAAGACCGATCCATCGGGCGAGGTGAGGCCGAATCTCCGGTGACGCCCCGGATATGGCCCGGTTGAGCCGTTCTCTCGTCCAACCCCCCTCCACCAGGGCCGGGGCCACGTCCCAGGCATCGGAGACACCGGCGTCTTCGAGCCAGGCGGCTATGTCGTCCTCGGCGTCACTCCGCTCGAGCGGGGACAACCCGGGCCTCTCCTCGGGTCGGGACAAGGAGACTCCCTCGTCACCGAGATGTGCCAGAAGGGCGGTCGCCTCCGTGCTCAACTCGCTCTGGAGCCGGGCCAGCTCCTGGGTGCTCCGGCCCACTGCCGCGGCTGGGTTGTTCAGCTCGTGCATGAGCTGGGCGGCCATCTTCCCGAGCGCCGCCATCCTCTCCTCATGCCGCAGTGTGTCCTCGATGCCGCGGAGACGCGAGGTGACCGTGCGGAACATGCGACGCACCACGCGCGAGTCGCTGAGCAGATCCTCGAACGCCGACACAGGCACCCGGATGGCGTGGGTGTCGACGATTGCGGAGACGGTGGCGGTGCGGGGAGCGTCGTCGAGGAGAGCGATCTCACCGACCACGTCGCCGGGGCCGATCCGCCCCAGTTCGACCTCCTTACCGCTGCTCCGTTTGGTGACCACCAGTTGGCCGTCGACGACGACGTACATCTCCTCCGAGTCGCTGCCCTCCTCGATGATCACCTCGCCTTCGGGGATGTCGATCTGCTGTGTCTCTCCGCACACCTTCTGCAGCAGTGCGTCGGGGAGGTCTGAGAAGTAGGGGAGGCCCCGGAGGATCTCGGCCGTGGTCTTCAAAGAGACGCCAGGTGTCGGTGGATGAAGAGGATCGCGGTGGCTCCCTCCCCTGTGGCCCCGGCGACGCGTCTGGAGGAGCCGTGTCTCACGTCCCCGGCGATGAAGACCCCCGGAACCGAAGACTCGAGGGGGAAAGGGCCACGTTCCACGTTCCAGCCCTTCAAGGGACCGAGGTCGTTGCCAGTCAACACGAAGCCACGATCGTCGAGTTGGACCAGGTCGCCCAGCCATGAGGTCTGGGCCTTCTGGCCGATGAAGATGAACAGTGCCCCGGCTTCGACCTTCTCCCTCGAGCCGGTATCCAGGTCCTCGAGCTCCAGGTGCTGCAGATGGGTGTCCCCATATGCCGCCGTCACTGCCGATCTGGGTCGCAGCGTGATCGACTCGGAGGCTTCGAGGTTCTCGATGAGATAGGCCGACATCGTTTCGGTGAGGTCGTCACTCCTGATCACGATGTTGACGTCGTCGGTGAAGCGGGTCAGAAACAGGGCAGCCTGTCCCGCCGAGTTGCCCCCACCGACGACGTACATCGGTTGGCCGCGATGATTCTCCGCCTCGATCCGGGAGGTTCCGTAATAGACACCGGTGCCCACCAGGTCCTCGAGGCCCTCCGCCTTCAGCTTCCGGTACTCGACACCACTGGTTACCACCATGGCTTTGGCGGTGACCGAAGTCCCGTCCTCGAGATGGACGATGCGGTAGGGATCCTTGCGCTCGATGCTCGCCACTCGCGCCGGTACCAGTAGCTCGGCCCCGAACCGGGTCGCCTGGGCGGCCGCTCGTCGAGCCAGGTCCGCCCCACTGATGCCGCGCGGGAAGCCGAGGTAGTTCTCGATCATGGAAGACTGGCCCGCCTGGCCTCCCGGGGCCGAGGCCTCGATGAGGAGGGTCTTCAGGCCCTCGGAAGCTCCATAGACCCCCGCCGCAAGCCCGGCAGGGCCGGCACCCACGATCACGACGTCATAGGCCGGCGACCTGGCGTGACTCCGGAGCCCGATCCGGTCGGCCAGTTGGGCCTGGGTGGGGCGAATCAACGGATCTCGATCGGGAAAGAGAAAGAGGGGGAGGTCCTGGTTGCCCGCCCCCGCAGCTTCCATCAGCTTCTCGGCCTCGGGGTCCGCCCCGACGATCGACGATCGGTAAGGCACCTGGTTCATGGCCAGGAACGCCTTCAGCTCGAAGGTCTCCTTCGACCACTCGTGACTCACGATGCGGATTCCTGAGAACGACGGCCGATAGTCGGCCTGCCAGTCGTCGAGGAGGTCGTCCAGGATCGGGTACAGCCGCTCCTCCGGGGGATCCCAGGGCTTCATGATGTAGTGGTCGAGCCCGACGTCGTTTATGGCGCTGATCGCCGCCTCGGTGTCGGCGTATGCCGTGAGCAGTGCCCGCTTGGCCGAGGGGAACAACTCGAGACTCTCCCTGAGCACTTCGACGCCGCTGACCTGAGGCATTCGCTGGTCGGCGAGAATGAGAGCGACCGTTCCCTCGCGGGTGGACAACTCCTTCAAGGTGTCGATGGCCTCCTGACCACCCCCGGCTCCGATGACCCGGTAGTCCGACGAGTACCTGGAGCGCAGATCACGCTGGACGGCGCGCAGGACCTCGGGCTCGTCATCGATGGTGAGGATGACCGGGAGCGAGTTGCTCATCTAGAGAGCACAGCGTCTGCGAAGCAATATCGCCAGGTTTCACCCGGCTCTGCCGAGCGGATGAGCGGGTGGTCCTCGGTCTCCCAATGCTTGCGGGCATGGCGGTTCTTCGAGTTGTCACAACAGCCCACCTGTCCACAGTGCAGGCAGGCGCGCAGGTGGACCCACTGGTCACCCGTGGCGACACACTGTTCACAGACCTTGGATGCCGGCGTCAGTGGCGACTCGAGTGACTCGAAGTGCTGGCACGTTGCGGTGGTCATGGATAACTCTGGTCTCGGTTGGATCGACGACGTCCCACATGATACGAGAGCGTGCAGCCTTGCTGCACACCACCGAGATCTGTTCTCGCCGATGACTGCTTGGTATCCGGAGCGCGCTTAATGTGTCGCACTCTCCAAGCCTATCCCAGCCACCTCATGAGCGTTATCCGGATCGCACCACCACAGCTGCGAACCAAAGAGTCCGAGGGCCATCGCAGTGCGACATGGCTCGAGCTGTTCTACGACCTGGCATTCGTCGTCGCGGTGGCTGTCGTCGCGGGTCGACTCCTCGAGGATGTCTCGTGGGCCGGAGTCGACTCGTTCTTCGGCTACTTCGCTTTGCTCTGGTGGCTATGGGCGAGCCACACCTATTACGCCGACCGCTACGACACCGACGACCTGGTGTACCGACTCCTCGCCGCGGGCCAAATGGTGGCGATCGTGGTGATAGCTGCGGCGCTATCACCCGACGAGGCAGCTTCGGGGCGGGCATTCTCCTACGGGTATGCCGTGTCACGGATCCTCTTGCTCGCCATGTACTGGAGGGCCTACCAGCATGTCGAGGAGACGCGGGACCTGGTTCGGGGCTATTTGGTCGGCTTCGGGTTGGCCGCGGTGGTTTGGACGGCGTCTGCGATGGTTCCCGATGGCAGTCGTATTGCCTTGTGGGTCGTGGCCCTGGCGATCGATCTGGCCACCCCGTGGGTGATGCGACAAGAGCAGGCCACGGTGCCTTTCGACGTGTCTCATCTCCCAGAGCGATTTGGGCTGTTCACCATCCTGGTGCTCGGCGAGGCGATCGCAGCGGTGGTGTTGGGTCTCAGCCACAAGCAGTGGGCTGTCATCCCGACGACCACCGCCGCCATGGGCGTGGGGTTGGCCACCGCCCTGTGGTGGCTCTACTTCGACAACGCCAGGGGGTCGGTGGTGAGACGAGACGCTCGTGTTCGCAGGACGTGGCGCCCCACCGTGTGGATTTACACCCACCTGCCCGTGGCGGCGGGGCTGGCCGCTTTTGCCGTTGCCCTGGAGATCGCGGTGGCACGGTCCGGTGACGGTCCCATGCCCGCGTCCGCTCGCTGGCTGTTCGTCGGCTCGGTCGCGGTCGTTTTCGGCGCCTTGGCGTTGATCCAGCTGTCGGCCACGCCCGAACGGACCAATCCCGAGCGCCAGATCGTGGTTAGTCGTGTCCTGGGGATACCTTTCCTGCTCGTGATCGGTCTCCTCGGAGACTTGGAGGCGCAGTGGATCGTTGTCGGGGTCCTCGGGGTCTGCGTGGCAGAGTTGATCGCGGACAAGACCGGCACCCCGGAAGGGGGCGCCTTGGAGGAGGGCATACCGAATGACTGATATGGACATCGCGATGAGAGACGAGCCTGACGAGAGCGCCTACGTGGCGGACGTGGACGGGGAACGGGCCGGAAAGGCGGAGTACCGCAATCGCGATGGAAGCCGGATCTTCCGCCACACCGAGGTGGACGATCGGTTCTCAGGTGCGGGAGTGGGCACGAAGCTGGTCCGCTATGCATTGGACGACGTGCGGGACAGTGGGGGAACGGTGGTTCCGCTCTGCCCCTTCTTCGCCGCCTACATCAAGCGGCACCCCGAATACGAGGACATCGTCGATCACGAGATGACCGAGATGTACCGGTCGAGGGTGAAAGGGCGCGACTAGACGTCGACGATCAGGTTGGCGGTTCCTGGCACCAACGCGATGTCGTCTGAGAGGACGTCACGGAGACGTTCGTGGAGCGCGTCGAGGTCGTCGTCGGTGTGGGCAGGATCGTGGTGGAACGTCACCAGACGTTGCGGTCGGGTCATCTCGGCGAAGGCCCGGAGATGTGTCGTGGAGGAGTGCCCCCACCCCACCTTGGCCGCGTACTCGGCGTCGTCGTACTGGGCATCGTGGATGAGCACGTCGGCCCCCTCGGCGAGGGCGAATCCCGACGTCCACTCCGGGCTGTCGGGAAAATGGGTGTTCCCGAGCGCGGGCTCGTGGTCGGGCATGTAGGCGAGCACCGAGCCCTCTTCCTCCAGGCGGTAGCCGAGTGTTGCCCCGGGGTGGCTGATGAGGTCGGCGGTGATGTGGATCGTCCCCAGCTCGAACTCGCCGGGGAGGACGTCGTGGAAGGTGACGTTGGGCAGTTCACGCACCCTCACCGGGAACAGCGGTGGGGAGAGATAGCGGGTGATCCGCTCCCTCAACGTCCTCGTGGTCGACACCGGCCCCCAGACATGGATCTCGACCTCGCGGTCGAGGAGCGGCGTGAAGAAGGGAAGCCCCTGGACGTGATCCATGTGGAGGTGACTGAGCAGGATGTCGACCCGGGTTGTGGCATCGGTATTGGTGTTCACAGCCCTGATCCCGCTCCCGCCGTCCAAGACGATGGTCCGGCCCCCGGCGCACATCAGCTCGACCGCGGCGGTGTTGCCGCCGTAGCGGACGGTGTCAGCACTCGAGACCGCGATGGACCCTCTCGTCCCCCACAGCCGGGCCCTCAACCCTGGATCTCCCAGAACGTGGCGAACACACCGAGGAAACGGTCCCCTTGGCCTTCGATGGGAAGTGCCGATACCGAGACATCCCGCCACACCCCGTCGGTTCCGCAAAAACGTATGTCGTTGTGATGTGGGACTCGCTTCCGAAGGGCGACCACGATGGGGAGGTCCGCGTCAGAAATGGGCTCACCCCCGAGGTCGGTGACGCGAAACATCTCACCTACATCGTCGGCGTGGATCGGGCCGGCGTCGTCGAACTGAACACCGAGCAGCCTCTCGGCGGGCTCGTTGTAGAAGACCAGGTTTCCCTCGGCGTCCATCATCCAGATGGGCAGCGACAGATAGCTCGACACCTGGCGGAGCAGGATCATCTCGACTGGGTGCTGCGGTGACATCGGGAGAGAAGCTACAACCTTGG
>CAZLEQ010000044.1:0-19022 GCA_964558575.1 uncultured Acidimicrobiaceae bacterium | reverse complement strand
TGTAAACCCCACCAGGTCCTTAGCCTGGCGCGTCTTCCAATTCCGCCACTCCGACGAGAGCGACCCACGATTCTACGGCGGTTCTAGCTCAGTATGAAGGTGAGCGCGAACGTGCTGATCCCGAACAGGATCCCGACGACCACGGTCAGCCTGCTCAGGTTGCGTTCCACCACCGTGGAACCGGTCAGGCTCGATGTCGACATCCCTCCTCCGAACACGTCGGAGAGACCGCCTCCCTTCCCCGAGTGGAGCAGCACCAGGGCGGTGATACCCAGGGAGAGGAGGACGTGTATGACGATGGCGAACGCAGTGAGGATGTTCATGGTCGACTCACAGACACTGGAAACCCCACCAACTGGCGGGAACGCCATTGTACCAGTAGTCGCCTCCTTGGACTACCCGGCCTGCTTGCCCACCGCTTCGGCGGCCGCCTCCGCCGTCTCCTGGTCACCCAGGTAACGGCTCTCGATGGGCTTGAGATCGTCGTCGAGGGTGTATACGAGCGGGATCCCGGTGGGGATGTTGAGCCCGACGATGTCTTCCTCGCTGACGTCGTCGAGATGCTTGACCAGGGCGCGCAGCGAGTTACCGTGGGCCACGATCAGAACCGTCTTGCCCGCGGTCAGCTCGGGGACGATCTCGTCGAACCAGTAGGGCAGCATCCGGTCGACCACATCGGCGAGACACTCGGTGGCGGGAAGCTCGTCGGGATCGACGTCGGCGTAGAGGACATCGTGCGACGGGTGCCGCGAGTCGCCCGACTCGAGGGCGGGTGGCCTGGTGTCGTAGGACCGACGCCACATCAACACCTGCTCGGCGCCGTGCCTGTCGGCAATCTCCTTCTTGTCGAGACCCTGCAGGTCGCCGTAGTGCCGCTCGTTGAGACGCCACGACCGCTTGGTGGGGATGTCGCCCCATCTCGCCTCCTCCAGGGCCAAATCGGCGGTCTCGGTGGCCCGCTTCAACACCGACGTGAACACGATGTCCGGCTCGAGGCTCTGCTCTCTCATCAACCGTCCCGCCAGACGGGCCTCGGCCTCCCCCTCCTCGGTCAACCCGACATCGGTCCAACCGGTAAACAGGTTCTCCAGGTTCCAGATCGACTGACCGTGGCGCAACAGGATCAGAGTGTGACTCATATGCGATACCTCACGATGGCGGCGAACTGATCGGGGTCGAGCGAGGCGCCACCGACGAGGGCGCCGTCGATCTCGGTCTTGGCCATGAATTCTTTGATATTCCCCGGGTTCACCGATCCTCCGTAGAGGATGCGCACCTGCTCGGCGATCTCGCGGTCGAGGCTGTCCCGAAGCTGGTTGCGGATCAACCCGGCGATGAGCCCGGCGTCGTCGGGCAGGGCGGTGCGTCCGGTGCCGATAGCCCACACCGGCTCATAGGCCAAGGCGAGCACCGAGCCGTCTTCGATCGAAAGTCCGCGGACTGCGGCACCCACCTGGCTGGTCACCACCTCTTCGGCCTCACCCGCCTCCCTCTGGTCGAGGGTCTCGCCGACACAGATGATGGCCGCCATGTCGGCGGCGATCACCGCCCTGGCCTTCTTGTTGACGGTGTCGTCGGTCTCACCGAAATGCTCCCGGCGCTCCGAGTGGCCGACGATCACGTGCCTCACCGCCAACTTGGCCAACATCGGAGGCGACACCTCTCCCGTGTAGGCGCCGGATTCGACCCAGTGGACGTTTTGGGCTCCCAACCCGATGGGGATGCGGTCCTGTTCCACCACCACCTGGACCGAGCGCAGTGAGGTGAACGGCGGCGCCACCACCACTTCGACCCGCCGATAGTCGTCGCCCTCGAGCCGGTAGGAGAGCTTCTGGACCATCTGGATCGCCTCGAGATGGTTGGCGTTCATCTTCCAGTTGCCGACGATCAGTGGGGTGCGGTCTGTCATTGCACCCATCTTTCCAGAACGGCGACACCGGGCAGAATCTTGCCTTCGAGCAGCTCCAGGCTCGCCCCACCACCTGTGGAGAGGTGCGACACGGTGTCCTCCAGGCCGAGAAGGCGCAGTGCAGCCGCCGAGTCTCCCCCGCCCACGGCGGTGAACCCCTGACAGGCGGCCAGAGCGCGGGCGATGAGGTCGGTGCCGCGGCGGAAGGTCTCCCACTCGAAGACACCCATCGGCCCGTTCCAGAAGACACTGGCAGACGACTCGATCAGCTCCCGGAAGCCGGCACAGGTGGCGGGGCCGATATCGAGGCCGATCGTGCCCGCGGGGATCTCCGAGGCCCCCACCACTGTCCGGGTGGTGTCTTCGGAGAACTCCTCGCCCACGGCGATGTCTACCGGGAGGATGACCTTGCGGCCGTTGGGGCCTTCGAGGAGCCCGGCGATCTTGTCCACCATGTCCTCCTGTACGAGAGAGTCGCCCACCTGGTATCCCTTGGCGCGCAAGAAGGTGAAAGACATTCCCCCGCCGATCAGCATCCGGTCGACCTTGGGCAACAGGGTCTCGATGACCCCGAGCTTGTCGGAGACCTTCGCCCCGCCGAGGACGACGGTGTAGGGGCGGTCGGGTTCGGACAGGAACCGGCCCAGCGCCTTCAGCTCGGCGTCGAGGAGAGGGCCGGCCACCGATTTCACCCTTTCAGCCACTCCCACCGTGGAGGCGTGGGCCCGGTGCACCGATCCGAAAGCGTCCTGGACGAAGAGGTCGAAACCGTCGGCGAGCTGCTCTGCGGTCGCCGGGTCGTTCTTGGTCTCGCCCTCGAGGAACCGGGTGTTCTCGAGGACGGTTATCTCCCCGCCCCTCATGAAGCCGACCCGGTGCCGGCTCAACTCGCGCATCCGGCGTGCCACCGGCTCCAGCGAGAAGGAGGGGTCGTGGCCATCGGGTCGCCCCAGGTGGGAGCAGACAGTGACCGTGGCACCGGCTTCGACGAGGCGCTCTAGGGTGGGCAGGGCCGACCTGATGCGGAAGTCGTCGCCGACCTTCCCGTTTTCGAGCGGTACGTTGAGGTCGGAGCGGACCAGTACGGCTACGCCGTCGACGTCGACGTCCTCGAGTGTGAGATATCGGTTCACGTGTTCAACTCCTGGCCAGCTTCTCCAAGATCTGGCCCAGTTTCAGCGGGTCGTGCTGGGGCCAGTCTGACCACTCATCATTGAGATCGGCCACCACGAGCTCCCAGCCGTGTCGGGCCGCCTCGTCGCTGGTGAGCCTCACCGGCTCATGGCCGGCCGGGGTGTCGATCGGGCCCTCGTGGGCCACCACCACCCCCGGACCGTTCACCCCGACGTGCTCGGTTAGGGCCTCGAGATGCTGGGCGCCCGACATGCCGAAGGTCTCGCCCTCCTGGGTGATCAGGTTGAGTACGAAGACCCGCTGCGCCTCTGCGTCCATGACTGCGGGGGCGAGCATCTGGACCATGAGGGCGGAGATGACCGACGTGTAGAGGCTTCCCGGGCCGATGACGATCTGGTCGGCACCGGCCACAGCGGTCAGCGCCCTCCTCGAAGCCATGGTGTCGGAGGGGTCGATTTCGAGGCTGGAGACGTGGCCCTCGGTGGCGGCGATCGCCGCCTGGCCGGTCACCGGGACTCCGTCGATCACCGCCGAGAGAGTCACCGGCTGGTCGGCGACGGGGATCACCTCCCCCAGCGTTCCCAGCATCTGCGCCGCAGTGTCGACGGCGGTGGAGAAGTCGCCGAAGAGGTCGGTGAGTGCCACCAGGATCAGGTTGCCCAGGGAATGGTTGTCCAGGTCGCCTTCGCTGAACCGGTGGGCGAACAACTCCGACCACATCGACGGCTCGGGGGTGAGGGCGAGAAGACAGCGGCGGATGTCCCCTGGCGGAGGAATGCCAAGCTGGGTGAGCCGGCCCGACGACCCGCCGTTGTCGGCGACGGTCACCAGCGCCGAGATCGACCCGGCGTAGGTCTGGATCGCCTCCAGAGCCGCCGCCTGACCGTGCCCACCCCCGACGGCGACGACCGAGGGCCCGGTCGGGTCGAGCAGCAGGGGCTCGAGGGCGGTCTCGGTCTGCGGTCTCACCGTTCGATGTCACGGTGACGCACCGAGGCGTTCACCCCATGTTCGGTGAGGCGCTCACGGAGCTCCTCGGCCATGGCAACCGACCGGTGATGTCCGCCGGTGCAGCCGATTCCGATCGATAGGTACGACTTGCCCTCGGCCTGGAACCTGGGGATGAGAAAGCCGAGCAGTTCGTCGATCCGGTCGGCGAACTCCTGTGCCCCTTCGGAGTTGAGCACGTAGTCGCTCACCGGCAGGTGGGTGCCGCGGAGATCACGAAGCTCAGGTACCCAGTGGGGGTTGGGCAGGAAACGGACGTCGAAGACGAGGTCGGTGTCCCTCGGGGCGCCGTGCTTGAAGCCGAACGACCGTATCGACACCCGCATGGGGCGCTCCATCTCGTCCTCTGAGAACTGGACCTCGAGCCGTTCCCGCAGGGCGGGGACATTGAGGTTGGAGGTGTCGATGACGACATCGGCCATCTCGCGGAGCTCCGAGAGCAGGTCTCTCTCGGCCTCGATCGCCTCGCTGATGGTGTCGAGCCCGAGGGGGTGGGGGCGGCGGTTCTCCTCGTAACGACTGACGATGACGTTGTCGTCGGCGTCGAGGAACACGATCCGGGTGAGGATCCCCTCCCGCTCCAGCTCGATGATCGCCTCCCGCAGCTCACCGGTGGGAAGCCCACCACGGGAGTCGATGACCACCGCCAGGTGCTTGTGAGCCTGAGGCAGATCGTGGGCCTGGACTACCTGACCGAGGAGGGACGGTGGCAGGTTGTCGATGACCGTGTATCCCAGGTCCTCGAGGATCTTGGCCGCCGATGACCGCCCGGCCCCGGACATGCCGGTGACCACGAGTACATGCGGTGCGTCGATTGCGGCGTGGCTCATCGGTGCCTCGGGCTAGGTGTGGAGCGCAGCGTACAGGTCGGCGGCAACGGTCTCGGGCAGGATCTCGCCCAACTCGGCCTCGGTGGCGGAGCGCATCCTCTTGAGAGAGCCGAAGTGCTTGACCAGGTCCCTCTTCCGCTTCGGGCCGACACCTGGGACCTCGTCGAGGATCGAGTCGACCATCGACTTGGAGCGAAGGTTCTGGTGGTACGTGTTGGCGAACCGGTGCGCCTCGTCGCGCACCTGCTGCAGCAGGTAGAGGGCCTCGGCGTCGCGGGGGATCCGGATCGGCTCAGGCCGGCCGGGCAGATAGACCTCCTCCATCTTCTTGGCCAGGCCGATGACGGGGATGTCGAGGTCGAGATCGTCGAGCACCTTCACCGCCCGACCGAGTTGGCCCGCCCCGCCGTCGATGACCACCAGGCTGGGCGGGTAGGAGAACCTGCCCTGCTCGGCGACCGGCTTGTTCTGCTCCGCCAGGTATGCCGTGAAGCGGCGCCGGATGGTCTCCTCCATGGAGGCGAAGTCGTCCTGGCCGTCTACGCCTCGGATCCTGAACCGCCGGTACTCGTTGCGCCGGGGCAGGCCGTCTTCGAGCACCACCATCGATGACACGGTGTTGGTGCCCTGGAGGGTGGAGATGTCGTAGGCCTCGATGCGCAGGGGCGACTCGGTGAGACCGAGCACCTCCTGGAGCGAGCGCAACGCCTTGGCCCGGGCGTTGTGATCTTTCTGTCGGCCGAGCCGGTGCCGGCCGAAGGCCTCGGCAGCGTTGATCGATGCCGTCTCCATGAGCCTCCGCTTCGCCCCCCGCTTCGGCACCCGCAGGTTGACATTGCGTCCCCGCAGGTCGGTGAGCCACTCGGTGAGCAGCTCGGTCTCGTCGGGCATCAGGCTGACCAGTACCTCCCGGGGCGGTTCGGTGTCGCCATAGAGCTGACGGACGATGCGACCCATGAGCTCGGCGTCGGTGAGCACTTCGACCCGGTCGACGATGGTGCTCCGCTCCCCCACCACCCGGCCCCGGCGCACGTTGAGCACCTGGAAGGCGGTCTCCAACTCGTCGCCGTGGAAGGCGATGAGGTCGAAGTCTTCCGCCTTCTGGGTGACCACCTCCTGGCGGAGCATGGCCCGTCTCACGTCCTCCTGGCGGTCGCGATAACGGGCGGCGAGCTCGAACTCCTCGCGTTCGGCCGCCTCCCACATCGCCACCTCCAGATCGGCGAGCACACCCTCGGTGTCGCCGCTGAGAAACGAGGCCAGGCCGTCCACCATCCCCTGGTAGTCCTCCTTGCTGACCGCGTCGATGCAGGGGCCGGAGCACTTCTCGATGTGATAGAGGAGACAGGGGCGGCCCTGCGCCTTCTGTCGCTCGAACATGGCGTTGGAGCAAGTGCGGACGGGGAAGGTACGCAGCAGCTGGTCGAGGGTCTTGCGGATGGCGTAGGTGTGGGCGTAGGGCCCGAAGTACTCGTTACCCGTGCGTTTCTTGCCTCGCATCACCAATGCCCGGGGCCATTCGTGGGAGCGGGTGATGGCGAGGAACGGGTACGACTTGTCGTCGACCAGTTTGACGTTGAACCGCGGCCGGTGCTCTTTGATCAGCGAGTACTCGAGCATGAGGGCGGCGACTTCGGACTCAGTGAGGATCCAGTCGACGGTGCGGGCGTTGTCGACCATGGCCTGGGTGCGGGGGTGGAGACCGACCCCGAAATAGGAGGCCACCCGGCTGCGCAGGGACTTCGCCTTGCCCACGTAGATGACACGACCGTGCTTGTCCCGGAACATGTAGGCGCCGGGACGGTCGGGGATCTCGGATGTCTTCGGCCGCTCGAACATCACCGCTCAGGGTAGGAGGGGGCGGAAACTGATCCGTTCGGAAGGAGTGCCTGGAGGCAGCGAGAGCCGGGACTCTCAGGCCAACCGCCAGCGACAGGCAAGCAGTCGCGGTATTCCCCCCTGATCCTCGAACTGATGATGAGGCCGCTCCACCATCCGCTCGAGACTCCAACCCGCGTTGGCAGCCGCATTCAGCAGGTCGGCCATGGTCCGATGATGAAAGGTGATAGTCGCCTCGCCCGCAGGAACCTCAGAGGAACCCTTTGAGAAGTAGTCGCCTGGCCGCCACAGGACCTCGCCGTCGGAATCGCCGATCGGGGTCGAGTTGGGCGCGGTCCAGGTCGGATGGTTGACCACCAGCGCCAGCACGCCGCCGGGTCTCGTAACTCGGGCAGCCTCCCGGAAGAAGGCGACGTGGTCCTCGACGTGCTCCAGCGTCAGGACCGAGTAGACGCCGTGGAAGGAATCGTCGCCCGCCGGTATCTCAGTCAGGTCGGCGACCACTCCGGAGCCGGCACGCCTCAGCAACTCATAGCTCAGGTCGAGCCCGATCACTGTCGGCCCCGAGCCACCAACAGCCCGCATCACTCGTCCCTCACCGCATCCGAGGTCGAGATAGGACATCCCGTCCTCGGCCCGAAGCACATCCAGGAGCAGCGGTGTGACCACTTCCTCATAAGCGGGATCGTCGGCCACCTCGGCGATCCACCACTCGAACAACTGCGACCAGCTCACGACACCCCAAGTATGTGCCGATGAGAAGGTGCCATGTCGCTCTGTCGTCGATCTACGGTGAATCGATGACCGACTGGAGAGCCCACCCCAGGACCGCCGCCGTTTTGGTCGTGGTCTCTTTGGTCGTCCAACTCGCCATCCCGATCAGTCGCCTGTCTCCAACGGACACTCCCCATCGTTGGGCGTGGCAGATGTTCTCGAGAACTCCTCACAGCGTCCAGTTCGTCCTCCACACCCCAAGCGGACCGACGGAGGTCGACATCAACCAGTACATGGCGCGAGCGCGCGGTGACATCGACCTGACCACTTCGATGCCATTTCATTTGTGTTCCGTCCACGACGAGGCCCTCAGGGTGACCTGGGAATCGGGGGAACTCGAGTGCTGAAGTGGTTGACCAAAGAGATCGATCCAAGGCCATTGGGTCTCGCTCGCATCGCCGTCGGTCTCGCCGCCGTGATCAGAGTGTTCGTGGCCATGCCTGTGCTCCTCCGTCTCACTGGCGATGACATCATCCTGCTTCCCTACACCGGGTGGGCCCCCACACCGACTTCGCCCCTCGTGGTGGTGTTAGCTGTGCTGTGGCTGGTGTCAGCTGTCCTCTTCACCATCGGCTGGCGGTTGGCGATCTCCGGGACCGTGCTTTCGCTGTCGATTGGCTTCGTGCTTGCCCTCGACCAGCAGACCTACAGCAACCACCTGTACCTGATGCTGTGGCTCACTGTGCTTCTCAGTCTGGCTGGCGCAGGAACTGGACTGGCTGTCGGCGGCAGCAGCGAGCGAGTCATCCGCTGGCCGGTGACCTTGATCATGGCGCAGCTCTCCGTCGTCTATGGATTCTCCGGGCTCAGCAAGATCAACGATGGATTCCTCTCGGGCTCGGTTCTCGCCGTCTCCCTCCAGGGAGGAATCCTGCCCTTTCCGGAAGCGTTAATCACCCCGCGGTTCCTCTCGATCCTGGCGTTCATCGTCATCGTGGTCGAGGTGGCCCTCGCTCTGTTGATATGGCGTGCCCGCTACCGGCCGATGATGTTCGTTCTCGGCCTGGGAGTGCATGCCTCCACTATCCTCTTCATGTCGGCGACCGACGAGCTCGCCGTCTTCTCCATCTTGGCTTTGGGCCTCTATCCCCTCTTCCTCACCCACGAGACGCTCGAGGTCACATGGCCAGGTGATTGTGGTCGCTGCGCGGCATTCATCCGCCGCGCCAAGAGGCTCGATCTCTTTAGAGTCGTCGACGCTTCCCGAACCTCAGACCAGGATCTGACGCTGACACACCATGGGAGACAGACGAGTGGTGGGGCTGCCCGAGCCCGCATACTGGAGCACCTGGTTCCGTGGCTCTGGGTGGCTCCGATACTCCGGTTCCCGGGACTCAACCGAAGTCACCACCGCCAGATCCAGCAGCCACTGGAAGCGTTTCAGGAGCCGAGTCAGTAGCCGAGGACTTCCCTGAACCAGGGAAGGGTTCTCTCGAGACCCTCGCGGAGGGATACCTGTGCCTTCCAACCCAGGATCTCTTCGGCCTTGCCGGTGTCAGGACGACGCACCATCGGATCGTCGGTGGGCAGTGGTTGGAAGTCGATTCCGGGATGATTGCCCACCACGTCCTGGATCGCCTCGGCCAGTTCGAGGATGGTCACCTCTTCGGGGTTGCCGATGTTGACCGGCTCCACCTCGTCGGAGAGGAGAAGGCGGAGGACGCCTTCCACCTGGTCGTCGACGTAGCAGAGCGACCTGGTCTGACCCCCGTCGCCGAACACCGGGAGGGGCCGGTCCTCCAGCGCCGCCTTGAAGAACTCGGGGACGGCGCGGCCGTCGTTGGGTCTCATCCGGGGCCCGTAGGTGTTGAAGATGCGGACGATGCGCGTGTCCAAGCCATGCTCACGGTTGTACGCGAGAGTCATCGCCTCTGCGAAGCGCTTGGCCTCGTCGTAGACCCCGCGCGGTCCGATCGGGTTGACGTTGCCCCAGTAACTCTCGGGCTGGGGGTTGACCTTGGGGTCACCGTAGACCTCAGAGGTCGAGGCGAGGAAGAACACCGCCCCCTTGTCGAGGGCGAGCCCCAATCCCTTGTGAGTGCCGAAGGCGCCGACTTTCAGGGTGTGGATCGGCCATTTGAGGTAGTCGACAGGTGAAGCCGGAGAGGCGAAGTTGAGCACGTAGTCGACATCCCCGGACACATGCATGTAGTCGGTGACGTCGTAGTCGATGAGCCGGAATTTCTTGTCGCCCATCAGGTGCGAAACGTTGGCCGCGTTTCCCGTGATCAGGTTGTCGAGACAGGTGACCTGTGCGCCCGAGTACACCAGCCAGGTGCATACGTGAGACCCGAGAAACCCTGCCCCGCCCATGACCACGGCATGCTTCCCCTCGAGTTCGTGGAATCCGCCAAAGGCACTTCGCCGTGTGTCGAACATGTTCATACCTTCCAAAGTGATTCCAGGCTACATCGGCAAGTTTCGAATCCCATTGACCAAAAACACCTGCTGCGATACTGGAGTTTGGTGACCACGAAGAAGGCCTTCTGGAAATGGGCTGCGCTCGGCGCTGTGGTCGCGACGCTTCTCCTCATCGGTCAAGCCAATGCCGTTGGGGGGGTCACGGGGTTGCTTCACGTGGGCGAGGTGAGCCAGGTACGAGACCGGATCGAGTCAGAGCTCGGCGAGGTGCCCCTCGCAGCTAACACAGGCCACGATACGCAGATCTACTATGCGATCGGGCTCGATCTCCGCGGCCTCGAAGTGCCTGACGAGCTGGATCATGGTGGCTACCGCTATCGAAGGATTCTCTTCCCGGCCATCGCCTCGGCGTTCGGCCTCCTCGACGGCCAGGGTCTCCTGATAGGGATGATCGCCGTCACCATCGTCAGCACCGCCGTGGCGGCGGGAGCCACCGCGGCCATCGCATCCCACTTCGGGCGCTCCGATTGGTTTGCGCTCGCCGTGGTACTCAACCCGGGGGTGTGGCTGTCTGTCCGACTCGTCACGGCCGACGTTCTGGCGATGGCTCTCATGGTGGCGGGGCTCTATATCTTCGTCGCCGGCCGTCGCTGGGGCGCTATCGCGATGTTTGCACTTTCCGGATTGTCCAAGGACGTCTACCTGGCCACCCCGGGGGGTATGGCTATCTCACGCCAGCGCCGCAAATGGGAACTGTTCGTCGTGCCGGCCCTGGTCTTGATCGCCTGGATGACGGTGTTGACCATCACCATGGGCGAGGGGTTCACCGGTCGAGGCAACCTCGCACTCCCCTTCATGGGGATGGTCGAGTCATTCCGGGTGTGGCTCGTCTCGGAAACGACCGACAAGTTGTACCTGCTCTTCGCGTTGTTCTCGGTCGCTGCCGGAATCGTTTACGCCATCGCGGTGAGGAGCTGGCTTCGCTGGTCGATCCTCGCCTGGTCACTGCTGGCCGTGGTCTCTTCCAACTGGGTCTGGGATCTGGGCAACAACGCCGCCCGCGCCTTCGCTCCCATCGCGGTGTTGATCGCCCTCGGTGTGACGGGCTCGCAACCACACCCCGTATCGGACCGGAAGGACCCGGTCACGGTTCCCGACTGACAGATGTCACTGATCTCACCTTGATGATTTCGGCTGCGAGGAGAGCCAACACCACGAGACGGACACTCGCCTCGACGACGAAGAGAAAAGCGGGCAGGGCGAAGTAGATCACCGCGAACTGCAAGATGGCGGTCGCTTCCAGGATTCGAACCTTGAGGCGACTCACCCGGATCCACGCCAGAAATGGAAGGACCCAGAGCACGTACTGCGGCTTGAACACCTTGTTGAATGCCATCAGGGCCATGAGTGCCACTGCCGCCGCCTCGACCGGAGTGACCTTGCTGCGGGCTGTCCAATAGGTGACGGCAAGCAAGGCGACGACGATTGCGATGGTGGACATGGTGTTGACGGTGCTCATTGGGAGGCCAGCACCGAACATCCGAACGATCGAGTCGGCGACACCCCACACCGTCGAGTCAATATCGGTCCGGATCGAGGCGAAGTCGAGATGGAACCGCCAGCCGTCGGGGTCGACGACGGCGTAGGCCAGATATGAGGCCACGAGCACGACAGAGCCCGACGCGAGAAACATGACCCGTCGTCGCCAACCATCGATCAAGGGGACGACAGGCAGCACCACCGCACCGGGGAACACCTTGAAAACGGTCCCTACTCCATGCCAGAAACCCGAGAGCACCGCGCGCGATCGGTACAAAGCCACGACTCCAAGCAGGGAGATCAGGGCGACCAGAACGTCCCAGTTGATGGGAAGGAGAAACAATAGAGCAGGAGAGCCGACCCACATCTGCAAGTCCACTCCATGCGGATCCGACCCTTCTGTCATCCGCGTCAGCAGCCAGGTGATCGCCACCGCGGCGGCCACCATGACAACACCATTGACCACCACCGCGCCTCGCCCGGATGGCAGGAGCCTGAAAGGCGCGAAGTACAAAGCCCCGATCGGCGGATATTCGAAGACGCCAAATGGCCACCCAGGAACGAGGCCCGCCTGGCGTTCCCACAGCCTGTGGATGTCACTGAAGGCCGGGAACACGGCATAGAGGACCACGGCCAGTCCCCCGCGCACCGCGGTGTCGGTGAGATATCTCCGACTCGAGAGCTCCGGATTCACGCGGCTAGACAGGTCGGTCGGCTGGGGCATCGGTGTTCACCTTGCGGCGCCCTCCCAGGCCGGCTCGGATCTCGAAGCCGGGCCCGAAGGCCCACATCACCGGCAGAAACCCCGCAGCCCTCCATGCGTTCACCGGGTCTCGCAGGACGTCGGTTCCAAAGCAGGTCACGAACAGCCCGGCGAGGATCCACGCCCAGTCACGCCGTCTCCAACCGACGACGAGGGTCACTGACGCTGCGAGCAACAGCAAAAGGCCCCAGACGCTCTGGTGTTGCAGATACCCCGCCAAGGGAATCCCCAGCCGGCCCCCTGCAGGAACCAGGGTGCTGGCCCCAAACGCCACCAGGCTGTATGCCGCCAGTGCAACGACTGCCGCCACACCCAACAGAAACTGCCTTCGATCTCTCCATAGCGCCACCAGAAACGTCGGCCGGGTGATACCGAGTAGCGCCGCCATCACTGGTGAGCCCCAGGCCATGGCCCCGGCCAAGAAGAAGACACCCAACGGTTCCGAGGTGTCTCCGGCGAATCCGATGAACAACGCCGGATTCAGCACCATCAACCACGCACGGGGGCCTAAGGCCGGCCGTTCTCGTATGGCCAGGGCGAGCACACCTAGCAGGGACACCGCCCCCACCGTTGCCAGTGCATACGGCACCTTGCTCTCCTGACCGAGCGACACTGCCCAGACCGCCCACCCATAGCCGGCTCGTGCGAACCGATAGCCGGCCTCGGAGACGTGTTCGGCCAGTTGCTGCCCACTGGGGTCGACGGCGATCATCGCGTATGCCTGGCCATCTCCCAGCGACCAGGCGGAGAACCACTCCCCCGGATCACCCATGTCGAAGCCGTACTTCTGCTCAGCGATATCAACGTGGCGATCGGCGTACGTCGGGATGTACTCCCATCTGAGAATGACGGCAGTCACGACAACGATCGCTCCCACGAGGAGGATTTCGAGCTTGTATCGACGCAGAATCACCTCATTCTGATCGACACGGGGTGTGCTCCGCTTGATCTCGGGCTAGCCGACCATCTCCCGTAGGAACTTGCCGGTGTAACTCTCTCCCACTTGGGCCACCTCTTCGGGTGATCCTTCGGCGACGATGCGTCCTCCGCCACTGCCGCCGTCGGGGCCCAGATCGATGACGTGGTCCACCGACTTGACCACGTCGAGGTTGTGCTCGATGACCACCACAGTGTTGCCGGAGTCGACGAGACGCTGTAGCACCTGCAAAAGCTTGCGGATGTCCTCGAAGTGAAGGCCCGTGGTGGGCTCGTCGAGGATGTAGAAGGTCTTGCCGGTGGAGCGCTTACCCAGCTCGGAGGCGAGCTTGATCCGCTGCGCCTCACCGCCGGAGAGGGTGGTGGCGGGTTGGCCGAGCCGGACATAACCGAGACCGACGTCGTAGAGGGTCTGCAGGATGCGGACGATCTTGGGCTGGTTCTCGAAGAACCCCAGCGCCTCCTCCACCGACATCTCGAGGATCTCACTGATGTTGTGGCCCTTCCACAGGATCTCGAGAGTCTCCCGGTTGTAGCGCTTCCCCCCACAGATCTCACAGGGCACGTAGACATCGGGGAGGAAGTGCATCTCGATCTTGATGGTCCCGTCGCCCTTGCAGGCCTCACAGCGGCCCCCAGAGACGTTGAAGGAGAACCGTCCCGGTTTGTAACCCCGTGCCCTCGCCTCCTGGGTCTGGGAGAACAGGGTCCGGATGTGGTCGAACAGCTTGGTGTAGGTGGCCGGGTTGGAGCGGGGCGTGCGCCCGATGGGTGATTGGTCGATGTCGATCACCTTGTCGATGAGATCGATCCCCTCCACCTTCTTGTGCCGTCCCGGCACCACCCGGGCCCGGTTGACCTTGCTGGCCAGGGTCTTCCACAGGATCTCCTCCACCAGAGTGGACTTACCCGATCCCGACACCCCGGTGATGGCGGTGAACACCCCGAGGGGAAAGGTGACATCGATGCCCTGGAGATTGTTCTCCGAGGCTCCCAGCACCTTGATGGCCTTCCCGTTGCCTTGCCGGCGGAGCAGCGGAACCTCGATCTGACGGCGCCCGGCCAGATAGTCGCCGGTCATCGAGTCGCTGGCCGAGGTGATCTCCTCCAAGGGGCCCTCGGCGACGATGGCCCCGCCGTGCTCCCCCGCCCCGGGGCCGATGTCGACGATGTGGTCGGCGATGCGGATGGTCTCCTCGTCGTGCTCGACGACGATCAGGGTGTTGCCCAGGTCACGGAGACGCAACAGGGTCTCGATGAGCCGCTGGTTGTCACGCTGGTGGAGCCCGATCGAGGGCTCGTCGAGGATGTAGAGCACTCCGACCAGACCTGATCCGATCTGGGTGGCGAGGCGAATCCGCTGCGCCTCTCCCCCGGCCAGGGTGGCCGCGGAGCGGGACAGGGTGAGATAGTCGAGACCGACGTCCAGGAGAAACTTGATCCGGGAGCGGATCTCTTTGAGCACCCGTTCGGCGATGTGGGCGTCGCGCTCGCTCAACTCCAGGGTGTCGAAGAACTCGTAGGCCTTCCCCAGGCTGAGGTCGGAGACCTCGGCGATGTTGCGCTCTTCGATGGCGACCGCCAGCGAGATCGGGTTGAGCCGACCACCGTTGCAGGCATCGCAGGGCACCTCGGCCATGTACTCCTGGTAGTACTCCCGGGCCGAGTCGGACTCGGCTCCCTCATGACGGCGGTTGAGGAACGGGATCGCCCCTTCGAAGGTGGCGTCCCAGCGGCGTTTGCGCCCGAATCGGTTGGTGTACTCGATGGTGAACTTCTCGTCGCCGGTGCCGTAGAGGATCTTCTCTTTGATCTCCTCGTCGAGGTCCTTCCAGGGGGTGTCCATGGAGAACCCGAGCTCTTTGCCGAGCCCGGTGAGGAGTCGGTGGTAGTAGCGCATCCGATTCGACGACCACATGGCGATGACCCCTTCGCCGAGGGAGAGGTCGGGGTCGGCGATGACCAGCTCGGGGTCGACCTGGTAGCGGGTCCCGATCCCCGAGCACTCCGGGCAGGCCCCATAGGGACTGTTGAAGGAGAAGTTGCGCGGCTGGAGGTCTTCGAAGCTGAGCCCGCACTTCAAACAGGCAAGATGCTGGGAGAAAGTGAGGGTGGAGCCGTCGACGATCTCGATGTCGGCCACGCCCTCGGCGAGGGAGAGAGCGGTCTCCAGCGACTGGGTGAGACGCTGCTCCATCCCCTCCTTGCGGACGAGCCGGTCGACGATGACCTCGATGGTGTGCTGGTAGTAGCGGTCGAGACGGATATCCTCGGTGAGGTCGCGCACCTCGCCGTCGATGCGGGCCCGGGCGAAGCCCTGCTTGGCCAGGTCGGACAACAGGGTCTCGTATTCGCCTTTGCGACCCCGGACCACCGGTGCGAGCACCTGGAACCGGGTGCCTTCGGGCAGCTCCAGCACCCGGTCGACGATGGATTGCGGAGTCTGGCGGCCGATCGGCTGTCCGCAGACGGGGCAGTGCGGCCGCCCGGCCCGGGCGTAGAGCAGGCGGAGGTAGTCGTAGACCTCGGTGATCGTCCCGACGGTCGACCTCGGGTTGCGCGAGGTCGACTTCTGGTCGATCGAGACGGCTGGCGACAGCCCCTCGATGAAGTCGACGTCGGGCTTGTCCATCTGCCCGAGGAACTGCCGGGCGTAGGCGGAGAGAGATTCCACATACCGGCGCTGGCCTTCGGCGTAGATGGTGTCGAAGGCGAGCGACGACTTACCGGACCCGGAGAGACCGGTGAAGACGATCAGTTTTTCGCGGGGCAGTTCGACCGTGAGGTTCTTGAGGTTGTGCTCGCGGGCGCCCCTGATGAGTATCGAGTCGGTGGACAAGGCCCTTGCCTGGTGAGTTGAGTTACGACAGTGTAATACGAGTTGAGCTCGAACACCTGTTCGTGCTGAGTGTCAGTCGGTGTGTGCCAGCGCCTCGCCCGTCCGTTGTGTGCGTGTCCCCGACTCCACAAACACCAGCAGCACGAACGAAGTGATGATCGGTGCCACTGCACGGGTGATGTCGAAGTAAGAGCGCCAGACCTGCTCGGTGAACACCACGCCCAGGGCAACGAACCCAAGGAATGCCCAACCGACCACATGACGACTTATCAGCACTCGTCTGGCGAAGAGAGCGAAGAGGATCAACATGGCCACACCGACTATTAGGTCCAGTGGTTTTCCGATCCAGCTCGCGAACCCCTCGATGAAGCCAACGAACGGCCAGCCGATCTCCTGCACCTCTGCTGCGACGGTGCCCTCCCCGATCCGTAGCCTCAGATAGACGGCCCAGGCCACCGCGACCAGACCGGGCACCGCGGCGACAGTCATCGCGGTCTTGCGACGTCGATCGAGCCACAGCCACAGGGCGATCCCGGCAGCAGCGATCAGCATCGCCTCTCGTGCCAGGACCGCCACAACCAGCAGCCCGATGCCCATGGCCACCCTTTCTCGCATGAACATGAGTACCGCACCAAAGGCGGCGACGGCGGCCAACACGCCCGCGCCCCCGATATTCACCTCGCTGAAGAAGCCGATATTGAGGACGAAGGCCAGACCCCACCACGGGGAGCCTCCCATCTCCTCGGCAATGCGGGCGACGGCCCCGCTGCCCAATCCCATGGCAAACAGGTTGACGACGAGCATCGCCCAGACGATGATCTGTGGACCAAACAGACCGAAACCCCCTGCCAGCACTGGGTAGAGCATCCGTTGACTGCGGTAGAGCGGCCGGTCGAGGACGCGCGCGTTGATGTCTGGCTCCAACACCCAAGGGTCGTTGGCCTGGACGAAGAAGAACTTGCCGTCGTGACCCTGGGACGGCCGCAGATACACCTCGCCAAGACGCTCTTCTGCATACTCTGTGGTCGGCGCGGCGTCCTCGCCGAAGGCGACGAAGATAGTTGGATCCCAGCTGACGTCGGAAAGCACCCGCACCGCCATCAGGGACGAGAGGAGAGTCGCCACGACCCCCACGACCACTGCTGACCGGCCGAGCTTCACTGTCAGGGGACTCGTGCCACCACGAGCAGGCTGAGACCTACACCCGGGAGCATGGGATCGAGAGCGCGAGCCAGTGGCACGAGGAGGTCGAAGAGACGAGCCTCGGAGGCCGAGATCCGCCCGGCGCCCAGGCCGTGATGGAGCTTCCACCCGAGCGTTCCTAGACGGTTCATCTCACCGATATCCACTAATTCCAGCCCGGCGGCGCGGACGACGTCTTCGATGCCCTGACGGTCAAAACGTCTCACGTGCCCTGCCGCCTGGTCGGTGGGCCCGTAGAGCTCCGTGCCAGCCGGCACCTGGATGAGGACATGACCGCCCGATTCGACGTGGCTGGCCACCGAGGCCAGGAATTCCTTGGGCTCTCCTGCCCGCTGCAAACCGTCGAACACCAGGGCCGACGAAACCCGCACGTCTGACCGGTCTAATTCGACGGCGGTCATCACCTGGACGTTCTCCATGTGACCGAAACGACGACGCAGCGACTCGACGTGCACCGGCTCGTCGTCGGAGATGACCAGTCTCCTCGCGTCGAGGAGATGGCTGGTGGTGTGACCGGGCCCGGCGTTGACCTCGAGGACGGTGTCTCCTAGATACCCTTCGAACCAGGAGAGGATCCAGCGCCGGAAGCGGGGAGCGCGCCCCAGGCTCTGTCGGGTCACTACGGAGTCCTCGTCGGTGGCTCGGGTGTCGATGAATCGGAACTTGAAGATGAGCCACAGTGCCTCTACTCCGTCACGCCAGCCGATGTTCTTTCCTTCGGCGTAGGTACGTCCGTGGTAGCTGATCGGCACCTCGTAGATGCGGGCCCCCCATTGGGCGAGACGGGCGGTGATCTCGGGCTCGAGCCCGAACCGGTCACTGGTTAGCCGGAGCCTCTTCAGAACGTCAGACCGAACTGCCTTGTAACAGGTCTCCATGTCGGTGAGGTTGAGGTCGTTGGCCATGTTCGACATGAGGGTGAGCAGCCTGTTGCCCAGCGCATGCCAGAAGAAGAGAACCCGACGCTGCTCGCTCGAAGCGAAGCGGGAGCCGTAGACCGCGTCTGCACGACCCTCCAGCAGCGGCGCCAGGACGAGCGGGTACTCGTTGGGGTCGTATTCCAAGTCGGCATCCTGGATTATCCCGATATCCCCGGTCATGTGGTCGATTGCGGTGCGGATCGCCTTTCCCTTGCCCATGTTGACCGGTTGGGCGATGACTCGAACTCGGGGGTCTCCTTCGGCGAGCTCACGGAGGATCGCCAGGGAGTCGTCTTGTGAGCAGTCGTCGACGCAGACCAGCTCGATCTCGGCGTCGACCGGCGAGTCGAGCACCTTGGCAACGATGGTTCGCAGTGTGCGCGACTCGTTATAGACGGGCATGAGGACTGAGAGCTTGGTCATGGGCAACTGACAGTATCGACGGCCGATGCTCCTCGCTGGAGTTACTCGTTTCCGTTCAACTGACAGCCCTGAAAACCTCGGGATCTGTGAAGTCACTCGGGGAGGTCAGGAGCCGAAGTCCGACGACAGTTGGAGCAACCCAAGACAACATCACGTCCAGATGATCTGTTCTGGCTGATCTCGAAGTCCAAAGACCTGACGAAAGGAAGATCACGTGTTTCGCCCGCTCCATCGGGAGTCAGACCATCGTCTTTGACCCAGGGTGGTAGGAGTGATTGACGGCTCACAAATGCACGAATCGCGATGGACGTCCAAATGAAGAGGAGACCGACGGTGTGCAGCACAACTGGGGTCAATGGAACTAGCAGAAGGGCTCCAAAGAGGACAGTCGTAGAGGTGACGCTCCGTGGCGATAGCTCACGAGCACCCAGTACGAAGACCGGAACGATTGCAAGCAAGTAATGCGGCCATGACACCGGAAGAGCCAGTAGCGATCCCGCCATGAGCCCAAGTGCCCCGAGGTTCGGAGAGAGGCCTCCGTTGA
>CAZLEQ010000043.1:0-19401 GCA_964558575.1 uncultured Acidimicrobiaceae bacterium | reverse complement strand
ACCACTATCCGACTACGGCGATACTCCTTCGCTCGACCTCGGTGAGCCCGCCCCAAATCCCGAATGGCTCCCGTATGTCGATGGCGTGCCGGGAGCAAGGATCTTGCACCGGACACACCCCGCAGATGGCCTTGGCCTTCATTTCACGTCGTTCCCGCTCTTCCTTTCTCTCAAAGGTCGAAGGGGGAAAGAAGAGATAGGCATGGTTCCCACGACACAGCGCTTGCAGCTGCCATTCGTCTGAGTGGGACAACCTCGACTCCTCCCGCTTGCTTGCGACAACCTGCCCGAAGCTAACGAATCAGCCGTCAGGGTTCAAGAGAGAATCTGGGAGACCGGCTGCCTATGTTTCGCGGTCTGTGCCCAACCGGTCCACTTCCAGGTAGAGACCGTCGACTCCTGTCACCTCGATGGCGTCCCCTGAGGTGATACCTGCCTCCCGGTGAGCCGTGCCCCTCCAGCGGGCGCCACGGACCTCGACGAGGCCGTCTGGGTCGAAGTCGACGAGAGCCACTCCGTTCTCGCCGATCAGACCTCCACGGCCGATGGTCTCTGTGGAGAGGCGGGCGCGCTGCACCGTGGGCATCGCCAGAAGGAAGAAGAAGAGGACCCCGAGGACAGTGGGGAGCACGAGCCACCATCGGGGGTCGATCTGGCCCCCACCGTCGATCAGGAACATCCCGGAGACCTGCAGTGCTGCCGTCCCGACGAGGGTCAAGGCGAAGATCCCGCCCAATTGATACGCCACCACCAGAGCCGCGAACGCCAGGGCCAACATGAGAAGTGCCCACCAGGTGGCCGGCAGGGTGACCATCCCCCAGCCCCCCAGGATCAGCGAGATCGCGGCCACACCGGCGGCGACACCCGGGCCGAGTGCATAGAACTCGAATACCGCCACGCTCAGCCCTATCGCGAGGAAGAAAAAGGCCGCCTCGGGAGTCACGGCCAGCCGGAAGAACCGAGTGCCGAGGTCGGGTTTGCGGAAGGTCACGTCTTTGGTGGTTATCCCGCCGTCGATCTGACGCAGAGTCGAGACGACCACCTCACCCTCGGTGGTGAGGAAGGTGGCGCCCTCGAGATCCTGGAGATACTGACGGATGGTGGGCTGGAGGGCGAGACCGCTCTCGTCGGCTGGGATCAGCTCCTCGGAGCGGTCGTGATCCTCGCCCAGGATGCGAGGCGCATAGACGCCCTGGAACGTCCCCGGGGCCATGGCGGCGTGGCTGGCCAATTGCGGCAGCTCGGCAGCCGCGCCGTACACCGACGCCGGAGCTGGACCGACCCACACCGCCACCGGCAGAGGTGGCATCGCGATCAGATCGGCGAGCTCTTCGAACGCCTCGCGGTGGAGGACCGCCTTCGAGTCGAGTTGGACGACGGACAACTCCTGGCCGATCGCGGCCGCGTCCTCGATCGAGTCGGAGATGAACCCCAGCGCCGACCCGTCGAGAGGCCCGCTCACGTCGATCACATCGATGCCACCGCCGGTCGGCTCGGCGCAGGCGCTCAGCGCCAAAACAGAGGCCAGGGCGACAAGGATCGATCGACACACGATCCGGGAGATTAGGACGGACCTGCTCCTACCGTTCGGTGAGGGTTTACCGACACACAATGCCCATAGATCCGCAGGGAATGGTTGTGGGACGGCCGGCGCTAACGTCACCGGCCATGCCAATCGCTCTGGTCGTCACCGACGGGACCTGGGTGACCAACGAGGTGCGCTCCGCCCTCTCGCTCGACTCCTGGGAGATCGAAGAGATCGACGACCCGCGGGCGGTGACCGATCGGCTCGAGGAGTCCGAGATCGACGCGGTGATCATCGACATGCAAGTGGGATCGAAGGGGGGGATGGCAGTGGTCCGCTCCATCCGCCAGGCCATCGAAGCCGCCGATCGTCCCCGCATGGTCTTGCTGCTCGACCGAGCTGCCGATGCCTTCCTGGCGCGCCGGGCGGGAGCCGATGCCTCGGTGCTCAAGCCGTTCGATGCTCCGGAGCTGCGGGCGGCACTCAGGATTCGATCGCCCCTCCCGGTCGGCGCCGAAGAAGAGGAGTAGGCGGTGCTCAGAGCTCCGGTTGAAGCGTGAACCCGAAGGGAAGCTCGAGACGGTTCTCCGAGAGGAGCTTCTCGTCAGCCAGCAGATCCCGGGTCAGCCCATCGGCGACGATCCTTCCGTCACGCATGACCACCGATCGGGGGCAGAGCTCCAGGGCGAGCGGCAGGTCGTGGGTGATGATGATCTGTGTCATCGACAGCGGAGCCAGGTTGGCCACCAGCTCCCGACGGCCCGCCCCATCGAGGTCGGACGATGGCTCGTCGAACACGAGGATCTCCGGCTCCATGGCGAGAACGGTGGCGAGGGCGGCTCGCCGCCGCTCCCCCCCGCTCAGATGGTGCGCCGGTCTGGATTCGAGGTCCGACCCGCCTACCGCCGCCAGCGCATCGTCGACCCTTCGCCCCAGCTCCTTGCCGGTGAGCCCGAGATTGGCCGGACCGAATGCGACATCTTCGCCGACGTTCGGCATGAAGAGCTGATCGTTGGCGTCCTGAAAGACGAGGCCCACCATCCTCCTGATCTCACCCAGACTCCCTTCGGTGATGGGGACCTCCCCGACAGTCACGGTGCCGGAGTCGGGTCGATGGATCCCGTTCAGGTGCAGAGCGAGCGTGGTCTTCCCGGCTCCGTTGGGGCCGAGGATGGCGACCCGCTGGCCTGCCTCCACTGCCAGATCGACCCCCTTCAAGGCGATGCGCCCGTCGGGATAGGCGAACTCGAGACCCGCGACCCTGATCCCGGCGCTCATGACGTCACCAACGCAATCGTTGCCACCGCGGCGGAGATGACCAACCACCCCGAGACGAGAACCCACTCCCGGGCCACCGCCTGGGGGTGTCCCAAGGCGGGCATGGTCCCGGTGAAGCCGCGGGCCAGCATGGCCTCGTGCACCCGCTCTCCCCGCTCGTAGGAGCGCACGAAAAGCGCCCCTGCCGAGCTGGCGATGGGGCGCGCTTGCCATAGCCAGCGCGGGTCGTATCCCCGGGAGGTCATGGCGACCCTCGTCCGGCGCAACTCGTCGGCGATGAGCTCCAAATAGCGAACCATGAACATGGCGATCGATGTGAACAGAGCAGGAACCCGCAACACTCCCAGTCCCCGGAGGATGTCGGGGATCTCGGTGGTAGCCGTGAGGAGGATGCTGGCGCTGGCACCAAGCACCGCCTTCGCCAGGATGTTCCACATCCCCCATAGTCCCTGGACTGACACTTCCACGCCCCACACCTCGATGCGCTCCCCGGAGGCGATGAACGGGATGAACAGGGCGAAGATCACAAATGGCACCACCGCGGTGAGTCGGAGGAGAAGGAAACCCGGCGGTACCCGCGCCAGCACGGTGAGACTCACCACCATGACGGCATATGCGGCAAACGACCACACCGCCTCGCGGGGCGTTAGCGCGACACAGATGGCGAATCCGAAGGCGGCGAGCAGTTTGGTCTCGGGAGCGAGACGGTGGATCGGACTGTGATCGTGGATGTAGAGAGCGTGACTGTGACCGGCGCCCACGGTCTAGCGCCTCTTCACACCGGTCTGGGCTCGCTCCGGCGTTCCCGCAGGGCGAGGAACATCCCGGCGACCACTGCCAGTGACACGACGGTGCCGACCACGCCCGCAATCGCCAGACTGAGCGACTCGTTCGAGATCCCGGCGGTGGCGTAGTCGGCGAACAGCGAGTCGGCGAGGGCGTGATCGGTGGCCGAGGCGACGAACCCGGTGTCCTCCGCCACGCGTTCGAGCCCGTCGGGATCTTCCACCGTGAACTGGCTGACCACGCTGGCGAAGGCCAGCGCCACCAGGAGCCCCCCGACCAGGAAGGTCCGGGTCTGAACCCGGGTTTCGGCCAGCTCTCCCCTGGTGAGGTCGGACGCCCCGTGGACCAGATCCGGTCGTGAGGAGAGCACCGCACCCACGACGAGGGCACTGATGACGGCCTCGCCGATGCCGATCAGAGAATGGACACCGACCATCGCCATGAACACGTCGTCGAAGGCCACCGGGGCCGTGGCCCCGAACAGCCATTGAATCGAGAAAGCTATGGCCGACATGACCACCGAGGTCCACGCCGCGATCCCCGTGGCGCCAACCACTCCCCCGGTGGTCTTGGGCATCAGACGGCGGAACAGGCGAAACAGGGCGTAGCCGCCATAGGCGGGGATGATGGCCATGTTGAGCACGTTGTAGCCGAGGGCGGTCAGTCCTCCATCGGCGAAGGCGAGAGCCTGGACAACGACCACGATGGTCACCACCAGGGCCCCCACCGATGGCCCGAGCAGGATGGCGGCCAGGGCTCCGCCGATGAGATGGCCGGTGGTCCCCGCAGCCACCGGGAAATTGAACATCTGGGCGGCGAACACGAAGGCAGCCGTTATCCCGGCCAGAGGGACCACCCGATCGGCCAGCTGGCTGCGGGATTGTCGTAGGGCGAATCCGACCACCATGACGCTGATCAGCGCGGTGACGATGGCGGTTCCGGCGTCGAGAAACCCGTCCGGGGCATGCATCGCCAGGATCATCAGGGGGACCATACACGTATTTGCGAGCCATTCGCAATTGAGCTTGGATCGCATGTGTCTACCATGGATGTCATGGAAGCCGCCTCCGAGCTCGGCGTGGTGCTCCGGGACCACGGTTATCGCCTCACCAGCCCACGTTGGCTGGTGTGGTCGGTGCTCAGGTCGGCCGGCGGTCACCTGACCGCCGACGAGGTGTACACCCGCGTGAACCAGGCCGACCCGACAGTCAACATCTCGTCGGTCTACCGCGCCCTCACGCTGTTCGAGGACCTCGACCTGGTTCGTGAGTCGCATCTGGGCATCGACGACTCCGCCCGGTGGGAGATCGCCCATCCCGATGACCACTTCCACCTGGTGTGCCGCATGTGTGGCTCGGTCGACCACCACGAGGGAGAACTCGTCGACCAGATCCGCTCCCATCTCGGAGACCACCACGATTTCTCGACCGAGAACGTTGATCTCGTCGTCACCGGCGTATGTGAGTTCTGCAGGACAGGATGACTGGGGCCGTTGGTCCCGCCAGATCGGGACCTCCGCGCCTACGACCGACAGGTCCGTCGACCGACAATCGGGTAGCATCCGACCGAGAGGAGTTGACATGAAAATCCGAGAGTTGATGACGACAGACTTGATCACGGTGGGCCCTGAGGCTCCCCTCAAGGAGGCCGCGCGCCGGATGATCGAGGGAGGTGTCAGCGGTCTACTCGTCACCGACGACGCCGGCACCCTCCTCGGCGTCATTACCGAAGCCGACTTCGTCAAGGCCGAATCCGACCGGCGAGTCGGCAAGAGAGCTCGTCTCCTCCAGTGGTTCAGTCACGACGACACCGAGATCCCCAGCACGGAACGTCGCGTGGGTGACGTGATGACCTCCGAAGTGGTCACCCTGGGCCCCGACACGGATCACGCCGAAGCGGCACGCCTGATGAGGAAGGCCGGAGTCAAGAGACTCCCGATCGTCGACGAGGACGGCCGCCCGGTGGGCATTCTCAGCCGGTCCGACATCATGCGCGCCTTCGCCCGAGCCGACTCGGACATCATCTCCGAGGTCTCCCAGCACATCATGAAGGACATTCTCTGGATCGACCCCAAGCGGGTCGACATCCGTTCCGAGGAGGGCAACGTGAAGCTGCGAGGCCAGTTGGAGACTCGCAGCGACGCCACACTGCTGGAGGACCTGACCCGCCGTGTCGACGGGGTGGTCTCGGTCGACTCCGAGCTGACCTGGGAGATCGACAATACCAAACTCGAGATGACCACTCCGCCACCTTCGGGTCTGCACCGCTCCAACTGGCGCTGATCGCCTCGAAGTCCCGACGACCGACCTAGTCCCGGGAGTCTCCGGCCAACTCGGTCAGCTCCACCTCGCGGACCCGCCGACCGTCGGTTCTGGTGACTCTCAGGCGCCAACCCCCCTCTTCGACGACGTCTCCTGTCGCAGGGAGACGACCGAGCCGGTCCATGATCAATCCACCCAGCGTCTCGTACTCGCCGTCCGGCAGGTCGACTCCGAACTCGACCAGCTGATCCGGCCTCACCAGGGCAGGGGCGAGGATGCGCCCGTCGGCCGTCTTGATGGGACGGCGCTCCCGTCGGTCGTGCTCGTCCCTGATCTCCCCGACCAATTCCTCGGCGATGTCTTCCATGGTGATGATTCCCGCTGTAGAGCCGTGCTCGTCGACCACCGTGGCGAAGTGGATGCGGGTCCTTCGCATCTCGTCGAGCACGGAGCGAATATGAGCCGACTCGGGGACAAAGAGGAGGTCGCGGAGGAGGTTGGCGTCGACAGGAGGGTCGTGGTCGGCATCGTCCACTCCCATGAGATCCTTGACGTGGACGAAGCCGAGGACATCGTCGAGATCGTCGCGATATATCGGAATCCTCGAGTGGCCGGTCCGTCTCATCATCTCCTCGATCTGGCTCACCGACGTGCCCGCCTCCGCGGCGATCACGTCGGGCCGGGGGATCATCGCCTCCCCGGCGTCGAGGTCGCCGAACGTGATGGCTCCGGTCAGGAGTCGATGGGTGAAGTCCTCGATCACGCCCTCCTCCTGGCCGGTGGCGATGATGACCGCGAGGTCATCGGCCGAGTGGCCCACGTCGAGCGAGTCGGCAGGCTTGACCCCGAACATCCGCAACACAGCATTGGCCGCCGCGTTGAGGGCGGCGATGAGAGGGCGGAAGAGGATGATGAACCCGCGGAAGAGATGGGCGAGTGCCATCGCGGAACGTTCCGGGTTGGAGATTGCGATGTTCTTGGGAGCCATCTCGCCCACCACCATGTGCAGGAAGACCACGATCAGCAGGGCGATCACGAGAGCGATGACATGCACCACCTGCTCAGGGAGAGGCAGGTATCCGAACCAGCGCTCGAGTAGATGGGCTACGGCGGGCTCGGCGACAGCACCGAGACCCAGCGACGCCATCGTTATTCCGAGCTGGGCGGCGGTGAGGCTGAGAGAGAGATTCCGGTTCAGCCCCACTGCGATTCGCGCCGAGGTTTTCGGAGTCTGCTCGAGGACGTTCCGACGAGCGGTGATATAGGCGAATTCCGCGGCGACGAAGACCCCGTTGGCCACGAGGAGCAGGACCATCAGACCGAGTGGCCACAGCATCAGCCGCTGTCACCCGGCCGGCCGGTCAACCGGATCGCCCGCACCCGATCGACGCGATGGCCATCCATCTCGAGGACCTCGAACGCGAAGACTCCTGCCGGCACGACCTCCCCGACCTCGGGAAAACGGCCGAGAATGGCAACCAGAAATCCACCGAGAGTCTCATAGTGGCCCTCCGGCCACTCGAACCCGATCCGCTCTTCGACGTCGTGACGGTTGAGGAGCCCGGAGAGCACGTCGACCTGATCGGTGATGGCGGGGGAAGACGCCTCTTCGTCGTACTCGTCCTCGATGTCTCCGAAGATCTCCTCGAGGACGTCCTCGATGGTGATGATTCCCGCGGTGCCCCCGTACTCATCGATCACCATGGCCATGCCCCGGCCCTCGGTCTGCAGCCGGGTCAGCAGATACTCCAATCGCGACGCCTCCGGGACCTGCAATCCGGGCTGAGCGATCTCCTCGACCGGCGTCAGGGCCCGCTGAGAAGGAGAGATGCCGATGGTGTCCTTGACATGGGCGATGCCGACGATCTCGTCCAGGTCGAGCCCGTAGACGGGGAAGCGGGAGTGGCCGGTGGCCAGGGCCATCTGCCGAAGCTCGGAGATCGGCTGATGGCGGTTGATGGCCACCACGTTTACCCGGGGAATCATGGCTTCGGCGGCCACCTTCTCGGTGAAGGTGATCGCTCTGGTCAGCAGTTCCATCTCCTCGTCGTCGAGGCGGCCCTCCTCACCCGACGAGCGGATCATCAACTCCAGCTCCTCCATCGATCTCACCCCGGCCAACTCGGCACGAGGCTCGATGCCGAGCTTGCGGACGGTCCAATCGGCCGAGTTGTTGAGAAACAGGATGAGTGGGCGCAGGGCGCGGTTGATCATCTGCATCGGGTTCCCAAACAGGACCGCAGATCGGTATGGCCGGGAGATAGCGAGGTTCTTGGGCACCAACTCCCCGAAGACCATCTGGGCCATGGTGGCCAGGGTGAAGGCGATTGCGACCGACACGGCGAGCGATGTCGCATCCGTGAAGGCCCCCAAGCCCCCGATGAGAGGAGTGAGAGCCGCGGCGAGGGTGGGCTCGGCGATGGCGCCGAGCACCAGCGATGTCACTGTGATGCCCAGTTGGGCGCCGGACAACTCGAAAGACAGGTTGCGCAGCGACTTCAGAATACGACGGGCCGTTCGGTCCCCCTCACGTGCCTTGCGTTGGACACTGCTGCGCTCTACGGCGACGATTGCGAACTCACCGGCGACGAAGAACCCGTTGGCCAGGATGAGGAAGACAACTGCGGCCAACCCCAGGAAGGTGCTAATACTCGGTCTCCGTCGTCACCGCCAGGGATGAGGATAGCCTTGCCCAGCCGTCACTCGGGCGCCGCTCAGGCTCCCATTTGGTGACGCATGAACGACAGGTGGGCTCGGGCGAACATCGCCGTCGGTCAGGGCGATCTCAACTAGGGCCAGATCACACCGAGACTCTGGGCAAGGTCTCCCCTCTGCGATCCTCCGTGTCGCCGCAGAGTGGGCAACGTGACAATCCAAAACCATCGGACTCAGACGTCGTCGGGCCAACACTTGGGGCAGGGCGTCTGGCCACGACGCTCGGCCTGGGTGCGTATCGCCACCACTCCTCTGATCCGGTCCGGGGCACAGGCCGGACGCGCCTCGTCGTCGGGGTGGGGGCGGTGATAGTGCGGCTCGCTCATGTATGAGAGAACCAAACGGTCTCGTGGCTCGGTCATCGTCTCCAGCCTCTCACAGGCCGATGATCGAATCGAGGGCGATGGACGGATGGTCACGCATCGCGGCGTCTAGCCACGACTGGTTGGTGAAGAGGGCGAGGACGGTGCCATCACTGCGTGAGGCGACCTCGACTCCCCGGCGACCGGAGAGCACTTCCGCGCCTGCACGGTCGGTTCGGCGCGCCAGGGTGTAGGGAGCGAGGTCGAACTGTGGTCGCGCCCCGAACTCGTTCTGCAGTCGATGGAGGGCAACCTCGAACTGGAGCTCTCCCACGGCGGCGAGGATGGGCTCACGTTCACCGCCCTCATAGGTGTGGAGAGCCTGGACGACACCCTCCTGGTCGAGTTGGGCCACCCCTCTTCGAAACTGCTTGTTTCGGGTGGTGTCCAGGCTGCGGGCAATGCGGAAGTGCTCGGGAGCGAAGGTGGGGATGGGGGGGAACTCGGCATCGCCACTGGTGCTCAGGCTGTCGCCGATGCGTAGGTCCGTGGCGTTGACCAAGCCGACCACGTCGCCTGGATGAGCGACATCCACGGTCTGACGCTCGTTGCCGAACACCTGATGGGCGTACTTGGTGGAGAAGCTCTTTCCGGTGCGATGGTTGACGAGGGTCATTCCCCGCTCGAATCGCCCGGAGCAGACCCTCATGAAGGCGATATGGTCGCGATGACGGGCATCGAGATTGGCCTGCATCTTGAACACGAAGCCCGACAGCTCGCCATCGATGGGTCTTGCTTCCCCGCTGCGCTGGGTTTTCGCCCGCGGAGCCGGGGCCATCTCGGCGATGGCGTCGAGCAGGAGTCTCACCCCGAAGTTCCACAATGCCGAACCGAAGAACACCGGGGTGGACTCACCGGCCAAGAATCGCTTGGGTTGGTGATCTGCCTCCACCGCATCGAGCAGGCCCAGCTCCTGGGCGACTCGTGAAGCTGTCTCCGACTCTTCCACATCGAGAACGGATGCCCGCTCTGCGCCGATGCTGCTGCCTCGTGCGGTGCGCTCGAAACGCCAGAGGGTTCGATCTCTGCGGTCGACCACACCGATGAAGTCGGAACCGTTGCCAATGGGCCAGGTGACGGGTGTCGCTCCGATGCCGAGCTGATCCTCGATGTCATCGATGATCGCCAATGGGCTCAGCCCGGGGCGATCGAGCTTGTTGACGAAGGTGAGGAGTGGGAGACCACGGGCCTGGGCCACCTGGAACAACTTGAGCGTTTGTGTCTCGATCCCCCGCGCCCCATCGAGAACGATGACAGCCGCGTCCACCGCCGACAAGACCCGGTACGTGTCCTCGGAGAAGTCGCGATGCCCGGGAGTGTCCAAGAGATTGAACAAGAGGCCATCGTGAGGGAACTGCAGGACGGTCGACGTGATCGAGATCCCGCGTTGCCGTTCCAACTCCATCCAATCGGACGTGACATCACGCTGTCTGCCCGACCGGGCGCGAACAGCACCTGCTTCCGCTATCGCTCCCGAGAAGAGCAGCAGCTTCTCGGTGAGAGTCGTCTTCCCGGCGTCGGGATGGGAGATGATCGCGAAGGTCCGACGCCGCGCGGCTTCGGCGCGCACCGAGATCACGCCAGGGCTCGTGAGAGGGTTGATGGTGAAGGTCGTGATGTGCGCAAGACGCGTGGAATCTGCTCGACAGAGGGGTTCGACGTGAATCCTACCTCTGTGCCGAGACTTGCCGAAGGGAGCTCAGATCCCGGGCAGGACAGCTCGGGCGATGAGGAAGTAGATGACGAGACCGGTTGCGTCCACCACGGTGGTGATGAAAGGGGCGGAGACGACGGCGGGGTCGATCCCCGCCCGATCGGCCAGTAGCGGCATCATCGACCCGATGAAGGTGGCCCAGGTGCATATCGCCAACAGGGTCATGCTCACCACCCATGCCATGTCAGTCGAGAGGAAGAGGGCGACGGGGCCGAACGCCACGACGGCCAACATCGCGCCGAGGATGAGTCCCACCCGTGCCTCTCTCCAGACCACGCGGGGCAGATCGCTGATACGCACCTCACCAAGGGACATGGCCCGGATCACCACTGTGGTCGCCTGTGCTCCGGTGTTCCCGCCGGTGCCGATCAGCAGGGGCACGAACAGCGCCAGGGCGAGGGCGTCGGCCATGGTCTCCTCGAAATACCCCAGTACGTTCACGGTCAGGGTGGCTCCGAGAGCCAGCAACAGGAGCCAGGTCGCCCGCCCCACAGCCAGCCGGAGGGGCGATACCGTGAAATAGGGCCGGCCCAGGGGTTCGGCACCACCGGCCCGCATACGGTCCTCGGTCTCTTCCTCCTGGAGAATGCGGACTGCATCATCGACGGTGATCATCCCCACCAGCCGGTCCTCGGAGTCGAGGACGGCCAGCGTCGCCAGATTGGCATCGGCGATCAGGCGGGCCGCCCCCTCCTGGTCGTCGTCGGCCCGGGCCCAGTGGACATCGGTACTCATGATGCTGTCGACCGTTTGGTCGGCCCCGGCTCGCACCAGCGTGGGCAGATCGACGCTCCCGACCAGATGGCGCTCGTGATCGGTCACGGGAATCTGATAGAGCGTCTCTTCCTCGGCGTCGCTGGCTCGGATCTTGGCCAGAGCTTCACCAACCGTCATCGACATCCGCAGACTGACGAACTCGGGGGTCATGACCCGACCCGCCGACTCGTCGGGGTACCCGAGCAGCGACGCGGTGTATGACCTCTCGGCCGGGCTCAGACCCTGCAGGACCCTCTTCGCCACCTTGGCAGGCAGCTCCCCGAGAAGACGGGCCCGGTCGTCGGGGTCGAGATCTTCCACCACCTGGCGGAAACGCTCGTCGCGCAGCCCTTCCAGAACCTCCTGCTGGTGGGTCGGTTCCAGAGTCTCGAAGACCGCAAGAGCCCGATCGCGGGCGAGGAGGCGAAATGCGACCACTCTGTCTTCTGGGTCGAGTCGGCTCAGCTCTTCGGCGATTTCGAGGGTGTTGGTGTCGGTGAGCCACGCCTCCAACTCGTCGAGTGACGCAAGTGATCGTCGAGTCGAATCTGTCATGTGAGCTCCTAATAGGGGCCGGTCCCCCTGCAGAAGCTCAGGCCGGTCGATACTGGCTCGAACCGCGGGGGGAAACCGAATCTCTGGGTCTCGGACTGTCAGCGGTCACAGACCGCAACCTCCTGGTCGTTGTTTCGCGGGGCTGTCGGGCCGGGCGGGATGATAGGGCAAACACCGGGACCCTGAAACGTCAAGGTAGCTCGATCGGCTCGTCGGTGAGCACGACGATCTCGACCCTGCGGTTCAGCTGCCGCCCATCGGGGTTGTCACTGCCGTCTGGGTTGACGTTGGGTGCCACCGGCTCGTCGGCGCCACGCCCTTCCGCCAGGAGACGATCGGGAGCGATCCCGTGGTCGGAGATGAGGACATCGACCACGCTCTGTGCTCGCTGCTCGGAGAGGGCCTGGTTGGACGCGGGGCTCCCAACCGAGTCGGTGTGGCCCACGACGATGATCTCGGCGTCGGCGTAGAAGTCGAGTACCTCGGCGATGAGGGTGAGCGCCTGCGAGGAGTCAGGCCTCAGCTGTGCACTGCCGAAGTCGAAGAGGATGCTGTCGGGAAGGGTGAGTCGGAACCCGCCGTCGACCGCGGTGGCATCGAACTCTTCCAGCGTCTCCGAGATCTGGTCGATCTGGGACACCACCAGCTCAGCCGGGGCAAGGCGGCTCCGGTCCCCGACGGGAAAGACCTGAGCCGTCACCGGTTCGATGCTCCCCTCCGTCCTCTCCAGCGAGTAGGGGCCGAACGTGAACCCGGGCTGACGGGTGCCCGGCTCGTCCGGAGAACCACTGGAGTTCAAGACCACAGAGACCGACCCGGCCTCGTCCCCGATCCGCCCCGAGAAGCCGAGGGTGGCCTCCACCGTGGTGTTGGCATCCACCACGAAACCCGGATTCCCCGCCAGGGACACCAGCGGGTGGCGAGTAGCGAGATCGGTGGTGATCAAGGCGTCGGATCCGGCCAGCGCAATGGAGTCGGAGCGAGTGTTGATCACGGTGACGGTCGCCTCCATGCCCGACTCGGTGAAGGTGATCGAGCCCAAATCGACCTGGACCCCCGAGGGGTGCTCGATCCCCTCCGCGGCGTCGATCGTCTCCGGCAGCGGTGCCCCTGTCGCCTGCCCGTCGAGGGCCACCCGGGGGATGAGCAGCTCCGGCACCACGGTGTCGCCCACAGTCGGGGCGGACCGTCCCCCTGCATTCAGGGCGATCCCTATCGAGATGGCGTCGGGGTGGATCCTCCCGGCGAATACGAGTGTGCCTGCCACAGCATCTCCCGGCGGGACGGCGATGAAACCCTGCCCTTTCGGGAGCACGAGGGAGTACCGGTTGCCGAGGTCGTCCTCGAGCACGCTGAGAGCGGCCGTGGGGGCGATGCGGACTTCGTGCTCGGTCGGGTTCGAGATCCTGGCCAGTATCCCGATCCGGCTGTCGGTGAAGTTGATCCCCTCGACCACCAGCTCCACCCCGAGTGGGTCGGAGACGGTCCGGGACACCGGCACCGGGTCGGGCAGAGCCGGCCGGGTGGCAGTCGGGTCGAGGACGATGGACCCCAGCTCGAAAGACGGTGAGTTGGAGGACGGATTGGAGGGGGAGGATCCACCACCTTGGTTGAAGAACAGGTCCAGGGAGCCGGTCTCGGCGGCGATCGGGCCGAAGCGGAGAGCGAGGTCGAGCTCGCCTGCCGGCTCGATTCGGGTGGTGGAGAGTCGATCGATCATCGCCACCGTCCCACCGTCCGCCGTTCTCAGGGTGCTCTCGCCGTTTCCTACCCGGATCTCGAACTGCGAGCCGTTGATGAGGTGGGCCGTCATCACGGTGGAGTCCTCGAAGAGCTCCACCCGGTCGACCACGAGCTGCACCCCGTTGGGGTGGGTGGTCAGGGCGAGAACGTCGTAGACGACCCCTTCCAGGACCGCTTCCGGAGCCGTGGACGTGGTGGTCGACACAGAGGCGACGGTCGAGGTGGTGGGGATCACCTCGTCGTCTGCGCAGGCCACCAGTGCGAGGCCGACGAGCGCCAAGACCGCCATACGGGGGTTCCTCATGACACCAGTATCGGTCGTATCGCTCTCTAGCTGAGGGGCACCGGTCGACGGGAGTGTGGTCCCCGCGGAACGATCATTCGAGGTCCATACCCCCGCTGCGGACGATCGCCCGCACGGCCCCCGCCGAAGTGGTAGCTTCGCCGGTGGCCCTGAAGTAGGGCCCGCCCAGTCATCTGGGTCAATGGAGTTCCACGATCATAGGAGGACAATCATGGTCCCTCGGAGACTCCCGCAGAGCTTCCCCCGCGGGCTAACCCGGCGAGAGTTCCTATATCTATCCGGTGCCACTCTCCTCGCCGCTTGCGCCGGCAACGGCGGGCTCGGCACCACGACCACGACGCTGGGGAGGACGACCACCTCGGCCGCCGGTGTGACCGGGGAACCGCAGATGAGCTTCGTCGAACCGGCCCAGTCGCTCAGCGGCGAGCTCAACATCCTGCTGTGGAGTCATTTCGTGCCCGCCCACGACACTTGGTTCGACCCGTTCGCCAGGGAGTGGGGTGAGCAGGTCGGAGTAGAGGTCAACGTAGACCACATCGCGGTGGCCGACGTCCCCGCCGCCATCGCATCCGAGATCCAGTCGGGTCGACCCGAACACGATCTGATGCAATACATTGCGGTGCTGAGCCAGCACGAACCATCGGTGGTCGACATGGCCGATGTGGTCGCCGAGGCGGAGAGTCGGTATGGCGAGATGCTCGACCTGACCCGCCGTTCCTCGTTCAACCCGAATACGGGCAAGTACTACGCCTACGCACCGGCATGGGTGCCGGACCCTGGTGACTACCGCAAGTCGCTCTGGGAGCCGGTGGGCTTCCCCGACGGTCCCCGCACCTGGGACGACCTCCTCCAGGGTGGAAGTGAGATATTCGCCAACGAGGGAGTCCAACTGGGGATCGGAATGTCCCAGGAAATCGACTCGAACATGGCCTTACGCGCCCTGATGTGGTCGTTCGGCGCATCGATCCAGGACGCCAACGAGGCCGTCGTGATCAACTCGGACGCCACCATCGCCGCGGTTGAGTACATGAACGAGCTGTTCGAAAGAGCGATGACGCCGGAAGTGTTCGCTTGGAACGCGGCGTCGAACAACCAGGGGCTCAACGCCGGAGAGCTGAGCTACATCCTCAACTCGATCTCGGCGTACCGCACCGCCCAGGATGAGGGGTTGGCGGTAGCCGACGACATTTTCTTCACCCCCGCTTTGGAGGGGCCGGAGACGGCGATCGTGGCATCCCACGTGATGTACAACTGGATCATCCCGGACAGCCAAGACGTCAACGTGGCCGCGGCCCAGGAGTTCCTGCTCCACTACACGGAGAACCTGGCTCCCGTCGCATGGCACTCTAAGTTGTACGACTTCCCGGCCTTCCCCGAGCGGGTGCCCGAGTTGAACGATTGGCTGGACGACGACCCGTTCGGTTCGCAGCCTGCCGACAAGCTCACCGTATTGAAGGACTCCATCGACTGGGCTACCAACATCGGTCACCCCGGTCCGGCCAACCCGGCAGTCGGCCAGATCTTCGGCGAGGCGATCATCCCGGTGATGTTCGCCGAGGCCGCCCAGGGCACCAAGACCCCGGCAGAGACGGTGGCCGACGCCGAAGCGCAGATCAACGCCATCTTCGACGACTGGCGCGAGCGCGGCCTGGTTGCGAGCTGACAGGATCCCGACTCACCGGGGACGGTCCCGAGCGGGACTCGTCCCCGGTCGGGTCGTTCTCCTGAATCCAAAGACACCTCGATTGGAATAGGGTCACACCGATGGCGATCGTAGAGGTACGAGGCCTGCGCAAGGAGTTCGACGACGTCGTCGCCGTCGACGGCGTGGACATCCGCTCGGAGGAGGGCGAGTTCCTGGTTCTCCTGGGCCCGTCGGGATGTGGCAAGACGACCCTGCTCCGGATGATCGCCGGCCTGGAGGAGCCTACCGAGGGACAGATCCTCCTCGGGGACGAGGAGGTGAACGGGCTCCCTCCTCGGGCCCGCGGGGTGGCGATGGTCTTCCAGTCCTACGCCCTCTACCCCCACATGACCGTGGCCAACAACATCGCGTTCCCACTGAAGGCTCAGAGGACCGAACACGGCGAGCGACTGGAGAAGGTGAAATGGGCAGCTGGCCTCTTCGGCATCGAGCACCTGCTCAATCGGCGGCCGCGTCAGCTCTCAGGAGGAGAGCGGCAGAGGGTCGCCCTGGCGCGAGCGCTGGTCCGGGAGCCCAGCATCTTCCTGCTCGACGAGCCCCTGTCCAACCTCGACGCCAAGCTCCGAGCCGCCGCTCGTGACGACCTGATGGAGTTTCAACGCAGGATTGGGATCACCACCATCTACGTCACCCACGACCAGGTGGAGGCGATGGGCATGGGTGACCGGATCGCGGTCATGGACCACGGCAAGGTGCGACAGCTGGGAACCCCTGAAGAGGTCTATCACCACCCTGCGGACACGTTCGTGGCCCGCTTCCTCGGATCTCCCCCCATGAACCTGCTCGAAGACGAGGCCTTCACCTTCGGCTTCCGACCCGAGCAGTTCCTCCCGGAGGGGATTGCCCCCGACGCAAACAACCGCATCCCGTTCACGTTCTTCGTGAGCCGGATCGAGTACCTCGGATCGGAGCGCTATCTGTATGGCCACATCACCGGGTACGAGGAGACCAAGATCATCGCCATGCTCCCGGCGACCGTGACGCTCCCGGTGACCGCCAACCGGGACCACGAGTTCTCGGTCGCCCAGGACCAGATGAGGTACTTCGACCGCGACCGGGGCGTGAGGATCCCGCCGCAGCCGTTGAGGACATGACGACACGAGCCAGAGAACGCTATCTCAGTGACAACCCCCGGTTCCTCGCCGCGGTGTTCATGTCCCCCACCATCATCTACATAGTGGCGCTGGTCGGCTTTCCGTTCGTTCTGGCCATCATCTACGCGTTCACCGACATCACCACCGGGAGTCCCGACCTGGAATTCGTCGGCTTCGACACCATCCGCGCCGTGCTCGCCGACCCGGTGTTCCGCCGCGCCCTCTCCAATACCTTCTGGTTTGCGGTGATCTCGAACCTCTTCGTAGTGATCCTGGCCACCGGTCTGGCAGAACTCCTCACCAGGGACTTCAAGGGGAAGTGGTTCGTCAGATTCCTCATCTTGCTCCCCTGGGTGGCACCGGTCTCGTTGGCCACGATCACCTGGCTGTGGACCCTCGACTCGATCTTCTCCCCGATCGACTGGGTGCTGCGCCAGGTCGGCCTCATATCGGAGAACATGTTCTGGCTGGGTCGACCGCACCTGGCCAAGGCCTCGGTGATCGGGGTGCAGGTCTGGAGGATCGCTCCACTGGCGGCAGTCATCGTCATGGCCGGGTTGACCGCGATTCCCAACGACATCAACGACGCCGTGGCCGTCGACGGTGCCGGTCCGTGGAGACGGCTCTTCCAGGTCACCATCCCACTCCTCGCCCCCATCATCGCGGTGGCGGTCCTGTTCGGCGTGATCCTCACGATCTCGGACATGAGTGTCGTGTTCGTGCTCACCCGGGGCGGACCCACCCATTCCACCCAGGTGCTCTCGACATGGGCCTTCTTCAAGGGCATCGAAGGTGGGGCGCTCGGACAGGGAGCGGCTGTGGCCCTGTTCCTGTTCCCGGTGCTGGTCGGGATCACGGCGGTGGTCCTCCGTCTGGCGCGCCGGCGGGAGGTGCTGTGAGATGAGACCGGCGTGGCAACGAGAAGACGTCGCCGAGCTGCGCAAGAGGTCGCGTAGACGTCATCGGCTCGGTCGGGTCGGGATCTATGTGACCGCGGTGTTCTTCGCCTTTCTCGCCGTGTTCCCTTTCAGTTGGGCCCTGATCAGCATGTTCAAACAGTCCAGCGACCTCTATGTGAAAGCCAACAACCCGTTCTGGCTCAACGAGCCACCGACCCTCGGCCACGTGAGGCTGCTCTTCTTCGAGACCAACTACATGACGTTCTTGAGGAACACCATCGTCGTCGGACTCGCCGTGACCCTGATCACGCTGGTCTTTGCCCTGCCCACGGCTTACGCATTGGCCCGACTCCGGCTTCGGTGGGGCGAGCGGATGGGTATCGCCATCTTTCTCGTCTACCTGGTGCCCCCCACCCTGTTGTTCATCCCGATGACCCGGGTCATCAACTACCTCGGGATCCAAGAGTCGTTGTGGTCGCTGATTCTCGTCTATCCAACGATCACGATTCCCATCTCGGCGTGGCTACTCATGGGCTATTTCAAAGGGATCCCGATGGACATCGAAGAGCAGGCCATGGTGGACGGCTACAGCAGGTTGGAGGCGATATCGAGAGTGGTGCTGCCACTGATACTCCCCGGTGTCATCGCTGTCATCGTGTTCGCGTTCACCCTATCGGCGCACGAGTTCATCTACGCCCTCGCTTTCAACAAGTCATCGGCGGTTAAGACCATCGCCACGGGCGTGCCCACCGAATTGGTCCGCGGAGATGTGTTCTTCTGGCAGTCGCTACAAGCCGCTGTCGTCCTCATCGCAATCCCGATCGCCCTGCTCTTCAATGCCTTCCTCGACCGCTTTATCTCCGGCTTCACGATGGGCGCCGTCAAGGGCTGACATCGAGGGTGATCAAACACCCGCCCACCTAGGATCTCGACAATGTCCACCGAAATCGAGCAGCTTCTCGTCTCTGGTCGTGAAGCACTGGCTGTAGGGGATTGGGCCGCGTGGTTTCCCACCCTTGGGCCGATTGAGCCTCTCCTTTTGGGGGCTCCTGGAGGTTTTCCGCCCACCTTGCAATGGGTTGTTCATGCGTTTCATCGCCATGAGGTCTCTATAAGAGAGAGCCGAAGCTCGGGTGGTTACTCTCCCAGCCGGATGTATCCGCCAAACCCGACCGGGTTCACGGCAAGATCGACACCAAGAGCCTGCCGCAGCATCGCCAGAGTCTCCTCATTCGGTGCCCCGTAGATCTCAAATTCGAAGGTCTCGATGAACTCATCTGCTTTTCCCACTCGCTCGGCGGCGCCCACCATGTGTGCGTCCATCGCATCAGCGTTCGGAAAGACATGAACGAAATGAATCTCTGATGCCTCTTCGTTGAGATATCCGTAATGAAGAACCGTTCCCGGCTTCTCGGCCTCCATTGCTGAGAACACCTCCTCACTGAGCTCTCGGAAAGCTTCAACATTGCCTTCCTTCAACTTGCTGTGGCTTATGAAAACGATCGGATCAGACATGGGTGCAAACCTACCGACACAGAGCTTCTGGAATCAGCCCCAAACCGGGCCCAACTTCGAGTCCAACTCCCGGATGTTCGATAAGTGTTCGATGAAACGACCGAGGTGCCGGCCGGAGGCCTATCGGCAGGCCCCTGACCAGCACCTTTGTGGTCGGGACGGCCGGATTTGAACCGGCGACCTCAGCGT
>CAZLEQ010000042.1:0-19509 GCA_964558575.1 uncultured Acidimicrobiaceae bacterium | reverse complement strand
GAGACCCAGATGTGATGGAGCTGGTTCGTCGCGCTCACTTCCACAGTGGGCCAAAGCCGAGGCATTTCGCCTTCCTTCCGGAGTTCCGGAGGGAAGAGGCCGCACTGTTGGAGCGGAACTATGGCATCCAGCCGATCTTCTACGCGTACGACAATGTCGAGGGCCATGAAGACGTCGTGCGACGTCTTCAGCAGCTGCTCGAACTGGTCGAGGACGACAAGGAATTCCCGTTAGCACTCAAACCCAAGGGCAACCTCCGCAGCACAACCGCATTGCTAGCGCAGAGTCAAACGCCCCAATTCGAGGAACTGGTCGATCGGGTCAAGGACGAGGTCCGCCGTCGGCGAAGGGGCCTCGCCACGTTCTCGGGTCTCGAAGCCGTGACCAGCTCTCGGATAGTTCGCCGCATTGCCACCGACTACTCGAGACTTCCAAAGAATCATCACTTCAGGAATGTCGTGTGGCTGTCGCCTGGGAACCTAGGAAGTTTTCCCGGAGCCGGGTCTCGCACCCTGGTCGACGCTCTGGTGGGAGAGATGACTTCGGCGTTGGGCTCATATCGGCTCACCGCAGTACGCGATCACGATCACAACTTCCGCGCAATCGAAAGTCTCCTGCAGTCGAAAGATCGCTATGGCCCGGAATCGGCCTTGATCGTGATTGATGCCATGGACGACCTTCGAGAGGCATGTAGCCCGGACGAGCTGAGATTATTCCGTTGGTTCCTGGAAAACCTTCCCCAAGGAACGGTGGCTCTCCTGTCTCAGCGTGCCGATACCGATCCCTTCGACGACCAACTCGCCTGGGAAGGCCTGAAGAGCCACGTGTCGTTCGATGGTCAGACGAATGGCAGCGATGTCTTCGACACGGACTCGACCGGACTCGAGAAGAACATCTTCGAAGTACTGGATAGCGATGACGTTATCCAGAGGGTCCTGTTGGCGACGTGCGTTTTGGCCACACCGGTCGACTCTGGTGTCCTCGCGGTCATGCTCGACCTGGCTCCAGGAAAGGTGGAGGAATTGGCAGCCGACCTCGCCGAGTTGGGTGTGCTCGAGGTGGAGCATCTCCTCGAACTACCGCGGTCCACCGCCAGTCGCCGTGCCAGCGAGCGGATCCCGGATGGCGGTCTTGGAGAGGTTGGCATCAGCTCCCCAATCCGCCGGGCCGCATTACGTGCCTCTCTGGAGTTGCTCGGCGCACGGGGGGGCACGGACTCGGCGAATGTTCTCACCGAAGTCGTGTGGCGGCTGGCCTCGTGGAGCCGATCCGCCATTGCCAGTCTCAATCGGTGGGAGGCGGACAAGGATCAGTTCCAGGAGCTGGTCGGGCAGCTCGCTGACCTATTGGCCGTATTCGAGGCGAGTTGCTGGTTGGTCGGGATCCATTCGAAGGACTTGTCCCGTCTCGACCCACGGTTCCTCGACACGTGGTTGTGGCTTGGTGCCGATCTGGCGTACATCCTGCCTTATGCGGGTCGATGGGCAGAAGCGAGGAGGATCGTCCAGTACTTGGAGAAGTTCATCGACCAGGCCGATCAGCCCCGAGTCTTCCAGCGGGAGCTTGCGATTCAGGAGTCCCGCATCGTGGGCATCCTCGCCGCCGATGACTTGGAGATCCGCCAGGCAGCCGACCTGGCGCGTGCCGCGGTCGATTCCGCGGAAGAGGACAAGGCCCTGCTCGATACAGACTCCTTGGTCGGGGATCGGACAGCCATCGAGCTTCATCTGGCACAAGCACGAATCCGGCTGGGACAGGCCCTATTCCTCCAGGAAAGATACGAAGAGGCTCGGGATCAATTCGCGGCTGTCTATGAGACCGCTTTCGGTCAAGGTGGTTTCGAAGATCCAGCATCTCTGGACCACGGTCGTCGACCGACGGGCCGGCTCCTCAAGTACGCCGCTGACGCGGCAGGATGGCTCGCGGAGGTCATGCGATGGAACCTTCCACCCATCCCGAGTGACGTCGAGGTTGCGGAGACGTTACGTGTGCTGGACGACGGCTTCACCGCCTTGATCGAGCTGTCCAACAGACGCGATCGGGGCCATCAGGCAATTCTCCGCGGCGAGGTTCTGCTTCAGCATGGCAACTACGGAGCCGCGCGACGCAGTCTGGCGAGAGCTTTGCTCATCTCACATGAGTTCCAAGACAGATATTTGGAGGCCAAAGCTCTCTTAGGCCTGGCGCAGACTGATGGCCGCAGAGCGCTGGTAGAGAAGTCGGCGACCATTTTCGCGGACATCGATCCCGATTTCCACAGGATGGCCAGGGAACTCTGGTACGAACTTCCGGCGATCGAACCCGATCCCTTGGTGGAGCGCACTGATCGCCCGGCGATCGTCGTGTTCGTTGGTGTGCCGGGCACGGGCAAAACCGCCGCTTTGAGAACGGCCAAGCTGGCGTTGACCTCGTGGGGCTTGAAGCCACAGGTGGAGGGATGGAGTCCGGTGCTCATCGAGCGGTTGCGCCGACGGGAGGATGCCGGAATGGGGGACATCCGCGATCGGCTCAATTCGATCGTCGAGGAGGCGCGCAGGGTGCGGGGTGGGGTTGCCTTGACGAGCCTGCCCCTGTCACATCCGGGAGAGTTGTTCCAAGATTGGGATGATCGTGACCCACTGGTGAGCGAGATCCTCTGCATCGACCTGAAAGCACCACAAGAGATACTCGAGGCGCGCAACAGGGAAAGACACGCCGAAGGTGTGGACTACTCAACCCTGGCTCAGTTCGCACAGCAGATAAGTGACCCGATTCCGACGCCACACATCACGTGGGAGTCGTGGGTGGAGGTTCGTGGTGGTGCCTACGTCGAGTTGGCGGCCGACGTGCCTATCCGCGAATTCCAGGCCTCCGTGAGAGATCTGCTTGCGTTGAGTTTTCTGGAGGTGGAGCCCCTTCTTTCGCACCGCGCTTGACGACCGGGGGCCTGGTCTCCGGCCTCAACCTGTAGCAATGGCCGCGATCAGTGCCGTGGCGACGGACTCGTTGCCGACGTCTCCATGGTGAGATGGTGTTGTCCGCCAACAGGTTGTGGACCGTTCCCGGGTAGGCCAGCCCGATGGCGTGATCGTTGATCGTATGGGTGACGAGCGGGATGGCGATGACGGGGCACTCCAGTTTGTCCCGGTGAGTGTCGAACCATTCTTCGTTCGCCGGCTCGTTCTCGGGGCCGGGGATGCGGCTGTTGGAGTTGTTCTCATTCATGTTATTGGTATCCCTCAGCGTGTTGACGGCGGATGGGGTTTCGACTCGGTTGCCAGTTGGCACATCACGGCAGTCTTCCGCTCACGTGGGTGTAGCCGACATTTACCTTCCCACCATCGGTAGTCAGCGTCACGTGGTAATTCAGGTCGGTGCGATAGGAGATGAACCGCCGCTTGGCCAGTTCGGACACGATGTCGGGATGCGGATGGCCGTGGGGCACCACGTGGCTACTCATGACGAGCCGCGTCGCTCGGGATCGGATGTGATCTAGAAGCGGGGTGGCGCCTGACCGATCGAAGAGGCCATTCCTGCCGCCGTGATGGGGGACCTGGATGTAGGTGGGTCGCGGTGGCAGCCGAGCCACGATCGCGGGCCAGTTTTCCGCCTCCGCGTCACCGGTGAGGACGATCGACGTGTCGCCGAGGGTGAGCGACGTTACCACCGAGTTGTTGTTCTCGTTCTTGGGATCGATCTGGTCCCAGTTGGGCCACAGAAAGCGGATCTCGGCGTGGAACTCGACCTCGGGCAGGCCCACGACCTTGGATTCGTCAACCGCCTGGTGGTGGAGAACTTTGCTCGATCTATTCGCGTATTCGAGGAGGACGCCGAAGGTGGTGGAGGCGACCGATTTGGGATACCAGAAGTGTCTGGTGCCGAAGGTTCGCATCATCTCCTTGAGCCCCCGGGCGTGATCGGCGTGCCCGTGGGTGAGAAGTACCCATTCGAAGTTGTGTTCGACGTTCTTCCAGTCGGTGCCTATCCGCTCGAGATAGCGCTGGACGAAAGCGAGCGCAGTTCTCTGGCGTTCGTAGTCGTTGCAGTCGACGAGTCCGAAGCGGTGCTCGCCGGCAGCGTTCTGCGAGTCGACCAGGATGCAGTCACCCCAGCCCACGTCGATGAGCGTTACGGAGAGCTGAGCCACCATTAAACGGCCCTCACCCGCAACTTCACCTCCTTGTCCGGAAAGGCTCGTCTGGTCTCTTCGATCTGTAGTTGAGCCCAGTCACGCAACGCCCGGGTCTCAGTAGGCGATCGGAACAGCTCACCTTCGATTCGATGCTCCAGCAGAGCGTCGCGGTCCAGCTCGCCGGTGGCGTAGCGATAGGCATGTTGAAAGAGACTCGCACTCACCCGGAACACATCGCCGCGTTCCACGGCGGAGCTGTCATGTCCCTTCCCGCCCCAGACCGGCGCATCTCGACACCAGAGGCGGGGAAGCCATATGTCTTCGAGCTGGATGGAGATGGCGCCACCCTCCTCGAGGGCGAAGATGGCCGATATGTCGGCTGCGTCGACGAAGAGGTCGTAGGAGATGAGCTCGCGGCCGGCAGTCTCGGTTCGTCGCATCGGACTGAACACCACTCCCAACATCCCCAGCGCACCAAGCCCATGAAGGCGGGCGACGGAGGGAAGTTCTATCTCCCAAATCGACGTCGGCGAATCCGTGGTCGCCAGGAAGTAGGTCGAGCGAAGCAGCTTCACTCCTTCGATCAACCGCTCGGCGTCGATAGCGACCGGGACGAAGATCTTCTCCCCTAGCTGGGACTCCCCGGGGAAAGTCACGAAAGGAGGGCGCGCCAGGTCAATGAACCACAGATGCCGTCCGGCTTGAGTCCGCAGGACTTCTGGAATCCGATCACCGCCGCCTTGGTCTTCTTCCCGAACACTCCGTCGATTGGTCCCGGCTCAAAGCCCTCGTCCTTGAGCCTCCGCTGCAGTTCCTCGACTTCGGACCCTTTGGATCCTGTCTTGACCGTCGACCTGCGATGACGTGTCGTCGCCTCGACCTTGAATGGTGAAGGGTCGCTCTCGGCGACGGCGGGCAGAGCGTTGAGGAGCGCCGTCCACGTTTGCAGACCAGCCACCCCGTCGATCTGCAGCTTCCGGGACTGCTGATATGCTCGGACGGCGGCCGCCGTCTTCGCACCAAAGCTCGTCTTATCGGTCTCGGAGAAGCCCTCCTCCCGGAGCAGCACGTTCAAACGAATCACCGCCGGGCCCTTGGCACCCTTACTCAGGGTCGGCCATGACCCCGGATCGTTGGCATCGGGCGGCTCTGCCACGACGGTGCTCCAATCGATCCCACGAGCCAACTCGGCTGGTGATGCGACGATCTCGTAGTGCATCGCATCCTTGACGCTGCGGTAGTCCCCGCCCCAACGGAAGACGAGAGCTCCGCCGACTGCCCTGATCGCCTTGACGGCGGTGATCATCGACGCCGGCATGTCAGTGATGAGCCTGGTCCCGTAGGGATTGGTGCGAGCGTTGATGTCGGCCGCGATCCCGTATGCGTGGAGGCTGTATCCGGATCCGTTTGTGATCTTCCGGCAGTGGTACGCCCCGGTTTCCCAAGCTCCCGGAGAGTTCGATCTGGGCACGTAGTTGAAGGAGCGCATGACGCCATCCAGAGCGCGAAACGCCTCGATGGCCTTGGCATTGAGGCCGCTGAGTGTGGCACCTGTATAGAGCGTGAGGGTCTGCCTGGTGAATTCGCACGGCGGACCCCACTCTCTACGCAACTGGGCCGTGGTCCTCATGTCGGGTTTTCCTCGGCGATGCCAGCCCCCCGCGCGGTCTGCGAGGTGTTGTGGACGACCGTCTCATGCACGAACAACTTTGGGCGTCTTGCTCGGTCCATGATCCCCCCGATCACCGGTCCTGACTATGCGACCGACAATACATGAGCCGAAACGAAGCGTCTATGGAGTAAAGGGGGCCACACGGGAGATCAGGGGGCGTCACCCTGAGCCTTCGAGGCCGAGCCACTGATGACGCATGAGTCGCGGTTAGAGCGTAGATTCCGGTCTCACGAACCAAGGGGGGATCGTGGCAGAGAGAAACGACGAGTCGCAGGAGTCCAGTGAGGGATTCGATCCGAGCAAGCTGGTTAAGACGACGATAACTACACCGCTGGTGGAACATCTCGACGAGAACCCCGGGGTCCGACAGCCGGTCATCATCGACCTCAACCTCATCCATCCCGGTGGGCTGGAAGAAGCCCGTGCCCTCACTCACCAGTCCATAGAGGAGGTCACCCATAGGGATCATGAGGAGGTGGTCGACGTCAAGAAGGGTGACTTCACTCCTCAATATGTCTACGCCCGTCTCACCGGCGAGGAGGTGGTCGAGCTGGTCCAGCGCGATGCGAGGCGGCAACAGCCGGCCATCTACAAGATCTGGCCTGATTTCCCCCTGGAGCCCTTTCTCACCGAGTCGACCGCGACCGTCAAGGCCGACGCTGCCCGAATCGCGTTCAACGCCATGGGGTCCGGTATCACCTGGGCGGTGGCCGACACCGGCATCGACGCCAACCACCCCCACTTCGCCAAACACTCGAACCTCAGCGTGAGCCTGCCGGTGGTCCACATGGACTTCACCGGGGAACAAGCCGTCGATGTAGCCGAACCCACTGACCCAAATGGCCACGGGACCCACGTCGCCGGGATCATCGCCGGCGAGAGCGATTCCGACACGAAGGACGGAGACGAGGAAGGAGTCGTCATCGGGACGATGGAGCGTGGTGCGGACGGTACCGAGAGATGCCGAACCTCGGCGCTGAGTGGCACGATCACCGGAGTTGCCCCTCAGGCCAAGCTGGTCAGCCTGCGGGTCCTCGACGAATCCGGCAATGGACTGGTGAGCAATCTCATCGCGGCCGCCGGATACATACAGAAGGTCAACGATTACGGCCGCTGGCGTCGGATCGACGGGGTCAACATGAGTGTTGGATACGGATTTGACCCAGAATGGTTTGCCTGCGGGGCGAGTCCACTGTGTATGGAGGTGGACCGCCTGGTGCGCTCCGGAGTCTCGGTGGTCGTCGCCGCCGGCAACACCGGATACTGGAGACGAGGAGGAAGAGTCGATCAGCTCAACTCCGGCCTGACGCTCACCATCAATGACCCCGGCAATGCCCGCTTGGCTATCACGGTCGGCTCGACCCATCGGTCGGAGCCTTACATATTCGGGGTCTCCTATTTCTCCTCCAAAGGCCCGACCGGTGATGGCCGCCTCAAGCCCGACCTGGTCGCCCCCGGTGAGCAGGTGGTGTCTTGTGCCGCTGGCCAGCTCAAGGATGACTTCTGTGCCAAAGCGGGAGGCAAGGAAGTCCACTTCGGGCCGCGTAGCGGCACCAGCATGGCTGCTCCGCACGTGTCCGGGGCGATCGCCGCCTTCCTATCCATCCGTAAGGAGTTCAGGGGCCAACCCGAACGTGTCAAGGAGATTTTCATCAACAGCGCGACTGATCTGGGCCGTGAGCCGTATTTCCAGGGCAGCGGTCTGGTCGACCTCATGCGAGCGATCCAATCGGTATAGGAGGGGATCATGCCCATCTCATTTCCGGGGGAGATAGCCGGTTTCGACTTCTGGCCCGTGGAATTCGACAAGAAAGCCCGACCGGTCCAGCAGGCCCAGATCGACCTGCTCGGGCAGGGAGTTTCGTCCTCCCGGGTGACCGACCTGTTGGTGCTCTCCCACGGTTGGAACAACGACGAGAACGAGGCACTCTGGTTGTACAGGAGCCTGCTGGGGAATGTCGCGGGTCATGAGCGGGGGCGTTTCGGCGACCGGCGTGTCGCCGTCGCCGGCATGTTCTGGCCCTCCAAGAAGTTCGCCGAGTCGGAGGTGATAGCCGGTGGGGCAGCTTCGCTGGTCGGTGACCTCCCACAGTCCGACCTGATCGCCGAAATCGAGGAGCTGCGCGGGTTCTTCGACCACCCGTCCACCGACCAGATTCTCGATGAGCTCATCCGCCTGGTGCCCCGACTCGACACCGAGCGGGAAGCGAGGCTGCGGTTCGGAGAACTCGCCCAACAGCTGCTTGGCGACGACTGGGCAACCGATGACGAGGTGAGCGAGGAGATGCCGTCTGCATTACGGACCATGAGCGGTGATGACCTGCTCGATCGGCTCTCGGTCCCCCGTGAGGAGGAATCGATGGGCGCGGGCCGAGGCGAGGGTGGCATCGCCGCAATGGACGTAGATGACGGCCCTGATGGGGAGACCGAGGGGGGCGCCGCTTTCCTCGGGAGCGTCTTTTCCGGCGCCCGGTCGGGAGCGCGCAATGCCCTCAACCTGTTCACCTACTTCCAGATGAAGGACCGAGCGGGAGTGGTCGGATCCACCGCCGTGGGCCCCATGCTGCGTGGACTGCAGGAGGAAAACCCTGGTCTCCGCCTCCACCTGGTCGGTCATAGCTTCGGAGGGCGCCTGGTGGTGGCGTGCGCGTCCGGTGACGGGACCGAGAAGCCGCTCCCGGCCCACTCGATGACATTGCTGCAAGCGGCCTTCTCGCATAATGGCTTCGCCAAGGACTACAAGCCGGGTAAGGACGGCTTCTTCCGGCGGGTGGCGGAAGCACCGGGACTTCCCGGCCCGATCGTGGTCACTCACACCAGCAAGGACTTTCCCAACCGCTGGGCTTACCCCATGGCGTCGCGGTTGGCCCGGCATGAGGCCGCCTTCTTTGGCGGACCGGACGACCTCTACGGTGCGATCGGGAGCAACGGTGCCCAGCGGACACCGGAGGCCGCCTTTGGCCGGCTTCTCGACTCGGAGGGGACATACCAGTTCACCAGGGGCAGGATCCACAACCTGGAGGGCTCATCTTTCATCTCGGGGCACAGCGCCGTGCACGGCTCGCAGGTGGCCCATGCCCTGGTTTCGGCCGTGGTCGCGATCGACGACACCTGAGCCCCGTCGAAGTGCCTCGGTACGCGCTACCCCTTCTTGGGACAGGGCGGCGTACTCCGAGTAAGACGGGTGACGAGCTCGCTGTCGTGGTCGTGGGTGCTGGCCAGGCGGGTTTAGCCGCCAGCTACTGGCTGACCGAAAGGGGGATCGAGCACATGGTTCTCGGGAGGGGCGATGTGGAGATAGTGGCGAGGGCGGTGAGACTCTCTCTGCTGGGAACTATGTGCAGTAGCGGGGGCCAGGACTGTCGTTTGCTTGTGTTTTTGACCGCCGACGCGGAGGACAAACGGGGGTCAAACCGATGGGACTCGCACTCTGACGGAGTCGAAATAGCTGCTGAAGCTCTCTAGGGAGAGAAGCCTGGAACCAGGTGCGGCGGTGGGGGGAGGGGGCTGCATGTATCTAGGCTTGGCTCTCCGTGTCCAGGTTGCGTGACCGTACTGCCCGGGGACGTAGTGAGGCTCTTCCGTCGGATTGATCGGCCGTTGTTGGGGATTCGATGCTTCAGGTGGCTGGCAGACCAAGCGTGGCGCCATCGACGGGCCGTCGAGCGCCCCAGCCCTGAAGAACATCAGGCGTCATACAGTGGCAGGGTTGACCCAAGCACTGTCAGACCTCGCCGCCGCCCTGCAAACACGGGTCGAGACCGCTCCCGACGCCGCCCGGGCGGAGCGGGCCGAACAACTTCGCCGTCACGTCGCCGACTACTTGACTCCGCGGGCAGCGGACCTCTCCTCCCCGTTGGTAGTGGTGCTGTTGGGCTCGACCGGGGTGGGCAAGTCCAGCCTGTTCAACGCCATCGCCGGGGCGCCGCTCTCCGAGTCGGGTCTGATCCGCCCCACCACCCGCCGCCCCGTTGCCCTGGTCCACCCCTCCGACGCGCCCGAGATAGGCCAGGTGGGCTCCCTCCCGGATCTCTTCGCCCGCGACCTGCTCGACGTTCGCGCCGATGCGGGCGTGGCTCCAGGGCTGGTGGTGATCGACGCCCCCGACTTCGACAGCGTCGAACGATCCAACCGACAGCTCGCAGTGGAGCTGTTGGAGACAGCTGACCTGGTGGTCTTCGTCACCACCGTCACCCGCTACGCCGACCAGATCCCGTGGGACATCCTCGCCCGGGCCCGCCAACGCGGGGTCCCGCTCCTGGCGGTGATCAACCGCATGCCCAACGACCCCTCAGACGAGGCTGCCGTGATGGCCGACTACCGGGCGCTCATCGAGCGCGGCGAGCTCGACCGTCAGGGAGCGTTTGGCGATCTGGAAGTCGTCTCCGTCGCCGAGGGTGCGATCGACCCCGACACCGACGGGCTGCGTGCCTCAGCCGCTCGCCCGATCCTCGATGCCATCGAACGTCTCCGTCACGATGTCGACGAGCGCAGGTCGGTGGCCCGAAGCAGCCTCGACAACGCCCTTGCCGGCTTGCCAGAAGCGGCAGAGAAGATCGCCGCCGAGGTCGAGCGGGAGCAAAGGGCTGCCGGCTCGTTGCTCCAGGCACTCGAGACCCACTACCGGGCAGCGCGCGGCGAGCTGACCCGGGAGATCGACCGGGGGACTTTCCTTCGCAGCGAAGTGCTCCGCCAGTGGCTCGACTTCGTCAATGCCGGGCCCCTGGCCCGATTCGTCTCCGAAGGCGTCGGACGGCTCGCAGCCGGTATTCGCAGCCTGTTCCGGCCCTCGCCACCCACACCACCCCCCGACGTGCCGGCAGCGGCGTTCACCGACCTGGTGACGTCGGTGATACGTCACACCGATACCGCCGCCTCGCAGACAGCCAGTGTCTGGGCGGAAGAACCGCATGGGGCCATGGCGCTCGCCGCCGACGCAGGATTGTGGGGAGCCTCTCAGGACATGGCTCGGCGTCTCGGGGCCGAGCTCGATGAGTGGATGGAACAGATCGGTGACGAGATCCAGGAGATCGGCGCCCAGCGAAAGGTCAGAGCGCAGGCCGCCAGCATCGGTCTCAACGTGGCCGGCACCAGCGCCATCCTGGCGGTCTTCGTCCAAACCGGCGGGCTCACCGGAGCCGAGCTGGGAATCGGGGCCGCCACCGCCCTGCTCAACCAGAAGCTGTTGGAGGCGATCTTCGGCGAGGGGAATGTCTCTGCCTTCGTCAACCGGGCCCGGGCCCGTCTGGATCGCATCCTCGATGCGGAATTCCTATCCGAGCAGCAACGATTCATCTCCGCCCTGGGCCCGATGGCAGAGATCACCGATCTACCTGCTGAACTGAGGGAGTCGGCCCATGCCGCAGCCCGCAGGGGCCCGGCATGACACCACTGGAGCGACTGAAGGAGGCAGCGGCTGCCGCCGCCGACCTCGGGCTGGAAGACCACGCCCGGTCCGCTCGGGAACTGGCCGAGACGATCCAGCGGCGACTCGGGTTCACCGGCGAAGTGTTCGTGCTCGCCCTCGCCGGCGGGACCGGGGTGGGGAAGTCGTCTGTGCTCAACGCTCTCGCCGGTGAGGACATCAGCCCGGCCCGGGCGATTCGCCCCACCACCGAACAACCGCTGGCCTGGGTGGCCAACGAGGCCCGGAGAGAGATCCAGCCGTTGCTGGAGTGGCTGGGGGTGGAGCGTGTGGTCGGACACGACCGGGCCGACCTGTCGGGAGTCGCCATCCTCGACCTTCCCGATGTCGACAGTGTTCGCACCGAGCATCGCAGGACCGTCGATGCCCTCCTGCCCCGAATCGACGCAGTCGCCTGGGTAGTCGACCCCGAGAAATACGACGACGAGAGGATTCACTCCTACCTCCGCACGTTGGCACCCCACGCCGCCCGAATGCGATTCGTCTTCAACAAGGCCGACCGACTCGACCCCGGCCAACAACAGATGCTGGCCGATGACTTCCGCAGCAGTCTCATTGCTGACGGGATCTCCGGATCTCCGATCGACATGGTTTCGGCCCACCAAGGCAGTGGCATCGCCGAACTTCGCGCCGAGTTGGCCCACGCCGCCGACGGCAAGGCGATCGTGGCCGCCAAGCTCGCCACCGACGCCACCGCCGAGGTGGAGTCGATGGCGCAAGCGGCAGGGCTGGACCCTGCCGGCATTCACATCCCGCTGCTCACGACCGAAGAGCGAGAGGAGGCGGTCACCGCTGCGGTGGACGGTGCGATGGCGATAGTCGACCTCGATGGGGTGTCCCGACAGATGCAGGAAGCGGTCTTGCACCGTGCCCACCGTCAGGGAGGCTCACTTCTCGCCAGGATCCTCGCCCTGTTTTCAGTGGTGACCGGGCGCAAGACGCGCAAAGCCGACCCTGGTGCCTATCTCGTCGACTGGCGGAGACGCGGGAGTCTCGGCCACGTCTTGAACCCGGTCCGCTCGGCTCTGGTCAGGGCGGCTGGCGCGGTCCCGGCCACCGCCCGCGCCTCGATCCTCGAGACCATGGGCGCGGGCGACGTCGAGACCAAGGTCACCAGGGCCCTCGATCGCTCCACCCGTCAGGCTGCAACAGATATGACCGTGCCCGGCTCGATCCTCTGGCCCGTGGTCGGCTTTCTCCAACTGATTCTCGGCGCGGTTCTCCTGTTGGCGGTCGCCTGGTACCTGATAGCCCTCTTCGGTCCCGGTGACCTCCCGGTCGCCACCATCGAAGTTCCCTACCTGGGCCCGATGCCGACACCTCTGGTGCTACTGGCCGGCTCTCTCGCTCTCAGTCTCCTACTCGGCTTCGTGCTCAAATCACATGCCGCCTGGATCGGCCGACGGATCGGGTTGGATGTTGCGGCTCGGGTGAGAGAGGCGGTTGCCGGGTCGGTCGCCACCGTTGGCTTCGCCGGTGTCGACACCGTCGAAGACGCCCGTCGCCGCCTTGCCTTCTTGGCGGACCGCTCCGGGGACGACTCTCCGCGACCACGACCATGAAGCTGGCTCTGGGCGCGATGCCTGAGTGAATTGCGGATTGGGGGTGCTGGGCACCGTCTACGAAGAACGGCGAGCCATGGGTGAGCCCGTCCTGGAAGTGAGGCTGCTGGGCAATCCCGAAGTCAAGGTCACTGGGTCGCCACTTCGGGTCGACACCCGGAAGGCAATCGCCATCCTCGCCTACCTGGCGGTCGAGGGAGCTGCCAGCCGCGACCACCTGACCGCGCTGCTGTGGCCCGAAGCAGCGCCGGATCGGGCGCGGGCCACGTTTCGCCGCACCCTCTCCGCGCTTCGCACTGGGATCGGCGGTGACATCTCCAGTCCGATCGTGATCGCGTGTCGCTGACCGGTGCTGTCGAGATCGATGTCACCCGCTTCGAAGAGGAGATCGCCGCCACCTTCGATCACGGGCACGACCCCCACGATGTCTGCCCGATCTGCATCCCCCACCTCACAAACGTGCTCGCTCTCTACCGCGGCGACTTCCTCGAGGGGTTCTCGGTTGGGGACGCTCCTGAGTTCGAGGACTGGGTGCGCGCCGTGGGTGAGGGCCCTCAGGCTTCGCGCCGGGGAAGCCCTTCGCCGGCGAGGACGAGAAGGCGAAAGAGGCCCTCACCGACGCGGTCACCCTCTTCGCCGATGTCGGGGCAGGAGCCTGGGAGCCGGAAGTCTGGCTTCTCAGTGAGTGGTGAACCACCAGCGCTTGTAGAAAGGCTTGGGTTGCTCACCGTACGGGTCGGGCGGCACCGTGGGTGTGGAACCCTCGGTCGTCGCATCTCCTCCACAGTTGAAGGACTCCAGTATCAGCAGGACGCAAGCGCTCACGTCGGTGTCCGGGTAGAAGAGCTCCCTCTCGGTGAGGGCCGGGCCAGGTGCCGATCTCGATCTCTGCGGTCACGTCGGCGGACAGCCTACGAAGTGGCTGGGCGGGTATCCCAGGCGATTGCGAGCCACCGGCATATCATCTGTGCTGGCGGCACGATCGGGTCGGATGACCCATCCAGAAGGGGCCGAAGACGCCGATCGAAGCGGAAAGGTAGGGACTCGCATGATGTCTTCACAGCTGGGTCGCATGGTCCTCGACGCCTCCGGGGCGTCCGGAGATGAGATGAAGGCCACCCCGGATCGGGCCGGGCGGTACAGCCCAATGGACGACTTGCTCGGTGAGCTAGCCGTCCAGATTCGAGTCGAGTCGCGTTCTCGTGGCGATCGACAGCCGGAAGAACGCACTCAGGTTGAGTGAGTGTTGGCCGGTCTATCCGGCCTGTTCGATGATCGAGTCGATCTCCGCCATGTCGAATCCCCGGAGTGTTGTGGTCCGGACGTTCCCCAGCGATGAGATCTTGAGTGCGGCAGCGGTTGCCGTCTCGTCGTCTGGTAGCTCAATGATCGCTACCACGTCGTAGATTCCCATCGTCCAGACGAGGTTCTTCACCTCGCCGCCCATCTCATCGACGAGCTCCTGGAACGCCTTTGCCCGCTTGGTGGTGTCCGAATAGTTGCGGATCCCCTGGTCGGTGAGATTGCCCAGGGTCACGTAGGTGGGCATCGTTGATCCTCCTTACTTTCCGGCCGTCGACGCCGTCTCAAACCCTACACCTTCGGGAGACGACCGCTTCGATCTGGCGTCCAACCGGGTGCCTCCTACCGTGCATGTCGCATCCTCGGGGTGAGGAGGTCGACCGATGAGGCCCTATGCGACTCTCAGGTTCTATGCGGAGCTGAGGTTTCCGTACGACCTCTCTCTCGCAGGTGAACACGCCAGACTCGTCGCCGCCGTGAAGATCGCTGGACGCCCACGTTGTGCCCACCACCTGATCATCGACGCGACGGCCCGGGCGAAGAGTCAGAAAGTCATCACGGCAGATCCTGAAGCGTTCGACGATCTGCCTGGAGTTGATGTCCGCCCCCACCGGTGACCTGATCCGCCCGGAGATTCGACCGCGCGTGGGGAATCAGGTGCTGTCGTTAGTTCGAGGATTCGACGCCGAGGCCTTTGCTCGGCGAGATCGAAACCGCTGCCCGTCATCTGACCAACCGGTTCGTCCGCTGGGAGCGTCCCCTCCCCACCGACCGCCGCCTTCTGGTGGGGCGGGCAGTCTCGAGTGACGCCGCCGCCCTGGAGGAGAGTCTCGCGGTCGCCCGCCGCCACCGGCTGCTGTTACGTGTTCGTCCGCCGGTGTCATCGGGATGGCCGAACGTGTCGTCGACGCCACGGTGGTGGCCGAAACCGATTCGATGAGATGTGCCGCTCCGGGCTGAAGGAGAAGATGCCCCGGCACAATGTGGTCCCGAGGCGATGGTCCGTCATGACGGGCCGAGCGTCGAGGTCGGTGTGGGTGCCGGTGGCGGAACCGCTCCGTGCCGCCAAACCATCGGTCAGACAGCTTCAGGATCCTCGATCCCCCACCAGGTCCCAGATGCCCGGGTGGTCAAATCCGAAGCGCCAGGCCGCCCACCCGGCCAGCCCATATTCGGCCACCAGATCGAAGCGATGTTCCAGCCCCGCGGTGGTCTCGGCCCAGAAGAAGCGCCCGTCGGCAAGGTCGACCCGGTCAAGGCCGTAGGAGGAATCGGGGGTCACTTCGCCTTCCGCGCCCAGTCGTTCCAGGTCGCCGATGCCCAGCGTCGTTGGGCGCTCCAGGTCCTCGGGGTCCCAGATGCGACCGTAGAACGGAACGCCGAGAACGAGCTGGTTCGGATCGGTGTGACGAAGGGCATGGACCAGCACCTCTTCGACCCATCCGGGTGAAGCCACCGGACCGAGTGGCCGGTACCGGTTGTGCTCGTCGTAGGCCATGAGCACGGTGCAATCAGTGGCCCGGCTCAACTCCGTCCTCAGCGGGGCGGTGGACCAGAAGGCGAGGTCTTCGGGAGTCACGTCCCATCGGTCGCTGCGGGGGACGAGGTCGTAGGAGACGACTCCTCCCCACTCGTGCACCAGGGCGGCCAGTTCTTCGACCCAGGCGAGGAATGCCATCGAGTCCTCGGTGCGGAAGCCCTCGATGTCGATGTTGACCCCGTCGGCGCCGATGGTCCTGGCGGCCTCGGAAATCTCGTGGGCCAGCGCCGTCCGCCTTTGCGGATCGGAGAAAGCGAGGTGATGGGTGTCGGCGTCGAATCCGGCCACCGCCGGCCAGATGGCCACATTGCGGTCGTGTGCTGCGTCGACGTAGCCAGGGTCGGCCCAACTCACGACCGTTCCGTCGGCGGCCATCCGCCACCAGATGGGTGACACCACCGTCACGCCGCCGTCCGCCCCGTCGAGCTGATCCACATACTCCGCCGAGTCGCCACCGGACTGCCAGACGAGGGCTACCGGCGCCGATGAACCGTCGGGGAGGGTTACCCCACAATTCCCCTGGCCCCGCCAGGGCTGGCGGATGGTCGTCACCGGCATCTCGGGCTCTTGGTCCCAGACCACGCCGGTCGGCTCACCGTCAGGGGTCAGGTAGCGAACGGTCAGTCGCCCCGTCGCCGGGTCGACGTCCAGCTCAGGGTCGTCCCGGTCGAGCCAACCCAAGACCACCCCGGCCTGGTCGGTGATCTCGAGACGGACCCCGTGGTCGACGGCCAGAGCCTCCACTTCGTTGAGAAGCAGACTGAGGTGGGTGGGGGTGGTGTCCGGGAGCGTGGTCGTGGTGGTGCTGGTGGGCGCAGATGTGATCGGAGCCCGGGGGGAAGACGCCGGGGAGGTGCCCGGCTGCCGGCCGGGCGTCGTGCAGGCAGCGGCCAGCATCGCGAGGGCGAGCGCGAAGATGCGCATCCTGTCACCGAGCATATTAGGCACAGCCGTCGAGGCCCGGCAGTCAGCACCTCAGCTGAAGGTCAGCCAGGCAGCGAGATCGGCACCGCACAGGATGATGGGGGCGAACAGGACGCTCAGTGCCAGCACATCAGATCTGTCGGTAGAACGGTGGCATCGGTGCGGGGCAACGTCAGTGCCTCCACTCTCTCCGAAATTCGGCGAGTCTTGAGCCTGATGCTCGATATCAATTGAGCGTTCAGCGCGTCATGGGAACCAGATGCGGTGGCGGGGGAGAGGTTTATCAGTTTCAGTTGCTCGAGACCGGCCACGTGCAGATCGTCTTGGCGGAGGATCCTCTTCGGGGGCGGGTCGACCCGATACCGCCGGAGTACCGGCCGGTCGAATGATGCGTTACACCCGCAAACATCCTTCGGTCCCTCGATTTCCATGGGTCGATTGGGAAGACTGGTTCGGCTCTAGCTCGACGCTTCGATCAGGGCGAGGAACCCGGCAGAGGAGTACCCCGGAATCTGGTCGGACAGCCCGAGCAGGTTCTTATCCCCCGTAAATCGAGCGGCTCGAGAGATGCTGGGGAGGGCTATGAGGTAGTCGTCATCAGGGTCGGTGGACTGGATTTCCGGAGGCCGCTGGGGATCTTCGGCCGCCATGCCTCCTCGGGAGACAAGCTCGAGGAGCTCCTTAGTCTCGTTGGTAGGCACCCGGTCTCGAAGCCTGGAGTAACCGAGGGCTCCGCTCGAGTTCGTCCAGAAGCAGCGGCGATCTTCTTCAAGCCGGGAGAATGCGCCAGTCGAGGTGTGTGGTCGGTGCTCGAGGTCGACACCGTGGAGTCCTCCACGTCTGTGAGCAGCAGCTGAGCTTGGGGCCGCGTTCACACCCGCTGAAATGCCGGACCGTGGAGCAAGTGAGATCTACCATCGCCGGTGTGACACCCGCCGACTCCGTGGGCGATCTCGCCCAGAATCTCGCCGAAGGGGGCATGGTGTTGAAGGCCGTTCTCATCTATGACGTGATCGACGAGGAAGGGGAGAGGAACCTGAACTTCGTCGTCACCGAAAAGATGACCCCTTGGGACCTCCAGGGGATGCTCGGCAGCATTCTCGACGTAACCGGGCTGAGGAATCGCAAACCGAGCTGAGTTCTCTTCACCCGTAATCGCTCCGGATTTCGAGGGAGTTCGCGGACTACGGATTCGGGAGATCGCCTCAATTCGAAGCGCGCAATGGAGCACCGGGTCGTGTTGACACCAGTGCGGTGGCAAGGGAGACGCCTCTGACGGTCGGGGATCTGCACAGCCGGCTCGGGCAGGTCAGACGGATATCTCACCTGCTGGGCGGTGTGTGGTCGTAGTTCCTGGTTGAGTCCCAGTCTTGGTGGTGGAGTTGTTCGAAGGCGTCGAGGAGGAGGTCGAGGGCAAATTCGAACTCGTACTGTTCGTCGCATGACTGGCCGATCGCGGAGATGTCGCCGCCGGCGGCGTCCATGGCGATGGCCACGATGTGCGGATAGACGTCGCTGACGGAGTCCAGACCCTGGGTTCGAGTCGGGCCGGAGGGGCCAGCTTCCCTCGATGCCGGCCCACTCTCGATACTCGTTCGAGGGATCCCTGGCGATCGCCATCGGCGGCGCCTCCGGGGATGATCCCTGGCCCCACGGCGGTCTAAACCAGCAGACGACGGATCACGGGGTGGCCGGGGTGGAGGAGGCGCCGTTCTTGTCCTCAGAGTCCTTGTCCTCAGGTTCTTCCTCGTTGGCATCGTCCGCATGCGGTGATCCATCCGAGCTGGCGAATCCAGATGCCCTAATCTTGTCGAGGCGACCCTTCATGGTCGTGCGCGGAGCGGGGACACCATCGGGGAACGGCTCCTCGTCGAGGAGCTTGGCCCGCACATAGAGGATGATCTCGCGGCCCGACGACACCACCGGTACCGCTATCACCGCCCCCAAGACTCCGGCAGCGCTGAACCCGATGAGGATCCCCAGGAGAATGGCCAGGGGAGACACCGACATGGCGCCGCCGAGGATCCGGGGAGTGATGACGTTGCTCTCGAGCTGTTGGATCACCACGTAGACTCCGACCACGATCAGGGCGAACACCACGTTGGAGACGTCGAGGTGATTGGAGCCCTGCACCAGGGCCACAAGGGCGGCAACGACGCCGGCGAAGATCGGGCCAAACGTCGGAACGATGTTGAAGAGACCACCGATCACGCCGATCACCAAAGCGCCCGGCAAGCCGAGGGCAAACATGATGACCGCGGTCAGGACGGCCACCACAGCCGCCACGGTGAGCTGACCCCGCAGATAGTCGGTCCACACCCGGGCGAGACGTGCACCCAGCACCCTGACCTCGGGAATGTGGGCGGCTGGTACCAGCGAGTAGGCACCGTAGCGCGTCTCTCTGTCGACTGTGAGAGCTAAGTACACCGAGATCACCAGCGAGAGGATCAAGGTCGTCAGGAACCCGACCACTCCAGTGAAGACTGCCGAGGTGAGCGTCAACGCACCGCCGAACATGGTCCCGAAGTCGACTTCAAAGCCCTCTCCTCCAGTCTCCAACGCGTCCACCAGGGGATCGATCGATGGGCTCAGATCGACCGCGGACCCCAACAACTCGAGGTTTTTGAAGGAGTTGAGGGTGCTCACCGCCCACTCGCTCAGTTGGGTGACGATGGTCCCCACGTCCACGGCCGCAGCCGAGCGCCCGAGTGCGGGAATGAAGAGCACAGGGAACGCCACGACCACACCGAGGAGCAGGAGATAGGCGATGGCGACGGCCAGACCGCGCCGGAACCGAAGCCGCCGCTGCAGGAAGTTGATTACCGGGGTCAGGACGAGAACGAGGAGGGCGCCGAGGACGAAAGGTGTCACGATCCCGCGGGCGATGTAGAGGATGAAGACGCCCACCAGGAACAGGGCAACGGCCACCAGTCGCTTGGTTGAGGTGGACCATCGCGGAGACATCTCGCGCAG
>CAZLEQ010000041.1:2885-19667 GCA_964558575.1 uncultured Acidimicrobiaceae bacterium | reverse complement strand
GATCACTTCAGATGAGAAGAGTCGTGCCTGGCGGGTGGCCTCGGCCGCGACCCACTCGACTACCGACCTTCGATCCTGTTCCAACAGGGACCTGAGGCTGAAGGCCCGTTCTCCGAGTCTGATCCCGAGGCCCAGGTCCGCTGCCGCCCGGTTGAGGTCGGCTCTGGTCAGCAGGATCCCACTCCGGATCGGGGTGAGGAGAAATGAAACCAGGTCGTCGTGCCCGGCGGGGCCCGGCTGTGTCGTGGTGAGGTGGCTGGGCAGACCGAGACCCTCGCTGTCGGCCAACGTGGCGCGGATGACTGCGCCCACCAGACGCGCCCAGTCACCGAACGTCTCCGATGACTCGATCACCCGACTGAGGTATGGCGTCAGCCAGGAGGCGAGGTGCTCCCAGACCAGGGTCCGTTGTGAGTGTTCCAGGAGGGTCCGCCGCTCCGTCTGGGATTCGCTCGCCGCCTTCTCGACCACAGCTGCCCACAACCCGAGGATGGTGGCGAGGTGATCGGGCTCGGTTGGCGGGACCATCTGCATCGCTCGCCAGAACCCGGCGATCCGGTCCTGGGCCTCGCCGCCGATCTTCCCCGCGGCATCGAGATAGATCGAGGCGTAGGGCGGCATCTGTTGAACGAACAGGTCGGTGTGCTCGATGGCGGTCGGGGTGGGCAGACCCAGGGCATCCGCCATGCGTGCCGTGGTGGGACCGGGCCGCTCGCAGAGAGCACCCAAGCTGCGAATCAGCTCGGCGCGTTCAGCGGGCGGGGAGGCTGTAGACGTCACGTCCCGGTTTTAGTGGCCGCAAGAACCAATAGGGTCGTCTGGTTCCGTCGGGGGAGTTGAGTGACGCCGATCGGGTCAGCGACAGCCACCTGGCATAGGCATCCCGGGACCGTTCGGTGTCCACCCATATGTCACCGTAGGCGTCATCCGGCTCGGCCTTCGTGACGGTGACCGCCTGATGCCAGCAGTGCTGTCCGGAGATCGGGTCGGGCTGGACTGGAAACGTCAGGTTCTGATGCACGCCGACATCGGTCCACCAGATCCGTCGGGTGTCCGGATCCGAAGACTCGTACGGTCCGATTCCCTTCTTGCGTGTCAGCCCCCATCGACGGTCGGCATGATCGAGCGCCACGGTTGCCATCGCCTGGTTCTGCCCTCGGTCGGTGAGCTTCCATCGCCCCATGTGATGAGAGCAGGCAACCACCCCGGGACGGATGCCCTCGGTGACCCAGGCCTTCACCACGAAATATCCGATCTCGGTCTCCACCCGTACCAGGTCTCCGGTGCTCACCTCGATCTCCCGGGCATCGATGGGGTGGAGCCATAGGGGATTGGTGTGCGCGATCTCGTCGAGCCATTTCGAATTGGCGGAGCGGGTGTGGATCTGCACCGGGAGACGGAATGTCGAGATCAGCGGCATCTGGCTCTCGGTCAATCTCGACGGGTGGATGTGGCTGGTGATGTAACCGGGGATGGCATGCTCGGCCCAGCCCCACTCCGCCAGTGTCGCCGAGTAGAACTCGAGCTTGCCCGAGGGTGTGGGAAAGCCCCGGAGGACTTTGCCGTCGACTCGCACCCCCACCGGCCGGCGACCATGGCGGTCGGGATCGGGGCTGGATAGGGGGACCACATTGGGATCGGCAGGCTTGGCGGCCCGGGTGTAGACACGGCCGAAGTCGTCCTCACCGATGTCCTCCAGCTCACCTTGAGGCACCCGCTCCTCATGGACCTGTCCGACACCGTTGCGAACCTCGAAGGCGCCGTACCGGCGCATGTACTCGAGGGGGGTGAGCCCCTCTTGTTGGGCTGCCTGGGGCAGCCCGGGCACCGAGTGCTCGAACATCCACCCGTAGTACTCGTCCACTCCCAACTTCTCCCCGGGGTTGGCCCGCGACTCGTGGTGGCGGCGTATGCCCAGTGACCCGTCGGGGTCGATTCGCCAGGTGAGCTCGATCCAGAACTCGTTCTCCTCCCACACCTCACCGGGATTGACCTGACGGGTGTCGGTCACCTCCTCGCCGGCGATCTGCCGGGCTTGCCGCAGCACCGGTTGACGGAAGGCGACCCATTGCCCGTCGTACTGCTCATAGGAGTGCACGTCGTGTCGCTCCGAGGACAACCCCATGGGGAGGATGTAGTCGGCGAAGTATGCGGTCTCGTTCCACGTCGGGGTGAGGGCGACGTGAAGACCGACCTTGGAGCGGTCGGTGAGCGCCTCGATCCATGAGAACCCGTCCGGGTTGGTCCACACGGGGTTGTAGACCCGGGTGAAGTAGACGTCGATGCTGCCTCTCCCATCCTCGAGGAAGTGTGGCAGTAGGTAGGACAGCTCATGCATGGCGAGCGGATACTCGAGAGGCCAGGTGAGCTCGTTCCACACCGGTGGGTGAGGAGGCGAGTGGATGGGCTTGGGGACGAACTTGTTCCAGGCATTCGGGTGGGTGCCACCCGGAGTCGCCACCGCCCCGAGAAGGGCGTTGAGAAGGAACAGTGTGCGGGACACCTGCCAACCTCCGAGATTCCCCGCGGCGGCGGAACGCCAATTGTGGGTCGACAGCCGGGTTCCCGCCCCGGCGATCGTCTCGGCCACCTCACGCAGCGTCTCCGCCTCGACCCCGGACTCCGCGGCCACACGCTCGAATGTGAAATCGGCATAGAGGTCTCTCAGGATCCGCTCGAAGCTCTCGAAGGTCTGAGGTGCCTCCGGGTGCTCGGCTGCCAGATACCGATCCCAGTTCCACCAGCGTCGGACGAAGTCGCGGTCGTGGCGCCCGGTCTGGATGATGTGATTGGCGATCGCCAGATTGATCGCGGCTTCCGAGCCGGGATACGGGGAGAGCCAATGATCGGCGTGGGTCGCGGTGTTGGACAGCCTGACGTCGACCACGATCAGCTTGGCCCCTCTCTCCCTGGCTTCGGTGATGCGCTGGGCGTGAGGGTTGAAGTAGTGACCCGTCTCCAGATGAGCGGAGATCAGATAGATGACCTCGGCGTTGGCATGGTCGGGGCTGGGCCGGTCGATTCCCATCCACAGCTCGTATCCCACCCGGGCTCCCGACGAGCAGACGTTGGTGTGCGAGTTGTGACCGTCGACACCCCACGAGGCCATGACCCGCTCGGTGAACCCATCCTCGCCGGGACGGCCCACGTGGTACATCACTTCGTTGGGTCGGCCCTCGGTGATTGCCTGGCGCACTCGCCCGGCAATCTCGTCCAGGGCTTCGTCCCAGTCGACCTGGACCCAATTGCCCTCGCCGCGCTCCCCGGCCCGCTTCAGCGGATACAGGATGCGATCGGGGTCGGTGACCTGGTTGATCGTCGCCGGCCCCTTGGCGCAGTTACGCCCTCGCGAGCCGGGATGTTCGGGGTTGCCCTCGAACTTGCGGACTTGGAGCGTGTCCCGGTCGACGTAGGCGAGAAGCCCACATGCCGATTCGCAGTTGAAGCATGTGGTCGGGACCAGGGCGTAGTGCTTCTCGACACGATCCGGCCAGGATCTCGAGTCCAGCTCCACCCAATCGTCCCAGCGCTCCTTGGGGGGGAAGGAGGCGAGATGCACCCGGCTCGGCCCGGGATAGAAGGTCTCGCCACGGGCTTCCACATCTTCTCTCGCCGCGGTGACCCTGCGCCCCAGCTCATCGAGATTGCGGTCCGGTCCGGTCATGCCAGGGGCACTTTCTGCGCCGACTGCACGTAGGCATGCTCGTAGGCGAGCAAGCCGAGCAAGGCAGGTAGCGCCGCACCGACGTCCCAGATCGGTGCGGTGAGGGCAGCCATGATGAGACCGATCCCGGCCCAGAAGTAGTACATGTAGGAGCCTGAGGTCATCTCCCACACCGCGAGATGGGCATGGGCTGTGCCGTGGGGGAGGCTGACCTCGCCCCACACCATGAGGAGGTGGATGAGCGCCCCTCCACCCAACATCCAGGAGAGGGGCTCGATGGCGGCCTGGTCTCCAAAGGAGTCGACGATCAACAGGGTGGCGGCGCCGGCCATCACCGCCTGTGTGGCTATGAGCGGGGGCAGCAGCGGAGACTGCCAGAGGTCGCGAGCTTTGGACTGGGCGAACAGGTAGGCGGTATAGACCGCGGTCATCACCGACAACGGAAGCCCGAGGATGGCGAGCACCTGGCGGAGTCCGTCAGAATCGATGATGCCGGCGAGGACCTGAGCCGAGAGCACCGCTCCGTAGCCGAGGATGATCACCGCTCCCTTGACCAACCAGCTCCTCCACTGGGGGCGGGTGAACAGGTAGTAGAAGCGTCCGGGATGATCCAGGTCGGCGATGAGCACCAACCCGGTGATTGCCAGAAAGACCAGACCGAGGATGGGTGCGACCCAGACGAAGAGAGGCGAGGACCACTCCAAGAACCCGGTGAGCACCAGGAGCAGCGCCGCCAGGTAGGAGCCGGCCGCAATCGACTTGGTCCAGGTGTAGAGACTGACCCTCCAATCCCACGGTGCCTTGTGGGGCACGTCGTAAGAGACCACCGCGGCGGCCGAAGAGTTGCTCCAGTCTCCGGGATGGCCCGTCCTGACCCCGGTTCCCTGCTCGCTCCACATGTAGCCACCTCCCGGCGGGCGCGAGGCGGCGATGGGATCGAGGGTGGCCTGATGGGCGCCCTTGTAGAAGAGTTTCGGAGCTGTCTCCTTTTCAGGACGTCTGACGTTCACCGGCTGTCGTTGGACGATCTCCGAGACCTTGGCGGTGGGGTCGTTGACGTCGCCGACCAGTATCGCCTCGGTGGGGCAGACCACCACACATGCAGGCTCCAAACCCATATCCAGCCGGTGGGCGCAGAAATTGCACTTCTCCGCCGAATGATCTTCGGGGTTGATGAAGATGGCGTCGTAGGGGCAGGCCGCGATACAGGCCTTGCATCCGATACAGACCCGTTTGTCGAAGTCGACGATCCCGTCGTCTCGGCGATACATGGCCGAGGTTGGACAGGCGGAGACGCATGGAGCGTTCTCGCACTGGTTGCACCTGGTCACCTGGAAGGCCCTCCGCGCCTGGGGCCAGATCCCGACGTCCACCGACTTCACATAGGTTCGAGTCACTCCCAGGGGAACCTCGTTCTCGGATTTGCAGGCAGTGGTGCAGGCATGGCATCCGATGCACTTGGTCTGGTCGATCACCTTGACCCATTTAGGCGCCCTGCCGGCATGGGGATCGGTCAGACCGCGATGGGCCGTCGTCAGCGGGGCTTGCCGGACGGTCGAGGCATCCGAACCGGTGGCCACCATTCCCAGCACACCGGGAAAGCTCGGGTTCAAACCGATCATAAGTCCGGACAATAGACGATGTCGGGGAGGGCTACGACTTCACCAACACGAAGTGGAACTCGTCGTTCTCCTCGAACTGATCTTTGAGGGCATGTCCCATGTCCTGGGCCCAGGATGGGACATCGGAGCAGGATCCCCTGTCGGTGGAGATCAGCTCCACGGTCTCACCTGACTTGGCCGCCATGATTGCCTGGCTCAGCTTGATGACCGGCATGGGGCACTGCAGTTCGCGGGCGTCGACGGTGTAATCGGCCATGAAATGTGCTCCTTTCAGATGAACAGGCTGATCTCTGCCTGCTTCATCAAGCTGATGGCAGACCCGGCTCCGGCTGGTTCGTCGAGACCATCGATGAGGTCATCCCGAGAAAAGCCCATCAGATCCATGGTCATCTGGCATGGCCACAGCTTCACTCCCATCTGTTGTGCGAGTTCCAGGAGTTCCTGGACCGAAGCGACCTTGTGCTTGTCGGCGAGGTCTTTCATCATCCATGGACCCATTCCGCCGAAGTTGAGCTTGGACAACCCGAGGTGCTCGGTGGTGCCTCTGTTGAACACCGAGAGCAGCTTCTGTCGCCAGTCTTCACCGGTGATACCGGCATCGGGTCGCTTGAGGATTCCCAGACCCCAGAAGGTGAAGAAGACGGTCACGTCCATCCCATAGGCGGCGCCGGTCGTGGCCAGGATCAATACCGGCCAGGCCTTGTCCAGATCGCCGGAGGCCGCGATGAGGACCATCTTCTCCTTCTCCGGGACCGGTTCCTCGGCCTGGGCTTCTCCGGTCATGTCAAACGCTGGACTGGTCATGACTCATCTCCTCGAATCCGCATAAGTCCGGACATGCAGAGGCATGAATATACACGACGAACCATGTCGTTGAGGCCGGACCGAGAAATTTCTGTCATAGTGGGGGTCATGACGACCCGTACCGAGGAGATCTACCGTCTTCACGCTACCGTCTGCAAGGCGCTGTCCGACCCCAAGCGACTTCTCATCCTCGAGGTCCTCCGTCATGGGGAGCGCTCCGTCGGGGAGATCTGCGAGCAGCTAGATCTGCCGCAGACCAATGTTTCTCAGCACTTGGGTGTTCTCCGGAGCAAGGGACTGGTCCGCTCGAGACGCGACGCGCAGTGGGTCTACTACTCCCTCGTCTCGACCAAGGTGACCGAGGCCCTCGACCTGCTTTTGGGGGTCATGGAGGACGCCGACTCTCGAGCCGGCGACTTCGATACCGCGGCTTCAGCCAGCTAGATCGAATAGTTGTCCGGACAATTACGATATATGCTCCTGCTATGGCGCAGGTGCTGCTTCTGGTCGGTCTGGCTGCCGCAACCTCAACGATAGGAGCTCTGGGGGGCCTGGGGGGCGCGGTGATCTTGGTACCGCTACTGGTTCTCAGCGGATGGTCACCCTTGGCAGCAGCGCCCTTGGGTCTGATATCGGTGGCCGCGGGCTCGATCGCCGCCGGATCGCGACAGCTCGCCGAGAGATCCGTCAATCACCGCATCGGTGTGACCACGGAGCTGGTCGCCACGGCGGGAGCGGTGGTTGGCGCTCTCGTGGTCGGTCGGCTCTCCCCCCATTTCCTGGTCTATGCCCTCGCGGCCATCGCGCTGGCATCGGCCTTCGTTGGCGGCAGGAGGACGGGACTCCGCAATCTGCCCCATCCCGACTTGGGCCCCGACGACATCGGAGAGAAGATCGGTTCGCTGGCCGGTGCTTATCCCGTGCGAGGCGGAGTTGCCGCATATGAGCCGAAGCGACTCCCCCTCGGCCTCACTCTGATGGGGCTCTCGGGTCTCGTCGCCGGAACGACAGGCGCCAGCGGAGGCTTCATAAAGACCCCTGCCACCAGCGAGATCATGCATGTGCCCACCAAGGTGGCGGCGAGCACCACGACGTTCACCATCGGGATCACAGCGAGCGCGGCGCTCATCGTGTTCGCCCTGAAGGGGAGAATCGACGTTCAACAATCGGCCGCGGTCATCTTCGGTAGTCTCGCCGGTGGCGTCTTTGGAGCTGCGCTGCAGTCACGGCTTCATCCGGCGGGCGTGCGCCGTGCCTTGAGTGTGGTCCTGGTGATCATCGCGGTAGTGCTCTTGGTGTCCCGATGACTGCGGACCCAACCAGTAGGGTGCGGGGCCGCCGCCAGGGTCCAGCCCTCAGAATCGTCACCATCGTGGCCGGGTCGATGGCATGGATCGGATCGATGAGCGAAGCCCAGCCGTTTGCCACCGCGGGCCTCGTCGCCATCGGGCTCGTGACCGTGGTTCCTTTTCTCCGTGTCGGCTGGCTCATCTTCCGCTGGATCCAAGAACGAGACTGGAGGTTCGTCTGGACCGCAGTCGCCCTGCTCACGGTGGTCGGGGTGGCGGGCCTGATCGCTCTGCTCGGACGATGAAGTATGATTCGTCCGGACAAAGTCTTCCGGGTAGCGGCACATTGACTCATCAGACCCCCATATGGGTGACCATAGATCAGGATCTACGGACCCGATTGGCCCGGGGCGAGTTCGACGAGCGTTTTCCCACCGATCGGGAACTCATCGACGAGTACGGGGTCAGCAGGCACACCATCCGCGAGGCGGTGCGCGGTCTACAAGAGGATCGTCTGATCACCCGTAAACGGGGTCGTGGGTCGTTCCGAACGCCGGCCTCCTTCGCCCAGCCCTTGGGCACGATCTACAGCCTCTACAGGTCGATCGAAGACAGTGGCGTGACGCAGACCTCGGTGGTCATCTCCCAGGAAGAGCGCAAAGACGACACCGCGGCCAAGGTGCTGGGGCTTCCCGCCGACGCCGGTCTCTTCTACCTGGAGAGGACCCGGCTCGCCGATGGCCAACCGCTGGCCGTCGATCACGTGTGGCTGCCGATGCCATTGGCCGCACCGCTCCTCGAGGCGAACTTCAGTCATGCGGCCCTATATGAGGAACTTCGTGACCGATGCGGTGTGATCCCCGAGGAGGGAGTCGAGCAAAGCCGACCGGTCAAGGTCGACCGCCAGACCGCAATGCGTCTCGGATTGGCTCCGGGGGACCCCGCTTTCGAGGTGGATCGACGTACCAGGGCCAACGGCAGATCCTTGGAATGGCGTATCAGCATCGTCCGGGGCGATCGCTACGTCTTCAGAGCCGAATGGGACACACCGTGGCAGCCACCACGGTCGCGTTTGGTGATGGATGAGCCTTGACGGTTCGGTCCGGGCAGAGAGCGAGGAAGGCCAAGAATGGATGTGAGGGTGCTGACAACTCCGGGGTTGGGCGACAAGAGCTACATCCTGGCTCATGATGGGGTGGGCGTCGTCGTGGATCCTCAACGTGATATCGACCGTTTCCGCTCGATCCTCGAGGAGATCGACGTCGACCCGAGATACGTGCTCGAGACCCATCTCCACAACGACTACGTGTCCGGTGGACGCCATCTTTCGGCGGAGACTGGTTCCGAGCTCGTTCTGCCCGCCGGGTCGGGGACCAAATTTCGGTATGTCCCGGCCTTTCACCACGAGGATCTCGATGCCGGCCCGTTTCGGATACGACCCCTGCACACTCCGGGTCACACCCCGGAGCACGTCTCCTATCTGATCATCGTCGAGGACCAGCCGGTTGCAGTGTTCTCAGGAGGCAGCCTTCTGGTTGGCTCAGCAGGACGAACCGATCTGCTCGGCATCGACCGAGCCACGTCTCTCGTCCGTCTCCAGTATCAGTCGGTGATGCGGCTCGCCGAACTTCCCGCCGAGGTCGATCTCTATCCCACTCACGGTGCCGGATCCTTTTGCACGGTCTCCGAGGCAGGTGGCACCACGTCGACGATCGGTGCCGAATTGAGCACCAACCCGGTGCTGCAATATCCAGACGCAGAGTCGTTTGCCGAGGGCCAGTTGAGTGGGTTACCGCCATACCCTTCGTACTACGCCCAAATGGGACCGATCAACCTCGCCGGGCCCGAGCCATACGTGCCGGCGCCCATCCCGGAGATGAGCCCGAATCAGGTTCAGGAGGCGATGGCCGAAGGAGCGCAGGTCGTAGACGCCCGGTACAAGACCACGTTTGCCGAAGGGCACATACCGGGGTCGTGGGGAATGGAGCTCGGATCCGACTTTGCCACCTGGATCGGATGGCTGCTTCCTTTCAACGCGCCGCTGGTCCTGATCCTCGAAGAGGGAGAGTCGCTCGAGGAGGCACGCGACGCCCTGGCCCGCATCGGGTTCGATGACGTGCGAGGGGTGATGTGGGGTCTCGAGTCGTGGATCGAAGAAGGCCGCGAGACTGTGAGCCACTCCACCGTGACCGCCCGGCAATTCATCGACCAGGCCAACGGTTCTCGACAGGTGGTCGATGTGAGAGCACCCACGGAGTGGGTCGATGGGGTACTCGGCGGTTCCATTCTCAGCCATCTCCCCGATCTGATCGACGCCACGCCTGAGGACCTGGATCCGAACGAACCGGTATATATCGGGTGCACCACGGGTCATCGGGCATCGATCGCCGCCGGTGTCCTCGCCGATCGAGGATATGAACCGGTGGTCATGACCGGGGCGAGCCTCCTCGGCGTCATCATGTTGACCGCTGACGAAGCATCACAGGTCTGAAGCCTGGGCGGCGACTTCGCTGGCGAACTGAGTCGCGAAACAACGTCGCCGCCATCCGCTGCGTGAACGAGCATCGGCTAACTCGCGGTACAGGATCGATGAACCGGTCGCCGTCTGGTCCGTTGTGTCGAGAGGTCATCCAGCGATCATTGTCCCCACCGCTACCGCATTCGGGACTTCGCCAGGAGCGAGGGGGCCCCGACTTCTCCCGCACCGGTCTCGGGATCAGGCCTGACCTCCAGCCGTCACCTGGGTGGCCCCCTCTCCGGCGGCTGGGGGCGATTGCGCCAACCCGGCATGCTTCGGTCCCACAACCAGGTACGTGTTCATCGAGCCGACACCTCGGAGCTCGATGACCCCCCTCGGCTCGTGGGTGAAATGGCTCTGAGCCAATCTCTTGGTCGTCTCGCTTACGTGAACCCGACCGGGGACCCCGGCATTCTCGAGTCGAGACGCCACGTTCACAGTGTTGCCCCAAACGTCATAGGCGAACTTTCGGGTCCCGATCACTCCGCCGGCGACCGGTCCAGAATGGACCCCGATGCGGATCGACATCTCGGGGACGGGGCCCCACTCCACCGTGCAGGCTTGCATTGCGAGCGCCAGGTCGACGACTCGAAGGGCATGATCCTCCAGAGTCTCAGGTAGGCCTCCAACCGCCATGTAGGCATCTCCGATCGTCTTGATCTTCTCGAGCCCCCGTTCCGCGACCAATTGGTCGAACTGGGAGAACAAGCCGTTCAACATCGTCACCACCTCGACCGCGGTCAGCTTCGAAGCCATGGGGGTGAACCCGACGATGTCGGCGAAGAGCACCGTCACGTCGGTGAAGTCGTCGGCTATTGGGCTCTCGCCGTGTCGGAGACGCTTCGACACGCTTTCGGGGAGCACGTTGAGAAGCAAGCGGTCCGACTCCGCTCGCTCGAAGTCGATGGCAGCCCTCTGTTCTTCGACCACCAGGCTTTGGTGCCACAGTCGGCGTCGGTTGCTCTCCAGCATGTGGAGCCCCACGAGACTGCCGACGGCCGCCCCGATGAAGAAGAAGACGTCGAGGATGAGACGGTTGGGGCTGTCGCTGGCCATCACCACCGCCCCAAGGCCAACGGCGATCACGGCGGTGCGCACGACAGCAAACACGAAGCGAGTACGTGAGACGAATCCAAAGAGAAACAGGAGCATGATCGCGCCCACCGCGTAGCCTGCGACGAAGTCGCCGGCACTCGCCAACACCAGGATCACCAATCCATTTGCCGAAGTCAGGAGCGCGGCCAGGAGGTGCTGGCGGTCCATGGTCTTGGCCCAACGAGAAGCGGCCATTGCAGTCAGACCCACCACCGCCATCGATCCGCCGGTCAGCAGAGAGGTCTGGAACGGGATACCGGATCCCAAAGGGATGAGCACCGCGGCCATCGCCCACATCAATGCGGTCATACCGGTGATTATCCGGTAGCCGGCCAGACCGGCCGCTCCCTCCTCCCATTGAAAGCGGGTCTCGAGCTCGCCGTCGAAGAAGCCAAGGGTGAAGGGGCGGAGGGATCCCCTGTCGATCATCTCCTTCATCGACGAATCCTATCCCTCGAACAGTCGTTCCGTGCCACCGGGAAGGGGCCGGCCGCAGTTTCGGGAGTTGGTTCCGCCCACTACGCCGGCTGTCGAGTGTCGCGCTGGCCGAGCGCACACCACTTAAATACTGGCGAGGATCTCGTTGGGAATTGATCGTCCGTACTTAGCCCGCACCGAGACATTCCGCTCCAGATCCTCGATCACCCCGGTAGCGAGGTCCACCTCGTAGAGGTCGCTGGCGCCGCCCACGCCCACCCGGGCTGAACACGTCGAGAGTCACATCCCTTGCACGCTCTCGCGTCGACTTTCGTTCGACGTCACGGCTCTGGGCGAGAATGCCTCGTGATGACGTCCCTGTCACATCTCAAAACGACTCGCCCAGCTTGCGGTAGGAGTCCGGAATCGCCTCGTCGTCCCCGTAGAAGGCATGTCGTGACATGTCAGGGGAATATCGGCTCGCCTCGGGCTGGCGTCCGAGAGCCTCGGCGACCGCGCGAAGGTGATGTGGTCCGGCTCCGCAGCAGAGGCCTATGTACTCGACGCCGATCGATCGGCACTCGCGAGCAAACGCAGCACATTCGTCGCGAGTGGCAGCGAAGGGATCGAGTGAGCTCGGGAATGCCCTGTGATCTGGTGCAGCTGTGCTCGGGTCGGTCAAGGCGGTGAAGGTGGGTTCGGCGGTCGTGGTGCGGTAGGGGACGGGGAGGGCGGCGACCGGAGTGTCGACCCGCTGGCGTATCTCGTGGATGAGGGGCATCATCGTGGCCGGGCCCCGCATGCAATTGAGACCGACCACTTCGGCTCCTCGAGACGACAGCCGCTCACAGGCTTCGACGATGTCCACGCCGTCGAACAGGTGGCGGTCTCGTTGTGGTGCCAGCGTCACCACCGCGGGAAGGCCGGTTGCTGCGATGACCTGGAGGGCCAGCGCCGCTTCTCCGTACCAGTCGAGCGTTTCGGCGATGATGAAGTCGACGTCGGCTTCCACGGCCCAGGACACCTGTTCTTCGAACATTTGTCGCACCGTGTCATGGGTCGAAGGGAGGTCGGCCTCGTACACATTGGTGTTGCATATGTTTCCGGCGAAAAGGGTTCCCGTGGAACGGGCTACCTCTCGGGCGATGCCGAGGGCCTGTCGATTCATCTCCTCCAGTTCGTCCTCACGGCCGATGATTCTCAGCTTCTCCCGGTGGGCGTAGTAGGTGAAGGCTTCGACCACGTCTGATCCCGCCCTCACCATCTCCAAGTGGAGTTGCTTGACCACGTTGGGGTGATCGAGGACCACTTCGGGTACGAAGGGCCCGGCCTGGACATAGCCTCGACGTTCCAGTTCGAACAGGTAACCCTCGCCGCAGATGATCGGACCGCGCTGCAGTCGATCTCGAAAAGCACTCCCGGGGCCGGCATTCGAACTCTCCACGTCGTGGTGCCTCCTTGTTCTCCCTATCGAGAGGCCTGACTCATCCGAGGGCCCGGTTGCCCTCGGCCAGCAGCTCGTCGATGTCGGTGTCGCCCCCTTGGGACAGGATTCGGCGGATCCTCATCGACCACCTCCTGGATGGCCCCGTCGTAGACGCTAGCCATCGCCGGTATCCGGGTTGGTGATCCCGGGCGGCGGCCCTCGACTTTCCGGAGAAGAACCATGGATCCAGCGGATAGTCTCCGTCGATGAAGAGATTCTTCCGTTACGTGTTGCTCGGTTTCGCATCGCTGTTCCTGGCGGCGATCGTGGCTCAGGTGTACTTCGCCGGGCTCATGCTGTTCGGCCAGGAAGGGGGTCATGCGCTGCACGAGGGGACTGGATACGTACTGGGGACTGCGGCAGTGCTGTTCGTGGCGCTTCCGGCGCTGGCCCGAGCCGGGAAGGGGACGGTGGTCCTCGGCATCGTGCTGGCTCTGATCACGCTCTTCCAGCCCAACCTCACGTTCGCCCGTGACGATTCGCCGCTCATCGCGGCACTCCACCCGGTGAACGCGCTACTGATCTGCACGCTCTCCGTGGTCATGGTCCGTCGCGCCCTGCAACTGGTCGACCAGCAGCGCACCGCGCCCGCAACGACGAGTGTGACCTCGGTCTGACCCCTGGGCTGCATCCGATCTGATTTTTGCTCCGGCGTATGCGCCGCTCGACTCGCCAGTCCTCTAGCACCTGGTCCGTCGGGCCCACGAGGCTCACCGGGGAGATTCGGACGAGAGCGCTGGTCGACCAAATCTCGCACCATTCACATGGTGGCGAGGAGCTCGTTGGGAAGTGATCGTCCGTAATTAGCCCGGAGCGAGATCTTCCGCTCCAGGTCTTGGATCACCCGAGTAGCGAAGTCCACCTCGTAGAGACCGCTGGCGCTGCCCAGGCCCCCGGGGCTGAACACGTTGGCTTCCATCAGCTTGTCACCGATGAGGTCGAGGCCGACGAGGAACATCCCATGTTTGATGAGTCTCGGTCGAACCAGGTTCACCACCTCCAACATTGCCTCGGTGACCTTCACCCGCCCCGCTTTGCCCCCGACGTGCATGTTGGAACGGATGTCGTCCTCGGTGTTGACCCGGCGGAAGGCGGCGATCTTGCCCTCCACCTCGAGCGGGGCGCCATTCATCACGAAGAGGCGGACATCGCCCTCTTCTGCCTCCTTGAGGTACTCCTGCACCACCACGAAGCCGTCGCGAGTCAGGGTCTCGATGATCTGGTTGAGGTTCTCGCCCTTCTTTCCACTCATGAGGAAGACGCCCTGTCCACCCGACCCCTGCAGAGGCTTCAGCACCGCGCGCCCACCGAGTTCACTGACGAAGTCTTTGATGTCAGCCCCGGTGCGGCTGATCAGGGTTCGGGGTCGCACGACCTCCGGAAAGTGCTGGAAATAGGTCTTGTTGAGGGCATCGGCGAGATGGAACGGGTCGTTGAGCACCAGCACCCCAGCTTCCGCGGCCAACTGGCCGAAGAGCACCCCAGAGGCCTGCGCCCACGGACGCTCCACCGCGTCTTCGGCGGGGTCGTTCCGAAGCATCAGGATGTCGAGCTCGTCGACCGAGATCAATTCTGGCGTCACCTCCGGGTCCTGGATGTCACTCAGGAAGCTCTTCAACGAGCGGTAGGCCCTGTCCTGCGGCGCCCGCGCCCGCGCCATCACCGTCCCCGAATCGCTGTGGGAGAGGTCACCCACCCCCATCAGCCACACCTCGTGCTCGCGCCGCTTGGCGGCGAGCGCCAGGCGAATGGTGGTGTACTGCGCTATCTCGGTTGCTACATCGTTGACGACCAGCCCGAGTCTCATGCTGCTACCCCTCCTAGCTCGAGGACAGTCTCGCCGGACCGGATCCGGTCGAGTCTCTCGATCGCGGGTTCCGACTCCAAGAATCTTGGCATCAGCGGCGGCTCTACCAGCACCCCGCGGTCCAACAACTCTGTTATCAGTGGCTCATAGGCCAGCGATATCTTGCCCACCAATAGGGGCTCGAGATGCCCGTCCGCCCTGAGATGGTCGAGGAGACGGGTGAGGCCGGCCAGGTAGAGGGCGTCCTTTGTCATCCCGCCAGAGCGGTGGGCTCGCATCGTCGTCGTGAAGGCCAGGTGCTGTCCGGCGCCGTGGCTCTCCAACAGCCGATGGGTATCACCGAACTTGGCGCCTTCGGTGACCGAGTGGGCCGCTACCACTCTGAGGGCCAGGACCCGGAGCCTCCCCGGGGTTAGCCCTCCGCTCAGGTGCTCGGCGAGAACACCCAGTGCCTCCTGGGTCGCCTCGTATCCGGCGAGGCCGAGGGCGAGCATACGAATCGGCTGGGCGCTGCCATTGACGTGGGTGAGGATGTGTACCCCGATCTCGTGTTGGAGCAACTGGTCGATCCGGGTGACGGCGACAGTTGTGTCGGAACCAATGAAGAGATCACCGTTTTCGACCATGACTCCGGCGAGGGTGTCGCCCACGTGGACCACTGCCGATAGTTCCGGATATTGGGAGCGGTAGTGATCCAACTCCCGATCGGCGCGTGCCGCCACTTCCTCGGCAGTGAGTCGACGAGACGTCCGCGGGCCTGCGGGGACCGAGTCCAGTATCAGGAGCGCCAGATCGAGTAAACCTTGATCCACATACCCGTACTCCTCTACGGCGGCGACGCGGAAGCGTTCTGTGCCCCGGTTTCTCAGCAGCTCGAGGCGGCGCTCCAGATCGTGGTACGTGTCACGGATGAGGTGGGCCAGAATCGGGTCGAGGGCGTCCTCGGGATTGATCTCGGCCAACTCGTCGCCGATGGCGTCGAGGTCGGGAAGCTCCCGGTAGCGGAACTCGGGCTCGCCGATCTCACCCTCGAGGAAGGCGCTCCTCGCCTCGGTCACATTGATCGGCGTCAGGAGGTGAAGCATGGGGAGGCGACCACAGATCTCGGACAGGCGCCGGTCGATCCCCAGGTCGATCTCATCGACACTCATACCAGTTGATACTCCCTCCGCACCGGATCCACCGACGCGACCAAGGCCACGCCCAGCTGATCCAGACGCTCCGCATCCAATTCATCGGTCCACTCGTCCATGAACACCTTCTTGAGCTCGATGGCGAGTGCACAGCCGGTGGACCCAAAATTCTCGTGGACCCAGGAGGTGAGGTGGCCACCTTGGAAGCGGACGTTCTCTCGCGCATCGATGGGTTCTCCATCGAGGGTCGAAGCCCGCATCGCCTCGAGGAATGCATTCGCAACGGGACTCCATCGCCCGGGAAGGGATCCGGTACCTAGATTCACCGTCGGGCTGGCCACCACCGGGTCGGGAGGGGCATCGGGACCGTTCCGACGATGGTTGTAGGAGTGAATGTCGTAGAGGACGAATCCACCGAACCGTGCCACCTGGTCTTCCAGGATCGAACCGAGCTCGTCGTAGAACCGGTCGTACTGGCGCAAGGAACGGGAGACCTGTCGTTCCGCCAGGGGCTGTTCCCAGATCTCGAGCCCCCAGGCGTCGTCGGGCGCCCGATAGACCGCGGCATCCCGCGGACGGTTGAGGTCGACCTCGAACCGGGATCGATTCACCACCGCGCTTGCTCCGAGTCTGGAGGCGAGCACACCGGTATGGGGATCCTCCTCCCGCCGACGGGTCGCCTCGTCGAGCGCCATCGCCTCGGCGATATCAGGGCGCAGGTCATGGCCGTCGTGGATTGCGGTGGCCACGATCAGGTCAGGCGCGGGTGACTGGAAGGAAAAGAACTCCATGGATCGCCCCTCCTTACCCACTTCGGGGCGAGTCGAATCCATGTGACGTTCGGGGTCGTTCCAACCCCACTCAGTCTCGCTCGGGTCGGACGAGTTTGTGACGTGGGGCGGTAACGACCCCGGTGGAAACTGGTCGGCGCTCGGCGCTCGGCGCTC
>CAZLEQ010000041.1:0-2785 GCA_964558575.1 uncultured Acidimicrobiaceae bacterium | reverse complement strand
TCGGCGCTCGGCGCTCGGCGCTCAGCGCTCAGCGCTCAGCGGTCTCCGGGCGTGAACATCGTGCCTTCGATGGTCGCGGTACCGGTCAGGATGAGCTCCTGGCGAGGAGTGGGCCTCGGGACCAATCCAGCACATCCGAGGGCGTCGACGTCGCCCCCGCCGGGATGGCGAAGCCGAGCAAAGACACGATTACCAACAGGATCGTGAAACGCCTCATGACCTACTTCCCTTCTCCCATCTGGGGATGGCTGGCGCTTGGATCAGCCATCGATATCGCCATTTCGAATCGTTGTCGCTCCAGATCCGCTCCAGCACAGCGGTCGACGAGCACCCTGGTCGGAGCCGCCGGGCGGGAGGGTCGAGTCAAAGCCGACGAGATACGATCCCGGCCAAGGTCCGCAAAGTCGACGGCGCACGGCGTGCGAGGAACACCGACACGTGGTCGCCGGCATGGAGATCCTTGGGCTGGCGGAGGTCGATGACGACATCGTCGTCCTCCCGGGCCGAGTACAGGCGCCACCGGCCCGGTAGTCCTCTCAGCTCGTGCTCGCCTCGATCCTCGAACTGCAGAGGTGCACCTGCACACGTGTCGCGCACCTGGGTCGAGACCAGGACTTCATCCGCTTCTGCCAACGCGGTGATCCTGGCTGCCGTGTTCACCGACACTCCGAGCACGTCGTCGGGAAGCACCTCGATCTCGCCGGTGTGGGCGCCGGTTCGGATCGACATGTCCATCTCGCTGATCTGCTGGGTTGCCGTCAGCCCGCATTCGACTGCCTTGGCCGATGAGCTGAACACGGTCAGGAACCCGTCCCCGATCGTCTTGACCTCTTCCCCGGAGAACTCGTGGACCAGCTCGCGGATCATGTCATTGTGTCTGTTGAGGAGCCGGTTCCATTCGGTGTCGCCAAGGTTCACGGCCATGACCGTGGACTCGACTATGTCGGTGAACATCACGGTCATCAGCCTGCGGTGGTGAGACCGGGGCACGGGCTCTTCCCCGAGGAACTCGGCGATGGCGTCGATGATGTCGTCCGGTTCCCCGAACCAGGGGAGGTGATCGGAACCTTCTGTTACGACCAGCTGGGCATTGGGGAGCTGGTGGGCCAGCTCTTGTGCCCAGGTGACCGGGGCGAACGGGTCGTCCTTCCGGTTGACGACCAGGACTGGCATGTCCAAGAGTGGGAGTGCGGAGGTGACGTCGGCGTTTCGCACCGACTCGACCAGGGCGCGGGCCATTCCGGGGCTCGCCGAGGCGCGCTCGAAGACCGCCGCCAACCGGGTCCTGACCGTCGACTCGCCTGAGGAAGAGAAGATCGAAGCTGTCCGCCCACTGCCCCAGTGTTCGATGGCGTCATTGAATGCGTCGATCAACGCACCTCCGATGAGCGCTCCTCTGGCGAAGGTCCCGTAGAGGATCAATGACTGCACCCGATCCGGATTCTGCGCCGCGAACAGGATGCTGAGCGGCCCGCCTTCGCTCAGACCCATCAGCACGGCTCGCTCCGATCCCGCGGCATCCATCACCACCCCGATGTCTTCGGCCCTCTGGTCGAATCGCACCGCATCGTCGGCGGGATCGGACAACCCGGTGCCGCGCTTGTCGAAGATGATGACCCGGCCCAATGCCGACAACATTTCGAAGAACTGCGTGTATGACGGCATGGTCCACTGCAGGTCGAGATGCGACACGAAGCCGGGCGTCACCACGATGTCGGTGGGGCCTTCCCCAAAGACCTGATAGGCGACGGCCCCCTTGCCAGTGTCGGTGTAGCGCACTTCTGGCACGTCGAGCACGACGGGAGGCTACCCCGAACGAGTCTGTCTCATGGGGGCCGAGCGGATGAGGAAGAGCCTCCGAGTAACCTCACACGCTGGCATGGCTTGGGCTCTCCGAGACCAGGAGGTAGGTATCGGTCGGGCCCTTCCCTTTGACGTCGCAGGTTCCCGCCGACTCGAAGACCCAGTGGTCGCCAGCTTCATCGACCACCGTCTGGGTCACTCGTATCCGGTCGGGCGGGCCGAGCGATTCCATACGGCTCGCCACGTTCACGGTGTCTCCCCACAGGTCGTAGGAGAATCGTGAGGTTCCGACGACGCCTGCCACCAGCCGGCCCGTGTTCAAGCCAATCCTGAGCTGGAAGCCCGAGCCCAGCTCTGAGTTGATTTCGGGCATGGCGGCCTGCATCCGAAGGGCCAGCTCGCACATGACCCCGACATGGTCCGGATTAGCTTCCGGCGCCCCGGCCACCGCCAAGTAGCCGTCTCCCATCGTCTTGATCTTTTCAGCCCCACACTCGGCTACCAACCCGTCGAATCGGGAGAAGATGTGGTTCAGCTCGGAGATAAGCAAATCCGGCGCCACCAGCGAAGAGTGATCGGTGAAACCCACGATGTCGGCGAACAGCACGGTGCAGTCCTGGTGCTCGTCAGCGATGACTCCACCCCGTTTCAGACGGCTGGCGATCACGTCCGGGAAGATGTTGAGGAGCAGGCTCTCAGAGCGTGCTCGTTCCGCAAAGATCTGACGCATCAAGAGCATGATCGTGGGAACGATCAAAACGACGCTGATCACGAAGATGTCCACGGCGAGGAACGCCGAAAGAGATGGGTTTGGCCGTTCCCTCAGAGAACGCAACGTCAACTCGAGGGAGGCAAGGACGATTCCCGAGAGCACATACGTCACGGTCATCGCTGCCGCCTGACGCCGGGTGAGAAAGATGGCGGCCATCGAGCAGATGATGATCCCCCACATGAGGAATCCGCCCGACCATGTGAAACCGCC
>CAZLEQ010000040.1:0-19870 GCA_964558575.1 uncultured Acidimicrobiaceae bacterium | reverse complement strand
GGCGCTGGTACCAACTAGAGGCGGGCGGAGTCAGGGGCCTTCCAATTGGTTCCGGGGGGCTCGCAATGAGCCCAGACCGTGTCTGTCGCTAGTCCTCCTCCTCGTCGAGATAGATCTGATCGCTCGAGGCCCTGTCGGTGAGGTGCCGCTCCTTGTCCCACAGCTCGATGTGATCGAAGAGCCCGAGCACGGCAATCTCGGTTCCGGTCTCCAGTCCGGCGAACTGACGGAGATCGGGCTTGACCAACACCCGACCCGACTTGTCCGGGCTCTGCAGATCGGCACCGGCGAAGAGGGTCCGGGAGAACCGGCGTCCCGCCTTGTCCTGGGGACGTTCGATCACCTCGGCCGCCTTCTGCTCGAAGTCGTCGGCCGCGAAGATGACCAGCTGGCCGTCCTGTCCCTTGGTGATGACACAGCCGTCTTCGAGACGACGGCGGAACCCGGAGGGCATGACCACCCGGCCCTTGTCATCGAGGCTGTGGAAGTACTCGCCGAGGAACACTTCTGCTCTTTTCCGTTCTTCCTCACTGTCCGTTCCCCTCTGTGGGGCGACGTCCCCTTGCCGAGACGTGCCCGCCACTATGACCCACTTTCCCCCACTTGTCAACCCTCGCGCCCCACCAAGCTCCATCTCGTGGGCACCAGGCTCCAGTCGACCGAGCGTCAGACAGGCCGGGCACACCGGGAGCCAATCCGCTAGGTGATGCTGGGAGCAATAGCTGCGGCCGACCGGCGTCTGGCTGCCGAACTCGACCCGAGATCGGCGCCGAACAGTGAGGGCGGAACCCCGGCTACCCCGTCAGGTCAATGCACAGGAGGCAAGCCGGCAAAGTTGGCCGCTATCGATCATGCGGATTCGGCCAACAGGTAGGGATGCCAGGAGGGGTCGACCTGATAGCCGGTGGAGGCGTAGATCCAGGCGAAGCGGCGCGGCGGCCCGGGCTGGCTGCGGAGCCGGAGACCACTCTCGTCGGGTGTCCGCGAGCCCTTGCGCACGTTGCAGGGCCGACAACACGCCACCACGTTCTCCCAGCTGTGGTCGCCGCCGCGGGAGCGGGGCTGGACGTGATCGAGCGACTCGGCGGGGCCACCACAGTACTGACAGGTGTGGCCGTCTCTTCCGAACACCGCCCGACGGGTCACCGGGACGACCCGTCGATAGGGCACGTTGACGTAGCGGTTGAGTCTGACCACGGAAGGCAGCTCGACGATCGTCGACTCCGATGCCCAGATCTCATCACGTCCCACGACGACGCTGGCCTTGTCGTTGAGGACGAGAATGACCGCCCGCCGTTCGCTCACCACCGACAGCGGTTCGAAGCTTGCGTTGAGTACCAGGGCTCGCGTCATCTCTTAACGACCTACCGGAGGGAAGGGTAATACCTGCTCCGTGCACTGGCCCATACCTGATCCCGGTAAGGCTAGCTGGCGGCCTTCCGGACATCGGACGACCCGTCATCGAGCACGGCGGCGATGGCGTCGGTGAGGGCGTCGAACCACCCGTGGGAAGTGTCACCGGACCCGGTGAGTCTCCGCCCGTCGTCGTCGGCCTCGATGACCAGGCGCTCCGTGTCGTCGAGGGAGACCCCGACGATCTCGATCGGTACCCGGGCGATCACCTGGCACCAGGCGTCGCTGAGACCCTGGGCGATGGACAACGGTGTCGCCGCCACGATCCGGAACGACTTGACTGTGGCGGTGGCCACCTCGACCCGGGCGCCGGTGTCGAGAGGGGTGATACTCACCTGGACTCCGGTCGTGGGGTGGGGACCGCGCTCTCGTCCCAGGCTCATCGCCGGCTGACGGTCACGCTTCACCCCGTAGGCGGCGAGCAGGGCTTGAAGCCTCTCCATCACCATTGCCTCATCCGCATCGGGCTCCAGCCGCACGTCGATCCCTCGTCCGAACCCGTCGAGGTCGACGACGACCGAGGCCACCCCGGGAATCTCCTCGAGCCGACTCGCCAGAGTCGATGTCATGCCTCCCGCACCCACTTTCGAATTCTTCGGACCTCCCTGCGCCAGGACAGATAGTCTGCCAGATCTTGCGCGCTCATAGTGGTCGATTCGTCACCATATGCAGTGGCGCGGCGCCAGGCCAGATAGGCGCTGGAGATGGTGTAACCCCCCTTGCGGCGCAGGGCGAACCACGACCGCACCGCCTCCCACGAGAGGAGCGGGCGCAGCATGAGAGTCGTGATCGCCCCGCGCTCAAAACCCAATCGTGCCTCCCGAGGTCTTCCCTACCTGGATTCTAGTGGCACCCCACCCGAATCACCCGACATTCCTCGGCACCCGGCACCCGTGTGGGACGCCTCTCACATCACGTCATCACCGTTAGAGTTGCGTTCCCGGAGTGACGGAGGAACGGCTTGGCCGAGTCATCATCCAATGCAATCGAGCTGTTCGGGAAGAGATTCGACAAAATCGTCGGCAACGTCGAGACCGTCATCCAGGGGAAGCGTGACGTGGTCGAGCTCCTCGTGCTCGCCATGGTCTCTGAAGGGCATGTGCTGATCGAGGACGTGCCCGGCGTCGGCAAAACACAGCTGGCCAAGTCGCTGGCCAGGACGATCGACGGCGAGTTCCATCGCATTCAGTTCACCCCGGACCTCCTCCCCTCCGACGTCACCGGGGTATCGATCTGGGACCGGAACGCGGGGCGATTCGACTTCAAGCCGGGCCCGATCTTCGCCAATGTGATCGTCGGCGACGAGATCAACCGGGCCAGCCCGAAGACCCAGTCGGCGCTACTCGAGGCCATGGAGGAGCGGCAGGTGACCTCCGATGGCGTCACCCGCGCCCTGGAGCCGCCATTCATGGTGATCGCCACCCAGAACCCGTTGGAGCACGAGGGCACCTATCCGCTTCCCGAGGCCCAGCTCGACCGCTTCATGATGCGCGTCGTGATCGGGTACCCGAGCCGTGAGAAAGAGTTGGAGATCCTCGACGCCCATGGCGTCAGATCGACGTTCCTCGACCTCGATCCGGTGGCCTCCCTCGCCGACGTCGCCGAGATGGTGGAAACAGCTCGGCAGGTATCGGTCTCCAGCTCGGTGAAGAACTACATCGTCGATCTCGTCGAAGGAACCAGGCTCCATCCCGACATGATGCTCGGCGCCTCACCACGAGCCGCCCTTTACCTGCAGCGCATCTCGAGGAGCCGGGCGGCCGCCAGCGGCCGCGACTACGTGATGCCCGATGACATAAAGCATCTAGCCGCTCCCGTCCTCGAGCATCGGCTCGCTCTCCGGCCCGAAGCCCAGATGCGCGGAGAGACCGTCGACTCCATCCTCGAAGACGTCCTCAGCCGACTCCGGGTCCCCGGGACCACCTCCCGGATCGCCACCTGATGCCAACGACGCGCGGGTGGGCTCTGCTCGGGGCCGGCCTGGCGCTGGTGGTTCTCTGGTGGCTCCTCGGGGACGAAGAGCTCCTCCTCACCGCGTCGTTCTGCATCATGGGCACCGGGATAGCGCTGGCCTATGTGCAACTCCACCAGCCCGCACTCCGTGTCGCGAGACGTCTCGGCTCGACCGCAGTGCACAACGGCGACACGGTCCAGGTGACCCTGAGCCTGAAGAATCAGGGCCGGAGGGCGATCCGAAATCTCTCGGTGGTTGACACGGTGGAGAGGCTCGGGGTCGCCTCCTTCGAGATCGGGGGTATCGAGGGCGACGCCACGATCACTGCCAGCTATCGGATCGTCTGCCGGCCGCGCGGGATCTACCGGGTGGGGCCGGCGAGAGCCATCGCCTCCGACCCTCTCGGTCTCGCCGAGGTGGACGCAGCCGATGGCCCGGTCGATCAACTGGTGGTCTACCCCACCGTCGAGCGACTGGATGGGTTTCCCGTGGTCAGGGGTCAGGACCCCACCTTGGCGGCCTCACGACCAGAGCACGCCCAGCGGGGCGGTGAGGACTTCTACACCCTCCGCGAGTACCAGCGCGGCGACGATCTGCGCCGGATCCACTGGCCGTCGTCCGCGAAGACGGAGCGACTGATGATCCGGCAGTTGGAGACACCGTGGCAGTCCCGGGCGCTGGTGTTGCTGGATGTGCGCTCCGGGGTGTACGAGTCATCAGAGGCGTTCGAGACCGCAGTGTCCGGCGCCGCGTCGGTGGTCACCCACCTGGTGCAATCGGGCTTCGACTCCGACCTCTGGGCGGGCGACCCACATGCCATCGACGCCTCCAGGTACGCCGCCGCCATGGAGCGACTGGCACTGGTGACCACCAGCGACGCCATCGATCTCGAGTCGGCAGCCACCCGCATCCGCCAGCGGGGCGGAGGTGGCGCCCTGGTGATGGTTACCGGGACCGCCGACCGCACCCTGATATCGGTGCAGCGGCTCCTGGCCCGTGACTACCCGACCGCGCTGCTCTTGGGCGTCGCCAGCACGACGCCCCAGGCTCTCGCCGGGTTCCACCGTCTCGGGGTGACCACTATGACCGTGGAGCCGGGAAGCAGCTGGGCGCAGCCCTGGATGACCTCGATCGGAGAGACATGGGGCGCACCCTCGGCCGTCTAGCCGGTCTGCTCGCCCTCGCCCTCGCCATCGGGCGAGCGGGACGGTTGTTCGAGACCGGCCCCGACCAGCCGCCATGGCAGCTGATCCTGGCCGCAGCAGCCTTCCTCGGCGGGGTCGCCTGGTGGCTGCTCTCCGAGTTGATCTCGGCTCTTTGGCCTCGGGTGGCGGTGTTCGCCGCGGGTGCGACTCTGCTCGCCCTTCGCATCAGCGTCCCGAGCACCCTCGCCGCCGGCGTCCTGCCCAGCGGAGAAACGGCCGGAGCCTTGGCCGAGGAGCTCGGGGTCGCCCTCTCCACCATACAGATCGGAATCCCGCCCGTGGATCCCAATGCCGGGATCCTGGCCATCCTCGCCGTCCTCATGTGGACGGCCGGAGGCTTCTTCGCCTGGGGCAGCGCTCGGGGCCCTCACTCCGCGCTGTTCGTCCCACCCCTCGTGGTCTACTTCCAGTTCGCCGTATTCGACCGAATCGACGCCGGCCTCGGCTGGATGTTGTTCTCCGGGTTGGCCCTGGGACTCGCCATCGTCTCGCTGGCACTCGAACAACGCGAGGAGACCGGCCGCGCCCGGGATGTCGAAGGACGGCCACTGGGGCGACGCTCGGTCGCTCTGGCCGCCATGACCGCCTCGCTGCTCGGGATCGGCTCGATCGCGGTCGCATACCGGGCCGCCGACGTCGTCCCCGAGTACGGCAACGCTCCCTGGCACACCGGAGACGGGCTCGGGCCCGGACCCGGCAGAGGGGTGTCCTACGACGGCCTGATCGAGCTGAGACAACGCATCCTCAACCGGAGTGACGTCCCGGTGTTCACCGCCCGCCTCGCTTCCGACACACCACCAGGGATCAACCCCTACTGGAGGATGGACACTCTCGACACCTTCGATGGTGAGGAGTGGCGCCGGTCGGACGCGAGCAGCCGACGATATGAGCCCGAGGCTCCGGTGGTGGACCCGCAGAACATCTATCTGGGGACCACCGAGGAGCTGTTGCAGACCGTTCAGATCCAGGCGCTCAAAAGTGTGATCGCCCCCACCGCAGGAACCCCCATCGAGGTCCAGGACCCCGCCTCGACCGTCGAGAGCCCCAAGTTCGCCCGGGACTTCTACGCGATCGGTGGCGTGTCCATCGGCTTGTCCGGAGGGCTGAGCCGTCTCGACCAATACCAGCTGCGCACTCTGATGATCGACAGGACGGCCGACCTCGGTGTGTTGGCCACCGACGCCTCCGGGGATCTGAGCCCGATGTTCGCCCGGGCCGCGGAAGCCGGCCAGTTTCCGCATCAGCCAGCGATCGGGCCCACCAACGCCGCTCTCCTCCCCGATCGGGACAGGTATCTCCAGCTCCCGCCCGACACCCCTTCGGGGATCCTCAACGTTGCTCGCGCGGTGACTGCGGGGCGCACCACCAACTTCGAGGCGGCCTGGATGCTCCAATCCTGGTTCCGCGACTCTGGCGACTTCACCTACTCGACCGAGGTCAGCACGGGACATGACTCACTGGTCCTCGACGACTGGCTCAACGACCCCACCTCCCAGAATTTCCGGACCGGCTACTGCGAGCAATTCGCCGCCGCCATGGCGGTGCTGGCGCGAGCGATCGGGATACCGGCCCGGGTGGTCTGGGGGTTCACTCCGGGCGACATCGACGAGAACCGCGTGATCACCGTTCGTGACACCAACGCCCATGCCTGGGTGGAGCTCTGGCTCGAACCGTTCGGCTGGTACCCATTAGATCCCACACCGCGCGCCGAGCAGACCGGATTCACCTCCCAGCCCTCGAGTCTCACCGCCGGCCTCGATCCTGAGCTGTACCTGGAGGCGCCGGTGAGCAACCCGGCAGATTCGCCGTTCGATCCGACCGATGGTGGCCAGGACTTCGTCGACCTGGCCCCCGAGCCATTCCAGGGTGTGGGTGACCAGGGCATCCGCTGGTGGCTGATCACCATCGTCGTCGTGCTCCCCGGCCTCGGTGTCGTCCCGCTGATCAAGCGGGTGAGACGCCGCCGCCGTCTGTCACAGGTGAAGAGCGGAGACATAACCGCGGCCTGGGACGAGATCGTCGACCGTCTCGTGGATCTGCGGGTCGAGGTGCCATCTTCGTCGACTCCGATCGAACTGGCCCGCGCCACGGACCACGCCCTACTCCCCTTGGCCCACACCTACTCGTCGACGATCTATGGAGGACGGAGCGGTCAGGCGCGGGAGTCGGATCTGATCGAGGTGGAGTGGTGGATCCAGCGCACCTACCAGGCGCCCGAACGGATGCGGGCGGCACTCAGCGTGAGATCGCTGCTGCGGAAGTGGTGAAGCGGGATCGGCTCAGCCGCCAGAGGCCTGGCGCTCTTCCTCGATGTCGTCTTCGACCCGACGCAGCATGGTGAGGAACTTGTCGCGGTCGAGTTCGAAGCGGGTCACGTCCTCCTGAACTTCACGGGTGATCTCGTCGATGGCCACGAAGAAGGCGAGCTGACCCGCTCGAAGGGCGTCCATCAACTCCCCCTCGTCACTGCTGACCGCGAAGATGCTCTGGCCGTCGGTGACCAGCTTCACATCGGACAGGTGGGCATCCATGTCACCCTCGCGACGCAAGTAGTCCCAGGCCCGGCGAACACGCTGTAGCGACATACCGTTGTCGAGGAGACTGCGCACCACTCGCAAGGCTACGAGGTCACGAAAACTGTAGAGCCGTCTGACTCCGGGGCGACCCCCGGTGGGTTGAATCGATGGTGTTACGAGTCCTACCTTGTCCCAGTACCGCAGTTGATGATGCGTGCAGTTGCTCAGCCGGCATGCCTGCTCGGCGGTGAATGCTTGCTCCACTCTGTCCTTCCAAAACCTCGTCGGGCAAACCGGGACATGGTTCGCACTTCACTCCCCGGTCGGCACCGAACCCGGTGGAAAGTGGCCGACGGGGGGCGGAACACTAGCGACTCGCGATCGTCGCCGCAGATCGGACCAGACCGAGTCCTATTCCGGCAGCGAGTCCTCGGATTCGGCTTCCTCGTATCGCCATCCCCGAATGCGCAACGCATTGACCAGCGAAGTGGCCGATGCGACCAGCAGCGCGAAACCGGCGACTGCGACCCAGGTGTAATTGACGTACGCGATCACGACTGCCAGCCCCAGGATCACTCCTAGTAGAGAAAGACGGACACCGATCTTGACCGGGCGCTCGATCTTCTCGACGGCGCGCGCCAACTCGGGGTCCTCCTCGTAGAACTGCTTCTCGATCTCGGCGAGAATTCGTTGCTCGTTGTCGTCCAGTGGCATTGCCTCACCCTGACCGAATCAGGTGCTTTCCAGAAACAATACACCGCCTCGAGAAACACACATCAGTGTTCTCGACCGGAACCGCGTCGCTTGTGACCGTAGAGACGGGCGGGGCCGATCACGGTCTCGCCGAATCGACGCCGCACCTCGGCCACGGCTTCCTCGACCCGATCCCAGTCGTCGTCCATCTCCAGGCCGAGCTGAGTGGGCGCTGCAGCCGGCTCCAGCGAAGAGCCCCCGAGTCCGAGCAGACGAACCGGGCGATCGAGGTGATCCGACCCTCCGAGGAGCTCGATGGCCACCTGGAACAGAGGGTGGGAACCGTCGATCGCGGTGGGAAGTGTCTGCGACCTGCTCAGGGTGGTGAAGTCCGGGTAACGGATCTTGAGGCTCACCGTCCTCGCCTTGAGACCAGCACGTCGCAGTCTTCCGGAGAGCCGCTGGGCGTGGGCCAGCAGAGCCGTCTCCACGACTTCCCGACCGTCGAGGTCCTCCTCGTAGGTCTCCTCCACCGATACCGACTTGGCGGCGATGTCGGGCACCACATCCCGAGGGTCGACACCCCGGGACAGGTCGTGGAGATGACGGCCGGTCGAAGGACCGAGGGCGTCCCTCAGGATGCCCTCGGGAAGGGCCGCGACGTCGCCCACGGTCTCCACCCCGAGCTTGGTGAGGGCGGCCTGGGTGGCGGGCCCGACTCCCCACATCGCAGAGGTGGGGAGACCGTAGAGGAAATCGAGCTGCTCCTCGGCGGGGATGTGGCGCAATCCGTCCGGCTTGGCAGACTCCGAGGCCAGTTTGGCGACGAACTTCACGGCCGCCACGCCGACCGAGGCGGGCAAGGCCAGCTCCGATCTGATCCGCGATCTGATCTCCTCGCCCACCGCCATCGGAGATTCGAAATGGAGCCGAAGGCCACGCACGTCGAGGAATGCCTCGTCGAGACTGAGACCCTCGACCAGTGGTGTGAAGGCGCGGAAGATTGCGAAGACCTCAGCGGACATCTCGTCATAGCGTCGGTGGTCCGCGGGAACGACGATCAGGTCCCGACAGAGTCGTCTCGCCGTGGCCGTGGGCTGCGCGGAGCGCACACCGAACCGGCGCGCCTCGTATGAGGCGCTGGCGATGACCCCGCGCGGGCCCGTCCCGCCCACCGCCACCGGTCGACCCACCAGACCGGAGTCGGCGACACGCTCCACCTCCACGAAGAAGCTGTCCATGTCGACATGGATGATGGGCTCGGTCCACACCACGGGCACCAAGTTAGAACCTATTACCCGGTGTTCGGGCCCGGAGCGGCCAAACTGGACGCGATGGCCGCTTTGGTTCATCTGGTCAGACATGCCGAGGTAGACAACCCGGACCATCTGGTCTGCGGGTCACTGCCGGGCTTCGACCTGTCACCACATGGTCTGGAGCAGGCTCGTCGCGTCGGGCGCTATCTGGGGCCGAGGCCGGTGGTGGCGATCTGGTCCTCACCACAGCAGCGCTCCCTTCGCACCGCCGAGGAGATCGCCGCCCGTTCCACCGTCCCGGTGCGGGTGCACCCCGACCTCACCGACTGGGAGTTGGTCGATCGGTGGAAAGGGCATCCATGGAACTCGATTCCGTCGCGATTCCCGGGCGAGCTCGAGGCCTACCTGGAGCACCCCACCAGACTCGAGTTCGTCGACGAGCAGATCGGCGAGGTGGCCGAGCGGGTGGCGGCGGCGGCCCGGCGACTCGACAGCGAGCATCCCCACGGTGACGTGGTCATCGTCTCGCATCAGGACGTCATTCAGGCGACCCGTCTCCATCTCACCGGCGCCGGGCTCGACCTGTTCCACGAGGACCGACCGCCTCACGCGTCGGTGATCACGCTGCGTCCCGGTGAGACCTGGCGGGAGGAGACCTCGTGGCAACCGGGCGACACCCCTCGCTTCGGGGAGCGATCCGACCTCCGCGTCGTCACCACAGGCTCCCCGCCGGGCCCCAGCCCGGCCTGACCCTGCCGCCGCGCCGATTCGAAAAGCCAAGGAAAGGGCGGACTTCGTCTTCGGGCCGGTCGATGCGACACTTCCGGGTGTGAGATCGAGCCTGCTCGCCGCGGTTCCCCTGGCCTCCGCACTGGCATGGACGCTCGCCCTGATCGTCGACAGCGGACCGTTCGGTGGCGCCCCCACCCTCCTCATCGGGCTGGGCGTGCTCGCCTCGGCGACGGTGGCCACCGTCGGGATGATCGTGGTCCGGGGTCGCTGGGCCCTTGGGCTCGGCCTGGTCGCACTGGCGCTCACCGTGCCGTTGGCGGTGGTGAGGGAGATCGACTTCATCTGGGTTCTGGCCACCGCGATCACCGCGCTCGGACTCGTCGCCCTCCTCTCGCCCACTCTGACATCGACGATCCGCAAGCTGCCTTCGGCGTCGGGCCCCCCACCGCGTGCGGTTGCTCCCGCCCTCATCCTCATGGTGGCACCGGCGGTCCTCGGATTGGTGGGCAACGATGCCACCGCCTGGGCCCTGCTGGTGGTGGGCATCACCGCCCCCAACGCCGCCTTCCTCTACAGTCGCGTCTTGCCCGGCGGCCTCCTCACCGTCCGGCTGGGCTGGCCCCTGCTGGCACTGGCCCTGGCACCTCTCCTGAGCTGGCTGGCCGGGGTCACCGCGGCGGTTCTCGCCGTCACGGTGGCAGTCAGTGCCTGGGATGGGTCCGTGAAGGCGTCATATCACCCGCCTCGCGAAACCGGTTCCACCTTCCCCATCCCGCCCGAGCTGGCACCCAAGGAGGTGCTCAAGGCGGCGGACGTCGACGAGACGGGCCGTCGCCGCCGATGAGACGTCGGCCGAACCTGTGGATCGTCCTGCCTTCGCTGATATTGGGCCTTCTCGCCGCGGCGCTGGGCTGGATGGTGACCGATGTCAGTTGTCGTCAGCAGGTAGTGGCCGGCCTGGGGGGGTCCTGTCCCGGGTGGTCGGTCTTCTTCGCCGTGCTGTCCTTCCTGGTGGTCACCGTGGGAGTGGCGATACTGCTGGTCCTGGTGTTCCGCAGCCTCACCGAATGGCGGGAACGACAGCTGCCCTGAAGGCCACGCCCACCGTGGCTGCGCATCGAACGAGCGGGGAAGGCGCCGTTCGATGCGCGAGAACGGCTGGGTCAGGTGAGCTTCTGATGAACCAGATCGACCGCCTGGCCGACGGTCACGATCGACTCTGCTTCCTCGTCGGGAATCTTGACGTCGAACTCGTCCTCGAGCGCCATCAACAGCTCGACCACGCCGAGGCTGTCCACGTCGAGGTCCTCCTCGAAGTGGGCATCGTCGTTGATCTTCGACTCCTCGAGACCCAACTCCGATACCAGCACCCCGGTGAGGCGCTCGGAGACTTCACTCCTGTCCATTTCTTCTCTCCTTCTCGTTTTGCTTGCGAGAACTTACAGTGCCAGGCCGCCGTCGACTGCGATCACCTGCCCGGTTATGTACGAGGCGGCGTCAGAGGCGAGGAAGCCGACCACTTCGGCCACCTCATCGGGGCGCCCGAACCTGCCCAGACTGGTCGACTCCCTGGCTCTTTCCTTGACCTCGTCCTCGAGACCCTCCGTCAGGTCGGTCTCGATGTACCCCGGGGCGACCACATTGACCGTTATCCCCCTCGAGCCCACCTCCCTGGCCACCGACTTGCTGAATCCGATCATCCCCGCCTTGGAGGCGGCGTAGTTTGACTGGCCAGCGTTCCCAACGATGCCGGCCACGGACGCGATCGATATCACCCGGCCCCACTTCGCCCGCAGCATCCCGCGCAGCGCCGTCTTGGTGCACAGATAGACCGAGCGCAGATTGGTCTGGATCACTTGATCGAAGTCGTCGATGCTCATCCGCAACAGGAGCTGGTCGCGGGTGATACCGGCGTTGTTGACCAGGATCAGAGGAGGCCCGTAGACCTCATCGACCGCAGCGAACAGGTCGGCCACTGCCGACTCGTCACCAACATCGCCCCCTATCGCCACCGCCTCCCCGCCACTTTCCTCGATTTCGGAGACCACCTCGTCTGCGGCCTGTCTGTTGCTGGAGTAGTTGACCACGACCCGATGTCCGTCGAAGGCGAGGGCTCGCGCCATGGCCCTGCCGATCCCCCTCGATGCCCCGGTGATCAGTGCGACTCTCTTCTCCCCCGCTTCGGTCACGACAACTTCTCCGGCAAGCCGAAGAAGTCGAAGTTGGGTTGGAGCAGCTCCATGGTGTCGCGGTCGGGTGGCGGCAAGGCGGCGTCAGACTCCTCGATGGGCTCCACCCTCGAGCCCCAGCGATAGACCGCCGACCCCCAGCTCAACCCACCGCCGAATGCAGCGAAGACGACGGTGTCGCCGGGCTGGATCCTGCCCTCCTCGAGGGCCTCGGTCAGGGCCACCGGGATGGTCGCCGCCGAAGTGTTGCCGTAGGAGTGGATGTTCACATAGACCTTCGACTCGTCGAGCCCGAGACGCCGCGCCGTGGCGTCGATGATCCTCACGTTGGCCTGGTGCGGTATGAGCAGGTCGACGTCTTCGAGGCGCACACCGGCCCGCTCCAGCGAGACGATCGACGACTCGCTCATCTTGGTGACGGCCCGCCGGAAGACCTCCTGGCCTTCCATGGAGACCCCGCTGGTGGCGGGGTCGGGGTGACCGCGGTCACCCTTGGTCCCGTCTACCGGGACTTCGAGGATGTGATAGACGGAGCCGTCGAGTCCGAGATCGGAGGCGAGCAGGCCGTGAGGCTCATCGGTGGGCTCGAGCACCACCGCCCCGGCTCCATCGCCGAAGAGGACACACGTGGTCCGGTCGGTGAAGTCGGTTACGTAGTGGAGTTTCTCGGCGCCGATCAACAGGACCGTCTGATTGGTACCGGCCCGGATCATATTCGATCCCACGACCAGCCCGTACACGAATCCCGAGCAGGCGGCGTTGAGATCCATGGCCGCGCAGTCGAAGGCACCGATCTTGTTCTGGACCAGGGAGGCGGTGGAGGGGATCAGAGAGTCGGGAGTGCAGGTGGCGACGAGGAGGAGATCGACGTCTTCCGGTTTCTTGCCGGCGGCGGCGAGAGCCCGCAACCCGGCGATGGCTGCCATGTCCGAAGTCTCGACATGGCTGATGCGGCGCTCCTTGATCCCCGTCCTGGTGGTGATCCACTCGTCCGAAGTGTCGACGAGCTGCTCCAGGTCGTGGTTGGAGAGCACATTGGGGGGCATGCACTTGCCCCAGCCGGTTATCTCTGAGGTTCTCATCGGTCGCTCCTGCGTCCGGTAACTGTAACGAGGGAGCCGGCGACGGCCGGTATGTCGGCCACTTCCGATATCACTTGTACCTCGATGCCCTCGACCGTGCGCCGGGCCATTCCTGCGGTCACGTCACCGGGCCCGATGTGGACGAACACCTCGACTCCGCTAGCCGCCATGCCGAGGAGGCTCTCCTCGAACCTGACGGTCGACACCACCTGGGAGGTGAGAACATCCGCGATCTGCTCGAGCTCATGGGGTCGGGCCGTGGTGTTGGACCAAACCGGGAACGAGGGGGCGGCGAAGGTGATCTCGCGCAAAGCCTCGCCCACCTCCTCGGCGGCAGGCCTCATGAAACGGGAATGGAAGGCACCGGCGACCTTGAGCGGAACCACTCGCCTCACCCCTAGATCCCGAGCGTTGTCGACGAGCCACTCGATGTCGTCTACGGAGCCTGCAACCACGACCTGCCCAGGGGCGTTGATGTTGGCTACCTCGAGTCTCCCGCCCTCAGTCTGGCGGTTGCTCGCCACCGCTGCGGCCAGCCCGGCATCCGCACCGATCAGAGCGGCCATCCCCGACGGCTCGATGTCGGCCGCCCGCGCCATCGCCTCACCCCGGCGCGTCACCACCCGCAGGGCCTCCGGAAATGACATCGCACCGGCGGCACAGAGCGCGGTGTACTCCCCCAACGAGTGGCCGGCAGCTCCTGCGATCGCCCCGTCGTAACCCTGGCGGAACTCCGCCCAAAGAACATAGGAGACCGCGAACAGTGCCACCTGGGCGTGCTCGGTCCGGGTCAGGGCCTCCTCGGGGCCGTGCCGGCACAGCTGACGCAACGACCAGCCGAGCACCTCGTCGGCGGCGTCACCGAGCAGGTCGGGACGCTTGTCGAACAACTCTGCTCCCATCCCCACGAACTGGCTCCCCTGCCCGGGGAAGAGGACGGCGACGCTCATCAGATGGGTTCGACCCGTGGATACCGGCTCGGGTTACGAGAGAGCAGAGAACAGCCGATCGATATCGGACTCGTCGACGTCCCGGTGGGTGACGATCCGCCATTTCCCTTTCAGCGGAGGGTTGACCTCGATGTGCTCCGCCTCGAGCCGCCCGGACACCTCCTCCCAGCTCATCCGCAGGGTGGCGAAGTCGACGAGCACCAGATTGGTGTCGACCTCGGCGGGGTCGACCGAGCCCGGGAATCGCTCGGCGAATCCCATGGCCAGCTTCTGGGCGAGCACGTGGTCTTCGACGAGACGACCCCGCTCGGCGAGACCGATCCGGGCCGCGGCTGCGATCACCCCGGCCTGTCTCATCGCACCGCCCATCCGCTCCCGCAGATAGCGGATCTCGTCGATGGTGTCGGACGGGCCACAGACGATCGAGCCCACCGGGGCTCCGAGGCCCTTCGAGAAGCAGAACTGGATCGTGTCGGAGAGCTCTCCCCAGGCCGGGCCGTCGATCTCGGTGGCAGCGACGACGTTCCAGATGCGGGCCCCGTCGGTGTGGATGGCGAGCCCGTGGCTGCGGGCTCGAGCCGAGGTGGCTTCCATCAACGCGAAGGGGATGACCTTGCCTCCGGAGAGGTTGTGAGTGTTCTCCCACGTCATCAGTCTGATCCGCGGGAAGAACCCGGCCAGCTCGAGGGCGTCGTCGACGTCTTCGGGGTGGATCTGGCCGCCAGGGCGATCCACGGTGCGGAAGGCCACGCCCGAGAGGGCTTGGGCGGCGCCGGCCTCGATCGAGCGGAGGTGACTGGCTCCGTTCGCCAGGACCTCCTCCCCGGGGGAGGTGTGATACATGATCGAGAGCTGGTTGCCCATGGTCCCGGTGGGGACGAAAATCGCCGCCTCTTTGCCGGTGGCGGAGGCGGACTCCTCCTCGAGGAGGTTGACCGTCGGATCATCGTGGTACACGTCGTCTCCGAGGGGGGCGGACGCCATGGCCTCGAGCATCGCCGGGGTGGGACGGGTCACGGTGTCGGATCTGAAGTCGGCGAGACCGTCTGGAAAGGGCATGCGCCGATGTTAGGGAGCTAGAGGCGATCCAGAGCCGTGGCGATGCGTTGGGTGGCCACCTCGATCCGGTCGGAGTCGTCGACCAGGGCGAACCGGACGTATCCCTCGCCGGAAGGGCCGAAGCCCACTCCGGGGCTGACCGCCACCCCGGCCTGTTCCAGGAGATAGATGGAGAAATCGAGCGAGCCCATCTCCGCGTATGGGCCCGGTATCTCCGCCCAGGCGAACATCGTGCCCGCCGGGCGGTCCACCTTCCATCCGCCGGTGCCAAGCCCGTCGACCAGGGTGTCGCGACGTTCCCGGTAGATGTTGCAGACCCGTTCCACGTACCCGTCGCCTGTGGCGAGTGCCCTAGCCGCGGCCAGCTGGATGGGCTGGAAAGTGCCATAGTCGAGATAAGACTTCAGCTTGGCGAGAGCGGCAACGATCTCCGCGTTCCCGGACACAAACCCGACCCGCCACCCGGCCATGGAGTGACCCTTGGTGAGCGAGTAGAGCTCGACCGAAACCTCCGACGCCCCGGGGACCTCCAGGATCGATGGCGGCCGATACCCGTCGAAGCTGATATCGGCGTAGGCGAAGTCATGGATGACCACGACCTCGTTCTCGCGGGCGAAGGAGACCAATCTCTCGAAGAAGCCAATGCCGACCACCTTGGTAGTCGGGTTGTGGGGGAAACTGACCACGATCACCCTGGGCCGGGGCCATGAGTTCTGAAACATCCGATCCACCACCTCGAAGTAGTCCTCTTGAGAGGAGATGGGAGCCCGGCGGACCTCGGCTCCGGCGATGATCGGGGCGTAGATGTGAATGGGGTAGGAAGGCTCGGGGACGATGGCCACATCACCGCGCTGGAGGAGCACCCAGAGGAGATGGGAGAGGCCCTCCTTGGCGCCGATGGTGGCGATGACCTCGTTCTCGGGGTCGAGCTCGACCTCGAACCGTCTCCGGTATCTGCCGGCGAGTGCGGCCCTCAGGTCATCGATGCCGCGCGATACCGAGTAGCGATGGTTCCAAGGGTGCTGCACCTCCTCGACCAGGGTCTGCACCGCCGCCTCCGGTGAAGGGATGTCCGGGTTGCCGAAGCCGAGATCGACCACCTCACGACCGTCGGCGATCACCTCCGCCTTGCGTCGGTTCACCTCGGCGAAGGCGTACGGGGGGAGCGAGCCGATCCTGCGGAAGTCCATCGCGGGTTTCAAGCTAGAGCAGACTCCCCGCCCGCCCCGGCTTTGTGATCTACCCGCTGAGCCGGTCGATGATCCGGGCCAGCCGCTTGGGGACGACGTTGCGCGCCACTGCCATCACGTCGCGAACCAAGCTCAGCAGATCGCCGGGACCGTCCCACAACTCATCGACCACCTCGTCGCCGGCCCGCTCGATCAGCGAGTCGATGGCGAACATCAACAGCAGGAGATCGTCGGCCCAGCCGATGACGGGGATCGCGTCCGGGATCAGGTCGATGGGGCTGGCCACATAGGCGGCCGCCAGGCCGAGGGTGACCTTCGCTCGACGGGGCACCCTCGGGTCCTTGATGAGACGCGAAACCAGCTTGACCATATTGGGCAACATCGAGACGGCATCGGCCAGCAACTGCCGGCTCTGGAGGCTCCTACCGCCGGGTGGCAAGACTTCGTCCGGCCTGACGCTCTGTGAATCGCCGCTGGTCACTCGATCTCGATCCTCTCTCGCGTGTTGTTGGGGTCCACATAATGGTCATCGTCGTGGCCAATGCCACTGATCTCTTCGATGACCGCCTCCACCGCCTTGAGGCCCTCGATCGACGCCCGGATCATGTGATAGGCGGCCCGTCGGCCGGCGCGGCTCAGCGCGGCCACCGTCGGCGACTGCTCATCCATCGGCTGGTTCCCGGACAGCGAATGACACCTGGAGGGTCCCACCCTCGAGCCGGGCCCTGGTGACGTCCCGGCGATGGAGGGCATCGGGGAGCAGGAACGAGCGACGATAGGAACCGAGCTGCACATACAACTCGTTGCCGTGGCGGAACACGTCGAGCTCGGACTTGTCGAAGAAAGGCACGTCGAGCTCCATGGTCACAGAGTCGCCGCTCTCGATGACACGGAACGGGCTGGTGGCCTCGAAGTCATCGATGGGATGCTGCTCACCGTAGAGCTCTTCGGCCATGACGCGGAGACGCTCTACTCCCACCATCTCGTCGTCGAAGAGACGCAAACGTAGCCGGGGCACCTCGGCGAAGGCATCGTCCACCGAGTCGAGATGGCCCTTCTGGATGGCACGCCACCGCTCGAAGTATGGATCCTCGACGAGATCGGGCAGGACCCGGTTGACGATCACCCCGTCGACGCCATACCCGAAGAGCCCCAGATAGCTGTACGTCCGCCGCGCCTCGTCGATGACCATCTTCTCCGGGTTGACCACCAGCCGGGCCGAAGTGATCTCGGGGTTGGCCATGAGCTCCTTGACCCCCTCGACGCTCTCGAACACCGACTGGGCGGCGGTGAACACCTCGTCCTCGGGGATGGGGAGGTCGGTGAGCCGGTTGAGCAGGGGACGCGCCGCCCTCATCAACCGCCGTTCGGTGGGCAGCACCCTCTCGAAGTACCAGGAGAGGACTTCCGGCAGGGAGAGGAGCCGCAGGGTCTCCGCGGTGGGGGCGCAGTCGACGACGAGCACGTCGTAGTCGCCGGAGCGGGCGTGGCGGTTCACCTCGAGCAGGGCGAACAGCTCGTCCATACCGGGGAACACGAGGAACTCCTCTGCCTCGATGCCGGCAGCCCCGCCCCAGTCGAGGACGTCCATGAGCTGGTTGCGGATCGAGCCCCAGTAGCGGTCGAGCTGTTGCTGGGTGTCGATCTGCTGGCCGTCCAGCCCTTCGACCACCGCCGTAGGCTCGCTGTCGAGTCGGACCATGAGGGCGTCCGACAACGAATGGGCGGGGTCGGTCGAGGTGACCAGTGTCCTCTTCCCGGCATCGGCCGACGCCAGGGCCGTGGCGGCCGCGACGGTCGTCTTGCCCACTCCCCCCTTACCTGTGACCAGGACGATCCGCATGGTCAGGTGTCCCCGGTGACCCTCTTCCGCAAGCCTCGCAGCGCCGTCGTGACGATCTGCTTCTCGGCCTGTCGCTTGATGAAGCCTGGCACGATGAACTTGGGCTCGACGGAGAGCGAATAGACGACTTCAGTTGCCCCGTCCTCGGCCGGGCCGAACTGATAGGAGCCTTCGAGCATCTCGAGATCGGCACTCTCTTCGGCCGCCCAGCTCAACACGGCGGGACGGTCGTGGGTGTACTTGAGGACGTACTCGATCTCCTTGACGAAGCCCTCGAGCACGAAGCGGGCGCGATCCACCCGGCCGTCGGGGTCGACATCGAGGACCTCGACCTCTTTCACGCCGCTGGCCCATTCCGGATAGGAGGCGACGTCGGCGGCGACGTCGTAGAGCTCTTCGGGAGTGGCGTCGATCTCCAGAGTCGAAAAGGTACCTTCGGCCATCGGGGAGAATCTAGTGGTCGTGGGGGGTTGTCAGACTGGCTAGTCGACCGCCCCGATGGAGAGGACGGTGTCGCGGATACGGAGGAATCGCCCCGTGGCCCGGAAGTAGCCGGCGTTGTGGCAGCGAGTCCGGCCGATCCTCCAGCTCGATGCCTTGGGCTGGTGAACGTCACCGAATAGGTGGAAACGAGGCTGCACCCGGCGCAGATAGGCGAGGATGGGCTCCGAGCCTCGCTCCTGGCGCCCGGTGACCACGTCGGTGCGCAACTCCGGCAGCGCCGGGGGAACATGAGTGCAGAGCACGTCGACCTCGCCGATGGCAGCGAGCAACTCGCCCATCTCGTCGTCGGACACCTCCCCCTCGGCTCCGAGAGGGGTTCGGATGCCTCCCCCGACGAAGCCGACACGCAGTCCTTCCCTCTCCACCACCTCCCCGTGCACGTAGCGAAACCCCGGTGGCAGAGAGGCCGCCAGCATGTCGGGCCGGTCGACGTTGCCGTGGATCACCAGGCCATGCCCGGAGGCGAGGGCTTCGGCGGCCCGCTCGTACTGACCGGTGAGCTCGGTGCTGATCCGAGCCCGCAGGTCGTCCCCGGTGAGTTCTGCTTCCTCGCGCCAGAGAGAGCGCATCCGGGGATAGTCGCCGCGGGCACGCGCCGCCGAGGTGCGGGTGGCGAAGTCGAGGCCGAGGACATTGGCCACCGCGCCCCTGCCGGTCCGATAGTCGGTCAGGTTGACGAGATCGCCGAGGATCACGATCTCGTCTCCCACCGTGACCAGACGTCGCAACGCCTCGGGAGCGTCGTGCACGTCGGAGATGAAAAGCATCAGGGACCGATCTGGCGACTCGCGTAGCGAACCCAGAACACCGAGAGACCGGCGGCCACCACGGCGATGGCCAGGGCAACCGGCCACTGGAGGTCGAGAGGAGAGAACTCGGCCGACATCCCGCCCATTCCAAACCCGACCAGGGCTCCCACTACGGACCGACCGGACGGGCCCCACCGCCGTCCGGGGTCGGCGTCGTCCCGGCCGATGTTGGCCGCCAAGGCTCCCCCGAGGATCATCACCAGCAACCCCACCACTCCGAGGGCGAGCGCCACCGCATAGACCTTGACCATCGGCGGCAGGGTAACGGTCAGTCCGGTGGTTCTAGGAGACCCGGCGCTCGGCGGGAACCAGACGCAGGACCGGCACCAGTCCCTGCTCGGCCAGATTCGAGACCGCCTCGGCCTGTGAGTCGCTGAGATCCACCGGACCCTCACCCAACAGACACGTCACCACGCAATCGTCGCACGCACTGGTGTCCCGCATCGCACATTGTTCGCAATCGATCAGCATGTCG